>CAZWAY010000017.1:0-73463 GCA_964631945.1 uncultured Planctomycetaceae bacterium
GTTCAGGCGGTAGAACAGGTCCTCGCGGAACTGGCGCGCGCGCACCATCTCCGGCAGGTCGCGGTGCGTGGCGGCCACGATGCGCACGTCCACGCGTACGACCTGGCTGGAGCCGACCGGCCGCAGCTCGCCGCTCTCCAGCACGCGCAGCAGCTTCGACTGCATCTCGAGCGGCATGTCGCCGATCTCGTCCAGGAACAGCGTGCCGCCGTCGGCCGTCACGAAGTGCCCGGGGCGGTCGACCACGGCGTGCGTGAAGGAGCCCTTCTTGTGCCCGAAGAGCTCGCTCTCCAGCAGGTTGGCCGGCACGGCCGCGCAGTTCTCGGCCAGGAAGGTCTTCTTGGCGCGGCGCGAGCTGGCGTGCAGGGCGTGGGCCACGAGCTCCTTGCCGGTGCCGGTCTCGCCGTGCACCAGCACCGGCACGTCGCTGGGCGCCACGCGCTCGATCAGCTCGAACACGGGCTGCATCGCGGGCGCGGCGCTGATCATGCCGTAGCGGCCGGGGAACTCGCCGGCTGCGCGCCCGAGGCGCGCCGCGCGCAGCTGGTCGAGCACGCCCCACAGCTCGAGCGCCAGCTCCTCCTCGCGCCCGCTGGCGCGCGCTTCGGCCGCGAGCCGGGCGAGTTCGGCGGCCCACTCGCTCACCGCACCATCCGCAGCTTGGCGTACTGCGCGAGCAGCACGCGCGTGCCGGCGCCGGCGAAGCGCACCGTGAGGCGCAGGTTCGCGCCGCTGCCCTGGATCAGCTCGACCACGCCGTAACCGAAGTGGTCGTGCTCGACGCGCGCGCCCGGCACGAGCTCGCCGGCCTCCGGCTCCTCCTCGCACACCACGCGCGGGCCGTCCTCGGCCGGATCCACGGGTTCGTGCGCATCCTCGAGCCACTCGCGCGGGATCTCGGCCAGGAAGCGCGAGGGGCTCTGCCAGTTCGACTCGCCGAAGTGCAGGCGCGTGCGCGCGTGGGTGAGCATCAGCTCGTCCATCGCGCGCGTCATGCCCACGTACAGGAGGCGCCGTTCCTCCTCGGCTCCGGCCTCGGGGTCGTCGTCCAGCGCCAGGGCGTGCGGCAGCATGCCCTCCTCCAGCCCGGCGATGAACACCAGCGGGAACTCCAGCCCCTTCGAGGAGTGCAGCGTCATGAGCGTGACGCGCGCGGTGTCCTCCGCGTAGGCGTCCACGTCGCTGACCAGGGCCACGTCCTGCAGGTACCCGCGCAGGCCTCCCGCGGGCTGCTCGCGCTCGTACTCGCGCGCGCCGGCCAGGAGCTCGTCCACGTTGTCGACGCGCATGGCGGCTTCGGGCTCACCCGACTCGCTGAGGTGCTGGCGGTAGTCGGTGGCCGCCAGCACGGCCTCCAGCGCCGCGGACGCGGAGCCCGTGGCGTGCGGCAGGAGCCCCGCGAGCAGGCGCGCGAACTCGGCCAGGCCCTGGCGTGCACGGCCCTTGACCAGCGCGCGCGCCTCCTCGCTCGTGACCGCGGCCGCCAGCGCGAGGCCGCGCTCCGTGGCCCAGCGCGTCAGCTCGTCGGCGCTCTTCGTGCCGATGCCCCGCCCGGGCACGTTGAGCACGCGCGCACAGGCCACGTCGTCGCGCGGGTTGACGATCAGGCGCAGGTAGCTGACGAGGTCGCGCACCTCGCGGCGCTCGTAGAACTCGACCCCGCCCACGATCTGGTAGGGCACGCCCGCCAGGCGCAGGGCGCGCTCCAGCGCGCGCTGCATGAAGTTCACGCGGTAGAAGACCGCGATCTGGTCGGGCCGGCGGCCGGCCGCGAGCGCGCTCTGGATGCGCGCGCCGATCGACATGGCCTCGTCGTTCTCGTCGCCGCACTCGAGCACGCGCACGCGCGCGGAGCTGGTCTTCTCGGTCCACAGGTCCTTCTCCTTGCGCGTGCGATTGTGGCGGATCAGGCCCTGGGCGGCGCGCAGGATGCACTCGGTGGAGCGGTAGTTCTGCTCCAGCTTGACGACCACCGCCGGCTGCTCCGCGCCGAAGTCGCGCTCGAAGTCGAGGATGTTGCCGATGTCGGCCCCGCGCCAGCCGTAGATCGACTGGTCGGGGTCGCCGCACACCGTCAGGTTGCCGTGCTGCGAGGCCAGGTGGCGCGTGAGGCGGTACTGGACGTGGTTGGTGTCCTGGTACTCGTCCACCAGCACGTAGCGGAAGCGGCGCGCGTACTGGTCGCGCACCCCCGGGTGCTGCTCGAACAGCTCCAGCACCTTGAGCAGGAGGTCGTCGAAGTCGAGCGCGTTGTTGGCGCGCAGCGCGTCCTCGTAGCGCTTGCGCACCTGCTCGTAGACCTCGCCCTCCAGCCCGTGCGGCGCGCCGCCGCGGCCGGCGTGCGCCGGGTCGAAGCGGCGGTTCTTCTCGTCGCTGATCCAGGCTCCGATGGCGCCCGGCCGGAAGCGCTGTGTGTCGTAGCCCAGCGCCTTGACGAACTCCTTCAGGAGCTGGTTGCGCTCGTAGGTGTCGTAGATCGAGAAGTCGCGCGTCCAGCTGCCCGCGCCGGTCGTGGAGAGGGCCTCGATCTCGCGCCGCAGGATGCGCGCCCCCATGGCGTGGAAGGTGCTGATCCACAGGCCCTGGACCGGGAAGAAGGCCGCGCAGCGCGCGCGCATCTCGCCCGCGGCCTTGTTGGTGAAGGTGATCGCCAGGATCTCGCCCGGCGCGGCCGCGCGGGTCGCGACCAGCCAGGCGATGCGGCGCGTGATCACGCGCGTCTTGCCCGAGCCGGCCCCGGCCAGGATCAGGAGCGGGCCGGCGCCGTGCAGGACGGCCGCGCGCTGGGCCTCGTTCAGGCCGGCCAGCAGGGCCTCGGCCCCGGGCTCTGCGTGGCCGGGCGGCGTGGGGCGCGGCCGCGCGGACCCGCTGCCACCGGCGGCCACCTCGCCGGCGGCCTCCACGTCCATCCAGTCGAGGGGCATGAGAGCCGCGATTGTGCGCTCGCTCGCCGGACTAGGGAAGGCCGGAGCGCGGCGCGCGGCGAGGATTGCGCGCCGGAGCGAGGCGCGCTCCACTCGTGCGCGTGGTCGACCCGAAGGTGCGCGCGAAGTGGCAGGGCCCGGCGGCCGGCGCGCACTACGCGGGCGGGCGCTGGAGCTCGGAGCGCAAGCGCCAGCGCGACCCGCGCCGGATCGATGCGCTGCTCGCGCGGCACCTCGAGCCGCGCCCGCAAGCGTGCGTGCTCGATGCGCCTTGCGGGACCGGCCGCCTGCGCGCGCGCCTCGCGCGCCACGGCCGCTACGTGGGCCTGGACGTGTCGCGCGCGATGCTGGCCGCGGCGCACGCGAACGAGGCGCGCGGTGCGGCCCTCCTCGCGGGTGACGTGGAGCACCTGCCCTTCCGCGCGGAGAGCTTCGACGCGGTGGTGTGCTGCCGGCTCCTGCACCACATCGGCGAGCCCACCGCGCTCGCGCGCGTGGTGGCGGAGCTGGTGCGCGTCAGCCGCGGCCTCGTGATCGCCTCGTTCTGGGACGCCGATTCGCTGCCGGCCTGGCGCCGGCGGCTGTTCCCCGGCGCGCGCGCGCCGCGGCGCCACGCCTGGCCACGCACCACGCTGGCCGCGGCCTTCGAGCGCGCCGGGGCCGAGGTGCTGGCCTTCGAGCACACGCTGCGCTTCCTCGCGCGCCAGACCTTCGTGGTGGCGCGCAGGCGCCGGGGAGCGTGAGCGTGGAGCTCCAGCGCCAGGACACGCGCGCGGGGCGCTGGCGTCTGGCGGGCGCGCCCGAGCTGTTCGCGTCGCTGCGCGCCGAGCTGGAGCGGGCCGCCCACCAGCGCGGCTCCGCCCGCGGCCTGCGCACGCTCGCGGGCACGCCGGTCTTCCTCAAGGGCTCGGCGCTCGCGCGCGGGCCGGCCCTCCGTCACGGCCTGCGCCGCGCCCTGTTCGGGGCCGAGATCCCGCGCCTGCAGGAGTTCGCCAACCTCGCCTGGCTGCGCGCCCACGGTTTCCTGGCGCCGCGTCCGCTGCTCGCCGGCGTGCTCGAGCGGCGCGGGCTCCCGCGCTACCAGTTCCTGTGCAGCGAGTGGCTGAGCGACGCGCCCGACCTGCAGCAGCACCTCCCGGCGGCCTCGCCGGCGCGTCGCGCCGAGCTGCTGGCGGCCCTGGCGCGCGACCTCGCCGGACTGCACTCGCTCGGCTTCGTGCACTGCGACCTCTTCCCGCGCAACCTGCTGGCGAGCTCCGGGCCCCTCGGGCCGCGTTGCGTCTTCCTCGATGCCTGGCGCGTCGCCCCCGGGCGCGGCCGGCGCGGCCCCGAGCACGACCTGGCCTGCCTCTTCCTGGAGGGACTCGACGCGCGCGAAACCGGGCGCTTCCTGGACGTCTATGCTTCGGAACGGACGCGCCTTGGGCGACCGCTACCCGGCGGGTTCACCGCCCGCCTCGAGCGCGCGCGCCTGGCCGTCTGGCGCCGGGAATCGCGCCGCAGGCCGAGCTTGCCCGGTCCTTGACGACCCCCCGAAACGACCTCCGCCGAGATTCGCCGGCATCCGGTGACCAGTAGACGACGTAAGACCTATCGATGGTGTCTCATTCGTGAGACCATGCTTCTGAGTTCCTGCCCCGGTAACCCTGCCTGCCGGTGCTGGTTCGAACGGGTCGCCCCACCCGAGTCTTGGCCATGCTCCGTCGCTCGATCTTCGCTCTGCTCTCCCTTGCGCTGGTCAGCCTGGGCCTCCTGTCGGCCTGCGGCGGAGGCGGTTCGGGTGGCGGCGGGGGCGGCGGCGGTGGAGGAGGCGGGAATGGGCTGGAGACGGCGGATCCGGAACGGGTCCCCGACCTGGAGGGCTCCGAGTTCCGCGTGACGCCCGCCTTCGGCACCCCGGCCGACGGCACGACGAGCGTCTCGATCGAGGTGCGCCTGGCGAACCGCTCCGGGAGGCCGATCCGGAACGCGGCGGTCGCGCTGGAGATCAGCGGTCTGGGGAACGTGTTCCAGGCGCTGGCGCCGACCGACGTTTCCGGGCGCACCAGCGGCACCCTGGCCTCGTTCGCGGGCGAGCTCAAGACGATCCTCGCGCGCACCGGGAGCGGTGGGGTCTGGACCGAGCTCGGTCCCCTCACCGCCGAGTTCCAGCTGATCCCGGCCGAGACCTACTTCGTGCGTGCCTCTGGCTCGGATGCCAACACGGGTCGCGCGCCGCGCGCAGCCTGGCGCACGCTCGCGCACGCGCTCGAGCAGGCCGGGCCGGGGGCCACGATCCACGTCGGCGCCGGGATCCAGAGCGGACCGCTGACGGTGAGCCACGACTCGCGCGGCACGCGAGCGCTGTGGATCGCGGGCGACCCGAGCGGTCGGGTGACCGGTGACGCGGGCGAGGTCGTGATCGAGGCCGGAGGCGCGCCCTTCGCGCTGGAGCTGCGCGACGCGCACGAGGTGGTCGTACAAGGCCTGACGCTGCGCGGCTCGGGCAGCGGACTCTCGATCGTGGACTCGAGCGGCGTGCGCGTGCTCGCCTGCGAGCTGGAGCTGAACGACGTCGGCCTGAGCGTCGCGGGCGCCCTGGATCTCGTGGTCCAGGATTGCCGCGTGGACGCCAACCGCGGTGACGGCGTGCGTCTGGCCGGGACGGAGCGCGCGCGCCTCGAGAACAACCTGATCTACGCCAACCTCGGCAGCGGCCTGGTGCTGCTCCTGCCCGCCGTGGACAGCCTGGTGCGCTACAACACCTTCTATGGCAACGAGGGGCCACAGCTGCTCGAGGAGGTCCGTGGCGGCAGCGGGAAGATCGAGGAGAACATCCTGGCCGAGGGCCACAGCGAGCCCGTCAGCCTGCCCTTCGGTACTGCCTACCAGTCCTGCGCCAACCTCGTTTGGGGCCACTCGGTCGCGCGCACCGCGCGCACCCCCAGCGGCTACCTGATGGCCAACCCGCTGCTGGCCGATCCCTTCGGCCCGGACGGGATCCTCGGCGCGCCCGGCGCGCACGACGACGACTTCCGCCTGCTGCCCCAGAGCATCGCGATCGACCTCGGCAACCACCTCGCGCGCGATGTGGTGCTGGGTTCGCGGCAATCGCTGGCCACGCGCACCTCGCGCGTGGACGAGGTCCTCGAGGGTCTGGACGGCGACGCATCCGCCACCAACCTGGGCTTCCACCCCCCGCCGGGCGGGCCGGCCTTCGAATCGATTCCCGCGGGTGGGGCGCGCCTGGTGCATGCCCTCCCCGGTGACGTACGCGCGTACCCCCGCACCTGGGCGCGCACGGAGGCCACCGCCACGCGCACCATACCGGGTCCGCTGCTCGAGGCCGAGGTCGTGTTCCTGGAGCAGCGCGCCTCGCCGCTGGCGACGCGCGAGGAGCTCCTGGCCGCGCAGGTCGACACCGGCACGCAGGGCCGCATCGTCGTGCGCCACTGGGACGGACGACGCTGGAACGAGCCCGCGCTCGCGCCCTTCCTGGACGGTCTGCCGCTGGAAGAGCTCGGCGAGCGCCGCTTCGACCTCGAATACGAGGCGCGCTCGGGTCGCGCGCTGTTCGTGGCCGCCGACGTCGACGGCTTGCCGCGCTACCAGATCCTCGAACGCGGCGGCTGGAACGTCGCCCAGCCCGTGCCCGGGTTCTTCCCGGGCGCGCGCCTGCGCTGGGTCGAGCTCGTCGCCCGGCGGAACTCGAACGAGCTCGCGCTCGTGGCGCTCGACGACCAGCGCGACCTGCGGGTGCTGCTGTGGGACGGCCTCACGTGGAGCCCGCCACGCGTGCTCGAGACGAACACCCTCTTCCGCCCGGGCTGGCGGCCCTTCGACGCCGCCTACGAGAGCCTCTCGGGCGACCTCTTGGTGGCCTGGGGCTTCAGCGTCTTCGCCGAGGAGACGCGCTGGGCAACGCTCGAACGCGCCAGCGGCCAGTGGCGTACCGGACAACACCCCAGCACCGACGCGATCGGCGCGCACATCGTGCTCGCCAGCGATCCCACCAGCGATCGCATCAGCGCCGCCCTGGGCGAGGCCGACTCCGACAACGACGTGACCGTGTCGGTCTGGGACGGTGGTGAATGGGTCCACACGGCCGAGCTGACCCTGGCGGGTCCGCAGCGCAATCGGCTGCTCGAGAATTGCTGGATCGGCACGAGCGGGATCGCGTGCGTGGTCTTCCGGCGCCAGGGTGCGCGCGGGAGCTTCAACGTGGCCCTCCTCCAGCCGACCGGCTGGCGCATCCAGCCCGACGTGCTGCTGCCCGGCGTGGACAAGGCTGCGCAGGTGCGCCTGACCAGCCTGCCGGACGCGAACCAGATGCTCGGGCTGGTGCTGGACCAGCAGGGCAAGCTGTTCGAGTTGCGCTTCGACGGCCGGGCCTTCGGGCTCCTGAACGACGGCCAGCCGCTGGCCGCGGGCTTCGATCCCGCCGCGGCGGGCCGGCCCTTCGACGTGGTCGCGCTGCCCATGGGCCTGGGCGCGCCGAGCGTCCCGTAGTCCGCCGGGCGGAGTTTCCGGCTTTCGCGCATCCACCCGGCGCGGCGCGGCATGTCATGGGCCGGACATGAGCTCCTCCCCGCCGCCCGCCGACGCGCGCCTGCTGCTCGAGCACGCGCAATGGATCCGACGGCTGGCGCGCGGCCTGGTCCACGACCCGGAGCGGGCCGAAGACCTGTCGCAGGAGACCTGGACGCGCCTGCTCGAGCGGCCCCCCGGCCTGGAGCGCCCCTTCCGTGGCTGGATCGCGACCGTGATGCGCAACCTGCTGCGGGCGGAACGGCGCGGCGCGGCGCGACGCTCGGCGCGTGAACAGGCCAGCGCGCGCGCCGAGGCCGAACCCTCCAGTCACGAGCTGGTCGAGCGTGCCGCGCTGCAGCGCGAGCTGGTGCAGGCCGTGCTCGAGCTCGACGAGCCCTACCGCACGACGATCCTGCTGCGCTACTTCGAGGAGCGCAGCCCGAGCGAGATCGCGGCGCGCGAGCGCCTCCCGCTGGCCACCGTCAAGACACGCCTCGCGCGTGGCACCGCGCGCCTGCGCGCGCGCTTGGGCCGCACGCACGGGCCGGACGGCCGGACCAGCGTGCTGGCCGCGCTGGCGGCGCTCGAGCTCCCCCGCGCTCCCTCCGTCCTCGCCTGGACCGCACTGCCCCTCGCCATGAACGCCAAGCTCCTCGTCACGCTGCTCGCCCTCGTCGCCGCCGGCCTGGCCTACCTCTACTACGGGCGCGAGTCGGAGCCCGCGCGCGACGAGCTCGCACGCGCGCCGGCCGCGCTGGAGTCCGCAGCGCTCGCAGCACCCGCGCACTCGATCCCGGCGCCAGCCGTGGAGGCCACGCGCGAGGCCACGCCGGTCGAGAGCGCGGTGCGGACGAGGACGGTCGAGGCTCCCGCGAACGCCTCGGCCAGCAGCGTGCGCGGGCGCGTGATCGACTTCCAGGAGGCCCCGGTCGGCGGCGTGGGCATCGCGCTGCTCGCCTCGCAACCCTCCGCTGGCGCCGAGCTGGCGGCCAGGACGCGCTCGGCCCCGATCGTCGCGCGCACCGCGGCGGACGGCTCGTTCGAATTCGCGGGGCCGCGTCAGGGCCAGCTGGTCGTGAGCGCGCCTGGCTGGACCACCCTGCTCTCGGGCGTGCCGGTGGACGACCGCGCGGGCCAGGAGTGCCGCATCGTGGTGGCCCCCAGCGTGGAGCTCTCCGGCGTGGTCGTGGACGAGAGCGGACTCCCGCTGCCCGCGGTGCGCATCGAAATCGCCGCCCCCGCCGCCCTGCGCGCGCGCCTGGCCGAGGTGCTGGACTTCTCGAGCGACGTGCGCTGGACGACCGAGAGCGACGCGACGGGACGCTTCCGCTTCGAGCGCGCGCCGTCCCTGCCCGAGGGCCGCCTGCGGGCCGAGCTGCAGGGCTTCCGCGCGCACGAGGAGCCGGCGCCGCTCGCCGCGCGCGCCGACCTGGTGCTGGTGCTCACGCGTCCGCTGGAGCTGGAGCTGCTGGCGGGCCGCGTGCTCGACCCGGCCGGCGCGCCCGTGGCCGACGCGCTCGTGGCCCACGGCCTCGACACCACGCGCACGGACGAGGCGGGACGCTTCCGCTTCCGGCTCGACGACCCGGAGAGCCCGAATCGGCGCCTCGAGCGCTTCGCGAAGGTGCCCGACGGAGTCCTGCGCGCGCTGCGCCCCGGCTTCCTGCCGGCCGAGCTGCGCGTGCGCGAGCGCGCTCCGGACGGGCGTCCGCTGTGGCCTTCTCCGCTCGTGCTCACGCTCGGGGACGCCGCCCTCACGATCCGTGGCCGCGTGCTGGACGAACACGGCGAGCCGCGCGCGGGCGTTCGCGTGTGGATCGCCGACGCGACCCTGTTCGGGGCCCTGAGTGAAGGCTCCGGGGCCGAGCGTGGCCCCGCCTTCGTGACGATCGAGGCGTTGCTCGGCGGACGCGAGCCGGGCTGGTCCTGGGACGAGACCGACGAGGACGGGGCCTTCGAGCTGGAGGGCCTGTGCGAGCGCGACTACCTCGTGGCCGCCATGGACCCCGCGACGCTGCAGCGGGTGCTCGCGCCCGAGGCGGCCGCGGGTCGCCGCGACCTCGTGCTGGTGCTGCGCACGGGCGAGCTCTTCGCGCGCCTGGCGGGCCGCGTGCTCGACGCGCACGGCGCGCCCGTGCCCAACGCCAGCGTGTTCCCGATGTGCGACGCCTTCCAGACGAAGCTCGAGGGCCAGGTGATCTCGACCCAGCACGAGACGACCGAGGCCACCGTCACCGACGCCGACGGGCACTTCGTGCTCGCGCGCGTGCCCAAGGACCTCGTCTACCTGCGCATCCAGGGCACCGACGTGATCCCGCTCGAGTGGGGTCGCGGGCTGGCGGGCGGACTCGCGCGCCTGGCCGGCGAACGGCCCGAGGAGCTCGAGATCACCGTCGAGCGCCGCTGCCACTTCCAGGTCGAGCTGGAGGTGGCGGCCGAGGCCGACCAGGTCGGCGTGCTCGATGCGCAGGGCAACGAGCTGGTGATCAGCGCGTTCCACGGCAACGGGCGCAGCGAGGGCGAGCGCCAGACTCTGCTGGAGGGTCGCTCGGCCATGCTGGCCGTGGGCGACCGCGCCGCCACCCTCGTGCTCTACCGTCTGGGCGGCGAGGTACGGCGCGTGCCGCTGCGACTGACCCCGGGCGAACCAACGAGTCTGCGTCTCTGAGGCTCGACTCCGGGAGCGGGTGCGTGCCGGGCTCCGCCGCGCGCTCCCGGGCGGGATAGGGTTCCCGTGGCACGTCTCCACCGACGTGCCCTCGGCTCGCCACCCAATTTTTTCCTGCTCGCGATGAAAAGCCACCCGCTTCGCGCCCTCGTTCTGTCCACGCTCGCCGGCCCGCTCGCCCTCGCCTCCTGTGGCGGCGGAGGAGGTGGCGGCGGCGCGCCCCCGCCGGTCGATCCGCTGAAGTCGAGCTTCACGCTCACGCCACCCTTCGGCACCAGTGCCGACGGGGTCGGCGCGGTCGAAGCCCGCATCGTGCTGGCCGACGCGGCCGGCCGGCCGCTGCCCGGCCGGCGCGTGGTGCTGGAGGCCGCCGGCTTCGCCAACACGCTCGTCCAGCCGCCGCGCACCAACGGGGCGGGCGAGGCCAAGGGCGCCTTGCGCACCACCGTGGGCGAGAAGAAAACCCTCACCGCCGTGATCGATCCCGGACCGGACGAGATCCGCATGGGCCCGCTCACGGCCGAGTTCGTGCGCCTGCAGCCCAACTGGCGCTTCGTGCGCACCAGCGGCTCGGACGGGAACGACGGCCGGAGCCCGCTCACGGCCTGGGCCACGCTGGGACGCGCGCTGACCGAGGTCGGCCCCGACAACGTGCTGTTCGTGGGCGCCGGTACCTACGGCGATGC
The DNA here is from genome assembly GCA_964631945.1 of uncultured Planctomycetaceae bacterium. Lineage (GTDB taxonomy): Bacteria > Planctomycetota > UBA1135 > UBA1135 > JABFRZ01. Next base: position 10,788 of record CAZWAY010000017.1, read on the forward strand.
GCTGCAGATCACCACCGTGGCGACGGCCGAGGCACCGCTGGTGATCCGCGGCGACCGCGCGGGCGAGTTCACGGGCGACGCCGGCGAGGTGCTGCTCGACGTGGGCGGAGCCGCGGCCGGCATCGAGCTGCGCGGCGCGGCGAACGTGATCCTGCGCGGGCTCTCGATCCGCGGCAGCGACAACGGCGCCGGACACGGCGGCGCGATCTACGCCAGCGGCGCGCGCGACTGCGCCATCCTGGACTGCCGCCTGTACGAGAACCGGCGCGGGATCGAGCTCGAGAACACCACCGACGTGCTCCTCGAGGCCAACCGCATCTCCGCCAACCTCGGCGACGCCCTGCGCATCAGCGCCACCACGCGCACGCGCGTGCTCGGCAACCTGGTCTACGCCAATGGTGGCGACGGGCTGGAGCTGAACGCGAGCTCGACCGACCTCCAGGTGCGCTTCAACACCTTCTACCGCAACGGCGGCGACCAGATCCGCGAGCCGGCGGCCGGTACCAGCGGCCTGATCGCGAGCAACGTCTTCTCCGAGACGACGGGCCGCGGGCTGGCCCTGGCCACGAGCTCGACCCTCGGCGCCAACACCAACCTGGCCTGGCTGGTCTCGGGCAACACGCCCGCCAGCACCTACGTGGCCGACCCGCTGCTGGCCGATCCGGCCGGCGCGGACGGCATCCTCGGCAGCGTCGGGAGCGCGGACGACGACTTCCGCGTGGCGCTGCTCTCGCCCACCCTCGACGCGGGTCAGGTCCAGGCGCGCGCGGTCGAGCTGGCCCTGGCCGGCTCGCTCAGCGCCCTCGGCACGCGCGTCGACGGCTTGCGCGACGGCCAGGCGGCCGACCTGGCCGCCGCCAACCTGGGCTTCCACCAGCCGCTGCCGCTGGACGATTTCCGCTCGCTCGAGGCCCAGGGCGGACGCGCGGCCTTCGTCACGGCCGCGGACGCCCGCCTGCGCACGCGCGCCTGGGGCCGGACGAACGACGCCTGGGACGCCCTGCGCGACACCCTGGCGCTCGGCTCCGAGGTGCGCTGGCTGGTCCAGCGCGTCTCCAGCGGGCCCAAGCCCGAGGAGCTCGTGGCGGCCCAGGTCGACACCGGCGCGGGCGCGCTGCTGATGGTGCGCACCTGGGACGCGCGCCGCTGGAGCGACGACGCTCCGGCCGTGCTCTCGACCCGCATCGCGGCGGCCAACGCCGACGAGCGCGGCTTCGACGTCGAATACGAGGCCGCTTCGGGTGAGGCCCTGCTCGTGTACGCCGACGGCGCCAGCAACGCGCTGTGGCGCACGCTCACCGAGGGTACCTGGAGCAAGCCGCTGCCCGTCTTCACGCCGGCCCTGAACACGGGCACGGTGCTGTGGACCGAACTCGTGCCGCGCGCGGGCACGGACGAGATCGCGCTGGTGGTGCTCGACGACCAGCAACGCCTGACGGCCGCGCTGTGGGACGGGACGCAGTGGACGCGCCCGCTGCTGCTGGCCACGCAGGTCAACGCGCTGCGCGACTTCAAGGCCTTCGACGCGGCCTGGGAGAGCCTCTCGGGCGACCTCCTGGTGGCCTGGGGCTACAGCCAGTTCGCCGAGGAGACGCGCTACGCCACGCTCACGCGCACGACCGGAACCTGGACCACCGGACAGTTCGTCAGCACGGACGCGCTCGGCATGTCCCTGGCGCTCGCCAGCGATCCGACCTCGGACCGCATCGTCGCGATCTTCGGCGAGGGCAACTCGGACGACGACGTGGGCGTCTCGGTCTGGAACGGCGCGACCTGGAACAACACCGCGGAGATGACGCTCTTCGGCCTGGCCCAGTCGCGCGCGATGGAGGTCGGCTGGCTCGGCACCAAGGGCCTGGCCTTCGCCGTCTACCGCGACCAGGCCCAGACCGGCACCTTCCAGTGGGCGCTCTTGAACTCGGGCGGCTGGCGCCGGCAGGCCGAGGTCACGCTGCCCGGCGTCGGCAAGCTGGTGCAGGCCGAGACACGCATCGTGCCCGGCACGGAGCGCGTGATGATGCTCCTGCTCGACGACGCCGGCGCCCTGTGGGCCATCGAGCACGACGGTGCGGCCTGGGTGCTCCGGAACGGTGGCACGCCGCTCGCCACCGGGCTCGATCCGGCCAACCCCGGACGCGCCTTCGACTTCGACCTCCGCGCGCGCTAGTCCTCTCTCCCTCTCCCTCTGCGTCTCACTGCGCGCCAGACGCGCCTCGGGGTTCGACCCCGGGGCGCGTCTCCTTTTTCCCGGCCCGCGCCTCAGCGCAGCAGGGCGGGCGCGAGCTCGTGTTCGAGCCCGTCGGCCAGGGCGATCGGGTCACCGCGCTCCTGGGCGGCCAGGATCTCGGCCAGGAGCTGCGCCACCGTCGCCGCGAGCGCGGGCCGCTCGGCCAGGAACGGGAGCAGTCCGTCCACCAGGCGCGCGAGTTCCTCGGCGCCCTGGGCCGCCATCCCCAGGCGCTGCGCGGCCGCGGCCGCGCGCGCGCGCGCCGCCAGGACCTCAGCCGACACCGGAACCCTCCTCCAGACGCGCGCCGCGGATGGCGGCGCTCTCGCGGGCGCGCGCGACCCACTCGACCTCGGGGTGCGCCGCCAGGTAGCGCTCGAGATCGCGCAGGTAGCCCACCAGGTTCGGCAGCGAGGGCACGCGCCGCCCGGCGGAATCGAGCACCCAGGCCGAGCCCGGCCCCTGGTCCCAGCGGAACTGCCAGGCCGAACCGGGCGCGTGGCTCGCGCCGCCGACCAGCGCGAAGTCGGCCCCGAACAGCTCGACCCGGCGCGCCCCGAGGCGCACCGCCAGGTCGACGGCGGGATGCAGCACCGAGCCCGAGCTGAAGAGCGTCGTGCGCCCGTGCGGATCCGGCGCGCGCCGGTGCAGCTCGCTCGCCCCGCGCGCCGCGCGCCGCTCGCCCGGCCAGGCCGCCAGCACCTCGGGCACGACCTCGGGGAAGTACACCAGGCAGCAGCGCTCCAGTCCGGCGCGCGGCAGCGCGAACACGCGCCGCATGCCCTCCTCGTGCGCGTCCTGCGTCAGCGCGAAGGCCGGCACGATGCCGGCCTCCAGCAAGGGCTTGAGGGCCGCGTCCACCGCCACCAGGTCCGCGGCGCGCGTGCGCAGCTCGGCGTAGTGGCGCGCCAGGGTCGGACCGGCCGCGGCCACGCACAGGCTGGCGCCCGCGCGCGAGCCGAACAGCTCGCCCACGTCGCGATCGGCCGCGAAGCGCCGTTCGTTGGCGGCGATGCGCGCGAGCAATGCCTCCTGGCGCGCGCGCTGGTGCCGGCGCAGGAGCGGCGTGGCCAGCTCGAGCACCACCAGGTCGCGCAGGCGCGCGGCCTCGTCGCAGGCCAGACGCAGGTCGGCCGGTGAGGCCGCGAAGGGCAGCTCGAGTTCGGTGCAGTCGCCGGGGTGCACGAGCTCCACGCGCTCGTCGGCCAGCCAGTCCGTCGCTGCGTGCGCGAAGACAGCGCGGGTCGCGCCGGGAGCGAGCACCACCACACGCAACGCGCGCAGCTCGGGCCGCGCCAGCAGGACGCGCGCGAGCTCGCCCTCTGCGCAGCCGTACAGCGTGGCGCGCGCGGCCTGCGCCGGCACGAGTCGCGCCTGCAACTCGGCCTCGGCGCGCGGGGCGTGGCGGCTCGCGAGCTGCACGCCGTCGATGCACAGGGTTGCGCTCGGCCCTGCGCGCGGCTCGACCCGCACGGGCGGAGCGGCTTCGATCCAGCGTGCGAGCGGCGCCCAGCGCGCGCGCAACAGGGCCAGGCTCATGCCGCCGTCTGGCGCACCAGCCGCCGGCGCGTGGCCAGGAGCGGTCGCAGGCCGTCGGAGGGATCGGTGCGCCACTGGCGTTCCTCGGCCTCGGAGGCGCGCGGCTCCTTCTTGCCGTTGCCGTCGGAGGGGTGCGAGCGCCGCAGCTCGGCCGGCACGGCGCGCTCCAGGCCCTTGATGACCCAGGCGATCTGGCCCGGCAACCAGCAGTGGCCCAGGTCGTACTCACCGCCGCGCCCGTCGAGGTCCAGGTGGAACTCGACCATCGCGGCCTGGAAGCGGCGCACGGCGCGCTCGAGCACCTCGGGCTCGCGCGTGTGGTCCGACCAGCCGGCCGGCACGCCGAAGGTCTTGCGCAGCGTCTCGATCGCCGCCAGGTTCGCCTCGGCGGGCGGCGTGGGATAGGCCGAGACACAGTGCAGCAGCGTGAGGTCGGTGCAGCCGTTGGCGCGCAGGCACGTCACGCCCGCGCGCACCTCCTCGAGCGTGGCCATGCCGGTCGCGAGCACGACCGGCTTGCCGGTGCGGGCCACCGCCGCCAGGAGCTCGCTCCACAGCAGCTGGTAGGAGGCCAGCTTGAAGAAGTGCACGTAGGGCGCGAGCAGGTCGACCGCGGCGCGGTAGAAGGGCGTGCTCGCGAACTGGATCCCGCGCGCGCGCGCGCGCGCCGCCAGCTGCGCGTTGAAGGACTCCGGCAGCTCCCAGGCCACGCGCTCGAGCAGCGCGGGGTGCGCGCGCAGGGCCTCGGGCGCGAACAGCTCGCGCACGCGGAACTGCTGGAACTTGACGGCCGCGCAGCCGGCCTCGGCGGCCGCGTCCACCAGCGCCAGCGCGCGCCCGAGGTCGCGGTGATGGTTGCTGCACACCTCGGCCACGAAACGGGTCTTCATCGGCGGTTCCTGTAGGGACGGATGGACAGGTGGAGATCGTGGAGCGGCGCGCCGGGACGATGGGTCTCGTCCAGCTCGGAGAGCGAGAACACCAGGCGCGTGAAGCGCTTGCCGGCGACGCTGCGGCAGACGAGCAGGGGCAGCGGCGCGGCCCGCTCCTGCGGCCAGCTGACCTCGAAGCCGCGCCGGCCGTCGTCCAGCCCGATGGCCCCGTCGGTGGCCCCGAAGGCCGCGTTGGCGCTGACCAGCGACGAGACGCTGCGGGTGTGGTCGCACTCCCCCACGCGCATGCGCTCGCGCGGGCCGCCGTTGGCGCAGCTGACCCACAGCTCGTCGCCGAGGGCGCCGTCGAGCAGCGTCAGCATGCCCGTGCGCAGCGTCGCGCGCGGACGCGTGCCCCAGGCCGAGAAGCCGTAGCGGATCTCGAGCCGGTGCGCGTAGGCCCGCACTTCCTTGGGCAACGGCCCGAGGGCCGTCGGCACGCTCGTGCGCACGACCACGCAGTGCGCCAGTTCCTCGACCTCCGGATCGACCTGCTCGAGGTCGGTGATGCGCTTCTCGCCGGGCAGCTCGAGCACGGTGTGACCGCTGTAGAAGTCGGCGGCCCAGTCGATGTCGTCGAAGTGCCCGTGCGCAAGGGTGCCGATCAGGGGCTCGGCTCCCGCCTGGCACAGCGTCAGGGATTCCAGCGCCAGGCCGCGGCGCAGGTTGAGGACCGCGCGCACGCCCTCCGTGCCGATGGCGAGCCGCGCGCCGGCGCGCTCGACGCGCCGCGAACGCAGCAGCGTCTCGTGGAACCCCGATGCCGCCAGGGGCGTGCTCGGCCGCGGCAGCGATTGCGAGAGGCGCTGCCAGCGCTTCTCGGTCAGGTGCGTGCGGAAGTCCGAGCCCCAGGCCCGGCACAGGAGCTGCCAATCGCGAGCGCTGCCACCGATGCGCTCCAGCTCCTTGGCGCGACCGAAGCACAGCGCGTTCAAGCCCACGTTGTCGTGGCCGCCCAGCGCCCAGCGCGTGATCAGGTACTTGGGTTGCTTCTTGACCGGGGTCGGATTCGCCGCGGCGGAGAGCTCGAGCTCGCCCTCGGGCGCGAAGCGCGGGTCGTCCAGCACGGACTCCGGCGAGGTGAAGGCGACGCCGCGCGCGTGCAGCGCGTCGACGATCGCGCCCATGCGCTGCCATTCGCTGGCGGCGGACAGGGGCGGTTCGCTCGCGTAGCGCCCGGGCCGGAAGTCGAAGATCTCGGCGTCGTTCGCATACAGGAAGACGTGCCGGGGCCGGGCGGCATCCCTGACCAGCACGCTCTCGACGTAACGCTCCGGCTCGAGCTCCCCCATCGTCGCGCGCTGGAAGGCCTGGAACAGCAGGGTGTCGGCCCACAGGACGCGGATGCGCCGGCTCGAGGGCGAGCGCGTCCAGGCCGTGTGGTAGCGCCACTCGTCCTTCCACTCCGGATGGTGGTGGCGCGCGTTGTTCCACTCCACGACCAGGCCCTCGTAGCCGGCGTCGAGATACGCGTCGACCAGCCCCTGTGACCAGGCCATCTCCCCGACCAGGGCCACGCGCGGCGCGACCCCGAGGAGACGGCGATACGTCTCGCGCCCGAGCTCCTGGTTCCAGCGGTTGACCGCGGCCGGGACGAGCGGCCCGACGAGCTGGGTGTCGCCGGAACCGACGAGCTCGACGCGCCCGGACTCGACCAGCGCGGCGAAGCGCGCGATCCAGGCCTGATCGATGCGGGCGATGCGCTCGAGCGTGTGTCCGCTCGCCTCGATCGCCAGACGCAGCCAGGGTCGCTCGTCGAGCAGCGCCAGGAGCGGCGTGTAGCAGCGCGCGACGACGGTCTTGCGGCTGGCCACCTCGATCGAGGAGTAGTTGAGGTTGAGGTGGAAGAGCAGCGTGCCCTCGAGCGCGAGCGCCGTGCCGCTCCTCGTGCCTGTGGCCGTGCCCATTGTTCCCACGCCTTTCGACCGCCTGGGACCATGGCTCAAACGCATTCCGACGCCAGAGCCCCGCTCCGACGGCCGTTCAAGGGTTGGCCGGATTCGCCCGATCAAGCCCTGGCATGAGCCACGCCCTCCTCGTCCTCGGCGGCGGCGCCTTCGTCGCCCCGGTCCTGCGCTGGGCGCGCGAGGCCGGCCTCGAGGCCGTCCTGACCGACGCCGACCCGAAGACCCCGCTGCGGCGCCTGGCCGCGCAGTTCCATCCGATCCCGAACGACGACGCCGAGGCGCTCGCGGCCCTGACGCGGCGCCTCGTGAAGAGCGCCCAGCTGGTCGGCATCCATGCCGCCGACCCGCGCGCGCTCGCGCGCCTGGCTCCGCTGGCGGAGGCCGCGCCGCGGCTGCTTCCGTCGCGCGCCGTGCTGGAGCGCATGCTCGATCCAGCCGGCACGCACGCCTGCCTGAGCCAGCGCGGGATCGCGCTGGCGGAACGCGAGCCGGGGGCCGCGCGCGAGCTCGACGTGTTCGCCTTCTTCCGCGACGGGGCCTTCGTGCCGGCCGGGATCGCGCTGCGACGCCCGTGCGCGAACGGCGACACCTGGAGCGTGCAGCCCAGTGGCCTCGCCCCCGCCCTCGAACGCGCGGCCTACGTGCTGGTCGAGCGGGCCGCGCGCGCGCTCGGCTTCGAGCGCGGGCCGTTGCAGGCGTGCCTGGCCCCCACCGAATCCGGCCTGGCGCTGGTCGCGCTCCACCCCGGCTACCTCGACGCGCTCGGGGCCACCCACGTGGCCCGCCTGGCGCGCGCGCGCAGCCCGCTGCAGGCCTGGTTCGCGCACCTGGCGGGAGCCGGCGGCCCGTTCGACGAGGTCGCGCTCGAGTCGCGCGCCGCGGCCGGCTGGCTGGCGCTCGCGCCCGAGCGCGCGGGGCGCTTCGGCGGCGTGGACGGACAGGACCGCGCGCGCGCCGTGGCGGGCGTGGCGGACCTGTGGATCGAGGAACCCGGACGCGAACTCGGCTCGCCCGAGGTCGAGACGCGCCCGCTGGGCTACGTGTGGGCCGAGGCCCACGATCCCGAGGAGCTCGAGGAACGCTTGCGCACCGCGCGGGCCGCGCTGGAGGTGCGCGTCGCATGTCGTCAACGAGTCGCCTAGGTTCGCCCGTCGCCCACGCCGTCACGCCCGAGAGCATCCGCGAACCCGCCGAGCTGAAGACCCTGAGCCTGGGCGAGCTCGCGCGCTTCGCCGAGGACGTGCGGCGTTTCCTGCTGGCCAACGTCTCGCGCACCGGCGGCCACATCGGCGCCAACCTGGGCACGATCGAGCTCACGCTCGCGCTGCACCGCGTGTTCGATTCGCCGCGCGACGCGCTGCTGTTCGACACCGGCCACCAGGGCTACACCCACAAGATCGTGACCGGACGCGCAGCGCGCTTCCCGACCCTCAACAGCTACGGCGGGCTGAATCGCTTCCTGTCGCGCAGCGAGAGCGAGCACGACCCGATCGAGGCCTCGCACGCCGGCACCTCGATCTCGCTCGCACTCGGCCTGGCGCTGGCGCGCAAGCTCGATGCGGATCCCTCGCACGTCGTGGCCGTGATCGGTGACGGCAGCCTGGCCGAGGGCCTGGCGCTCGAGGGCCTGAACCACGCCGCGGTCGAGCGCACCGGGCTGGTGCTGGTGCTGAACGACAACGGCTACGCGATCTCGCCCGGCTTCGGCGCCCTGCACGAGGCCCTGCAGCACGGCCGCGCGCGGGCGTTCTTCGAGGCCCTCGGGCTCGAGTACATCGGCCCGCTCGACGGCCACGACCTCGGGGCGCTGATCCCGGCCCTGGAGCGCGCGCGGGACTCCGAGCGCCTGGCCGTGGTGCACGCGCGCACGGTCAAGGGCAAGGACTGGGCCCCGGCCGACACGCATCCCTTCCGCGCGCACTTCTCGTTCGCCTTCGACCCGCTGACGGGCGCCAGCCAGGTCCCGGCGCCGGCGCGCGCCTACCCGGACGTGGTCGCGGACGTGCTGGCCGCGGAGATGGAGCGCGACCCCGAGCTCGTGTGCGTCACGCCCTCGACGCTCTACGCCACCGGGCTCGGCGCGATCTTCGCGCGCCACCCCGGGCGCTGCTTCGATCCGGGCATGGAGGAACAGCACGCGCTGACGCTGGCCACCGGGCTCGCGCTGGGCGGCAAGAAGCCGGTCGTGGCCTACCAGTCGACCTTCTTCCAGCGCGCCTTCGACCAGCTGGTGCACGACCTGTGCTTCCTCGAGCCGCCGGTCTTGCTGTTGCTCTACCGCAGCGGCTTCGCGGGCTACGACAACCCGACGCACCACGGGATCTACGACCTGGCCTACCTGTGCGGCGTCCCCAACCTGCGCCTGTGCTATCCGAAGGACCGCTTCGAGGCCGAACGCATGGTGCGCGAGGAGCTGCGCGCGCTCTCGGGCCCCACCGCGATCCTGATGCCCTACGGCCCGGCCGAGGAGCTGGACCAGAGCGTGCTGCACGAGGCGCCCGAGTCGTTCGCGCTGCCCGAGGTGAAGCACGTCGGACGCGAGCTGCTCGTGCTGGCGGTCGGCAACCGCTACCGCGCCGCGCTCGAGGCGGTCGAGGCCCTGCGCGCGCGCGGCGTCGACGCCGGCCTGATCAACCTGCGCTACCTGAAGCCGCTCCCGGAGCCCTTCCTGGCCGAGGAGCTGCGCGGCGTGCAGCGCGTGGTGACGCTGGAGGAGGGCGTGCTCGAGGGCGGCGTCGGCAGCGCGCTGTGCGCGCTGGCGCTGGATCGCTCGCTGCACCCCGCCTGGCTGCGCCTCGGCCTGCCCTGTGCCTTCGTCGAGCCCGGCTCGAACGCCGAGCTCGCGCGCGCCTACGGCCTGGACGGCCCGGGCGTGCTGGCGCGCATCCGCGCGCGCTGGCCGGAGCTCGCATGACGCGCCTGGCGGGCAGGGTGGCGCTCGTCACCGGCGCCGCGCGCGGCATCGGCGCGGCCATCGCCCGGGCCCTCGCGCGCGAGGGCATGCGCGGAGTGCTCACCTTCCGGAGCCACGGCGAGGAGGCGCGGCAGCTGGCCGAGGAGCTCGGCTGGCTGGCGCTCGAGCTCGACCTGGGCGCGCGCTCGGCCGAACCCGTGCGGCGGGTCGTGCGCGGCACGCTCGAACACTTCGGGCAGCTGGACCTGCTCGTGAACAACGCCGGCTGGCTGCAGCAGAAGGACTTCTTCGAGATCACCGACGAGGACTTCGCCCAGGCCATCGACGTCAACCTGAAGGGCCCCTTCGTCGCGACCCAGGAGGCCGGCCGGCACATGCGCACGCGCCGGAGCGGCTGCATCCTCAACGTGGCCTCGATCGGGGCCCAGATCGGCGGCCCGAAGGCGCCCCATTACGCCGCCGCCAAGGCCGCGCTGATCACCTTCACGAAGTCGAGCGCGCGTCTGCTCGCGCCCCACGGCGTGCGCGTCAACGCCATCGCCCCGGGCTTCGTGCGCACCGAGATGATCGCCGGCGTGCTGGCGCGCGACGGCGAGGCCAACATCGCGCGCGAGATCCCGCTCGGCCGCATCGGCGAGCCCGCCGACGTGGCCGGCGCGGCGGTGTACCTGGCGAGCGACGAGAGCGCCTTCGTCACCGGACAGGTGCTGTCCGTCAACGGCGGACAGTGGATGGGCTGACCGGCCTCACATTGCTCGCGCTGCTCCGTATGGGCGCCAGGAGTTCGCCCCCCCCCGGGTTGCGCGCTCCTTGATCCACCCGGGAGCGCCCCTGTACCGTGCGCTCTCCCCCTGAAACCTAGGAGATGACCATGAATTCGATGTCGATCCGCGTGGCCGCGTTGTGCGGCCTCTTCGCCCTGCCCGCCCTGGCCCAGGACAAGCCCAAGCACGACGCGGCCCCCGCTGCCGGCGCCGAGAAGAGCGTCTACAAGCTCGGCTCGGTCGTGGACGAGAAGCTCGTGCTGACCGACATCGACGGCAAGTCGATGACCTTCAAGGACCTGCGCGGCAAGGTCGTGGCGATCCACTTCTGGTCCTCGACCTGCCCCTACGAGACGGTCGCGGATCCCAAGGTGCAGGCCCTCGAGCAGCGCTGGAAGGACAACAAGGACGTGGTCGTGCTGGCGATCAACGCCAACTCCACCGAGATCGGGGCCGAGCGCTCCAGCGACGACTACGCGGGCATCCGCGAGGTCCTGAAGAAGAAGGGCTTGGCGAACCGCGTCTTCGCCGACCACGGCAACAAGCTGGCCGACCTGTTCCAGGCCACCAACACGCCGCACTGCTTCGTGCTCGACCGCGCGGGCAAGCTCGTCTACATGGGCGGACTCGACGACGACCCCAAGGGCGACAAGGGCGAAGCCACCAAGCAATACCTGCGCGACGCCGTCGAGGCCACCGTGGCCGGCAAGGAAGTCGCGGTCAAGGAGACCAAGCCCTACGGCTGCGGCATCAAGCGCGTCAAGGCCGGTGCCTGAGCGCCTGAGCGACCGGCTGCGGCGCGTCCTCTTGTTGCTCCCGCTGGCCCTCGCGGCCTGCGGAAGCGAGGGGGGCGCGCCGCTCGCATTGACGGTGGAGCGCGGCGGGATCGCGGCCATCGAGCAGGCCCTGGCCGCGCAGCGCGGACACGCCTGCCTGCTGAACTTCTGGGCGACCTGGTGCGCGCCGTGCGTGGCGGAGCTGCCGGACCTGCTGGCCGTCGCGCGGGAGCACGCCGGACGTGGGGCACGCGTCCTCGGCGTGAGCTACGACCTGATGGTCCCGGGAGTCGAGCCGGAGGAGGGCGTGCACAGGGTGCGCGCGTTCCTCGAGCAGCGCGGGCTCGCGCTCCCCACCGTGGTCTACGAGGCGCCCGACGAGGAAGCGATCAACGCGCGCTTCGACCTTCCCGGCGGCGTGCCGGTCACCCTGGCCTTCGACCGCGAGGGCAAGCTGGTGGGACGCCACCAGGGCGAGGCCACGCGCGCGGAGTTCGAGCAGCTGCTGCGCACGGCCCTCGGGCCGTAGCCGGCAGGAAGGTCCGGCTACGGCTTCGCGCGTGGGCGCGGCGCGCGCAGCGCGGCCTGGGCGGCGGCCAGGCGCGCGATCGGCACGCGGTAGGGCGAGCACGAGACGTAGTCGAGCCCGAGTTCGTGGCAGAAGGCGATCGAGCTCGGCTCCCCGCCGTGCTCGCCGCAGATGCCCAGCTTGAGCCCGGGACGCGTGGCCCGGCCCTCGGCGCAGGCGATGCGCATCAGCCGGCCGGTGCCGGCGCGGTCGAGCTTCGCGAACGGATCGGCCTCGAAGATCTCCAGCTCCACGTAGCGCGGGATGAACTTGCCGCCGTCGTCGCGCGAGATGCCGTAGGTCGTCTGCGTCAGGTCGTTGGTGCCGAACGAGAAGAACTCGGCCTCGCGCGCGATCTCGCCCGCCACCAGCGCGGCCCGCGGCAGCTCGATCATCGTGCCCACCAGGTAGGGCAGGCGCAGCTTCTTCTCGGCGAAGACCTGCTCGGCCACGCCGCGCACCTCGGCCGCCTGCAACTCGAGCTCCTTGGGCGTCCCGACCAGCGGGATCATCACCTCGGGACGCGGCTTCTTCTTCGTGGCGCGGGCCACGTCGCAGGCGGCCTCGAAGATCGCGCGCGCCTGCACGCGCGTGATCTCCGGGAAGCTGATGCCCAGGCGGCAGCCGCGGTGCCCGAGCATCGGGTTCAGCTCCTTCAGCGACTCGATCTTGGCCTGCAGCCGGTCGAAGGAAACGCCCATCTCGCGCGCCAGGAAGCTGATCTCGTGTTCCTCGTGCGGCAGGAACTCGTGCAGCGGCGGATCGAGCGTGCGGATCGTGACCGGGAACGGCCCCATGGCCCGGAAGATGCGCGCGAAGTCGGCGCGCTGCAGCGGCAAGAGCTTCGCCAGCGCGCGCTCGCGCTCTTCCGGCGTGTCCGCCAGGATCATCTCGCGCATGGCGTCGATCTTCTGGCCCTCGAAGAACATGTGCTCGGTGCGGCACAGGCCGATGCCCTCGGCCCCGAAGGCCAGCGCGGTCTCGGCCTGGGCGCCCTGGTCGGCGTTGGCACGCACGCCGAGCGTGCGCACGCCGTCGGCCCAGGCCAGCAGCTCGGAGTAGGCCCGGAAGACCGGCCCGGCCTTGCGCTTGCCGCCGCCGAACAGCACCCCCAGCACCTCCGAGGGCTGGGTGGCGATCTCGCCCGCGAAGACCTCGCCGGTCGCGCCGTCGAGGCTGAGGGACTCGCCCTCGCGCAGCGTCCGGCCGGCCACCGTCAGGCTGCGGCGCTTGTAGTCGATCGCCAGTTCGCCGGCCCCGGCCACGCAGACCTTGCCCATCTGGCGCGCGACCAGCGCGGCATGGCTGGTCATGCCGCCGCGCGCGGTGAGGATGCCGGTCGCGGCCTGCATGCCGCGGATGTCCTCGGGCGAGGTCTCGATGCGCACGAGCACCACGCGCGCCGAGCGCGCGCGCTCCTCGGCGCGCTCGGCCTGGAACACGATCTCGCCCGAGGCCGCGCCCGGACCGGCGTTGAGCGCGCGCGTGAGCAGGCGCCCGTCGCGGCGCGCGCGCTTGACCTCGGCCGGCGCGAAGATCGGCTGCAGGAGCTGGTTCAGGGCCTCGGGGTCGACGCGCAGCAGGGCCTCCTCGCGCGTGATGCGGCGCTCGCGCACGAGGTCCGTGGCGATGCGCACGGCCGCGAAGCCGGTGCGCTTGCCGTTGCGGCACTGCAGCATCCACAGGCGCCCGTCCTCGATCGTGAACTCGAGGTCCTGCATGTCGCGGAAGTGGCGCTCGAGCAGGGCCTGGATGCGCTGCAGTTCCTTCCAGGCGCGCGGCGCGGCGGCCTGCAGGCGCTCGATCGGCTCGGGCGTGCGGATGCCCGCCACCACGTCCTCGCCCTGGGCGTTCATCAGGAACTCGCCGTAGAAGCGCTTCTCGCCCGTGGCCGGGTCGCGCGTGAAGGCCACGCCCGTGCCCGAACGCGGGCCCAGGTTCCCGAACACCATCGCCACCACGCTGACGGCCGTGCCCCAGCTCGAAGGGATCGCGTTCAGCTGCCGGTAGGCCACGGCGCGCGCGTTGTCCCAGGAGCCGAAGACCGCGCCGATCGCACCCCACAGCTGCTCGCGCGGGTCCTCGGGGAAGTCCCGGCCGGTGTGCTCGCGCACGAGGCGCTTGAAGGTCGCGACCAACCCGCGCCAGTCCTCGGCCGTGAGCTCGGGGTCGTTGGTCACGCCGCGGCGCTGCTTGAGGGCCTCGAGCGCGGACTGGAACGGATCGAAGTCGTCCTCGGCGGCGCCCTCGATGCCGAGCACGACGTCGCCGTACATCTGCACGAAACGCCGATAGGCGTCCCAGGCGAAGCGTTCGTCCCCCGAGCGCGCGGCCAGGCCCTGCACGGTGGTGTCGTTCAGGCCCAGGTTCAGGACCGTGTCCATCATGCCCGGCATCGAGACGCGCGCGCCCGAACGCACCGAAACGAGCAGCGGGTCGTGCGCAGCGCCGAAGCGCTTGCCGGTCTCACGCTCGACGCGCGCCAGGGACGCCTCCAGGCTGCGCTCGAGTCCGCGCGGGTAACGCCGCTCATGGGTGGTGAAGTGCGCGCAGACCTCGGTCGAGAGCGTGAAACCGGGCGGCACCGGCAGCCCCAGGCGGCACATCTCGGCCAGGTTCGCGCCCTTGCCGCCCAGCAGGTCGCGGTCGCCGGCGCCGCCCTCGGCGCCCAGCGGACCGAAGGAGTAGACGAGCTTCTTCGGGGCGCGCGCACGCCGCGCGGCCGGCTTCTTGGTGGGGCGTCGGGCGGAGGGCATCGTCGGGGGGTTCTCAGGGATCTCCCGCGCGCTGCGGGAAGCCATCGATCTTCCACTCGCGGCCGGCGCGCAGCTCGCCGATCTCGAGCGCGCCGAGGCCGGCCGGCAGCGGCACGCTGACGACCAGCGCGCCGCCGCGCTCGCGCGCCAGGGCGCGCCAGTCGGCCAGGTCGTCGTCCACGCGCTTGTCGCCGATCCACAGCTCGTAGAAGTCCTCGCGCACGAACTCGAGCGCGAAGGTCTCGTCGTGGAACCAGGTGTCCACCTTGGCCACCATGCGCACGCGCCCCGGCTCGAGCTCCTCGACGCGCTCGACCTGCGCGCGCGCCACCAGCTTCAGCCAGGGGCGGGTGTGGAAGAGCTCGCGCCGGAACTCCAGGTAGAAGAGCTGGCTGAAGGCCCCCCCCTCGCGCGCCGCCCGCTGCTTGAAGCCGGTGCCGAGGCAGCGATACTCGAGGTCCGGCAGACCCGCGCGCAGGCCCGTCTGGAAGGTGCGAAAGGTCTGCTCGGGGCTGCGGAAGCCGACCGCCAGCCAGTCCTCCGCCTTGGGCGCGCTCAGGCATCCTGCGGCCAGCGCCCACACGAGGACCGAGGACGCGTACAGGGGGGCGCGCATGTACCGGGAGAGCCAGGGAGGGCGGTGCGTGCTGGCCGAGACCCCTGCGGAACTGCACGGAACCGTCGGCGCCGCGACATGCTACCAATGAAGACGATGGCGCCGCTGTCTCTTCCCGGACCGCCCGTGCTGCTCTCCCCCCTCATGCTGGTCGCCCTCGCCTTGGCCGTTCCCGGCTGCGAGCCGGCCCGGGGTGTTCCGGGCGCGGGGCCGCTGGCGGTCGAGCAGGCGCGGGTGGACTTCGGAACGGTCTTCGAGGGCGCGATCCTGGAGCACGAGTGGGAGCTCGACGTGCGCGCGCCCGTGGCCATCCACGCGGCCAAGACCGACTGCGGCTGCACCCTGGCCCAGCTCGAACGCGTGCGCGGCTCCGGACGCGAAGCCTACGAGCTCGACCAGCCCCTGCAGCCCGGCGAGCGGCTGATGGTGCGGGTGCGCTACGACACGCGCGGACGGCGCGGGCCGGCGGCGCGGGCGGTGACCCTCGGCGCGGTACCTCCCGGCGCGGGGAACGCGAACGGTGCGACAGCGAGTTCCCTGGCCCCGGCCACCGGTGAGGGCGAGCCGTTCGTGCTCACCTTGGCGGCCGACGTGCACCCGTGGTTGCGGATCGACCCGGAGGATTTCGAGTTCGCGCGGCTGCGCGAGGGCCAGGGGGCCGAGCGCGCCTTCGAGGTGCGCGCGCAGTCCGGCGAGCCCTTCGCTCTGACGGCCAGCGGGCGCGCCCTGCCGCCGTGGGTGACGATCGAGCTCGCGGCGCGCGAGCCCGATGCCGCCGGACGCGCGCGCCTCTGGCAGGGACGGGTGCGACTCGGCAGCGATGCGCCGCTGGGGACCTTCAGCTACCCGATCGAGCTCGTGAGCGACGTGTCCATCCCCCGTCCGGCCGGCGAAGCCGAGGGCAAGGCGCGCAGCTATTCGATCTCGCCCTCCTGGACCCTGCAGGTGATGGGCGCGGTAGCGCTCTCCTCCCCGACGCTCGAGTTCGGACTGGTGGGCGCGCGCGAGACCGTCGCGCGCAGCGTGCGCCTCGAGAGCCTGGAGCCCGACTTCGTGCCCGACGCCGTCCAGGCCCGGCTGCAGCCCTTGCACCCCGACGAGCCGTTCCTGCTGGCCCACACGGCCCAGGTCCGCACGCGACTCGTGGGCCGGATGTGCGAGATCGAACTGACCCTGGCGGGCCTCGACCCGGCCCTCGAGGGCTCCTTCCTGGCCCGGCTCGTGATCGAGACCGGTCATCCCGACGTGCCCCGCCTCGAGGCCCTGGTGCGCGGGGTCCGAGCCCCCGACGGCACCGCGCGCTGACCAGGAGCTCCGCGTTGGAAACCCCGCTACCTCGTTCCGGTCGGAGTCGAGTCCACGCGTGCCGCGCGCGCGGGTGGCCCACTTCCGGCACCTCGTCTACACTTACCGGCCTTCCTGGCGCCCAGCGGGCGCCCGTTCGACGATCGATCCACCCATGAAGAAGTCCTCCTTCCTCCTCCGTTCCCTGCGCGTTTCTCCGGCGAGCCTGCTCGCGCTCGGGCTCACGACCATGGCCCTGGCCGCGTGCTCCCCCGAGGGCCAGCCGGCGGCGGGCGCCGCATCCGCCGCGTCCACGCCGCCCGCCCAGCCGGCCGCCCAGCCCGCCGCCAAGGCCGCGCCGAAGGCGGGCGCGGGCACCGTGGCCGAGGAAGCCCCCGCCGCCAAGCTGAATCCCTCCCAGGATCCGGCCAACATGCGCGGTGGCAAGCGCTACGAGGGCGGCATCGAGACGCTCGACTCGAACTACGACCTGAGCAAGGTGAACCCTGGCGCCAGCGGGGCCCACGACGAGCACGACGGCCACGACCACGATGCGGTCCCGGCCGACGGGAGCGCGCTCCTGCCCGGGGCCCAGGCCCAGATGTATGCCGGGCGCTTCGAGCTGACCGACGGCGCACCGCAGGTGAAGGACTTCGGCAAGCTGCGCCAGGGCGACACGGCCTCCTACGCCTTCCCGTTCGTCTCGAACGGCAAGGACGCGCTGATCATCACCGGCATCAAGCCGAGCTGCGGCTGCACCAAGGCCGACGTCGTGGTGCTGGCCGAGGACGGGGCTCGCCGGCCCTACACCAAGGGCGACCCGATCCCGGTCGGGACCAAGTTCGAGCTCGAGACCGAGATCAACACCGACGGTCGGCAGGGCCCGTTCAACTCGCAGGTCTCGCTGTACGCCAACGATTCGCGCGGGGCCTTCCTCGTGCGCCTCACGGCCGAGGTCGAGCCGGTCCTCACGATCCTGCCCAGCCCGACCGTGTTCTTCGGGCGGATCACCACCAAGGACCGGGTCGAGCAGAGCGTGACGATCAGCTCGACGCGCGGCGAGGCCTTCCTGCTCGAGCTCGGCCAGGAGGAGGTGCAGGAGCCCGTATCGGTCACCTTCACGGCCAAGAACCCGGACGACCAGGGCAAGTCGAACGAGTGGGAGGTCAAGGTGGCGCTGGGGCCCAGTCCCGCGCCGGGGATGCGGCACTACCCGATCAACTTCAAGTCCGACCTCGTCATCGAGCACCCCAAGTACCCCTCCGCGGACGGCGCGCCCCAGTACCACGGGTTCATGCTGAACCTGCAGGCCCAGGTGCTCGGCATGGTCAGCGCCGAGCCGCCCTTCCTGACCTTCGGCATGGTCAAGCCGGGCGAGTCGATCGAGCGTGCGGTGCGGCTCGAGTGCCACGACGACTTCAAGCTCAGCGCCGACATGCCCGTGGTGGTCGAGGGCCTGCAGGCCCAGGAACTGCCCTGGGGCGACCGCTTCAAGGTCACGATCACGCCGCTCGAGGACGGCAAGGCGGCCGACGTGAAGGTGCTCCTGACCGGCCTGCCCGAGGACGTGAACGGCTCGATCGGGGGCCAGATCCGCCTGATGGTCGGCCACCCCAACATGGAGGAGGTCGCGCTGCGCTTCTCCGCCGTGTGCCGTCCGGGCCTGCCGCCGGTCGCGCCCGAGGGCGGCCAGCAGAAGTAGGCGCGCGGGCCGAGCGCGGACATCCGGGCCGGGAACGGTAACCTGGCCCGGGTGAGTCGCCTATCCATGCGCGCCCCCTGCTCGGGCCCGTGCCGTCCGTGACCCGTTCCCTCGGCGAGATGCTGGCCGCGGCGGGCCTCGTCTCCGAGGCCCAGCTGCGGGAAGGCCGCGCGCACCAGCGCAACCGCGGCATCCGCATCGGCGAGGCGCTGGTGCAGCTCGGCCACCTCGACGAGGTGGCCGTGTCGCGCATGGTGGCCAAGCAGAACGGGCTGCCCTTCGTGGACCTCGCCAAGGGCACGATCCCACCCGCCGTGCTGGAGCGCGTTCCGGCCGAGCTCGCGCTCGAGCAGGGCCTGCTGCCGGTCAAGGACAAGGACGGCGGCCTGATCGTGGCGGTGGACGATCAGCTGAAGCGCATCGTGGCCGACCAGCTCTCGTTCCTGCTCGGGTGCGAGGTGGTGGTGGCCCTGGCCGCGCCGGGCGCGCTGAAGGAAGCGCTGCGCAGGTACTACGGCGCGAAGAGCGCGGACGGACTCGCGCGCGCGCTGTCGAGCGGCGAGGACGAGGCCAGCTCCGACGCGCCGATCGTGCGCCTGGCCACGCGCCTGTTCAAGGAGGCCCTGGAGCAGCGCGCCTCGGACATCCACATCGAGCCCAAGGGCTCGGTGCTGCGCATCCGCTTCCGCGTGGACGGCGTGCTGCGCACCGTCGCCGAGCACCCGCCGCACCTGGCCGCGCCCCTGATCAGCCGGCTCAAGATCATGGGCAGCATGGACATCGCCGAGAAGCGCAAGCCCCAGGACGGACGCCTCGAGATCCAGGTGGACGGGCGCGAGGTGGACGTGCGCGCCTCGATCCTGCCCACCAACAACGGCGAGAGCCTGGTGATGCGCCTGCTCGACCGCAGCGCCAACCTGATCGGGCTGCGCGAGCTCGGGTTCGAGGAGGACGACTACGCGCACTTCAAGCGCCTGATCCAGCGGCCCCACGGGATCGTGCTGGTCACCGGCCCGACGGGCTCGGGCAAGACCACCACGCTGTACGGCGCGCTGGCCGAGCTCAACCGCCCCGACGTCAAGATCCTCACCGCCGAGGACCCGGTCGAGTACCACATCCCGGGCATCAACCAGGTGCAGGTGAACCCCAAGATCGGGCTCACCTTCGCGCGCATCCTCAAGGCCATGCTGCGCTGCGCGCCCAACGTGATCCTGGTGGGCGAGATCCGCGACATCGAGACGGCCGAGGTCGCGATCCAGGCCGCGCTCACGGGCCACCTGGTGTTCTCGACCTTGCACACCAACGACGCGCCCAGCGCCGTCACGCGCCTGCTCGACATGGGCGTGGCGCCGTTCCTGGTGTCGAGCGCGGTGCAGGGCGTGGCGGCCCAGCGCCTGGTGCGGCGCCTGTGCAAGGAGTGCAAGGAGAGCTACCTCCCCGAGCCGGCCGAGCTGCGCGTGCTCGGGCTCCAGCCGGAGCTCCTGGCGGGCAAGAGCTTCGCGCGCGGCCGCGGCTGCCGCGCCTGCGAGGGCACGGGCTACCGCGGACGACTGGGGCTGTTCGAGCTGTTCGAGCTGGACAGCGACCTGCGCGACGCGATCTTCCGCGGCGAGCCGCTCGAGCGCATCCGCGCCTCGGCCCTGGCCTCGGGGCACCTGCGACCGCTGCTGATCTCGGGCGCGAGCAAGGTGCTGGCCGGACAGACGACCGTGACCGAAGTGCTGCGCGTGACGCGCCTGGCGCAATGAACTCCTCCTCCCAGAAAGGGCCCGCCGCTTGCGTGTCGCCGATCTCCTGAACCTGGCCGTGCAGCGCAAGGCCTCCGACCTGCACCTGAACCCCGGACGGCCGCCGGTGCTGCGCATCGACGGCAACCTGCTGTCGCTCGAGGGGCCGGCCCTCGACGACGCCACGGTCGAGGGCCTGTGCCGCGAGTTCACCGACGAGCGTCACTGGCAGGAGGTCGAGCAGCGCGGCACGACCGACTTCGGCCTGGCGCACGCGTCCGGCAACCGCTTCCGCGTCAGCGTGCTGCGCCAGCGCGGGCGGCACTCGGCCGTGCTGCGCCAGATCCCCTCACGCCTCCTGTCCTTCGAGGAGATCGGGCTGCCGCCGGCCTGCGTCGAGCTCCTGCGGCGCCCGCGTGGGCTGGTGCTGGTGACGGGCCCGACCGGCTCGGGCAAGACCACCACGCTGGCGGCCATGATCGACTGGATCAACACCCACCAGGATCGCCACATCATCACGATCGAGGACCCGATCGAGTACTACCACGCCCACAAGAAGGGCCTGGTGACGCAGCGCGAGGTCGGGGCCGACGTGCCCGATTTCCCCGAGGCCATCCGGCGCGCGCTGCGCCAGGACCCGGACGTGATCCTCCTGGGCGAGATGCGCGACCTCGAGACCATCTCGGCCGCCATCACCGCGGCCGAGACCGGGCACCTCGTGTTCGGGACCCTGCACACGACCGGCAGCGCGCGCACGGTCGACCGCATGATCGACGCCTTCCCCGCGCACCAGCAGGAGCAGATCCGCGCGCAGCTCTCGGTCTCGGTCGTGGCCGTGCTCTCGCAGGTGCTGCTGGCGAGGAAGGGCGGCAAGGGGCGGGTGGCGGCCTTCGAGGTGATGCTGATGAACCCCGCCATCGGCAACCTGATCCGCAAGAACGAGACCCACAAGATCCAGTCGACCATCCAGACCTCGCGCCGCATGGGCATGGTCACGCTGGACGACCATCTCTTGGAGCTGGTCCAGAAGGGCGTGGTCGAGCGCCAGGACGCGCTCGACGCGGCCCAGGAGCCCAAGGACCTCGAGCTACGCCTGGGGGGCGCGTAGCCATGGTGGACGGGAGCCGCGCGTCGTGAGCGAGTCCAGCAAGGGGCGCCGTCTGCTCGGGCAGATCCTGAAGGCGCGCGGGGTCGTGCGCGAGGCCCAGATCCAGGAGGCGCTGTCGGAACAGCGCAAGCACGGCGGCCTGATCGGCCAGCACCTGGTGAGCCTCGGACACTGCCAGGCCGGCGACGTGGCCGCGGCCCTGGCCGAGCAGGCCGGGCTGGTGGCGATCGACCTGACGCGCGTGCAGCCCTCCAAGGAGGCGCTCTCCAAGGTCGACGCCTCGACCGCGCACGCCTACTGCGTGCTGCCGCTCGAGCTCGCCGGCGGACACCTCAAGGTGGCCATCGCCGACCCGCTCAACACGGCCGTGCTCGAGGACCTGGCCTTCCAGACCGGGCTCGTGATCGACGGCGCGGTGGCCGACCAGGACGCGCTGCGCGCCAAGGTCAAGGAGTTCTACGGCGAGGAGGGCACGATCCGCGACGCGATCGCGGCGGCCGCGGCGGTGGCCGGCAACGACCCCGAGAAGGCCGCCCAGAGCGCGCCGGTCGTGCGTCTGCTCAACTCGATCCTGCACCGCGCCATCGCCGACCGCGCCAGCGACGTGCACTTCGAGGTCTTCCCCAAGGAGCTGCGCGTGCGCTACCGCGTGGACGGCGCGCTGTACGAGATCGACGCTCCGCCGGTGCACCTGGCGGCGCCGCTGCTGGCGCGCATCAAGGTCATGAGCGACCTGGACATCGCCGAGACCAAGATGCCCCAGGACGGCCGCATCGCGCTCTCGATCGACGGCCGCCCGGTCGACCTGCGCGTGGCCACGCTGCCGGGCATCGGCGGCGAGGGCTGCGTGCTGCGCGTGCTCGATCGCTCGGCCGTGAGCCTGGACCTGGTCGCGCTCGGGCTGGGAGCCGAGGACATCCAGACCCTGGCCGAGCTGACGCAGCTGCCGCACGGGATCGTGCTGGTCACCGGGCCGACGGGTTCGGGCAAGACCACCACGCTCTACGCCATGCTCAACCAGGCCAACGACGCGTCCATCAAGATCATCACGGTCGAGGACCCGGTCGAGTACGACATCGACGGCATCGTGCAGGTGCCGATCAACGAGGAGATCGGCGTCACCTACCCCAAGGTGCTGCGCACGGTGCTGCGCCAGGATCCCGACAAGATCCTGGTGGGCGAGGTGCGCGATGCGGAGACCGCCCAGGTGGCGGTGGAGGCCAGCCTGACGGGCCACACGGTCTTCGCCACGGTGCACACCAACGACGCGCCCAGCGCGATCACGCGCCTGGTGGACCTCGGGCTCGAGCCGTTCCTGATCACGGCCACGCTGGAGGCGATCGTGGCCCAGCGCCTGGTGCGGCGCGTGTGCTCGGCCTGCCGGACCTCCTATCAGGCCGACGACGAGCTCCTGCGCGAGCTCGGCAGCGAGGCCGAGGCCCTGCGCGGCGCCACCCTGCACTACGGCAAGGGCTGCGAGCAGTGCTTCCACACCGGCTACCGTGGACGCACGGCGATCTGCGAGATCATGCGCGTGGACGCCAACCTGCGGCGCGGCATCCTCGAGCGCGCCTCGACCGCCGAGATCCGCGCGCGCGCACGCCAGGCCGGCATGCGCACGCTGCGCGAATCCGGCCTGCGGGCCGTGCTGGACGGCGTCACGACGCTCGAGGAAGTGCGGCGCGAGACGATGCTGTCGTGAGCGCCCAGGGCCGACTCCCGGACGGTGCAATCGGGCCTGGTCCTCGCTAGGCTCGCCCGCGCTGCATGGCCAAGAAACTCCAGCGTCGTGTGGTCCGGCGCGACTCCGAGGCGGGCCCCGCGGCCGCCGCGCCGGCCGTCGCGCGCCCCAGGGGGCGACGGGTCGCGGCCCAGGCCGTGACCGAGTTCACGGTGCAGCTGGCGACGCTCTCTTCCTCGGGCATCCCGATGGTGCGCGCGCTCACGATCCTCGAGGGCCAGGCCCGGCCGGGGCCCT
Organism: uncultured Planctomycetaceae bacterium; assembly: GCA_964631945.1. Classification (GTDB taxonomy): domain Bacteria; phylum Planctomycetota; class UBA1135; order UBA1135; genus JABFRZ01. Next base: position 33,586 of record CAZWAY010000017.1, read on the forward strand.
TCAAGGACGTTCTCGGCGACCTGGTCGAGGACGTGAGCTCGGGCACGCCCCTGTCGGAGTCCATGGAGAAGCACGGGCGCGCCTTCGACCCGCTGTACTCGGCCATGGTGCGCGCCGGCGAGGCGGGCGGCGTGCTCGACAAGGTGCTCGAGCGCCTGGCGACCTACCGCGAGCGCGCCGCCGCGCTGCGCTCCAAGGTGGTCAACGCGCTGATCTACCCGATGGTGATCGTGTTCGTGGCCGTGGTCGTGATCTCGGCCGTGATCGTGTGGGTCATCCCGCGCTTCCGTCAGATCTTCGATTCCTTCGGGGTCGAGCTGCCGCGCCTGACGCAAATGCTGCTCGACGTCTCCTCGTTCTCGGTGAGCTACTGGTACCTGGTCTTCGGCCTGCCGCTGGCCCTGACCTTCCTGCACTTCTTCCTGATGGGGCGCCCGGGGGGCTACCGCTACCGCATGCACGGCCTGATGCTGCGCATCCCGCTGCTGGGCACGATCCTGCTGCAGTCGCTGACGGCCGCGTTCGCGCGCACCTTCGGCACGCTGCTGCAGGCCGGAGTGCCGCACCTGGATGCGCTCGGGATCGTGCGCGACACGAGTGGCAACGACGTGCTGTCCGAATCGGTCGAGACCATCCGGCGCACGGTGCGCGAGGGCGAGGTCATCTCGCGTCCGATGGCGGAGACCGGCGTGTTCGACGACCTGGTCTGCAACATGGTCGACGTGGGCGAGCAGACCGGCGAGCTCGACCGCATGCTGCTGCGCGTGGCCGACGCCTACGAGAACCAGGTCACGCGCCGCATCGACGCCTTCTTCAAGGTGCTCGAGCCCGCGCTGCTGATCGTCATGGCCGTGTTCGTCGGCCTGATCGTGATGGCCCTGTTCCTGCCGCTCATGAAGATCATGAGCACGCTGAACCAGCCGTGAGGCACACGCTGCGCTTCCGCGCGCTGCTGCTGGTGTTCGTGTTCAACTCCGCCGTGTTCGCCGCGCTGGGCGTGGTGCTGGCGCGCAACCAGGCGGCCGAGAACCGGCGGCGCGAGGAGGACTGGACCGAGGGTCTGGTGGCCACCATCCAGAGCACGATCGCGCCCGAGGGACTCAAGGTCGCGAGCATCCTGCGCTGGCCCTCGTGGCGCTTCATCGGTGACGCGATCCTGGTCGACGACAACCTGCAGGTCTCGCCGCTCACCGGCGCGATCCGCGCCGCCGGGATCGACCTGAATCCGGTCGGCCTGGCCACGCGCGCGGCCGGGTTCCCGCGCGACCTGGCGCTGCGCGCGATCCACGCCGCGATGCAGCGCGGCGAATCCGTCTCGGCCCTGGGCGGGCGCGCGCTGCCGATCCGCGTCAAGCAGGAGCTGTGGGGCGGCCTGTGGTTCCGCAGCAAGCGCAGCCAGGCCGTAGACTACCGCGCGGTGCTGGGCGACGTCCTGCCGTGGTTCGCGCTGTCGACCGTGCTGCTCACCGGCGCGACCTACCTGGCGCTGCGGCGGCTGGTGCTCGATCCGGTCGCGCAGCTGGCCGAGGGCGCGCGCCGCATGCACTCGGGCGACTTCGGCGTGCGCCTGGCGGTACCGACGCGGCGCGACGAGCTGGCCGACCTGGTGCGCTCGTTCAACGAGATGAGCAGCACCGTGCAGAGCTTCAACGCGCGCCTGTCGGAGGAGGTGCGCATCGCCACCGAGAAGGCGCGCGCGGCCGAGGCCGCCGCCATGCGCGAGCGCCGGCTGGCGGCCATGGGCGAGCTGGCGGCGGGCATCGCGCACGAGATCAACAATCCGCTGGGCGGCCTGCAGAACGCGGTCGAGGACCTGCGCCGGCCGGAGCTGCCCGTGGCCCGCCGCGGGCAGTACCTGGACCTGCTCGCGCGCGGGCTGGTGCGCATCGGCGAGACCGTCAATCGCCTGCGGCGCTTCACGCCCCGCGAGGCGCCCTTCGAGTGGCTCGAGCTGGCGGCCGTGACCGAGGACGCGCTCGAACTCGTGCGGCACCGCGCGGAACGCCTGGGGATCGCGCTGGCCTTCGAGCGCGACGAGGGCGTCCCGCCCGTGCGCGGCCTGCGCAACGAGGTCGGCCAGGCCGTGCTCAATCTGCTGGTCAACGCGCTCGACTCCCTCGAACAAGGCGGCACGCGCGATCCGCGCGGGGCGCGCATCGAGCTCGAGCTGCGGCACACGAGCGCCGGCGTGGCCCTGTCCGTGCGCGACAACGGGCCGGGGGTCGAGCCCGCGCTGCTGGACAAGATCGGCGACCTGTTCTTCACCACCAAGGAGGTCGGACGCGGCAGCGGGCTCGGACTGGCGCTGGTGCACAGCTCGATGCAGCGCCAGGGCGCCCGCCTGCGCCTCAGCAGCGAGCAGGGCCGCTACTTCCGCGCCGAGCTGTTCTTCCCGCACGCTGGCGGCGAGCCGGTGACGAGCGAGGTGCAGCCGTGACCCAGACGGGCTGGCTGGCCTTCCTCGCGGGACTCCTGGCCTGCTCGGCCTTCTTCAGCGCCTCGGAGGCGGCCCTGTTCGCGCTGACGCCGGCCGAGCGCAAGTCGGCCTCGCGTTCCACCGTCGAGCTCCTGTCGGAGCCGCGTGCGCTGCTGGCCACCATCCTGCTCGCCAACCTGGTGGTGAATACGCTGTACTTCGCCTTCGCGAGCCGGCTCCTGCCCGAGGCCCAGGGCTGGCACGGGCTCGCGCTCGGCCTGGGGGTGTTGATCGGGCTGCTGCTCTTGGGCGAGATCCTGCCCAAGATCCTGGCCCTGCGCACGCGGCGGGTCATGGCGCACCTCGCCGCGCCGCCCCTGCGCGTGGTGGTGCTGGTGCTCGGGCCCCTGACGCGCCCGCTGCTGTTCGTGCTGGAGGCCGTGCACCGTGGATTCTCGAGCTGGATCCGGCCCGAGGGTGGCATCACGCCCGAGGTCCTGGCGCGCGTGCTCGAGCGCGGCGCGGCCGAGGGTGCGCTGCACGAGCGCGAGGCCGACCTCCTGTCGGGCGTGCTGGAGCTCGAGGACATCCGCGTGCGCGAGATCATGCGCCCGCGCGTCGACACGCTGTTCCTGGACGTCTCGGGTGAGGATCGCGAGCGCGTCACGCGCGCGGCCCTGGCCGCACGCCTCTCGTGGTTGCCGATCATCGACGGCGAGCCGGACCACGTGGTCGGGCGCGTGAACCTGCGCGAGCTCGTGCGGCATCCCGAGCGCTCGATCCGGGTCCTGGCCATGCCGGTCCGCTTCGTGCCCGAGGTCGCCAGCGCGCTCGACCTCCTGCGTGCGCTGCGCGCGGACAACGCCTCGGAAGCGGTGGTGGTGGACGAGTACGGCGGCACGGCCGGCGTGGTCACCGCCGAGCACGCCTTCGAGCACGTCCTGGGCGACCTGCGGGTCGAGGGCGAGGAGCAGGCGCCCGCGGTCGTGCCGCTCGGCGACGGACGCTTCCGCGTCCCGGGTTCGCTGCCGATCCGCGAGTGGAACGAGGCCTTCGGCCTGGACGTCGTGCCACGCGAGTTCGAGACCGTGGGCGGCTTCGTGACCGCGCTGCTCGGGCGCATCCCGCGCGCCGGCGACCAGGCGCGCGTGGGCGCGCTGGAACTCGAGGTGCACGAGGTGCGCCGCCGGCGCGTCCTGACCGTCGACCTGGGCGTGCGCGCGGCCATCGCGCCGGGAGTGGGCCGGATCCCATGAGCCCGCTCTTCGGAATCCTCAGCGGCATCGGCCTGTTGATCTTCTCGGCCATCTTCTCGGGCGCGGAGACCGGGGTGTACTCGGTCTCGCGCGTGCGCCTCGAGGCCGAGGCCGCCCAGGGGCGGCGCCCCGCACGCCAGCTCTCCCGGCTCATACGCGACGACGCCAGGCTCCTGATCACGCTCCTGATCGGGAACAACCTGGCGCTCGAGCTGCTGACCAACATGACCCAGGCCACGGTCGAGCGCTCGCGCATGCCGCCCTACACGCACGAGCTGGTGGTCTCGCTGCTGCTGACGCCGCTCGTGTTCCTGTTCGGCGAGCTGATCCCGAAGGACCTCTTCCGCCGCCGGCCGCACTCGTTGCTGACGCTGGTGGCACCCGTGATCGCGGTCTTCCGCTGGCTGGTGAGCCCGCTGGCCTGGCCCCTGGCGCTGCTCGCCACGGGCCTCGAGCGCCTGCTCGGGCTGCGCCAGGAGGACTTCGCGCGCATCCTGCGGCGCGAGGAGATGGTCGAGCTCCTGGCCGAGGGCCGGCGCACCGGCGCGATCCCGCCCCAGGCCGAGGAACTCGCGCACAACGTGCTCGTGCTGCGCCACACTCCGCTCGCGCGCGTGGCGCTGCCGTGGGAGCGGGTCGAACGCGTGGACCTGGACCGCGGCGAGGCCGCGGCGCGCACGGCGGTGGCGGGCTCCGGCCTCACGCGCCTGCCGGCGCTGCGCACCGGGCCGGACGGGCAGAAGCGGGTCGTCGGTTACCTGCACCAGCTGGACGTGCTCGGCCTCGCCGAGGGGGAGGCGCTGGAGACGTGCCTGCGCCCCATCCTGGAGCTGCCGCCCGACCTGCCGCTCGACCGCGCCGTGACCCGCCTGCAGGGTGCCGGGCAGCGCCTGGCCATCGTCGGCGACCTACACCACCCGCGCGGGCTGGTGTCCCTGATGGATCTCCTGGCGACCCTCACGACTTCGGCACGCTTTGCGCAACCCGTGGCCACCGCTAGGATAGGGAGCGCACCATGAAGGGACTCGAAGCGCGCACCGCCCCCGCCTGGATCCTCTGCGCCGGCCTGGCTCTGGTTTGCCTCGGGCTGGTGGCCGAGTCCCAGAGTCCGCCGCAGGGGCCGACGACCCCCAAGGCCACGGACTTCCTGCGCGTGACGCCGGGCTTCGGCACCTCCGATTCGAACGGCGCGATGATCGCGGTGACCGGCGTGGACGTGACCGGCGGCTCGCTGCTCTACCTGATCGACACGCAGAGCCGGCACCTCTCGGTCTACACCGCCCAGGGCGGCACCTCGAGCACCTCGAACCTCAAGTGGGTCGGAGGCCGCAACATCGACCTCGACCTGCAGGTCGACGGCTTCAACGACAAGTCCGAGATCTCCTACAAGGACCTGGCCAAGCGCTTCGCCGAGAGCGGCCCCGCGGCCACGTCCGACAAGCACTGATCTTCCCCCTGACGGAGACCCGTCCGTGCCCGAGCAAGACTTCTTCAGCTTCGACGAGGCCCTCAACCAGCTCAACCTCAAGGAGGAGGAGCTGAAGCGCCTGGTGTCGGAGGGCGAGATCCGCGCCTTCCGCGAGGGCGACACCATGAAGCTGCGACGGGCCGACGTCGAGAGCCTGCGCAAGGAGCTGATGGGCGGCGAGGTCGTCGATCTGGGTGGAGCCGGCGAGGACCTGGTCTTCGAGGACGAGCTCCAGCTCGAGGAGACGGGCATGGCCACGGAGGAGATCTCCGACATGGACACGCTGCTCGAGGAGGACGTCGAGGACCTGGGCGAGGTGGCGCTCGAGGAGCTCCCGGACGACAGCGAGGAGGCCGGGGGCGACGAGGGTGCCCCGCTGGTCGCTCCGCTCCGGCGCAGCGCGGCCAGCACGGCCGCGGTCGAGCCCGACGAGGGCATGTTCGTGCGCGCGATGGCGCTGCTCACCGCGCTGGTCCTGGTGCTGGCGATCCCGGTCGTGATCGGGATGACCAAGGCCAGTCCGAGCTCGCTGGCCACCAGCCTGGCCGGGCTGTTCGGCGCCAAGAAGTAGGGCTCCCGCGCGAGCCTGGGCGCGAGTCCGCGCTTGCTCCGCGGGCCGCGCGTGGCTATCCATACGCCTTCGAGGCGGGGTTCCGCTCGCTTCGGGTTCCACCACACCGCTGCACCGCGCCCACAGACTCCGGAAGAGAACTCGGAATGAAGATCGCGCTCCGCTCCACCCTGCTCCTCGGCACGCTCCTCCTCGCCAGCGCCTGCGTCGCGCAACAGCGCTACGACGAGGCGCTCGGCGAGGTGAAATACTTCCAGCGCCAGTACCAGGACCTGTCCTCGTTCCACGGCCAGCTCGAGGCCGAGAACGCGCGCCTGCGCGGCGAGCTGGAGCTCTACCAGGGCAAGCCGATCGAGTCGGCCGCCACCAAGGAGATCGACGAGCGCCTGGAGCGCCTGAAGAAGCTGACCGAGGCGATCGGCACCTCGGTCGGCGCCGCGCCCGGCGCGGTCGAGTTCGTGAACGTCGAGGGCGGCTACGGCCTGCGCGTCACGGACGAAGTGCTGTTCGACTCCGGCTCGGACGCGATCCTGCCGGCCGGCAAGGCGATCCTGCAGAAGGTCGCCCAGCAGATCGAGTCGCAGCCCTACCAGCGGGTGTGGGTGCGCGGGCACACGGACTCGGACCCGGTCAAGCGCCCCGGGACGGTCGAGCGCTTCCCGCACGGCAACCTGCAGCTCTCGGCCGCGCGCGCCGTCGAGGTGTCCGCGTTCCTGGCCGCCAACGGGCTGCAGGCGGACAAGCTGGTGGTGGCCGGCTTCGGTCCGGCCGAGCCGGTGGTGCCCAATCAAGGGGCCGAGAACAAGCGCCGCAACCGTCGGGTCGAGATCTTCGTCCTGGACGGATCCGGCGCAGGGCGATAGCGGGACGGTCCGCCGCTCCGGAGCGCGCTCCCCGCGGCCTGCTCGCGCGCGCGGCATGGGTGGTGCGAGCCTCGGCTGCGTCGGGCTCGCGAGTTGCTTGCTCGCCTGCGCGCGCAGCCCGCAGCTCCCGGCGCGCGAGCTGCTCGAGCTCGAGCGCCTGAGCTTCGTGCCACCGGCCACGTGCACCCTGCTCCCGAACTGCGATCTCTCGCTCCCGCAAGCGCTCGTCATCGATCGCTTCGAGTTCACGCGCGCGGACCTGGCGCACTACTGGCCCACCGAGCCCCGCCGCGCGCGCGAGCTCGTCTGGCGCGACGAGGCGGCCCTGGACGCGCCCGAGCGCGCCTCCTGGCCGGCCTTCGTCGACTTCCACGAGGCCGCACAGCTGGCGGCGCTGCGCCACATGCGCCTGCCCACTCCGCCGGAGTGGCTGCACGTGGCGCTCGGGCGACGCGACTACCAGAAGCCCTGGGGCGGTCCCGGGCGCGAGTACTTCGCCAACACGATCGTGCTGCAGGGCGGCCAGGACTTCAGCCTGAAGACGCCCTGCGACGTGGGCACCTACGAGAACGGGCGCAGCCGACCCTTCGGGTGCTACGACCTGCTCGGCAACGTGTGGGAGTGGGTCGACGGCGTCGTGCTCGGCGGCCTGGCCGAAGGCGACCGGGCCGACGACTGCGCCGGCACCAAGGCCTCGGTCATGGGTGGAGCCTACGACACGCCCTGGCGCCCGACCTACGAACTCGACCGCGCGCTGAATCGTCAGCGTTTCCACGCCCTGACGCTCGACAAGCACACGCTCGGACCGTCCTTCGGCGCGCGCATGTGCGCCGACGCCGGGCCCTACCTGTGGTGGGCCAGCGCGCGCTGGGGCAGCGGCGCGAGCGTGCGCGCGCGCGTGCGCGCGGTCGGCCAGCGCTGGGCGCGCGAGGACGCCCTGGCGCGGGCGGCCCTGAAGTCGCTCCTGGCCGAGCTGCGCGCGCGCGCCGGCTCGGCGCCGGGCCTGGGCTGGCTCGAGGAAGGCGTGCTGACCGAGCCGTGAGCGCCGACGAGCCCGTCCTCTCCGCGTCGTCCGACGCGCGCCGGCCCCCCTGGAGCGCGTTCCGCGCCGAACTCGAGCGCGTGGGCTTCCGTCCCTCGAAGACGCTCGGCCAGAACTTCCTCTTCGATCCGAACGCCGCGCGTTCGATCGCGGCGGACGCCGGGCTCGCGCCGGGCGCGCGCGTGCTCGAGATCGGCGCCGGCTGCGGCTTCCTGACGCTGGAGCTCTCCACGCTCGGGTTCGAGCTCCTGGCGGTCGAGATCGACGCGCGCCTGCTCGAGGTCGCGCAGCATCTGCTGGCCGGCCGCACCAACGTGCGCTGGCTCCTGGCCGACGTGCTCGCGGCCAAGCACGCGCTCGACGAGCGCCTGCTGGCCGCGCTCCCGGGCAGCGGGCCCTGGCACGTGGTCTCGAACCTGCCGTACTCGATCTCCGCACCGCTCCTGGTGCTGCTCGCGCGGCTGGCGCATCCGCCCGAGAGCCTCACCGTGCTGGTCCAGGAGGAGGTTGCCCAGCGCGTCGCCGCCGCCCCGGGCACCCCGGAGTGGGGCGCCCTGACGGCGCGCCTGGCGCTCTCCTATCGCGCGCGCCTCGGACGCTTCGTCGGCGCCCAGCTCTTCTGGCCCCGGCCGCGGGTCGGGAGCCGGGTCGTGCACCTCTCCTACCAGCCCCTGGAGGCCTGGCGGGAGGGTCCGGAGGGCGGACTCGCCGCCTACGACGCCCTGGTGGAGCGCCTGTTCCAGCACCGCCGCAAGCAGCTCTCGGCCGTCCTGGCCGACTGCCTCGGGGGCCGGAGCCAAGCCCTGGCCCTGCTGGGAGAGGTCGGGATGGATCCGCGCGCGCGGGCCGAGATCCTGGCCCCCGAAGAGCTCCTGCGGCTCTCGCGCTCGTCCGCCTGGCTCGGGCGCGGGGTCGGTGGAGCGGGAGCGTGAGGACCTGGGGCGCGAAGGACCGTGGCATTCTCCCCACCACCGGAAACCCAGGCCGCGCTTGTCTCCGCGGCCCCGCGTGGTAGGCTGAATCGTTGAGGGATAGCGCAGCCAACCGTCCATCGGGGCGGGCCCCGGAAGACACAGTCACGGGCGGCCCGACGATTCGCTGGCATCTCGCACGTTTCGACGTCTAGACGACTTCCAGCCGGCGATCCCCATCGCCTATCTAGGAAGCCGTTCCTCCCCAATCCCCGTCCCGACCCGCTCCCCGCTGCGCCCCGGCTCGCGTTCCGTCTCCTCCGGAACACCCCGGGTCGATCCCCACCGTCTTGCAGGACCTCGAGTTCCGCCAGTTCATCGAGCGCGTCAAGCTGCGCTCGCCGATCGAAGTCGTGGTCGGGGAACGCATCAGCGCGCTGCGCCAGCGCGGGGCTCTGTACTGGGCCTGTTGTCCGTTCCACCAGGAAAAGACCCCGTCCTTCGCGGTGGATCCGCGGCGCGCGACCTGGCGCTGCTACGGCGCCTGCGGTGAGGGCGGAGACGTGCTGTCCTTCGTCGAGCGCTTCGACGGGCTGAGCTTCCTCGATGCCCTGCGGCTCCTGGCGCGCCAGTGCGGCGAGGAGCCGCCCGAACGCACCCTGCGCGGTCAGTCCAAGGGCGCCGAGGCCGAGCTCGAGGCGCGCTTCGAGCTCCTGCGCTGGGCGGACGAGTTCTACCGCCGGGCGCTGGCCGGGCCCGAAGGCGCGGCCGGGCGGACCTACCTCCTCGAGCGGCGCGGACTGACGCCGGCGACCCTGGAGGCCTTCGGGATCGGCTGGGCCGGCGAGCACGGCCACGCCCTGGTCGATGCCGCCCAGCGCGACAAGAAGTCGCTCGACCTGCTCGCCGAGGTCGGGCTCGTGCGCCGCAGCGAGGGCGGCCGGCCCTACGACTTCTTCCGCGGACGCGTGCTGATCCCGATCCGCGACCGCCTGGCGCGCGTGGTCGGATTCGGAGGGCGCCTGCTGGCCTCCGGCACCGACCCCGCGACCCACGGGCCGAAGTACGTGAACACCCAGGAGACGCCGCTCTTCCGCAAGGGCAGTCTGATCTTCGGGCTGGACCTGGCCGCGAGCGCGATCCGCTCCTCGCACCAGATCCTGGTGGTGGAGGGCTACACCGACGTGATGGCCGCGCACCAGGCGGGCTGGAAGAACGCCGTGGCGGTGCTCGGCACGGCCACCACCGACGAGCACGCCGCCCTGATCCGCCGCAGCGGCGCGCGCTCGGTCGTGCTGGTGTTCGACGGCGACGCGGCCGGCCGCAAGGCCAGCCAGCGCGCCCTGATGGGCCTGTTGAAGCTCCCGCTCGAGCTGCGCGTGGCGGTCCTGCCCGAGGGTCGCGATCCGGGCGATCTGCTGGTCGATCCGGCGGGCGCGGAGCTCTTCCGCGCCTGCGTCGAGGGCGCGCGCGAGTGGTTCGACTGGTCGCTCTCGGCCCTGGTGGAGAAGCACGGCAAGGAGCTGGCCGACGCCGTCGAGGAGCACTTCGAGCTCTTGGCGCAGCTCGAGCGGCCGCTCGAGCGCTCGGCCCGCCTGCAGTCCCTGGCCCAGTTCGTGGCCCTGCCCGAGGCCGACGTGCGCGCCCAGTGGGCGGTCTTCGAGCGTGCCCGCCGCCCGGCGGCGCGCCCGACGGCGCCCGCCCTGCCGCAGGCGAGCGCCGCGCGCACCGAGCGCCGTCCCGAGGAGCGCCGCACCGTGCGCGCCTACGCGCTCTTGATCGGGGCGCTCTTGCTCGACAACAGCCTGGTGCCGCTGTACGCGCACCTCGCCGAGGGCTGCCCGGCGGGCGACCTCGCGCTGTACTTCCGCACCCTGCTCGAGCTCTACGAGCGCGACGATTCCGGCGCGGCCATCGACGCCTCGGCGCTGATGACGGCCCTCGGCGACCACCCGGCGCGCGCGCGCGTGGTGCGGCTCGAGAGCCTGGCCCAGGCGGCCGAGAGCGCGGCCGTGCTGGCCCGCGACCAGGCGCGCTGGCTCGAGCGCGCGCGCGCCGAACCCGAACTCGAAGCCCTCAAGGGTGCCCTGGGCACGAGCGCTGGCGAAGAGGCCAGCGCGCTCGCGCGCCTGCACCAGCAATTGCGAGCCGAACGCGTCCCCACCGCCAAATCGGCGTCCGTCCCCTCCCCGTGAGAGTCCCCCCCACCGTCATGGCCGAAAAAATCGATCAGACCATCGAGCTCTTGACCGAGGAAGGCGCCAAGAAGGGCTTCCTGACGTACGCGGAGATCAACGCGCTCCTCGAGGACCGCTTCGTCCCGCCCGAGCGCATGGACCAGATCTTCCTGGCGCTCGAGGAAGGCGGCATCGAGGTGGTCGACGACCTCGAGGCCGATCCCACGCGTCTGGCCGAGCGTGAGGCGCGCGTGCCCGCCGCCAAGCCGCTGCCCGAGCCGGTCACGGCCGTGATCGAGCGCAGCACTTCGACGCCCGAGCGCATCGACGACCCGGTGCGCATGTACCTGACGCAGATGGGCGAGATCCCGCTGCTCACGCGCGACCAGGAGATCTTCCTGGCCAAGTCGATCGAGATCACGCGCAAGCGCTTCCGCAAGAAGGCCATGGGGTCGGGGCTGTGCATGACGGCCTCGCTCAAGACCCTCGAGGAAGTCCTGCGCGGCGAGCTGGCCTTCGATCGCACGCTCAAGGTCAACCCGAATCCGAAGTCCGATGACGACCCCAAGATCGTCGAGACGCTCGGCAAGCAGTTCCTGGCCCTGCGTCTGCCGGTCAACCTCGACACGATCCGGCGCCTGCTGGGCCAGATCCGCGCGGAGTACGCGCCGCTGCTGGACCCGAAGAGCACGCGTCAGAAGCGCTCCGAACAGCTCAAGAAGGTGCAGGTCCTGCGGCGCAAGCTGGTGATCCTGATCGAGGAGTGCCACCTGCAGGTCAAGAAGGTGCGTCCCTACATCCAGATGCTGGAGGAGCACTACCGCGAGATGCGCTCGATCGAGCGCAAGCTGCAGGCCCTCAAGGGTTCGAAGGCCAACGGCAGCGCCGCGCGCGAGATGCGCGAGCGCCTGTCGGAGCTCGAGCTCATGGCGCTGGAGCCGGCCGACCGCCTCAAGCGGCGCCTGGACCAGATCAAGATGCACTTCGAGGAGTACGAAGAGGCCAAGCGCCAGCTGTCCAGCGGCAACCTGCGCCTGGTCGTCTCGATCGCCAAGAAGTATCGCAACCGCGGGCTCTCCTTCCTGGACCTGATCCAGGAGGGCAACACCGGCCTGATGAAGGCCGTCGAGAAGTACGAGTACCGCCGCGGCTACAAGTTCTCGACCTATGCCACGTGGTGGATCCGCCAGGCCATCACGCGCTCGATCGCCGACCAGGCGCGCACCATCCGCATCCCGGTGCACATGATCGAGACCATGTCGAAGCTGCGCAACGTCACCAAGAAGCTCGTGCAGCAGAAGGGCCGCGAGCCCTCGGTGGAGGAGGTGGCCGAGGCCGCCCAGATCACCGTGGACGAGGCCAAGCGCGTGATGAAGATCTCCAAGCACCCGATCTCGCTCGACCGGCCCATCGGCGACTCGGACGACAGCTACTTCGGCGACTTCATCGAGGACGAGACGGTCGAGAGCCCGGTGCAGGCCGCCGGACACGAGATGTTGCGCGAGCGCATCAACGAGGTGCTCAACACGCTCACCTTCCGCGAGCGCGAGATCATCAAGCTGCGCTACGGCATCGGCGACGGGTACACCTACACCCTGGAGGAGGTCGGGCGCATCTTCCGCGTGACGCGCGAGCGCGTGCGCCAGATCGAGGCCAAGGCCGTGCGCAAGCTGCGCCACCCGGTGCGGGCGCGCCAGCTCTCGAGCTTCCTCGACGGCACGCCGATCGAGACGGACGAGGACTTCGACGACCTGAACCTGCCGATGGACGACTCGCTCTAGCCGTCCCACGGCCGCGCGGGCTACGGGCTCGCGCGGCCGTAGGCGAGCTCGAGCACGGCGGGTGCGAGGTCCGAGCCCGCCGGCGGCAGCGTGAGCACGAACAGGCGGTCGTACTCCGCTTCGTCGAGCGTCGGGCCCTGGCCGCCGTCGGCCACGTCCGCGAGCTGGGCGCCCAGGCGCGCCGCCAGGGCCGGGATGGTGTTCGAGTGTCCGGCCACGACCACCGTCGCGCCGGGCGGGGTCGCCTCCAGGCTGTGCGCGAGGGTCTCGAGTTCGCGCGCCGGCACGCGCTCGAGTTCGAGCCCGAGCGTGGCCGCCAGCGGCTCCAGGGTCTCGCGCGTGCGCCGGTACTCGGAGACCACCAGGCGTCGGGCCCCCGAGCGCGCCAGCAGCCGGGCCAGGTCCTGGGCGCGCTCGCGTCCGCGCTCGGAGAGCGCCGGATCGCGCGGATCGTCGGCGCCCTTCTCGGCGTGGCGCACGAGGATCACGGTGCGCGGCGCGCTGCGCGCGAGCGCCGGCCCGGGCCTGTCGTCCTGGGGCCCGTGCGCCGGGCGCGGCGCGGGAGCGAGCACGAGCCAGGCCACGCTCAGGACGGCCGCGAGCCAGGGGGTCGAGAACGGGGCCGTCGAGAGCGGTTGCATGCATCCATGGAACGCGCGCCGGCCGCGGCCCGCAACCCCGCGCGGCGCGCGCCGGCCCGGGCCGAGGCCGGCGGGCTTCCTTGACAAGCTCCGCCCGCGTTTCGAGGATCTCGCGCAGCGTGCGCGTCCGTCCCGTCCGCCCTTCGCGCACCGACAGCTCGCGCGCGTGTCCCGCAGGGCCGCCGCCAGCCCGCCTGCGGCCGCGCGCGACGCGCTCGGGGTTCACCAGGGCGGGGAATGCAGCCGAAACAGGGCCAGTCCGAAGGGTGCCATGAAGACGATCCTCCTCGCTGGCGGCCTCGGAACGCGTCTCTCCGAGGAGACCGAGACCCGCCCGAAGCCGCTGGTCGAGATCGGCGGCCGGCCGATCCTGTGGCACATCATGAACATCTACGCCCACCACGGCTTCGACGAGTTCGTGGTGGCGCTGGGCTACAAGGGGCACCTGATCAAGGACTACTTCCTGCGCTACTTCCAGTGGCGCAACGACCTGAGCGTGGACCTGGCCGACGGCAGCACCCTGGTGCACGCCGGCGAGCGCGAGAAGTGGAAGGTGCACCTGGTGGACACGGGTGCGAGCACGATGACGGGCGGACGCCTGAAGCGCTTGCGTTCGTGGATCGGCGACGAGACCTTCATGATGACCTACGGCGACGGCGTCTCGAACGTGGACGTGCGTGCGCTGGTCGAGTTCCACCGCCGCCAGGGCCGGCTCGCGACCGTGACCGCGGTGCGCCCGCCGGCGCGCTTCGGCGGCCTGCAGTTCAAGGGCGACCTGGTCGCGGACTTCAGCGAGAAGCCGCAGGTCGGCGAGGGCTGGATCAACGGTGGCTTCTTCGTGCTCGAGCCGCAGGTGTTCTCCTACCTGGACGACGACGCCAGCGTGTTCGAGCGCGAGCCGCTCGAGCGGCTGGTGCGCGAGGGCCAGCTCGCGGCCTATCGCCACGAGGCCTACTGGCAGTGCATGGACACGCTGCGCGACGTGAAGCTCCTGAACGAGCAGTGGGACGGCGGACGCGCGCCCTGGCGGGTATGGTGAGGGCGTGAGCGCCTCGCTCCAGCGCGGTTTCTGGGCCGGCCGTCCGGTGCTGGTCACCGGCGGCACCGGGCTGGTCGGTTCGTGGCTCACCAAGCGCCTGCTGGCCGCCGGGGCCGAGGTCGTGCTGCTGGTCAAGGACCTGGACCCGCGCTGCGAGCTGGCGCGCAGCGGCGACCTGGCGCGCGTGGCGGTCGTGTACGGCTCGCTGGAGGACTTCGGCGCGCTGCAGCACGCCGTCAACCTGTACCAGACCGAGTGCGTGTTCCACCTGGGCGCGCAGACGCTGGTCGAGGTCGCGCACCGCTTCCCGCTGGCCACCTTCGAGGCCAACGTGCGCGGCACCTACAACCTCTTGGAGGTGTGTCGCGTGCACGCGAGCTTCGTGCGGCGCGTGGTGGTGGCCTCCTCCGACAAGGCCTACGGCGAGAAGGCCGAGCTGCCCTACACCGAGGAGATGTCGCTGGACGCGCGCCACAGCTACGACGTGTCCAAGAGCTGCGCCGACCTGATCGCGCAGGGCTACGCCCACACCTATCGCGTGCCGGTCGCGATCACGCGCTTCGGCAACGTCTACGGCGGCGGCGACCTGAACCTCTCGCGCATCGTACCCGGCACGATCCTGAGCCTGGCGCGCGGCCAGCGCCCGGTGCTGCGCAGCGACGGCAGCTACACGCGCGACTATCTGTACGTCGAGGACGTGGCCGACGGGTACCTGCGCCTGGCCGAGGCCCTGGACGACGCCGCGCTGCACGGCCAGGCCTTCAATTTCAGCACCGAGTCGCGCGTCTCCGTGCTCGATCTCGTGACCCGCATCCAGCGCCTGATGGGGCGCGAGGACCTGGCTCCGGACGTGCGCAACACCGCGCAGGCCGAGATCCTCCACCAGCACCTCTCGGCCAGGAAGGCGCGCGAGCGCCTGGGCTGGGCGGCGCGCGTCGGGCTCGACGCGGGCCTGGAGCGGACCATCGCCTGGTATCGGGCCCTGGTCGCCGGATGAGGAGGGCGAGATGACGCCCGACGAGCTGCGCGCCCGGATCCTGGCGCTGGTGCGCGAGTTCCACCGCGCCGGCCAGGGCGGAGCGGGCTTCGTGCCGGGACACTCGCCGGTGCCGGTCTCCGGGCGCGTCTACGACGCCGACGACGTGGTCTCGCTGGTGGACTCGGCGCTCGACTTCTGGCTGACCGCGGGGCGCTTCGCGCAGCAGTTCGAGCGCGACCTGGCCCGTACCCTCGGGCTGCGCTCGAGCCTGCTGTGCAACTCGGGTTCCTCGGCCAACCTGCTGGCCTTCAGCGCGCTGTGCTCGCCGCTCCTGGGCAGCGAGCGCCTGCGGCCCGGCGACGAGGTCATCACCGTGGCGGCCGGCTTCCCCACCACGCTCAACCCGATCCTGCAGAACGGCTGCGTGCCGGTGTTCATCGACGTGGACCCGGCCACGCACAACGCCGACGTGCGCATGCTGGAGGAAGCGCGCGGGCCGCGCACGCGCGCGGTGATGCTGGCGCACACGCTCGGGAACCCCTTCGATCTCGGGGCGGTCACGGCCTTCACCCGGCGCCACGGCCTGTACCTGGTGGAGGACAACTGCGATGCGCTCGGCGCGCGCTACCGCGGCCAGCTCACGGCCACCTTCGGGGACGTGGCCAGCTTCAGCTTCTACCCCGCGCACCACATCACCATGGGCGAGGGTGGCGCCGTGGCCACGAACTCGCCGCGCCTGAAGCGCGCGCTCGAGTCCCTGCGCGACTGGGGCCGCGACTGCTGGTGCGCGCCCGGTAAGGACAACACCTGCGGCAAGCGCTTCGAATGGCAGCTGGGCGAGCTGCCGGCCGGCTACGACCACAAGTACATCTACTCGCACATCGGCTACAACCTGAAGGCCACCGACATGCAGGCCGCGGTGGGCGTCTCGCAGCTCGCCAAGCTGCCGGGCTTCATCGCCGCGCGCCGGCGCAACTGGCAGCGCCTGCACGACGGGCTCGCACCCTTCGCCGAGCACCTGCAGCTGCCGCGCGCCACGCCCGAGAGCGAGCCGAGCTGGTTCGGCTTCCTGCTCACGCTCGCGCCCGCGGCGCGTTTCACGCGCAACCAGCTGATCGCGCACCTCGAGGGCCACAAGGTCGCCACGCGCCTGCTGTTCGGCGGCAACCTGCTGCGCCAGCCGGCCTACCGCGAGATCCCGCACCGCAAGGTGGGCGAGCTGCCCGAGACCGACCGCATGATGGCGCGCTCGTTCTGGATCGGCGTCTACCCCGGGCTCTCGGAGGTGATGCTCGACTACGTGCTCGGCGTGTTCGCGGACTTCTTCCGGCGTCTGGAGGCGGGCCAGCTGGATTCGCCGCAGGCTCCCACGGGCCATGCCTAGCCGCGTCCCCAGGGCACCCGCGGGGCCGGTGCTCGTGACGGGCGGGACGGGCTTCATCGGCTCGCACCTCGTGCACGCGCTGGTCGAGCGCGGACTCGAGGTGCACGTCCTGCACCGCAAGACCAGCGCCTTCACGCGCCTCGCGGGCGTGGCCGAGCGCGTGTCGCTGTGGCAGGCCGAGCTGAGCGACGGCGCGGCCCTCGCGCGCCTGTGCACCGAGCTGCGGCCACGCACGGTGTTCCACCTGGCGGGCGACACGGGCATGCGCTTCCTCGACCGCGAACTGTCGCAGCTGCGCGCCAGCGCGGCCGAGAACGTGCAGGGCGGGCTCGAGCTCGTGCTGGCCCTGCGCGCGGCCGGCTCGGTGCGCGTGCTCGTGCGCGCGGGCGGGATCGAGGAGTACGGGCGCGGCCCGACGCCCTACCGCGAGACGCAGCGCGAGGCACCCGTGTCGCCCTACTCGGCCAGTCAGGTGGCGCTCACGCACTACCTGCAGATGCTGCAGCCCTCGCTCGACTTCGAGGCCGTCAGCGTGCGCCCTGCGTTGATCTACGGTCCGGCGCAGTCCGAGGGCTTCTTCGTGCCGGCCCTGATCCGCGCCTGCCTGGCCGGACGCGACTTCGCCATGACCACCGGCCAGCAGGTCCGCGACCTCGTCTTCGTGGACGACCTGGTCGACGCGCTGCTGCTGGCGGCCACCACGCCCGGCCTGGCGGGCGAGGTCCTGAACCTCGGCGCGGGGCAGCCGCAAGTGCTCCTGGAGGTGGCGCGCGCGATCGTGCGCCTGAGCCAGGCCTCGATCGCGCTGCAGGTCGGGGCCGTGCCCGCGCGCGCGAGCGAGATCGAGCGCCAGCTGCTGGACTCCGCGCGCGCCGCCGAGCGCCTCGGCTGGCGGGCCGAGACGGCGCTCGAGGACGGCCTGGCCGCCACGATCGCCTGGTACCGCGCGCACCCCTGAGGATACCGCGCGGCGCGGCTACGGCACGCGCGCCGGCTCGCGCGCCACGGCTTCGGCCCGCTCCAGCACGGCCAGCACGTTCTCGCCGCAGATCTTGCGCACGTCGCGCTCGGAGAAGCCGCGCCGCAGCAGCTCGGCGATGAGGTTGGGGTACTTCGAGACGTCCTCCAGGCCAGTGGGCAGCGAATCGCCCACGCCGTCGAAGTCGGAGCCGAGGCCGACGTGCTCCACGCCCACCAGCCGCACCACGCGCTCGATGTGGTCGGCCACGTCGCCGACCGTGGCGCGCGGGAAGGGGTGCTCGCGCCCGTACTGCTCGGCGAAGGCCTGGCTCTCGGCCGAATCGGGACCGCCGTGGGCGGCGGCGAAGGCCTCGAGGGCGCGCGTGCGCGCACCGTAGTGTTCGTTGGCCGCGCGGGTCAGGAAGGTCGAGCCGAAGTTGATCTGGATCACGCCGCCGTTCTCGGCCAGCGCGCGGACCATCTCGTCGCTCATGTTGCGCTCGAAGCCCGGCACGAAGTGGCGCAGGGACGAGTGCGAGGCGATCACCGGAGCGCGCGTGGCCGCGAGCACGTCCCAGAAGCCCTCGTCGGACAGGTGCGAGACGTCGACCAGCACGCCGAGCTCGTTCATGCGCCGCACGACCTCGACCCCGAACGGCGAGAGCCCGCCGTGGGTGTGGCGCGTGTCGTAGGACGAATCGCACAGGTGGTTGTCCTGGCCGTGGCACAGGGTGATGTAGCGCACGCCGCGGAGCTGGAAGTGCTCGAGGTTCGCGAGCGAGCCCTCGAGCGGGCTACCGTTCTCCATCCCGTACAGGAGCGCGATGCGCCCGTCGCCGGCGATGCGGCGCACGTCGGCGGCGGTGCGTGCGAGCTCGAAGCGCTCGGGGTGCGCCGCGATCAGGGCCTCGCACTGGTCGATCAGCTCGTCCGCCAGGGCCTTGGACGTGCCCAGGCCCTCGGCCTCGGACGGGGTGTAGATCGAGAAGAACGGCGCGTCGAGTCCGCCGGCGCGCGCGCGCGGGTAGTCGAAGTCGCCGCCGGAGGTGGCCGCGCCGACGTCGTCCATCGGCTGGCCCCCCGCCCGTTGCGCGTGCAGGCGGTAGGGCACGTCGACGTGTCCGTCGACGATCAGGAAACGCCGTGCCAGCTCGGGCGCGCGCTCCTCGGGCGGCGTGGTCGAGCAGGCAGCGAGCAGCAGGGCGAGGACGGCGAAGCGCATGCAGGGAGTCCTGATCCGGGATCCGGTCGGCCGCTACTCCGCGGTCGCGGAGGTCAGTCCGCCCGAGACCACGAAGGCCATCACCTCACCGGCCGGCTTGTCGATCGGACGCACGCGCGTCGCGGGCACGATCAGGAGGTTGGCGGCGAAGTTGTACGATTGCGGCACGTACACGGCAATGCGGTCCTGGCGTCCGAGGTCCGACAGGTCGTCGCGCGTGACGAAGCCGATGACCTCGGTCTCGAGGCCCTCGCCCAGCGACAGGAACACCGGGCGGTCGAACTTCTTCTTCTGCCCGACGAAGGCCTCGGTCAGGTCCTTGATCGAGGTGTACACGAGCTTCACGAACGGCACGCGCGCCAGCACCCGCTCGGAGATCTCGAGCGCCTGCGCCGCCAGGAAGTTCGAGGTCAGGAAGCCGACTCCGACCACGATCAGGCACACCAGCGCGAAGCCGATCCCGGGCGCGACCGTGCTCGGCAGCGGCAGCAGGTCGTCGACGAAGCGGAACAGCTGCCACAGGATCCACAGCGTGGCCGCCACCGGCGCCAGCACCAGCAGGCCCTGCAGGAAGGACTGGATCAGGAGGCGGAGCGCGGTTCGACGCGCTCGCTGCAGCGGGGGCTTCATGCGGGGAACTCCAGGGGGCCTGCCGCGAGCATCGCCCCTCGCCACCCGCAAAAGCAAGCAGCCCGGTGCGCCGGAAGTGGGTCGCCTACGCGCTCTCGGCCGCGGACTCGGGCCGCGTGACGATGCGCAGCGTCCGGTAGACCCACTCGATGCGGCGTTCCAGCGCCTCGCGCTCGGTGGCCGTGACCACGAACACCCCGAGGCGCTGCGCGTGGCTGGTGGCCGGCGGCACGATCTCGCCCAGGCGGTAGGCGAACTCGAGCTTCTTCAGCCACGGCTGGGCGCGCACCTGGGCCGCGTTCTCGAGGCCCACCAGGCGTCCCGGCTCGGCGAAGAAGTAGCGATTCGCCACGTGGCGCACGGGACCGGGCCGGGGCGCGAGCGCGGACCAGTCGGGCTCCTCGCCCAGCGCGATGCGGATCGCGGCGCGCACGTAGTCGACGCCGTTCGAGAGCGGCACCAGACTCTCGCAGAAGTCGCCGCCCGAGAGCCGCGCGGCGATCTCGATCACCTTGGGCCCCTCGGCCGTCCACACCAGGTCGCCCTTGGCGCTGCCGCGCGTGATCCCGAGCGCGCGCGCCGCGGCCACGGTGACCTCCTCGAGCGCGCGCCGTTCGGCGCCCTCGAAGCGCGAGGGCACCAGACCGCCGTTCTCCATCACCTGCGGATGGAAGCGCTCCAGCCATTCGTAGTTGCGGTCGGCGAAACCCGGCACGCAGGCGCGCTCGTCCCACAGGATCGCCTCGGTGGAGACCTGCGGTCCGTCGAGGAACTCCTCGACCTGCACGCGGCCCGTGAACGAGAACTCGCGCGCCCGGCGGTAGAGCTCGGCCGGATCCACCCGTCCGTCGAGCACGAAGACCCCGCGCGAGCCCGAGCGGTCCACGGGCTTCAGCACGAGCCGGCGGCGCTCGGCGAGGTGCGCGTGCAGCTCGCCCAGCGAATGCACCTCGGCGAACCACGGGATCGGGATGCCGCGCTCCTGGAAGCGCACCTTCATCGCGAACTTGTCGGTCGCGAGGCGCGCGCACTCGCGCGACGGCCCCGCCAGGTGGAAACGCTCCGCCACGGCCGCGACCACGTCGGGGATGTCGCTGCCCATCGTGAGCACCCCGTCGAGCAACCCGCCCGCGGCGCGCCGGCGCTCGAGGAACTCGAGCAGCGTGGGCACGTCCCGCGTGCTGACCGTCGCGCACTCCTCGGCCTCGGCGAAGCCCGGCGACTCCTCGTTCTGGTCGAGGCACAGGACGCGCAGGCCCAGCTCCTGCGCGCGGCGGATCAGGAACAGCTGGTCGGAGGAACCGCCCAGCACCAGCAGGGTGCGTTGCACTCGGGTCATGGTTGGGGTCAGGCGGCGAGTTCCGCCGGGAGGGCGCCGAGCAGACGTTCGGCCAGGCGCGCGGCCCCCGGACCGAGGCCCGGGACGGCCGGACTCGGCCCGCGCCGGCGCGCGAGTGCGAGTTCGAGGGCGGCCCGCAGCGCGCCCGGCTCGAGTTCCTCGGCCAGCCCCAGCGGCTGGAACGGCCCCCGCTCGCCCTGCTCGCGGTAGAACTCGAGCACCGGGCGGTCGGCCGCGTAGTTCGCCAGGACCAGGGCCGGCGTGCGCAGGTGGGCCAGTTCGAACAGGGTCGTGCCGAGCGCCGTGACGGCCAGGCGCGCGCGCGCCATCCAGCTCGCCAGCGGCGCGTCGGGCGGAAGGATCTCGAGCGCGAGGTGACGCCCCGCGCGCTCGATCTCCGCACGCCGCGCCTGCATGTGCGCGCCCACGCTCACCGCCACGCGCGTGTCGCGCGGCAGGGCGGCCAGCACGCGCTCGCTCGAGCGCAGCGGATCGCTGCCGCCGAAGGTCACCAGGAGCTCGAGGTCACGGCGCGCGGACGGCGTCTGCGTGCGCACCTCGCGGCGCAGCGGGACCCAGGCCGCGCCGCGCAGGACGCGCGCGGCGTGCACGCGCTCCCACGGATCCGGATCGACGTAGAGCTTGGGCTGCACCACGAAGCTGGCCCACTCTCGCGCGCGCGTGCGGTTCTCGACCAGGTAGCTGGGCGTGGCGCGCCGCGCCAGGCGGCGCAGGTCGTCGCTCCAGTCGCTGCGGAAGCCGTCGATCCAGGCGCCCGCGGCGGGCTCGAGTGCCCAGCCCGGGTAGCGGAGCACGCTGACGGCCTCGAAGCCGGCGCGCGCGCTGCGCGCGGCACTGGCCTCGTCGTCCACCACCAGCAGGGCCTCGCCGCCGCGCGCCACGACCTCCTCGGCCACCGCGCGCGTGCGCATCTCGTGCCCCGCGCCCGCGCGCGCACCGCTCTGGGCCCGCAACAGGACGCGCTTCACGCGTTCCTCCGCGGAGCAGCCGACTCCTCGGCCCGCGCCAGCGCGCGCAGGGCGCGGTTGTCGGCGCTCTCCGTCACGTGCCGGTTGAGCGCGCGCACCTCGGGGTGCGCCGCGATCCAGCGCAGGGCACGCGCCAGCGGGAACAGCCCGTCGCCCTCCAGGTCGCAGGCCGCGAAGACCTGGCGTGCGAACTCGAGGTCGGCCGGCTCGTCGACCTGCAGACGCAGGCCGGGCACGCGATAGAGCTCGTCCAGCTCGAGCTCCTCGCGCCGCAGGCAGCCGTCGCGCCGCGCCAGGAAGAAGCTGGCGACGTGCTCGCGGTCGCGCGCATCGTCGCTGGCCAGCGACAGGCGCAGCGCGCGCGTCGAGAACGCGCCCTGGCCGCCCAGCGTGCCCTCGATCGCGCCGCCGAGGTCGTTGCTCACGTCCACGCAGTCGGCCCCCAAAGCGCGCAGCGCGCCCAGCTGCAGGTCGATGAACTCCGGGGCCACGAAGGGGCAGTCGCCGGTGACGCGCACCAGGTACTGCGCGCCCGTCTCCTCGACCAGCTCGAGGTAGCGCGAACGCACGTCGCCGAGCGAGCCGCGCCGGAACGGGATCTCGAGTTCCGCCAGGCGCTCGGCCAGCACGTCGTCGCTGGGATCGTCCGAGGTCAGCACGAACACCTCGTCCACCAGGGTCGCCGCGCGCGTGCGCGCGTACACGCGCTGGATCAGCGGCGCGCCGCCCAGGTCCGCCAGGACCTTGCCCGGCAGGCGGGTCGAGCCCATGCGGGCCTGGATGCCGGCCACGCAGCCGAAGCGCGCGCGCCTCACGCGGCGTTCCTCTGGCGGCGCCATTCGGCCAGGGCCGCGATCACGCGCGTCTGGTCCTCCTCGCTCAGGGCCGGGAACAGCGGCAGGCTGAGGGCGCTCTGCGCGTGCGCGAGCGCGTTCGGGTAGGCGTTGGGGCTGCCGCGCTCGCGGAACCAGGGCTGCAGCGGCACGGGATAGTAGTGCACCTGCGTGTGGATCCCCCGCTGGCGCAGGAACACCATCAGCTCGTCGCGCTCCGCCGGCTGGCAGCGGATCACGAACAGGTGCCAGGCGTGCTCGCGCTCGGCGTGCTCGTCCAGCTCGCCCGGATGGGGCAGCGTGAAGCCGCGCAGCTCGGCCAGGTAGTGCAGCGCGACCTCGCGCCGCGCCGCCAGGAAGTCGGGCAGCTTCTTGAGCTGACTCGCGCCGAGCGCGGCCTGGATGTCGGTGAGCCGGTAGTTGAAGCCGAGCTCGAGCAGCGGGTTGAACCAGGCCGGCTTGGTGCTCGCCTGGCCCGGCTCGAAGGGCTGGAGCGTGGACTCGGGGTCGGTGCCGTGCGAGCGCAAGCGCCGCAGGCGCGCCGCGCGCGCGGCGTCGTGCGTCAGCACCGCGCCACCCTCGCCGGTGGTCACGTGCTTGACCGGGTGGAACGACAGGATGCTGGCGTCGAGCTCGGGGTGCTCGCCCACGCGGTACCAGCGGCCCTCGACGCGATAGCGCGCGCCGAGCGCGTGGGCCGCGTCCTCCACCAGCAGGAAGCCGTGCCGGCGCTTGAGCGCGATCAGCCACTCCATGTCGCAGGGCAGGCCCGCGAAGTGCACGGCCGTGACCACGTGCGGCACGGGGCCGCGCTCGAGGCGCTGCTCCAGCGCGCGCGTGTCCAGGTTGCCGGTGCGCGCATCGATGTCGAGGAACTCGACCGGCGCGGCGCACATCTGCGCCGCGGTGGCGGTCGCGAGGAAGGTGTTGGCGCTGGTCAGCACGCCACGGCCGGGCCCGACGCCGAGCACGTGGTAGGCGAGGTGCAGCGCGCAGGTGCCGTTCGCCACGGCCACCGCGTGCGGCGCGCCGGTGGCCTGCACCAGCCCGGCCTCGAAGCGCGCGACCGCCGGCCCCTGCGTCAGGGCCTCGCCCAGCAGCACCGCGGCCACGGCGTCCACGTCGTCCTGGTCGACGTACTGACGGCCGTAGCCGAGCGGATCATGCGGCCGGCTCGAGCGCGCGCGCATCGATGTGCTCCTGTTCCAGCAGTTGCCTGAGCTGGGACTCGCCCAGGCGCCACTCGCGGCCCTCCGACCAGTAGTGGAAGGTCTCCTGGACCGGCCGGCCGGTCTCGCCCTTGTCGGTGTGGCTCGCCCCGGGCGCCCAGCGGTTCCAGAACGGATAGATCGTGTAGTGCTGCGAGAACTCCAGGGTGTGCCCGGCCTCGTCGTAGGGGATCAGCACCTCGTGCAGCTTCTCGCCCGGGCGCACGCCGATCTCCTCGAAGCTGCACGCGGGCGCGATGGCGCGCGCCAGGTCGACGATGCGCGCGGTCGGGATGCGCGGCACGAAGATCTCGCCCCCGCCCATGTGCTCCAGGCGATCGAGCACGAAGTCCACGCCCTGCTGCAGCGTGATCAGGAAGCGCGTCATGCGCTCGTCGGTGATGGGCAGGCGCGCCACGCCCCGCGCCACCAGGCGCCGGAAGTGCTCGACCACGCTGCCGCGCGAGCCGATCACGTTGCCGTAGCGCACCACGGCGAAGCGCGTGCCCGCGCTGCCCGCCAGGTGGTTGCCGGCGATGAAGCAGCGGTCGCTGCACAGCTTGGTCGCGCCGTACAGGTTGATCGGGCTGGCGGCCTTGTCGGTCGAGAGCGCCAGGACGCGCTCGACCCCGCGATCGATGGCCGCGTTGATGACGTTCTCCGCGCCGCCGATGTTGGTACGGATGGCCTCGAACGGGTTGTACTCGGCGATCGGCACGTGCTTCATCGCGGCCGCGTGCACGACGTAGTCGATGCCGTCGAAGGCCCGCAGCAGGCGTTCCTTGTCGCGCACGTCGCCGATGAAGTAGCGCAGCGCGGGGTGGTCCTCGGGGCGGAACTCCTGCGCCATGCGGAACTGCTTCTGCTCGTCGCGGCTGAAGATCACCAGCCGCCGCGGCCGGTACCGGGCGAGGATGGCCTTGACGAGGGCGCGGCCGAAGGAGCCGGTGCCGCCGGTGATGAGGATGGAGCGGTCGTCGAGCATGGGTGCCTCGCGCGCCTCGTCGGCAGGACGCGGGCTTTCCTTGAGGACCTGGGGTTCCCCCCTCCGACTCCGGAGGAGGGGACGGGCCTGCTGGCGCTAGCGCCCCTTGCCGAACTCCACCAGCGGACGCGTGTGCTCGGCCTCGTCTCCGTCGTCCTCCGGGAACGCCTCCAGCTTGGCGCCCATGCCCGGGTCGTCGAACACCCGCAGGGTCGCGCGCGCTTCGAGCGCGCGCCGCCCCGCCAGGCGGGTGCTGGTCACGTTCACCGAGCCCTGCGCGACGCACACGCAGGTCCCGGCCTCGTCCACCAGCACGCCCACGACCGTGCCCGCCAGCGCCACCTCGGCCAGCGGGGTCAGGACCACGATCGGGTTGCCGGGATAGCTGGCGGAGGTGCGCAGGTAGGCCTCGCCGCGCGTGAGCTCGAAGCGCACGGAGGCGAGGCCATCCAGCTCGGGCAGCGGCGGGAACGACAGGCTGGCACCCGGCAGGAGCTCGAGCACGAGCTCGCCGCTGCCCAGCGTGAAGCGCGCGCCGGAGGCGGCGCTCTCGAGCGTACCCGAGCCCTCCAGGTCCGCCGCCAGACGCGCGTCCTCGCCCGGGACGTACTCGCGCCCGGCGAAGGTCAGGGGACCGTCGAGGCGCACGCTCCAGCGCTCCGGCTCGGGCAGGAGGAAGGTCACGGCCAGGATCGCGGCCGCGGCCAGGGTCAGCACCAGCGCGCGGAACGAACGCCGCTGGCGACGCGGCAGGGGCGCGCTGGCGGCCAGCAGCGAGAGGAACGCCAGGCGCGCGCGGCGGCGGGCCTCGGGCCGCGCCGGATCGGCCGGAGCGCGCGCGGCGAGCCACGCCACGAAGCCGTCGTGCTCGTCCGCTTGCATGACCCGGCCCATACGATCGGCGCCCGCGCCGCGTGACGCGGCTCGCTCGGAACCGGGATCGGAGCTCAGGAAGGCCCGCCGCGCCTCCTCCCGCCGGCGTGGGTCGGCGCGCTCGGGCGGCACGCGCCGCAGCAGGGCCTCCAGCTCGGGATCGCCGGGCGTGGGCTCGTCGGCGTTCACCGCGAGCCCTCGGCGTGCTGCTTCCACAGCTCGCCCAGCCCCTCGCGCAGGGCGGCGAGCGCGCGCGAGTAGCGCTTGCGCGCGGCGGCCTCGTTGCGCTCGAGGATGCGCCCGATGTCCTCGAAGCTGAGGCCCTCGTAGACGCGCAGCAGCACGGTCGCGCGCAGGCCGCCCGGCAGGGCGTCGATGGCGCTGCGCACGCGCGCGGCCAGCTGGCCCTCGTCCGCGCTCTCCGCCGGCTCCACCGGAGCGGCCCCCACGCGCTCGACCAGGTCCTCATGGTCGAGGCTGGTGACCGAGTTGGACGCGTGCGCGGCGCGCGAGCGCCAGTGGTCGCGCAGCTTGTTGGTCGCGATCGTGAACAGCCACGGCCGCGGATCGCGCGTGGGGTCGTAGCTCGCGAGCGCCCTGTGGGCCTGCAGGAAGACGTCCTGCGTCAGGTCCTCGGCCAGGTGCTCGTCCCCCACCAGGCGCCGCAGGTAGGCGTAGACGCGCTCGAAGTAGAGGTCGAAGAAGCGCGCCAGCGCGGCCGGCTCGCGGCGCGCGAGGCCCTCGCGCAGCTCGGGCGGAAAACTCTGGCTGGGCTCGGACGAGGGCGTGGCGTCAGCGGCTCCCGGCAGCATGGCGGCTCACGGTAGCGGACGGGTGGAGGTCCGGCCACCGCGGCCCGACCGCCGGCGGCGCCGGCCGCGGCCCCTATCCGTGCGCGGCCAGGGCCCCGAACACCGCGGCCGCGGTCCACAGGCGGTTCTCGGCCTGCTGCACGACGGCCGAGCGCGACGAGTTCAGGACCGCGTCCGCCACCACCACGTTGCGACGCACCGGCAGGCAGTGCAGGAAGAAGGCGTCGTCGGTCTGCTGCAGCTTGTGCGCGTCGACCATCCACTCGGCGCGCAGCGGCTCCTTCAGGCGCCGCTCCTCGTCCGCGCGCCCGTAGAGCCCGAGCGCGCCCCACTCCTTGGCGCACACCACGTGCGCGCCCTTCAGCGCGCGCGCGACGTCGTCGGTCTCCTCCAGGCTGCCGCCCTGCGACTCGGCCCGCGCGCGCGCCGCGCGCACGACCTCGGGCTCGAGCCCGAAGCCCTCCGGCCGCAAGAGCGTCACGCGCATGCCGAGGTCGGCCGCCGCCAAGAGCTGACTGTGGGGCGTCGCCACCGGCAGGGATTTCGGGTGCCAGGCCCAGGTGAGCACGTACTTCTTGCCGCGCGGCTCGGGCAGCTTCTCCTGGATCGTCAGCGCGTCCGCCAGGCCCTGCAGCGGGTGCCAGCGGTTCGATTCCAGGTTGATCACGGGCACCTCGGCGAACTCGGTGAAGCGCTGCAGGAACTCGTCCTTGGCGAGCTCGGCGTAGCTCGCGGCGCCCGCCGCCCGTTCCAGTCCCACCGTGACCAGCTCGGACTTGCGGATGCCCACGAAGTGCCCCATGCGCGAGAGCACCGGGGCCAGCTCGCGCACGTGCTCCTGGGTGGTCCCGTCCATCACCGCGCCCTCGCCGCACTCGAAGTTCCAGGTGTCCTTGCCGGCCGCCAGCGTGATGCCGGTGCCGCCGAAGCGCGCCAGGGCCGACTCGCACGAGACCCGCGTGCGCACCGAGGGGTTGAAGAAGAGCAGCGTGGCCACCTTGCCGGCCAGGGCCGGGCGCACGCGTCCGTGCTTGATGTCGCGCGCGAAGGCCAGCAGGCCGCGCAGCTCCTCGGGCGTGAAGTCGAGCGACGAGACGAGGTCGCGTCCGGCCAGGTCCTTCATGGCGTCGGCACCGCCTCCGTGCGCGCGCCGGCGCGTTCGAGCAGCTCGCGGTACCACTGCACGCTGCGCGCCAGGCGCGCCTCGAGCCCGTGCGCGCCCCACACCACCGACAGCGTGCGCGTGGTGGCGGGCGAGGTCTTGGTGCGCTGCGCGTCCTTGACCGGGTTGGCGCAGGGCCCGTCGGCGTCGAACAGGCACAGCAGGCCCTCGACGTCGATGGTCTGGCCGCTGGCGTTGAACACGTAGCTCGCGTCCGCGCCCGCCAGCGCGATGCGGAACGGCGCGCGCGCGCGCTCCAGGTCGATCACGCTGATCGGCAGGCCGCTGGCCAGCGAGACCGCGTTGCAGGCGTCGACCGCCAGGTTGATCGAGCCGAGCGCGCCCTCACCCACCGCGCGCACCAGGTACTCGGAGGAGGGCTTGCCGCGGCCGGTGGGCTTGTAGCCACCGCGCCGCAGCAGCGCGCGGATGCTCTCACGCGTGGGCTCGTCACGCGTGAGCGGCGCGGCACACTCCAGCGCGAGCAAGGCCGTGAGCCATGCGGGCACGGGCGCCTCGCCCAGGGGCCGCGCGAAGACGCAGCCGAAGGCCGCCACCCGCAGCAGCGGGTGCGGCTCGAGCTCGACCAACGGAGCAGGCTCGAACGCCATGGGCGCAGGATTGTGCCGCGCGCAGAGCGGCCAGGCCATCTCCGCGGTCCGCGGGCAGTCTCCGAGAACGATCCGCAGACGTGGAGGGGAGAGGCGGCGCCGATCTAGCGCCCGCTCTTCTCCTCGCTGTGCGCCACCACCACCGCCGCCGCCAGGTCGCCCGAGACGTTCAGCACCGTGCGGCACATGTCGAGGAAGCGGTCGACGCCCAGGATCAGCCCGAGGCCCTCGAGCGGCACGCCCACCAGGCCGAGGATCGCCGCGATGACCGGGATCGAGCCGCCCGGGACGCCGGCCGTGCCGATGCCGGCCAGGATGCAGATCGCCACCACCAGGGCCTGCTTGTCGAGGCCCAGTTCGACGCCGTAGAACTGCGCCAGGAACAGCACCGTCACGCCCTCGAACAGGGCCGTGCCGTTCTGGTTGGCGGTCGAGCCGATCGTCAGCACGAAGCGGCTGATGCGGTTCGGCAGCCTCAGGTTCTCCTCGGCCACCTGCAGCGCGGTCGGCAGCGTGGCGTTGCTGGAGGCGGTCGAGAAGGCCGTGATCATGGCCGACTCGATGGCCTTGAAGAAGGCGAGCGGGCTCATGCCGCCCAGGAAGCGCACCGCCAGCGAGTACACCACGAACTGGTGCAGACAGAGCGCCAGCAGCACCACGCCCACGTAGCGCGCGAGCTGCAGCAGGATCTCGTGCCCGAGCTGGGCCGTGAGCGTGAACAGGAGCGCCGCCACGCCGATGGGCGCGAACGAGATCACCAGGTGGATCAGGCGCATGCTGACGTCGTACAGGCCCTGCACGACCTCCTCGAAGCGCCGCGCGGCCTCGCTCCTGGTCAGGACCACGCCCACCCCGATCATCAGCGCGAAGAACATCACCGCCAGCATGTCGCCGCTGGCCGCGGCCCGGATCGCGTTGTCGGGCACGATCTGGACCACCAGATCGATCCCGGTCTTGGGCGCGGGCGCGCTGGTGATCGCGGCCGCGCGCTCGGCCGCGCCGGCCAGCATGCGCGCGCGCGTCTCCTCGGACAGGCCTTCGCCCGGCCGCAGCACGTTCACCAGCGTGAGGCCGATCCCGACCGCGATGGTCGAGACGGCCACCGTGTACGCCAGCGTCTTCAGCCCGACGCGTCCCAGGCTACGCAGGTCGCCGAGCCCGGCCACGCCCAGCACCAGCGCCGCGAACACGAGCGGCACCACCAGCATCAGGAGCAGCCGCAGGAAGACCTGCCCGATCGGCTGGGTCCCGTAGCGGATGAAGCCGGCCAGCACGGGCGCATCGCCCAGCAGGGCGAAGGCCAGCACGCCGAGCCCCATCCCGAGCGCGGCCCCGATCAGGATGCGAGCGTGGAGCGGGAGGCGCACCGGCGGAAGTATGCCGATCGCCCCCCCGGACTCACGCTCCGGGCCTCGAAATCCCGCCCTCCGGCGGGGCGCGCCGCGCGCGCTGCGAGGTCCAGCGCACCAGCAGCACCGCGGCGACCGTGCCGGCCAGGGCGAACGCGAGCAGCGTCAGCCCGCGCCGGTAGGCGTGATCGATCGTGCGCTCGCCGCGCGCGGCGGTGGCGTCGAGGACGCGCTGCAGCTCGGGCAGGCTGCGGTCGAGCGCGGCCAGGGTGGTATTCAGCTCGTGCACCGCGGCGCCGATGCGCTCGGCGGCCGCGCCGTACTCGGTGACGTCGAAGGGCCGCGCGCGCGCGTCGGCCTCGGGCTCCGCGGCGGCGTCCGCGCGCGGCTCGAAGCGGTCCAGGAAGGTCCCGAGCGCGGCCAGCGTCACGCTCAGCGAGTCCGCCAGCGCGCGCGTGGCCTCGGCCGTGGTGCGCGTCTCGCCCAGCAGCTCGCCCAGCGGCGCGCGCGCGCGCTCGAGGTCGCCCACCAGGCCCTCGCGCTGGCGCGTGAGTTCGGTCGAGACCTGCGCGAGCGCCGCCGTGCGCGCGGCCGCGAACAGCGCAGGCAGGGCCGCGGCCGGGGGCGCCAGCGCCTCGGCCGAGCGCGAGGTGCGCTCCCAGCCCTCCAGCAGCGTGCGCGTCTCGCTCGTCTCCGCCGTGCGCAGGCTGAGCAGCTCGACGCGCGCCTCCAGCAGCTCGGGCACGCGCTGCACGTAGTAGAAGAAGCGCTCGGCCAGCGCGCGCGCCTGGCGGACCTCGCGCGTGGCGGGCTCGAGGCCTCCGAGCGGATCGAAGCGCACCAGGTCGGTCAGGCCGGAGACCAGCGCGGCCGCGCCGCCCCCGCTGGCGAGCTTGTCGAAGCCCGGCAGCTGCACCACGTCCACCAGACGCTCGGCGGGATCGCCGGCCAGCCAGGCATCGATCACGGTGTGCGAATCCCGGACCTGCGCGGGGGTCATGCCCTCCTCGGCCAGCTTCCAGGCCGCGCCCTCGAGGCGCTGGAGGGCCGTGATCAGGATGCGGTTGGGCTCGCCCCACTCGGCGCTCCAGCGCTCCTCGTGCGCGGCGCGCAGGGCCGTGACGAGCACGAGCGTGTCGAACAGGCCGGCGTAGGGATGGTCCACGGTGGCCCGCTTCCAGGCCTCGCTGGTGTAATCGATGCGCCAGCGCAGGGCGCGGATGCGCGCCTCCACGCTGCCCGCGGCCTCGGCGAACGCGACCGTCGCCTTCTGGATCTCGAGCGCGAAGAGATCGGCGTAGCGCATCAGCCGCGGCGCGAGCTCGGCCGAGGCCAGCGCCGGCGCGGGCTTGGACGGGGCGATGGACGAGGCCAGCTTGCCGGGCGCATCGGTCACGGCATTCACGAGACGGCAGCCGCAGAGGGCGGGCCCGCCGGCGACCAGCGCGAGCAGCGCGACTCGCAGCCGGGCCTTCAGGCGGTGCTCCTTTGGCCGAGACACGGCGACATGCGCGCAGTGTCTTGCGCCGAGCGCGCGCTGACAAGGACCGAACCGGCGACGCGCGCTCGGGCGGATCCGTCGGACCCCGGCGACTCCGCGCCGCTCAGGCCCGCGCTGCGCGGCGGCGCGCGAGCGCGCGTCGCGCCAGCTCCTCCACGCGCTCGGCGTTGCGGTCCCAGGTGTAGCGCGCCAGCGCCACCTCGCGCGCGCACGCGCCAGCGCGCTGCAGCGCGGGGCGGTCCTGGGCCAAGCGTCGGATCGTGGCGGCGGGCTCGCCCGGCTCGTCGCTCGCGTACAGCCAGCCCGTGCGGCCGTGCTCGAGGATCTCCTCGGTCTGGCCGAGCCGCGCCGAGACGATCGGCAAGCCCATCGACATGTACTCGAACAGCTTCACGGGCGAGAAGTAGGGCACGGCACTGGCCTCGTAGGGCACCATCGCGAGGTCCACCGCCGCCAGCCACTCGGGCACCTCGCCGTGCGGCACGGCGCCGGGCGTGTGCACGAGGCGCTCGAGCCCCGCGGCGCTCACGCGCGCGCGCACGCGCGCCAGCTCGGGCCCGTCGCCGAGCAGCAGCAGGCGGAAGGGCGCCGCGGCGCCGCCGAGCTGCTCGAGCGCCTCGACCAGCCGGATCACGCCGTGCCAGGGCTTCATCGCGCCCACGAAGCCGAGCACGACGGCCTGCTCCCAGCCCAGCCGGCGGCGCACCTCGGACGGCCCCGGGCGCGGGCGGAAGAGCTCGCCGTCGGCCGCGTTCGGGACCACGCTGACGCACTCGGGCGCGGCGCCGTGCTCGCGCGCGTAGCCCTCCAGCCAGCGCGAGACCACCAGGACCTCGTCCGCGCCGGCGAAGGCCTGCCGCTGGGCCTCGACCGCCAGGTGCGGCAGGTCGAGCCCGCGCTGCTCGCGCTGCTCCTCGACCAGCGGCGCGTTGACCTCCAGGAGCAGCGGCACCCCCAGGCGGCGCGCCAGCTGCACCCCGGCCGTGCCGAAGAGCGCGTAGCGTTCGTACAGGAAGTCCGGCCGGAACTCGGCCAGGTGCGGCAGGGCCTGGGCCTCCAGCGCCAGCGAGTAGCACACGTTGCGCAGGTCCTTCGCCAGGCGGTTGTCGCGCCCGATCGGCTCGCGCCGCAGCGCGTCGACGAGCGCCGCGGGGCCCGGCTCGAAGGGCAGCGACAGCACCCGACAGGCGGGCGCCTCGGCCGGGCCCTCGCCCGAGTCGGGCGTCAGCAGCACCAGCTCGTGCCCGCGCTTGGCGAGCGCCCCCACCATCTTGCGCACGTGCACCGAGGCACCCTTGGTGCCGCGCACGGGCACGCCGAAATCCGTCGACAGGTAGGCGATCCTCATGGGGGCCGGGATTCTATCCACGCGGCGCGCCGGCCTGGCGCGAGCTCGACGCGCCGGGGCGCACGCGGGGCGTGATCCCGATCAGCAGCGCCCCGGCGAACGGCAGGGCCAGCACGCCGAGGCGCAGTCCGAACCAGCCGCCGCCGGCGATGCCGTCGAAGGCGAGCGCCGCGAGCCCGGCCACGACCAGCCCGGCCCCGGCGACCAGGCGCCAGGCCGGCGGCGGGCGCGCGCCGGGCCGCGGGCGCTCGAAGCGGCCGAAGAGCAGCACCAGCGGCAAGAGCACGAGCGCGAGGGTCACGATCCACAGCGGGCGCGCGCGCCACCAGGCGTCCGTGCCCGGCGCGGCGTGCAAGCCGAGTCCGCCGAGGAGGTGCGCGAGCCCGATCCACAGCACCATCGCCGTCAGGTGCCAGAGGTACACGGTCATGATCCGTCCGTTGACCAGCACGGTCGCGGTCCAGGGCACGGCGCGCGCGAGGACGCGCCGGAAGAAGGGCTCGAGCGACAGCAAGAGGCCGCTCTGGGCCGCCGCCAGCGCGAGCAGCGTGATCTTGGGCGGGGTCGTGTTGCTGAGCGCGTCGCCCGGCACGCCCACCATCGCGCGCGGGTAGGGACCGACCGTGGTCAGGGCGAAGAGCAGCGCCAGCCCGAGCAGGCCGAGCGGCAGCGTACGCCGCAGGCGCGCCAGCTCGCCCTCGCTCCAGGCATAGCCGAGCTGGTGCACGGCCGACCACACGAACAGGTAGTTCACCCAGCCGAGCGCGCGCTGGCCGCGGAAGAAGGCCACGTCCACCAGCACCGCGGCCAGCGCGAGGCCGGCACAGGAGCCCCAGCGGAAGCGCTCCCACAGCGCGTGCGAGAGCGGCACCAGCACGACCACCCCCAGGTACACCGCCAGGAACCAGACCGGGATCAGCGCCATCTGCGAGCCGATGCGCACCATCCGCTCGGGCACCCCGCCCGCGTGCGCCAGCGCGCCGATCCCGACCCACACGCCGAGCAGCGGCAAGAGCGGCCAGACCAGCCGCCGCAGGCGCCCGTCCAGCCAGCCTGCGTACGACTCGCCATCGCGCCGCGCCGCGCGCCAGGTCAAGCCGTTCGAGAAGCCCCCCACCAGGAAGAAGACCGGCATCACCTGGATCCCCCAGGTCAGCCAGTGGCTCCAGTCCGCCACCGCCAGGAGGTGCGTCGGCGTGAGCTGGCCGGCCGCGTCCACGTAGGGCGCGGCCGCCGTCCAGTGCCCGAGCACCACCGCCAGGATCGAGGCCGCGCGCAGGAAGTCCGCCGTGCGATTGCGCGTCGGTGGGGTCCGCTCGGCGAGCTCGGCGGCCGTCGACCAGGCCCTCATCGGCGCGTGCTCCGCAGCCGTTCGAGCTCCTCCTCGCCCAGCGGGCGCGCGTGCTTGACGCGCAGGCTCTCGGCCCACTCGCGCGCGAAGTCGCGCTTGTAGCGGCGCGTCACCAGCGCCGTCACCGTCATCGCGATCAGCGCCCCCAGGCTGGCGAGCGCCATGTCCTTGTGCGCGTCCCACTCGTCGCCCTGGGTGCCGAGGTAGGCCGCGCCCAGCTCGCCCCCGAAGCAGACCGCCGCACCCCACTCGAACAGCTCGTACAGCAGCGAGCTCGACATGGTCACGTCGAGCGGCAGGAAGTAGCCCCAGAAGCCCTTGGCCTCGCCCACCCGCAGGAACACCTCGCGCACCGGATAGGCGAGCAGCAGCCCGTAGCTGAAGTGCACCAGGCGGTCGAAGTGGTTGCGCGTGAGGCCGAGCCGCTCGGACAGCGTCCAGCCGAACAGCGCGCGGCACCACTCGTCGTAGGGCACCTCGGAGTAGGTGTAGTGCGCGCCCAGCTCGTGCAGGCACAGGAACACGAAGATCAGCGTCCACGAGAGACGCGAGAGCGGCAGGCGCCGGTGCGAGAACGCCGCCGCCACCAGGAAGGCCAGCACCAGCACGTTCTCCATCACCCAGTCGCCGCGGTAGTGGGGCGCGATCCCGAGCGCCAGCGTGAGCGCGGCGAACGACCCGCCCAGGATCGCCAGGTAGCGCGTGTACGGGATGCGAGCGAGCATGGGCCTCCCCGGCAGCGACGATAGCATCCCGCGCGCGTCTGCACCGAACCCGGAGCGGCGGACGAGGCGCGCGCATCACCGTCCAGGGCAGAGGGCCGGTCGGCGCGGACTCCGCGAGGTTCGCTTCAGGGCCCGCTCAATTCAGCGTCCGCAGCACCCACTCGTGCGCGATGGCGTTGGCTTGCGGGCTGGTGATGGTGCCCGAGTAGGTGCGCGTGTGGAAGGCGAACGGCGGCGCGAGGGCCGAGGTGTCGCGCACGGCGAAGACCGAGTTCGCGCCATGGAAGGCCGCGGACGAGGGCGAGAGGTCGAGCAGGCGCCGGTAGAGCACGTAGCCCGACCAGCTGTCGTGGAGGAACGGCTGTGCGAGCGTGTCGTGCAGGCGCGGATAGCCCAGCGCGTCGAGTGTCATGTCGGCCGGCTGCACGCCGACCCGCTTGACCGGCTCGTTGTAGAGCAGGCAGATCGCCTGGCGCTCGTTGTTGACCCGCGCCGCCAGCGTGTCGAAGGCGAAGCGCATGATGCTACTGTCCTTCTGCAGGCCCTCCGCGACCTGTGCGAGCGCAATGGCAGCCACGCCAGGCTGAGCGGCCTGCTCGAAGTGCGCGATCATGCGCGACGCCAAGGCCGGCGTCTGGTCGAAGGCCCACAGCGAGGTAGGTGGCTGCAGCGCGAGCACGCCCTTCACGCGCGTGCTGGCCAGGACCTGCGGCGAGCCGCTGGCCCGCGCACGATCCGGGCCCATCGTGGCCCACAGCGCGATCATCGCCCCCTGGGACGAGCCGCGCACGCAGATCCGGCTCGCGTCGAGCGGGAAGGCGCTCTGGCTCTTGAGCCACTGGATGGCCCACTCGGCTTCCTTCTCCGGGTTGTCGTCGCCCGGCAAGAACGACTCGTAGCGCCCGCTGGCGTGTCCGGGCGGATAGAAGAGCCCCAGCCCGTCGCCGAGACTCGTGACGCCGAAGTCCACCACTGCGATCCCCTTCGCCACGAAAGCGTGCAGTGGCGCGGTGGCGCCCGTGCTCACGAGCGTGGCGAGGGGTAGCGCGCCGCGTCCTCCGCCGGCGCGATTGTTGAGCACCACCGGCCATCCGGAGAGCGGCGGGACACCCGGGGGCAGGAAGACGTTGAGACGCTGCTCGGGTAGCGCAGGACCGCGGGCCAGGCGCTCGGGCGGGAGATAGACGAGGCTGGGGACGGTGGCCGGGAAGAGCGTGGCCGGGAGCGGCGGCGCGCCCGACACCTGGACCGTGAACGACTGGCTGGCCGTGCCGAACTCGTTGTCGGCCCCGATCGTCACGGCAAAGGCCCCCACCGCGCCGGGTGTCCAGCGCACCAAACCCGTGGTGGCGTCGATCGAGAAGCCGCTTGGAGCGCCTGTCGATGTCCACGTGACCGGCGTGCTGGCGCTGGCCTCGGCCCGGCTGTCTGCGTCGTAGCGATAAGCCTGCCCCACCACTCCGGCGGCGCTCGCCGTGGAAACGATCACGGGCACCGAGCTGGCCAGCAGGTCGACTTCGGCGAAGATCCGGTCGAGGACCGTGTCGTCGTCGCGGTTGGTGTTTTGGACGACGAGCTCGAGGTCGTTCGCGTCCGGCACCAGCGCACCGGACGTCCAGAGGTCGAGCACCTCAGCGCCCGGCCCCAGGCGCAACGGTGCCGCGGTGGTCGCCACCAGCGTCGGAGCCGTGAGCGAGCCACGGGCAAGCTTCCACAGGATCTCGCCCGGACCCACGCGCGGCTCCTCGTGGTGCTCGACGAAGAAGCGCACGGCGGTGAGGCTCGTACCGAGCGGCACACCGTCGTCGAAGGCCAGGGTGAGCTGCTCGCCGTTGCGCAGGTTGTAGCGGTTGTCGTCGCTGGCGGAGAAGCGCACGAGATCGCCCGTACCCAGCGTGCCGTTCTTCGAGTTCCAGGCCGCGTTGACGCGCAGCGTGAGGGTCGTGGGCGCCAGGAGGGGCTCGAACGCCCCGCCGCCCCCGAGGCCGCTCGCGACGAGGGCATACCCCTGGCGCACCGAATAGGGCCCGCGCGCCGCGCGCACGCTCAGCCTCCAGAGCCCGGGCCGAGGTGCCGCGAGCACCACGCGTTCGACGTTGCGGCTCGAATCGGCGGCGCCGCCAGCCGGGGTCTCGGTCTCGATCGGACCGCCGCGATAGACCGTTCCGTCCGGAGCCGTGACGATCAGGTCGAGGTCGTTCTGGAGCGGCTTGGCTGGCCCTGCACTGCCGGGTTCGTCGGTCCAGACCAGCGTGACCGCGAGCCCATCCTCGGCGCCGAACGCGCGCATGGAGTAGACGTGCGCGGGCTCACCCGGCGCGGTGAAGCCAGCCGACTCAGGCGTGTCACTGATCACGCTCGCATCGGCGCCGCCGAGCGCCAGCGCCTTCTGCAGGGCGGCCGAGGGCGAAGCCGCCGGCACATCCCGCGTCGCCCGGCCGTGCGCGCTGTCGGCACGCGACGAGGACACGCGCTCCGCGTCCGGGAGCGTACCGGCCAAAGCGTTCTTCACGGGTTCGTCGGACCCACCAGCGCCGGCGAGCTCTTCCTCCTCGATGCACGCCAGTACGGCGGGATGATCGAAGGCCAGGAGATCCAGGAAGGCCGCGACCTGGTCATGGCCGGCTCCGAGGGGCGCCTCGGCCAGCCGTCTGCCGAGCGGGCGGCCGTCGCCGAAGCGCCGCGAGAGCTCGGCGATCCAGAAGGAGTCCAGCGCTCGCGGTAGGCCTCCGTCGCCCACGACCTGGGCCACACCGCGACGCTGGATCACCCGGATCCCTTCCACCCCGGCGAGCTCGGCGAGGCCGTCCTCTGCTGCCTCCACCACCAGGAAGGCGAGGTCGTGCCCGCGTCGCCCGCGATAGTGGACCTGCTCGAGCACGCGCGCACCGAGGGACTCGAGGGCCTCGACCACGCGCTGCGGGGCATGTCCGGGAACCAGGTCGACGTCCAGGAGCAGCGGCGCGCACTCCCGCGCACCCCAGAGCGTCGGATCGAGCTTGTAAGCCGGCTCGTAGCGGCCGATCCAGTCCGTGCGCGGCGAACGCCGCAGAGCGAGCCAGGTGGAGGTGCGCTCGACCCAGGCCAGCAGGGCGTCGTCGGGGACGTAGGCGCGCGCGAGCTGGGTGCCATCGTCGCGGCGCACCGACCCGGTCAGTTCGTCCAGCCAGGCCTTGTCCGCGGGCGTGATCGGGCCCCGGAAGTGGACGATGAAATACCCCGGCACGAGCCTCCCCTCGGCGAAGAGTGGTTTCACGAGCTGCGCAGGGAGGCGCGGGGGAGCGCCGAGCGCGAAGGCCAGGTGTCCGGGCTGCACGGAGCCCTCGGTCTGCGAGGGACGCAAGCCGGCCTGCGCGAGCGCAAGCGCGGTGAGGAGCAGCGAGAGGGGGGGAAACACGCGACTCGGCCTCGGCGGCGGGAATCGCGCCGAAAACATTAGGATCGCGCAATTGTATGGGCGGCCTTCGCGGGCGGCTACTGGGCCCGGCGTGGATCTTTCCTGGCGCGTGAGAGTGGATGCGTGCGGCGCTCAACGCGCGCGCGAACCCATGAACTTCGAACCCCTCCCCCATCTCACGGCGCGCACGCTACGCTGGGCGAAGTGCCCACGAAGGTGCGATTCGAGCGCCTGGCGCTGTTCCTGCTGGCGTGCCTGCCCTTCCTGCCGTCGTTGCGGGGGGGCTTCGTGTACGACGACGTCCCGCTCGTCCAGGAAGACCCGCGCGTCCAGCAGGGCGACTGGGTCGGGGCCCTGACGCAGCCCTACTGGGGCGAGCGCCACGGCGGGTTGTACCGGCCGGTCACGACGCTCTCCTTCGTCCTGGGCGCGCGCATCACGGCCGCGCCCTGGTTCTGCCGCCTCACGAACCTGGCGCTGCACGGCGCGGCCACGCTGCTCGCCTTCGCCCTCGCCCGCCGCCTGCTCGGAACGCGCGCGCCCGCGCTGTTCGCGGCCGCGCTGTTCGCGGTGCACCCGATCCACACCGAGGTCGCGGCGAACGGCGTCGGGCGGGCCGAGAGCCTGGCCTTCCTGCTGACCGGCGCGGCCTGGCTCGTCGTGCTGGACGGCGAGCACCGCGTGCGCCCGCGCCGGCTCGCGCTCGGGGCGCTGCTGGCGAGCCTGGGCGTGCTGGCCAAGGAGAGCGCGCTGGTGCTGGCCCTGGCGGCTCCCCTCGAGGTCCTGTTCTTCGGCGCCCGCGCGCGCGCGCGCCAGGCCCTGCTGGCGGCGCTGCCGGCCCTGGTCGCGCTCGGCGTGGGGCTCGGCGCGCGCGCGGCCGCACTGGGGCCGGGGCTCTTGCCGCCCGCGCTGGTCGATTCGCCCTTCGCGCTGCGGCTCGCGAACGTGCCCGTGCTGCTCTTCTTCTACCTCCGCAACCTGGTCTGGCCGGTGGCGCTCTCGCCCGACTACGGCGGCGGCACGCTGCCGCTCGTGGCGCACGCGCTGTCTTGGGTGACGCTCGCGTGGTGGCTCGCCGCCGCCGCGACCCTGCTCGCCCTGGCCCGGCTCGGCGGCCGGAGGGCATTGTTCGCGGGCGTGTTCTTCGTGCTCGCGCTGGCGCCCGTGCTGCAGCTGATCCCGATCGGCACCCTGGCCGGAGATCGGCTCGCCTACACGGCCTCGTTCGGCTTCGTGCTGGGACTCGGGCTCCTGTTCGAGGCCGGGCTGCGGCGTTGCGCGCGGCTGCCGGGCGGAGGAGCGCGCGCGTGGGCGCCCATCGCCGCGCTGCTGCTGGGCTGGTTGGCGCTGACCTCGGCGCCCGACGCGCACGCCTGGGCCGATCCCGTGCGGCTCTTCGAGCGCGCCCGCAAGCGCGCGCCCGCGAGTGCGCAGATCCCCTACGTGCTCGGCGCGCTGCACGTGCGCCGCGGCGAGCACGCCGAGGCCATCGGCGAGTTCGAGGCCGCGCTCGCGCTCGAGCCGTCCAACGCCAAGGTCTGGCTCCAGCTCGGCCAGGCGCGCGCCGAGCTCGGGCAGCTGGCCGAGGCCCGCGCCGCCTTTGAGCGGGCCTTCGCGCTGGGGCTGTCGGACGGGAGCGGCCTGGAAGAGACCGGCGTGCGCGTGCAGCTCGGTCTGGTGTACCTGCGCCTGGACGAGCTCGAGGCCGCGCGCCGCGAGTTCGCGCGCGCGGCCGAGCTCGCCCCCGGCGACGGCGACATCCTGCTGCGCCTGGGGCAGGTCCAGAGCCGCCTCGGGCAACCGGCCGAGGCGCGTCGCTCGTTCGAACGCGGACTCGCGCTCGGCGCGCTCGACGAGGTCAAGGGCCGAGCGCAGCTCAGCCTGCTCTTGTCCGAGCAGGGCGACCTGGCGGGCGCGGAGCGCGAGCTGCGCCGCCTGACCGAGCTGCAGCCCGACCGGGGCCTGTGGTTCGTGGCGCTCGGCGAGCTGCTGCAGCGGCGTGGCGATGCGCCGGGCGCGCGCGCCGCCCTCACGCGCGGGCTCGAACTCGAGCCC
>CAZWAY010000017.1:73563-87538 GCA_964631945.1 uncultured Planctomycetaceae bacterium
TCAACGCGGTGGGCGCGCGGCTTGCCAGCCGTAGGCCAGCGTGCCGAGCAGGACGCCGCCGAAGCTCGCCAGGGCGTAGGGCTTCAGCTCCCCGAGCTGAGCGAGGATGGTGCCGGGTCAGGCACCGGTCAGGGCCCAGCCCACGCCGAAGACCAGGCTCATGGCGAACAGGCGCGGCCGCATCGGCTTCGCGCCGAGCTCGAGCGGGCAGCCGTTGAGCGCGCTCGTGCGGCTCCTCGTCAGCCAGGCGAGTCCGAGCGCGCTCACGGCGATGGCCACGCCCATCACTCCGGCCACGTGGAAGTCGCGCAGCAGGAAGAGCCCTTGCATGCGCTCGTAGTCGGTCACGCCCGCGCGCGACAGGAGGAAGCCGAACAGCGTCCCGGCCGCCAGGAAGAGCACGTTCACGGCGGGCCTCCGGAGGGGCCTCCGAACAGCCAGACCAGCGCGTTCGCGCTCGCGATCGCGCCCAGCATGAAGCCGAGGGTCGCCACCACGCTGGCCCTGGAACCCCGGGACACGCCCAGGATCGAGTGCCCGCTGGTTCAGCCGCCGGAGAGGCGCGCGCCGTAGCCCACCAGGGCGCCGCCGAGCACCAGCACGAGGAGCGGCGGCAAGGTCTCGGCGCTCGTGAGGCGCGGCCACGGTTGCGGGCCGAGCTTGCCGCCCAGCGCCGCGGACAGGAGGCCGCCGAGCGGGATGCCGAGCAGGAACCACAGCCGCCAGCGCTCGGAGAAGGGCCGCGCGCGGAAGATCGGCAGGCCCGAGACCAGCGCACACAGCGTCCCGTAGCCGCTCGAGACGCCCAGCCCCTTGCCGGTCAGCCCGGCCAGCGCCACGGCGAAGGCGCCGATCGCGAGCCCCCCCGCCCAGAACGGCCACGGACGAACGAACACCTGTTCGACGAAGGACATGTGCACCTCCGGAGGACAGTGATACGCGCGCGCCGCCCGCAGCGCACGCGAACTCCCGTGTCCCGCCCGCGCTGGACTACGGAGCCTGGGCGGGAGCGGGAGCCGGGTCGCTCCCCTCCGGGGAGCACTGCGGCGTGCTTCATGTGGGCACGCCGAACGCGGGCAGGACCACGTTGCGCACCAGGACGATGCCCACGAGCAGCGCGAGGAAGAGCAGCGCGTCGCGCCAGAGTCCGGGTTTGCGGGCCACGATGACTGGAGTCTATCGGAATCCGCCCGTCGCCGCCCGGCGGTGGCCCGCGCTGGCGGAAAGGAAGGCCCGGGCCCCGCGGCGGGCTTCGGCCTGTGGCCCGGGACAGGGGTAGGATCTGGAAGCGCGTTCATGGCGCTGCGGCATGAGCGAACCCTCCCTCGAGTGCTCGGCCCGCATCCAGGCCGCCGACCTGGAGCAGGGCACCTGGATCGTCGTCCTGAAGGCCGACCAGATGCCGCACGTGTGCATGCTGCAGCACGGCACCTGCTTCTCGCTCGAGCACGACGGCAACCACCGCTACCCGGCCGTCAAGCTGTGGCGCCTGATCGAGTCGCGCCAGATCCCGACGGTGCTGTGCGAGCTGCCGCCCGAGGAGGCCGGCGCGCTCGAGCCGTTCTTCGCGGCCTACGACGACCTGGCGGGCGACACGAACTGCTTCATCCCCGTGCGCGATGCCTGCGCCGCCTGGTTCCCGGCCGCGGCCGCCTGCGAGTACGTCTTCCAGCTCGTCCCGCTGCTGGCGGCGGCCGGCAAGATCGAGCGCGCGGGCAAGCTGCACCTCCCCGGCCCGGGAGCGCGCTACGTCTTCCCGCAGTACGACCAGGAGGGCATCCGCGCGCGCATCGCCGCCGTGCGCAGCACGAGCCGCGAGCGCGGCGCGAACGCGGCGGGCGGGCTGGGGGAGTGAACGGCGAGCGGGGCACGCGGACGGGCCCCGGTTACACTCGGTAGGGCGCGCGCAGGGCGCTCGCCCCATGCAGTGGCGTACAGGCAGGCCGTGTCCCGAGAGCGACGAGCGCCGCGGGTGGCGCGCGGGGAAGGCGCGGACCGCGCGCGCGGGCCTTCGTCCGTGAGCGCCGGGCCCGGACGTTCCCGGCCCTGGGGCGCGCTCCTGGCCGGCCTCGCCCTGGCGGCCGTGGCCGCCGCCCAGGCGAGCGAGCCGAGCGCGACCCAGCTCGAATTCTTCGAGTCCAAGGTGCGCCCGCTGCTGGTGACGCACTGCTACGAGTGCCACTCGGCCGGGGCCCGGAAGCTCAAGGGTGGGCTGCGCCTGGACACGCGCGCGGACTTCCTGCGCGGCGGCGAGTCCGGCGCGCTGCTGGACGCGGCCGAGCCCGCGCGCGGGCGCCTGCTCGAGGCGTTGCACTACGAGGGCGACCCGCGCATGCCGCCGGCGGGCAAGCTCGACGCCGCGGCGCTGCTGGTGTTCGAGCAGTGGGTGCGGCTGGGCGCGCCGTACCCCTCCGACGGCGCCGGAGCCGCCGGCGGTCCGTCGGGCGCGACGCACTGGGCCTTCCAGCCGATCGCCGAGCCCGCGCCCCCGCCGGTGCGCGACGAGGGCTGGTGCGCGAATCCGATCGATCGCTTCGTGCTGGCGCGCCTGGAAGCGGCCGGCCTGCGCCCCTCGCCGCGCGCCGACCGGCGCACGCTGCTGCGGCGGCTCTCGTTCGACCTGATCGGGCTGCCGCCGACGGCCGAGGAGCTGGAGCACTTCGAGCACGAGCGCGCGCCCGACGCCTGGTCGCGCGAGATCGAGCGCCTGCTGGCCAGCCCGCACTACGGCGAGCGCTGGGGCCGCGCCTGGCTCGACCTGGCGCGCTACTCCGATTCCAACGGGCTGGACGAGAACCTCGCCATGGCCACCGCCTGGCGCTACCGCGACTGGGTCGTGCGCGCGCTGAACGCGGACTTGCCCTACGACCAGTTCCTCACCTGGCAGCTGGCCGGCGACCTGCTGCCGGAACCGCCCGACGAGGCGCTGCTGCGCGATCACCTGATCGCCACGGGCTTCCTGGTGCTGGGCCCGAAGATGCTGGCCGAGCAGGACAAGCAGAAGCTCGCGCTGGACGTGGTCGACGAGCAGAGCGACGTCGCCTTCCGCGTGTTCCAGGGCATCACGCTGGGCTGTGCGCGCTGCCACGACCACAAGTTCGACCCGCTCTCGCAGCGCGACTACACCGCGGTGGCGGGCATCTTCCACAGCACGCGCACGATGGGCGACCTGGCCTTCGTCTCGCGCTGGAACGAGCGCGCGCTCGCGCCCCTGGCCAAGGTCGAGGCGCGCGCCAGCCACGAGGCCCGCCTCGAGCAGGCGCGCGTCGAGCTCAACGGGCTGCGCACGGGCGCCGAGGAGCGCCTGCGCGACGGCTGGATCGGCGAGGCCCATGCCTACCTGCTGGCCGCCGAC
Source organism: uncultured Planctomycetaceae bacterium (assembly GCA_964631945.1). Classification (GTDB taxonomy): domain Bacteria; phylum Planctomycetota; class UBA1135; order UBA1135; genus JABFRZ01. The sequence goes on from CAZWAY010000017.1 coordinate 76,919, forward strand.
GCTGCGGCGCGCGCGAGCCTGGTGGTCGAGGCCGAGGAGGCCAGCCGCGGCAACCTGCTGCGCGACGACTCGACCTTCGGCTCGAAGGAGGTCGTGATCGCGCGCAGCCCCGGCGGCGGCGGGCTGCAGTTCGCCGAGTACGACCTGAGCTTCGACGCGCCCGGCCGGCGCACGCTGGAGGTGCGCCTGGCGGCCGAGGAGTCGCGCCCGCTGCGCGTCCTGCTGGACGGCCGCACGCTGTTCGACGCCGCGCTCGCCAAGCCCACCGGCTCGTGGCAGGTCGACGGCCAGCGCTGGTACACGGTGGGCCCGATCGACGTGCACGCCGGCCGCAACGTGCTGCGGCTGGAGCGCGACGGGCCCTGGCCGCACGTCGATCGGCTGCTGCTGTGGTCGCCCGGCGACGCGCCGGCCGAGCTCGTGCCCACGCTGCTGCGCAACTTCGTGCTGCGCCTGGAGCTGGCGCAGCGCACGAACGACCCGCTCTTCGCGCCCTGGGCCAGCCTGACGGCCGCGACCGACGCGGAGTTCGCCGCGGCCGCGCCGGCCATCCTCGCGCGGCTGCGCGCGGAACACGGCGCGCAGCGGCTCGCGCTGCTGGCGCCCGCGAGCGCGCTGCTCGACGGACCGCCGCCGCAGTCGCGGCGCGAGCTGGCCGGCCGCTACCAGACGCTGTTCTCGAGCGTGCTGGCCCAGTGGCGCGAGCTGCGCGCCGGAGCGCCCGCGACCGAACGCCTGCAGGGCGAGGGTGTCGAGGCCCTGCGCCAGGTCCTGCTCGGGCCGACGGGGCTGTTCCAGCTGAGCGCGGCCGAGACCGAGCCGCTGCTCCCGGCCGAGTCGCGCGCCGCGCTGGCGGTGGCGCGTGCGGCGGTCGAGGAGCTCGAGCGCACCCTGCCGCCCCTGCTCGACACCGCCCCGGCCGTGGCCGAGGCGGCCACGATCGCCGACCTCGAGTTCATGCGCCGCGGCAACCCGCTCGAGCGCGAGGACGCCGTGCCGCGCGGCGTCCCGCCGAGCCTCGCGCCCGGGCTCGAGCTCGAGGCCATGCCCGCGGACCAGAGCGGGCGCCTGCAGCTCGCGCGCTGGATGCTCGACCCGCGCCATCCGTTGACCGCGCGCGTGGCGGTGAACCGCCTGTGGCAGGGCCACTTCGGCCTCGGCCTGGTCGCGTCGAGCTCCAACTTCGGTCTGCGCGGCGATCCGCCCTCCCATCCCGAGTTGCTCGACTGGCTGGCGCGCGAGTTCCAGCGCCGCGGCTGGTCGAACAAGGCGCTGCACCGCTTGATCTGCGCCTCGAGCACCTACCAGCAGGCTTCCCTGGAGGACCCGGAGCGAGCCGAGCTCGACCCCTCGAACCGGCTCCTGGCGCGCCAGAACCGTCACCGGCTGGACGCCGAGTCGCTGCGCGACGCGCTGCTGGCGGCCTCGGGCGCGCTCGAGCTCACGCTGGGCGGCAACCTGCTGGAGGTCGGCAACGGCGACTACGTGACCAACGACCAGTCCGAGGACGGCGCGCGCTACGACTCGCTGCGGCGCTCGCTGTACCTGCCGATCATCCGCAACGCGATGTTCGACCTGTACAGCGCCTTCGACTACCCCGATCCGGGCGTCACGCTCGAGGCGCGCCCCACCACCACCAGCGCCAGCCAGGCGCTGTACCTGATGAACAGCCCGCTCGTGCTGCAAGCCAGCGAGCGCCTGGCGAACGGCGCGCTGGCGGCGAGCGGAGGCGCAGCGCGCGTCGCGTTCCTCTACCGCGCCGCCTACGGTCGCGCGCCCTCCCCGGCCGAGCTCGCGCGCGCGCTGGAGTTCGTCACGCGTCTCGCGCGCCCCGCCGCGCCCGCCGCCAGCGCCGCCGACGTCGGGGCTCCGGCCGCGCCTCCGCTCCCGCCCGCGGAAGAGGCCCAGCGCCGCGAGCGCGAGACCTGGGCCCTGCTGGCCCAGGCGCTGCTCGTCTCCAACGAGTTCCTGTACGTGGATTGAGCCATGAACCCCGCGCGTCCTTCCCGCCGTCGGCTGCTGCAGACCTCGGGTGCGGGCTTCGGCATGCTCGCGCTGGCCGGGCTCGCGCGCGGCCTGGGCCTGTCGCAGGCCGGCGCCTCGGCGGCGACCCTGCCGGTGCGCGCCAAGCGCGTGATCTTCCTGTTCATGCACGGCGGGCCCAGCCAGGTCGACACCTTCGACCACAAGCCGCTCTTGACGCGCGACCACGGCAAGCCGCTGCCCTTCGAGAAGCCGCGCATCCAGTTCGCACAGACCGGCAACCTGCTGCGCTCGCCCTGGACCTTCGCGCAGCACGGCCAGTCGGGCGCGTGGGTCAGCGCGCTGTTTCCCGAGCTCGCGAAACAGGTCGACAAGCTGTGCTTCCTCAAGGCGTTGCACGGCACCAACGAGGCCCACGGCGGCGCGCTCCTGGCGCTGCACACCGGCTCGGCCACCTTCGTGCGCCCGAGCATGGGCTCGTGGATCCTGTACGGCCTCGGCAGCGAGAACCAGGACCTGCCGGGCTTCATCACCATCTGCCCGACCCTGGGGCACGGCGGCGTGAGCAACTGGTCCAGCGCCTTCCTGCCGGGCATCTACCAGGGCACGCCGATCGGCAGCGCCGCGGTGCCGGCCAGGGACGCCGGCTTCGCGCACCTCGAGCGCCCGGGCCTCGCGCGCGAGCGCCAGCGCGCGCAGCTCGACCTCCTGCGCGAGCTGAACCTGGAGCACGCCCAGACGCACGGCGCCGACGCGGCGCTCGAGGCGCGCATCGCCTCCTTCGAGCTCGCCTTCCGCATGCAGACCCAGGCTCCGGGCCTGATGGACCTCGCGGGCGAATCGGCCGCGACGCGCGCGCTCTACGGCATCGACGAAGCGCCCACCGACAACTTCGCGCGCCAGTGCCTGCTGGCGCGGCGCATGGCCGAGGCCGGCGTGCGCTTCGTGCAGTGCACCCACAGCTACAAGTGGGACCAGCACGAGAACCTGAAGGCCGACCACGAGCGCAACGCGCGCGAGGTCGATCGCCCGATCGCCGGGCTGCTCCAGGACCTGGCCGCGCGCGGCCTGCTGGACGACACGCTGGTGATGTGGGGCGGCGAGTTCGGACGCACGCCCACCGCCCAGGGCACCGACGGCCGCGACCACAACCCGCACGGCTTCACCATGTGGCTGGCGGGCGGCGGCACCAAGCCCGGCTTCTCCTTCGGCGAGACCGACGACTACGGCTACTACGCCGTGCGCGACCGCGTGCACATCCACGACTTCCACGCCACGCTGCTGGCGCTGCTCGGGCTCGACCACGAGCGCCTGACGTACCGCTACGCCGGCCGCGACTTCCGCCTGACGGACGTCGAGGGCCGCGTGGTCGACGAGATCTTCGCCTGAGCCGAGGGCGGGTCCGCTACCGAGCCGCGTCCGGGCCCGGCCGTCGCCCGTGGCGCCGCGAGGCGCTGTAGGGCAGCACGTCGAGCACCTCGCCGGCGCGGTGGCGTTCCTGCAGCGCGCGCCAGAAGGCGGCCGTCAGGACTTCGCCGTGGGCCTCCAGGAACAGGCGCCGGTTCTCGCCGCCGAGTCCGAGGAAGTTCAGGAACTCCTCCGGGAAGACGTCGTGCTGGCCCACGAAGAACCAGGGCTCGGCGGCCATCTCCTCGTCCACGTCGCGCGCGCTGGGCAGGTCGCGGAAGACGCACTCGGTGACCAGCGAGAGCTCGTCGTAGTCGTAGAAGGTCACGCGTCCGTGCCGGGTGACGCCGAAGTTCTTGAGCAAGAGGTCGCCCGGGAAGATGTTGGTGGTGGCCAGGTCGCGGATGGCCTGGCCGTAGTCGAGCACCGTGCGCGCGGCGTCCTGCGCGTCGGCCTCGCGCAGGTACAGGTTGAGCGGCTGGACGCGGCGCTCGACGTAGAGGTGGTGGATGTGGACCTCCTCCTCGTCGATCGTGACCGAGCCGGCGGCCGAGCTGGAGAGCTCCGCCAGCAGCCGCTCCGAGAAGCGCCGCTTCTCGAAGGTCAGGTGCTCGAACTCCTGGGCCTCGATCAGGCGCCCGGCCCGGTCGTGCTGGAACACCAGCCGGTAGCGGTTCTCGACGTCCGCGCGCGTGTTCGTCTTGGGCGCGGCGAAGCGATCGCGGATGACCTTGAAGACGTAGTCGTAGGAGCGCAGGTCGAACACGACCATCACCATGCCGGCGTCGCCGCGCGACAGGTCGAACAGCCCCATCGAGCGCTGCAGGTGACCCAGCAGCTCCTGGTACATCTCGGTCTTGCCGTGCTTGGAGTGCCCGATGGCGATGTACAGCTCGGGCAGCGGCTTCTTCGGCATGAGCGTGCGCAGGAAGACGATCAGGTCCGCGGGCCGCTCGACCGTGACCAGGAAGTGCGCGCGCGTGAAGCTGAAGACGATGCTGACGTCGCGCTCGCTCAGCAGGGCCGCGTCCACCTCGACGCCCCCGGCGCCGTGCAGCAGCACGATCACGAGCGGCATGCTGGTGGCCCCGCCGCGCAGCCGCCCCACCAGGTAGGCGCCGCTGCCGCGATAGAAGACCGACTCGACCAGGTCGAGCGCCGCCAGCGGCTCGGCGCCCTCCGTGCGCGCCCAGGCGGCGTCGATCTGCTCGGCGACCCAGGCGGCGTCGCCCGCCAGGTCCCGGAAGGGCGCGCCGAAGGCGTGCGGTTCGAGCGCCTCGCGCACCAGCTCGCGCGTGCTCGCGCGGCGCACGTGGTGGCGGTGGATGGTCGAGCTGGCCCCGAAGCGCGCGCGGCGGATGTCGAGGTTGACGAACTCGAGCTCGGCATCGACGCCGACCGTGGTGAAGACCTTGCGCGTGACCGAGTTGTAGAACGTCTCGGCCAGCTCGATGTCCGCGAAGCGCGCGACCGCCTCGGCGAAGAAGCCCTTCATCGAGCGCCAGAAGGCCTTGTCCTCGAGCTGGGCCCCCAGCAGCTCCTGCAGCTCCGCGAACACGCCCTCGACGGCCCGGCGGTACAGCGCCAGGCGCTCGGCCGCGTCGCGCTGGCCGCCCTGCCAGTCGCGCGTCTCGAAGCGCTCGCGCGCGCGCGCCGTGATCGCCTGGAAGGCGCGCCGATAGGCCTCGTAGCGCCGCAGGATCGCGCCCGCCCCGACGCGCGCGAAGACGACCAGCGGGCGCATGCGCGGCTACATGTGGGCGACGATCGCGTCCGCGAAGGCGCTGCACTTGACCTCGCGCGCGCCCTCCATCAGGCGCGCGAAGTCGTAGGTCACGGTCTTCGCGCCGATGGCCCCGTCCATGCCCTTGATGACCTTGTCGGCGGCCTCGTTCCAGCCGAGGTAGCGCAGCATCATCTCGCCCGAAAGCACCAGCGAGCCGGGGTTGACGCGGTCCTGGTTGGCGTACTTCGGCGCGGTGCCGTGGGTGGCCTCGAAGATGGCGTGGCCGCTGACGTAGTTCAGGTTGCCGCCGGGGGCGATGCCGATGCCGCCGACCTGCGCGGCGAGCGCGTCGGACAGGTAGTCGCCGTTCAGGTTCAGCGTGGCGATCACGTCGAACTCGCGCGGGCGCGTCAGGACCTGCTGCAGCGTGATGTCGGCGATGGCGTCCTTGACGATCACCTTGCCGGCCGCCGCGGCCGCGGCCTGCTCGGCGTTGGCCGCGCTCTCGCCCTTGGCGGCCTTGGTGCGGCCCCACTGCTCCCAGGTGTAGGTGCTGGCGGCGAACTCGCGCTCGGCCAGCGCGTAGCCCCAGTTGCGGAAGGCGCCCTCGGTGAACTTCATGATGTTGCCCTTGTGCACGAGCGTGACGCTCTTGCGCTTCTGCTCGACGGCATAGCGCAGGGCCGCGCGCACCAATCGCTCGCTGCCCTCGCGTGAGACCGGCTTGAGGCCGATGCCCGAGCTGGCCGGGAAGCGGATCTTCTGGAACTCCTGCGGGAAGGCCTCCTGGAACAGCTTGAGGAAGCGCTTGCAGGCCTCGCTGCCCTGCTCGAACTCGATGCCCGCGTAGATGTCCTCGGTGTTCTCGCGGAAGATCACCATGTCGACGTCCTCGGGGCTGCGCGTGGGCGAGGGCACGCCCTGGAACCAGCGCACCGGCCGCAGGCACACGTACAGGTCGAGGATCTGGCGCAGCGCCACGTTGAGCGAGCGGATGCCGCCGCCGACGGGCGTGGTCAGCGGCCCCTTGATGCCGACCAGGTAGGTGCGGAAGGCCGCCAGCGTCTCCTCCGGCAGCCAGCTCCCGAAGAGCTCGTAGGACTTGCCGCCGGCGTAGACCTCCATCCAGCCCAGGCGGCGCTCGGAACCGTAGGCCTTGGCCACCGCCGCCTCCAGCACGCGCTTGGTCGCGCGCCAGATGTCGGGTCCGGTGCCGTCGCCCTCGATGTAGGGCAGCACGGGGTGGTCCGGCACGCGCAGCACGCCGTCCTGGATCGAGATCGGCTCGCAGTCTTTCGGAACGACGAGCTTGGGGGCGGAAGCGCTCATGGGCGGGGAGAAGAGCTGGATGGGGAAGCGGGACGGGAAGGCGCACGAGAATACGGTCTGCGTCCGCGGGTGTCGCCGGGCAGGGGCGGGAGGCCCGCGCGAGGCCGGCGCACGCTCCGCGGCGAGGCCACGCGCACGGCGGGCGGTTCTCCGCGTCCGTTCCCTACAGTACGGGCCCCGCCGAGGCCGAATCGGACCCGGCCCCCGCAGGCCGCCGATGCTCCTCTCCTGCTCGCAGTGCCAGCGCCAGTACGACGTGGGCGCGTTCCCGGAGGGCTCCCGCGTGCGCTGCGCCTGCGGGCACCTGAACACCGTGCCGCGCCCGCGCGCGCGCCAGCTCGAGATGCTGCACTGCTCGAACTGCGGCGGGAAACTGACCAGCGCCCGCCAGGCCTGCGAGTACTGCGCGGCCGAGGTCAAGCTCGGCGACCGCGGCATCGGGCCGGCTTGTCCGGAGTGCTTCTGCTCGACCCTGGCGGACGCCAAGCACTGCAGCGCCTGCGGCGTGCGGCTCGCGCCCGAGGCCGTGCTGCGCGCGCTGGTCGAGCGCCCCTGTCCGCGCTGCCGGAAGCCGCTCTCGGAGTGCGTGGGCGCGGGCGCGCGCCACGAGGTGCGCTACGTGGAGTGCACGCACTGCGCCGGGCTGTGGCTGGACGAGGCCGTGTTCGAGCACCTCGCGCGCGAGAAGGAGCGCTCGCTCGTCGCGGCCGTACGCGGTCCGCGCCCCGCCCCCGGACGCGAGCCGGCGCCGCGCAGCGAGGTCGTGCGCTACCTCCCCTGCCCGGTCTGCTCCGAGATCATGGCGCGCCGCAACTTCGCCGCCTGCTCGGGCGTGATCCTCGACTGGTGCCGGGGACACGGCTGGTGGTTCGACGCGCAGGAACTCGAACGCGTGCTCGCCTTCCTCGAACAGGGCGGCATGGAGCGCGCGCGCCGCGCCGAGCACGAGCGCTACAAGAGCGAGCTCGCGCGCGAGCAGGAGCGGCGCGCCCCCTTGCCGCCCATGCCGAGCCGGCCCGCGCGAGGCTGGAGCCTGGGCGAGATGCTGGTGGATCTCCTGCTCGGTGCCTGAGGTGGGCACGAGGGTCGCCACGACCGCTCTCCCCGGCTACGACGACTTGGCCGACGACGAGCAGAAGGCGGCCTACACCGCGCTGCTCACCGAGCTCGAAGCCGCGGCCAAGAAGAAGTGAGCGCGACGGAAGCCGTCAGGGCGCGCTTCCTGGGTCCGGAAACCCCTCAACCTCCTCCGAGGTCGCGCCGATGCTCGCCGATGCGAGGCACGGCTCTCTCGCCTCGACAACTCCGGAGAAGCGGCCCATGCACGAGCGCAACAGCGAGTCCAAGCCCGTAGCGAGATCCACTTCTTCCCGGCGCTCCGCGCCCCACCGGATCCTCCTGGTCGAGGACGAGCCGGACGTGGCCGAACTCCTGCGCGCGCGGCTGGAGTCCAACGGCTACCAGGTCCACGTGGAAGCACTCGGGCGCGCGGCCCTGACCAGCGCACGGAACGAACGCCCCGACCTGGTGATCCTCGACCTCATGCTGCCCGACATGGACGGGTACGCGGTGAGCGAGGGCCTGCGCGCGCTCTACCGCTCGTGGTCCGTTCCCATCCTCATGCTGACGGCCAGGGGCGAGGCCCGCGACAAGCTGCGCGGCTACGGCACGGGGGCCGACGCCTACATGACCAAGCCCTACGACGCGCGCGAGCTGCTCCAGACCCTGGAACACCTGCTCGATGCCGCCTGACCCGGGCGCATCCGTGGTGCCGGCGCGCCGCGCGCTCTCCTTGGCGGGCCTGGTCGCGCTCGTGGCCCTGGTCGCGCTGGGTGACTACTGGACCGGCCCGGAGATCTCGTTCTCGATCTTCTTCTTGATCCCGATCTCGCTCGGGGCCTGGCACTTCGGCCGCGGGATCGGCCTTGTTCTGGCCGGGCTGAGCGCCTCCGGCTGGCTCCTGGCGGATCTCTACGGCGGCCGGCCCTACAGCTCGGACGCCATCCTCTACTGGAATGCGGCCGTGCGCCTCGGGTTCTTCGCCATCATCGCCACCGTGCTGGCCGCCCGCCGGCAGGCCGAGCTGCGCATCTACCAGCTGATGCGGGTGAAGTCCGACTTCGTCTCGACCGTGTCGCACGAACTGCGCACCCCGATGACCTGCATCAAGGAGGGCATCGCCATCGTGAGCGACGGCAGCGTCGGCCCCCTGACGGATGGGCAGCGACATCACCTCGACACGGCCAGGCGCAACGTCGACCGGCTGGCGCGGCTGCTGAACGACGTACTGGACTTCCAGAAGCTCGAGGCGGGCCGCATGGACTTCGAGTTGCGCGAATGCGCAGTCAACCCGCTCGTCTCCGAGGAAGCGGAAGGATACGCCCTCCTGGCTCGACGCAAGGGGCTGGTGCTCGCCCTCGAGCTGGCCACGGAGCTGCCCACCGTGCGCTGCGATCGCGATCGCATCAGCCAGGTGCTGGGCAACCTCCTCGGCAACGCGCTCCAGTGCACCGAAGTCGGCCGGATCGAGGTCGGCACCGTGCGCCTCGGGAGCGGCGTGCGGGTCTTCGTGCGCGACACGGGCCGCGGCATCCGTGGAGAGGACCTGCCCCATCTCTTCCAGAGTTTCTCGCAGGTCCCGGCGCCGCAGGGAACGCGGACACGCGGCGGCACGGGCCTCGGCCTGGCGATCGCCGCGCGCATCGTGCGCGAGCACGGCGGAGAGGTGAGCGTGGACTCGGAGCCCGGCAAGGGCTCGACCTTCGCCTTCACCTTGCCGGCGGCGTAGGTGGCCAGCCCGGCCCCGGATGGCGGCCGGCCAGGACTCTGGCCGCGGAACCTCGGCGTTCTCTCGCGCACTCCTGCCCCCCCACGCGTACGGTGGCGCCGCCATCGATGAGCGCCTCGTTCCTGTTCGCCCTGCTGGTGGGCTTGGCCGGTCTCGCCACGCGCGAGGGCAAGGATCCGCAAGTCGCGCCGCACGAGCCGCCGCAGGCGCGCGCCGAGGAGCTCGCGCACGGTTGGGCCCAGTGGCGCGGGCCGCTCGCGACCGGCGTCGCGCCCCACGCCGATCCGCCCGTGCGCTGGAGCGAGCGCGAGAACGTGCGCTGGAAGAGCGCCATCCCGGGCAAGGGGCATTCCTCGCCGGTCCTGTGGGGCGAGCGCGTCTTCCTCACCACGGCCGTGCCCTTCGGTGAGGCCGTCGGCCCGCTCGTCGACGACGCGCCGGGGACGCACGACTCGGTGCCGGTCACGCGGCAGCAGCGCTTCCTCGCGCTGGCCGTCGATCGACGCGACGGCAAGATCCTGTGGCAGACGCCGCTGCACGAGGGACTGCCGCACGAGGGCGGCCACGTCACGGGCAGCTACGCCTCGGCCTCGCCCGCGACCGACGGCGAGGTCCTGATCGCGCCCTTCGGCTCGCGCGGCCTGTACGCACTCGACCTCGCCGGCAAGGTCCTGTGGCGGCAGGACCTCGGGCGCATGGCCACCAAGCACGCCCACGGCGAGGGCAGCTCGCCGTTGCTCGTCGGCGAGTCCGTGGTGGTCGTGTGGGACCACGAGGGCGCTTCCTTCGTGGCCGCCTTCGACCGCCGCACGGGGCTGCAGCGCTGGAAGGTGGCGCGCGACGAGGCGACCTCCTGGGCCTCCCCGATTGCGGTCGAGCGCGAAGGCCGCACGCAGATCGTGGTCAGCGGCACGAAGCGCATCCGCGCCTACGACCTCGCGAACGGCGCGCTGCTGTGGCAGTGCGGCGGGCTCTCGAGCAACGTGGTGTGCTCGCCCGTCTCGGACGGCGCGCTCGTCTTCGCCGGCAGCAGCTACGAGAGCCAGGCCCTGCTCGCCATCGACCTCGCGCGCGCGCAGGGCGAGATCACCGGCAGCGAGGCCGTGCTGTGGACGCGCCGGCGCGCGACGCCCTACGTGCCCTCGCTGCTGCTGGTGGCGGACACGCTCTACTTCCTGCACCACTACCAGGGCTTCCTGGCGCGCGTCTCCGCGCGCACGGGCGCCGAGCCCGAGCGCGCCTTCCGGCTCGAGGGCCTGGACGACGTGTACGCCTCGCCGGTCTCCGCCGCCGGACGCGTCTACGTCACCGACCGCAGCGGCGTGACCATGGTGTTGCGCCACGTCGCGGCCGGCAGCGGCGAGCTCGAGGTGCTCGCGCGCAACGA
>CAZWAY010000018.1:0-85738 GCA_964631945.1 uncultured Planctomycetaceae bacterium
ACACCGGCTACGGCAACTTCAACAACGTGCGCCGGCTGGTGCGCAAGCTCGAGCAACGCGGCGTCGCGGCCCTGTGCATCGAGGACAAGCTGTTCCCGAAGGCCAACAGCTTCCTCGACGGCGAGGTGCAGCCGCTGGCCACGCTGGAGGAGTTCGCGGGCAAGGTCAAGGCCGGCAAGGATGCGGCGCGCGATGCGGACTTCGCCATCGTGGCGCGCACCGAGGCGTTGATCGCGGGCTGGGGCCTGGGCGAGGCGCTGAGGCGCGCGGAGGCCTACGTCGCGGCCGGAGCCGACGCGATCCTGATCCATTCCTCGCAGGCCACGGCCGACGAGGTGCTGGCCTTCCGCAACGAGTGGGGCGACCGCGCGCCCGTCTTGATCGTGCCGACCAAGTACTGGCGCACGCCCACGCAGGTCTTCCGCGATGCGGGCTTCTCGATCGCGATCTGGGCCAATCACGTGCTGCGCTCGTCGCTGGCCGCCATGCAGCGCACGGCGCGGGCCCTGGCGCGCGAGCAGAGCGCGGCCGCCGTCGAGAACGAGATCGCGCCGCTCTCCGAGGTCTTCCGCCTGCAAGGCGTGGCCGAGCTCCAGCAGGCCGAGACCCGCTTCCTGCCGCGCGCCACGCGCAGCGACCGCGCCGTCGTCCTGGCGGCCTCGCGCGGGATCGAGCTCGGCAAGCTGACCGAGGATCGCCCCAAGACCATGGTCGAGGTGGACGGCGAGCCGCTGCTCGCGCACATCGCCGGGACCTTCAAGTCCGCCGGCGTGCATCGCATCCACGTGGTGCGCGGCTACAAGAAGGAGGCCGTGGTCCTGCCGGGGCTCGCCTACGTGGACAACGACCGCCACGAGACGACCGGCGAGTTGCACTCCCTGGCGCTGGCGCTGGAGGCGCTCGAGGTCGACGAGGGCGCGCTGTACGTGTGCTACGGCGACGTCCTCTTCCGCCGCCACGCGCTCGAGCTCCTGGTCGAGAGCACGGCCGACGTGACGCTGGTGGTCGACAGCCACTGGCAGGAGAGCGCGAACCTCGGACGAGCGGCCGACTTCGTGAACTGCTCGGTGCCGCCCACCCGCCGCGCCTTCCACCAGCCGGTGCTGCTGCGCCGCATCGACGGGGCCCTTGCGGAGGGCGAGCGGCACGGCGAATGGATCGGACTCGCCAAGGTCACCCCGCGCGCGATGGCGGCGGTGCGCGAGGCGGTCGCCGACATCCTGGGCGGCGCCCGCGGCGCCAAGCCCGAGCTCTCCGAGCTGTGGAACCGCCTGGTGGACGGCGGCCTCGAGATCCAGGTGGCCTACACGGCCGGCAACTGGCTCGACGTGGACAGCCTCTACGACGTGATCCAGGCCGGGAAGTTCGGGGCACCCTAGCAGGCATGACCAGCCGGACCGGCCCGGCCGAGGTTGTTCCCGGAAAGGCGGTGGACGCCGGGCGGCCTTTTCCGTTCCTCCGTTAGCCTCCCTCCGATCCATGGCCGACGCGCCCCCCACAGCCCCGAGGAAGCAGCTCTACCGCAAGGCCGTCGGTTCACGACTCAAGCGGCTGCTCACGGTCGTCTTCGCTCTGTTCGCCCTGCTGGGCGTGAACTCGGTCTACCTGACGGCGATCACGATCGCCGAGTACCGCACCGGCGAGACGATCCAGAACTACTTCTACCAGGTGATGTTCCTGGGCCACCTGGCCCTCGGGCTGCTCATCACCTTGCCGGTGATCCTGTTCGGGATCTTCCACATCTACAACACGCACAATCGCCCGAATCGTCGCGCGGTGGTGGCGGGCTACGCGCTGTTCGCGGCCTCGATCGCGCTGCTCGTGACGGGCTTCCTGCTGATGCGCCTGGATGCCTTCGGGCTGGCCCTCGAGGTGCGTGACCCGACCGCGCGCCAGTTCTTCTACTGGATCCACGTCGGCTCGCCGCTCGCGGTCGTGTGGCTGTTCATCCTGCATCGCCTGGCGGGACGCAAGCTCAAGTGGAAGGTCGGGCTCGCCTGGCTGGCCGTCGCGGGCGCCTTCGCGCTCGGCATGGTGTTCCTGCACTCGAAAGACCCGAAGCAGTGGGGCAAGGTCGGTCCAGCCTCGGGCGAGCAGTACTTCTTCCCGTCGCTCGCGCGCACGGCGACCGGAGACTTCATCCCGGCCGAGACGCTGATGATGGACGAGTACTGCAAGAAGTGCCATCCGGACATCTTCGGCACGTGGTACCACAGCGCGCACCGCTTCGCGTCCTTCAACAACCCCGCCTACCTCTTCTCGGTACGCGAGACGCGCAAGGTCGCCCTGGAGCGCGACGGCAACGTCCAGGCCGCGCGTTTCTGCGCCGGGTGTCACGACATCGTCCCGTTCTTCAGCGGCGCCTTCGACGATCCGCAGTTCGACGACGTCAACCACCCCACCGCGCAGGCTGGCATCACCTGCACGTCGTGCCACGCGATCACGAACGTGAACAGCCCGCGCGGCAACTCGGACTACACGATCGAGGAGCCCTCGCACTATCCGTTCGCGTTCAGCGACAGCCCCTTCCTGCAGTGGATCAACCGCCAGCTGGTCAAGTCCAAGCCGGCCTTCCACAAGAAGACCTTCCTGAAGCCGCTGCACAAGACGGCCGAATTCTGCGGCACGTGCCACAAGGTGCACCTGCCCGAGGAGCTCAACAAGTACAAGTGGCTGCGCGGTCAGAACCATTACGACGACTACCTCCTGTCCGGCGTCTCCGGGCACGGCGTGCAGAGCTTCTACTACCCGCCCAAGGCCAAGCACGACTGCAACGAGTGCCACATGGGCCTGGTGGCCTCGGACGACTTCGGCGCACGCCAGCGCGACGACTCGGGCGAGCTCAAGGTCCACGACCACCAGTTCCCCTCGGCCAACACGGCCATCCCGTTCCTGCTGGGCGCGCCCCAGGAGGCCATCGACGCGCACCGGAAGTTCAACGAGGGCGTGATGCGCGTGGATCTCTTCGCGCTGCGCGAGGGCGGCACGATCGAGGGTCCGCTGCATGCACCGCTGCGGCCCACGCTGCCGGAGCTCGCCGCGGGCCAGCGCTACCTGCTCGACGCCGTGATCCGCACGGTCAAGATGGGGCACCCCTTCACGCAGGGCACGGCCGACTCGAACGAGGCCTGGCTGGAGCTGACCATCAAGGACGGCGAGCGCGTGGTCGGCAAGAGCGGCGGGCGCGCCGAGGACGGCACGGTCGACCCCTGGTCGCACTTCGTCAACGTGTACATGCTGGACCGCGAGGGCAAGCGCATCGACCGGCGCAACGCGCAGGACATCTTCGTCCCGCTCTACAACCACCAGATCCCGCCCGGCGCGGCCGACGTCGTGCACTACGCCTTCGAGGTGCCGGCCGACGTGAGCGGGCCGTTGACGTTCGAGCTCGCGCTCAACTACCGCAAGTTCGACACGCACTACATGCGTCTGTTCCAGGGCGAGCAGTTCGACGGCAACGACCTGCCGATCCTGGTCCTGGCCACGGACACGCTGAGCCTGCCCGTGGGCGGCGCGGCCGCGACACCCCAGGAGCGCGCGCTCGAGCCGTGGGAGCGCTGGAACGACTACGGCATCGGTCTCCTGCGCAAGGCAGGCACGGGCGGCATGGCGGGTGAGCTGCGCCAGGCCGAGGAGGCCTTCCGCCAGGTCGAGGGGCTGGGCAAGGCGGACGGCGCGCTCAACCTCGGTCGCACCTATCTGCGCGAGGGGCGCCTCGACGACGCCGCCGCCGCGCTGGCCCGGGCGGGCGCGCAGACGCCCCCCGCGAACGCCTGGAGCCTCTTGTGGTTCTCCGGCCTCGTGAACAAGCAGAACGGCTTCCTCGACGAGGCCATCGCCGACTTCGAGAAGCTGGTCACGCTCGACACGGCCGAGACGCGCAAGCGCGAGTTCGACTTCTCACAGGACTATCGCCTGCTGGACGAGCTCGGGCAGACGCTCTACGAGCGCGCCAAGGAGGAGCGCGGCGAGGGGCGCCGTGCGGCGCGCCAGGAGCTTCTGGACAGGGCCGTGGGCTTCTTCGAGCGCGCCCTGGAGCTCGATCCCGAGGACCTCAGCGCGCACCACAATCTCGGCCTGATCTACGGCGAGCTCGGGCGGACCGAGGAGTCCGAGCAGCACCGCAAGCTGCACGAGAAGTACAAGCCGGACGACAACGCGCGCGACCACGCCGTGTCGGTGGCGCGCCGCAACGATCCCGCGGCCGACCGGGCGGCCGAAGCCGTGGTGCTCTACGACCTCCAGCGTCCGGGCGCCTTCGGCCTGCCCGACGCGACGGCCACGCGTGGAGGCAAGCAGTAGGCGCCGCCCGAGCTCGGAGCCTTCGTCCGATCTCCCGCAGGAGTATCATCCCTTCTCCGCCCGATCGACCCGCGTGCCCATGGCCCAGAACACCCCCGAAGAGAACGTCGTAGACGGCGTCGAGTACGAAGAGGTCTCGCACGACGACCGGGTCATCGGGCGCGCCTTCCGCGTGTCGCTGGCGATCCTGCTCGCGCTGGTCGTGGGCGGCGGCGGTGCCTACTGGTGGCTGAACCGACCGGAGCAGCTCGTGCCGGTGCAGGTGGTCTCCCCCGCGGCCCCGCTGGCGCCGGCGAGCGACGTGGTCGCGCCCGCGGTGCACTTCACCGACGTGGGCGCGGCCTCCGGCCTCGACTTCGTGCACGAGAACGGGGCCGAGGGCGAGAAGCTCCTGCCCGAGACGATGGGCGGTGGCTCGGCCTTCCTCGACCACGACGGGGACGGCGACGCCGACCTCCTGTTCGTCAACGCCTGCCCCTGGCCCGAGAGCAAGCGCAGCGTGCGGCCGACGCAGGCGCTCTACTCCAACGACGGCAAGGGACACTTCACCAACGTCACGGCCGCGAGCGGGCTCGACGCGACCTTCTACGGCATGGGCGCGGCCTGCGCCGACGCGGATGCGGACGGCGACGTGGACGTGTTCTTCACGGCCGTGGGGCCGGACCGCTACTTCGAGAACGACGCTGGACGCTTCGTCGAACGCGACGTCGGCGTGGGCGGCGCCAGCGAGGCGTGGAGCACCTGCGCGTGCTTCTTCGACGCCGACCGCGACGGCGACCTCGACCTCTACGTCGGCAACTACGTGCGCTGGTCGCGCGAGATCGACCTCGAGGTGGGCTTCACCCTCTCGGGCATCGGGCGCGCCTACGGCCCGCCCACCACTTTCGAGGGCACGCAGCCCTACTTCTATCGCAACGAGGGCACCGGGCGCTTCCAGGAGGTGGGGCAGGCGGCCGGCCTGCACGTCACCAACAGCGCCACCGGAGTGCCGGTGGGCAAGGCCCTGGGCGTGCGCGCGAGCGACGCCGACCTGGACGGCGACCTCGACCTGATGGTCGCCAACGACACGGTCGCCAACTTCTTCTACCGCAACCTGGGCACGGGTTCGTTCGAGGAGTGCGGCCAGCGGCTCGGCCTGGCCTTCGACCGCGAGGGCCGCGCGACGGGCGCGATGGGCATCGATGCGGCCTGGTTCCGCAACGACGACGCGCTCGGCTTCGCCATCGGGAACTTCGCCAACGAGATGAGCTCGCTCTACGTGAGCCAGGGGCGTGCGGACCTGTGGGCCGACGAGGCCATCGGCACGGGCATCGGCGCGCCGACGCGCAAGTTCCTGTCGTTCGGCGCGCTGTTCTTCGACTACGACCTCGACGGGCGCCTGGACTTCCTGCAAGCCAACGGGCACCTCGAGTCCGAGATCAACCAGGTCCAGCCGAGCCAGACCTACCGGCAGCCCGCGCAGCTCTTCTGGAACGCCGGCGACGCCGGCAAGCGCACCTTCGTCGAGGTCGACCCGGCCAGCACCGGCGATCTCCAGCACCCCATCGTCGGTCGGGGCTGCTCCGCGGCCGACGTGGACGGCGACGGCGACCTGGACGTGCTGCTCACGCAATCCGGCGGCAAGCCGCTGCTGCTGCGCAACGACCAGACCCTCGGCCACCACTGGCTACGGCTGCGTCTGATCGGGCGCGGCGCGAACCACGACGCCATCGGCGCGCGCGTCGACGTCGTCGGCCCGCGGGGCAAGCAGTGCCTCGAGGTCATGCCCTTCCGCAGCTACCTCTCGCAGGTCGAGCTGCCGCTCAGCTTCGGCCTCGGCTCCGCCACGGTGGCCGAGAAGGTCGTGATCCACTGGCCCGACGGCGCGACTCGCGAGCTCACCGACCTCGCCGCCGATCGCCTGCACGTGATCGAGCAGGCTCGCTAGCCCGCTGGCCGGGCGTTCCGGGCCCCGCTCCTCGCCTCCGCCGGCGTCGGGCGCGCGCGGCAGCGGGCCCCGGCGCCGCGCAGGTCGCTGACGGCGGGCGCGAGCTGTGGAAGAATGCGCGCATGCCGAGCCCCCACCTCCCGGTCCTCGAGTTCACCCTCAAGAACTTCAAGAACTTCAACGCGCGTGCGACCCGCGACGCCCTGCTCGCTTACTGGCGTCACGTCGAGGGCGGCGGGCGGATGTTCTGGGCCATGGCCGGGGCGATGTCCTCGGCCCAGCTCGGCATCACGCTGGCGCCGGCCATCCGCGCGGGGCTGGTGCACGGCCTGTCGGTCACGGGCGCGAACCTGGAGGAGTCGCTCTTCCGCCTGGTCGCGCACGACCACTACAAGGACTTCCCCGACTACCGCTACTTCACCAAGGCCGACGACACGCGCATCCTCGAGCAGCGCATGCGGCGCGTGACCGACACGAGCATCCCCGAGGACGAGGCCTTCCGCGCGGTCGAGAAGTTCATCGTGCCGATGTGGAAGAGCGCCAGCGCCGGCAAGCAGCGGCGCTTCTGGCACGAGTACTTCTACGAGCTGATCCAGGCCCTGCCCGCCAAGCTGCACAAGGGCCCGGCCGAGGAGTGCTGGCTGCTGGCCGCGGCCCAGGCGAACCTCCCGATCGTCGTGCCGGGCCACGAGGACTCGACCTTCGGCAACATCTTCGCCTCGTACGTGAAGAGCGGCGAGTGCGCGCCCTCCATCGTCAAGTCGGGCATCGAGTACATGGCGGCCTTCTACGACCAGTACCGCGAGCTGTCGCAGGGCGCCGGAGCCGGCTTCTTCCAGATCGGCGGCGGGATCGCCGGGGACTTCCCGATCTGCGTCGTGCCCTCGATCAAGTACGACCTGCAGGAGGACGTGAAACCCTGGGCCTACTTCTGCCAGATCTCGGACTCGACCACGTCCTACGGCTCCTACTCGGGCGCCACGCCGAACGAGAAGATCACGTGGGACAAGCTGACGCGTGAGACGCCGATGTTCGTGATCGAGTCGGACGCGACCCTGGTCGTGCCGCTCATGCTGTCGGCCCTGCTCGAGTGCAAGCAACACCCGCGCGAGGCCGCCGCGCGCATCGCCGAGTTCGCGAAATGAGCGCGCGCGCCCGACTCGGCGCCCTCTTGCTGGCGGTGTCCTCCGCGCCCGTGCTGCTCGCGCAGGGCGCCGGGCCCTCCGACGACGCCCTGAGGATGGGCTCCCCGCCCGGCCTCCTGCCCGGCATCGCCCGCGAGGAAATGTGGCCCGCGCCGACGGCCGCGGACTGGAGCCGCCCGTGCCTCGTGCCCTGGCAGCGCACCTTCGAGGACGCGCTGCGCGTCGCGCACGAGACCGGGAAGCCGATCCTGGCGTGCGTGAACATGGACGGCGAGATCGCCAGCGAGCACTTCGCCGGCATCCGCTATCGCCAGGCCGAGACGGCCGCGTTGCTCGAGCCCTACGTGTGCGTCATGGGCTCGGTCTACCGTCACACGCCCCGCGACCACGATGCGGAGGGCAAGCGCGTGCTCTGCCCGCGCTTCGGCAGCGTCACCTGTGGCGAGCACATCGCGCTGGAGACCGTGCTCTACGAGAAGTTCCTGGACGGCAAGCGCATCGCCCCGCGCCACATCATGATCGAGACGGACACCGTGGGGCGCGACGGCACGAAGACCTACGACGTCTACTACTCCTGGGACACGCAGACGGTCTTCACGGCCTACCGCGAGGGGGTCAAGAACCGGCCGCCGCCGAAGCCGCGCCCGCGCGGCGACCTGCCGCTGGTCGAGCGCGTGGCGAGCGCGGACCTCGCGGACCGGATCGAGCTCGAGGCGGCCTACCTGCGCGGCACGCACGAGGCGCGCCGCACGCTGCTGGAGGCCACGCTCACGCACCGCGAGGTCGACCAGGTCGACCTGCTGCGCCTGGCGATCTTCGGGCTCGACGTCGATCTCGCGCGCCTCGCGCGCAAGGCCCTGGCGCAATCGGGCTCCGAGGCCGCGATCGAGCTGATCGCCGAGGTGCTGAAGTCGCCGCTGGAGGCCGACGAGCGCGCCGGGCTGCTGGCCGCCGCCGAGCGGCTCGCGCAGACGTTCCCGCAGGCGCGCACGCTGCTCGCGGTGCAGAAGGGGCTGGCCGGGAGCTCGCGCTGGGTCGACGTGCGGAGCTGGGACGGCGCGGGCGGCGCCAGCTACGCGGACGCGGTCAGCCTCGAGAGCCGGGCCTCCGTCTTCGAGGCGCGCCCGGA
The DNA here is from genome assembly GCA_964631945.1 of uncultured Planctomycetaceae bacterium. Taxonomy (GTDB): domain Bacteria; phylum Planctomycetota; class UBA1135; order UBA1135; genus JABFRZ01. Next base: position 8,504 of record CAZWAY010000018.1, read on the forward strand.
GGATCCCGAGGCGAAGCTCGGGCTGGCCGAGGGCCTGCTCGCGCGCGCCCAGGACCCGCGCACGGAGCCACGCTTCGCCGAGGCCTTCTTCGCGGACGCCCGCGTGCAGGCCCTGGCGGCCGAACAGCTCGGCGCGAAGGGCTGGCGCCTCGACGCGCTGCTCGCGCTCAGCGCCGCGGCGCGTGGCGAGCGCGACGAGGCGCTGAGCCGCGCCCAGGCCGCGGTCGAGGGCGGCCTGCCGCGCCCGGGCGCGCTGACGAACGGGGAAGGCACGCAGGACGCCGCTGCGGGCGTGGACGAGCGCACGGCCGTGCAAGTGCTGGCGCTCTTCGCGCAGGCCCGCCAGCGCGGGATCGCGCGCGCCTACCGCGAGCGCACGCCGTGGCCGCCCGAATGGCTCGCGGACGTGACCTCGGTCTACGCCGTCCTCGCGCGCCATCCGCTGGGCACGGACACGAACATCGCGGACGGCTACGACTTCCTGCGCTGGCTCGGCGCCACGCCGCGCGCGGTGCAGATGCTCGCGGACGGTCTCGAGCGCTTCCCCGAGTCGTGGATCCTGCACGAGCGCCTGCGCACGCGCCTCCTCTGGGACAAGGGTCCCGAAGGGCTCGAAGCCGCGTACGCGGAGATGATGCGGCGGGAAGGCGAGCAGGCCGCACCGCCCTCCAGCGCCGTGGGCCCGGCTCCGGAGGGCTGGAAGTTCCGCTGGTTCGCGGGCTACGCGTCCCTCGTCGCGGCCGAGCATCACCGCCGCACGGGAGAAGCCCAGAAGGCCCTGGCCGCCTACGAACGCGCGCTCCAGCACTACCAGCGCGACGTCGAGGTCCACCCCGAGCGCAAGCAGAGCGCGGCCCACTACTCCGCCATGGCCCGCGCCGGGCGGGCGCGAGTCGAACTCGAGCAGGGCGAGCTCGAGACGTCCCTGCGCGAGCTGCTGGCGGCCTTCCACGAGGCGCCCGACTCGGCCGCGACGCTGGACGGACTCAACATCTCGCCCGTGGACACGGCCAAGATGCTGCTCGCGCGCCTGGACGGGGCGGGCAGCAGCGCTCTGGCGAACGAGCTGCGCAGCGCGCTCGCGGCGCTGGACCCGAGCCTGCTCGAGTTGCCGGCCTACGAGCGCGAGCCGCCGGCCGCGGCCGGCGCGGGGCGCTGACCGGCCTCAGCCCTTCGGCTTCGATTTGCGCGCGCTCGACGGGCGCGGCCCACCGCGGGCCTTGGTGGGCGCCTTCTTGGCGAGCGCGGGCTTCTTGGCCGACGACTTCGCGCTCTTGGCCGCGGCCTTCACGGCCGGGCGCGCCGCGCTCTTCGCGCCCTGCAGCGCGGCCACGTCGGCCAGCACCTCCTCGGCGTGACCCTCGGGCTTCACCTTGGGATAGACCTTGGCGATCTTGCCCTTCGGGTCGACCAGGAACGACTGGCGCAGGATGCCGTCGAACTCGCGCCCCATGAACTTCTTCTTGCCCCAGGCGCCGAAGGCGCGGATCACCGTCTTCTGCTCGTCGGCCAGCAGCGCGAAGGGCAGCTGGAACTTGTCGGCGAACTTGCGGTGGCTCTTGCTCGGATCGGCGCTGATGCCGAACACCGTGATGCCGGCCCTGGAGTAGGCGTCCCAGGCATCGCGCAGGCCGCAGGCCTCGATCGTGCAACCGGGTGTGTCGTCGCGCGGATAGAAGTAGACCAGCACCCATCTCCCGCGCAGCTCGGACAGCTTGCGCGTGGTGCCGTCCTGGTCGGGAAGCACGATGTCGGGAGCGGAATCGCCGGGTTGGAGCGTCTTGGCCATGGGGTCGTTCCTGGGAGGTGGAGCGAGAGGATAGCAGGCCCTCGGCGCGCGACTCGACGCCCGCTTGCGCAATCCAGACCCGCGCTCCGGGCCCTCCGCCGGCGGTCGTCCGGCCCGGCCGCGGCCGGATGCACCCGTCCCCACGGGAAAGCGAGAATCCGACATGGACAACTCTCCGGCAAGCCGTCTAGTCAGAGCCCGCGCTCTCGGTGAAACTCTGGACCGGGACCGAGGTAGGCAGGCTTGGCAGGCCGGGAACCGGACGGGCTCTCTCTCCGCGTGGCATCGACTCTCGAAACGGCAAGACTCCGGGCCCGCAGGCAGCTCCGCCGGCGCGTGAACGCGGGCGGACTCGCGGCCCTGACGTTGTGGATCCCGACCGTCGCCTGCTCGTCCGCCTGGCACTCCGCGCGGGCCGAGCGCACGGCGCTGCGCCTGGTCGACGAGCGCGAGCGGGACGTGCTGGGGACGCGCGAGGCCACGGCGCGACAACCCGAGCTGCTCGCGCCGTCGCCCGCGGACCCCTCCGCGCCCCTGCCCGAGCCGGCCGAGGGAGCCCCGCCCGAGGCCGCGCCGCTCGTGCTCGACCTGCGCCAGGCGCTCGCGCTCGCCTACCGCACGAACCGCCAGATGCTCGACCGCGAGGAGAGCCTGCAGCTCGACGCGCTCGCGCTCCTGAACACGCGCCACGACTTCTCGCCGCAGCTGGCGCTCGCGCTCTCCTACCTCTTCGCCGACGGCCCGCGGGGAACGGCGGACTCCAACTCCGGCGGAGCGCGCTTCGGCCTGAGCCAGATCCTGCCCACCGGCGCGCGCCTGTCGCTCGAGGCCTCCACCTCCGGCGCCGCCAGCGTGGGCGACTCGGGCACCTACGATTCGCTCGTCACGCTGAGCCTGGCGCAGCCGCTGCTGCGCGGCGGCGGCCACGCGGTCTCGCACGAGCCCCTGATCCAGGCCGAGCGCAGCCTGGTGTACGCGTTGCGCGAGTTCGAGCTGTTCCGCGAGGACTTCTCGATCGACGTGGCGCGGCGCTTCTACGACCTGGTCAATCGCAAGCAGTCGATCGAGAACCAGCAGCGCAACCTCGACAACAACGAGTTCGGCCGGCGTCAGGCCGAGGCCCTGTTCGCGGTCGGCCGGGCCAGCGAACTCGACGTCCTGCGCGCCCGGCGCAGCGAGCTGACCGCGCGCAACGGACTGCTCGAGGCGCGCGAGGGGCTGCAGCTCGCGCTCGACACCTTCCGCATCTTCCTCGGCCTCTCCGGCGACCAGCCGGTCGACGTCGAGCCGGCCGCGCCGGGTTTCACGCCGGTGGCCTACGACGTGCGCTCGGCCCTGGCGGTGGCGCTCGAGAACCGCCTCGACCTGCGCAACCGCCACGAGCAGCTCGAGGACGTCGAGCGCGGGGTGCGTCTGGCCCGCAACGGACTGCTGCCCGACCTCGACCTCACGCTGGGCGCGAGCTACGCCAGCAACCCCGCCGACACGCTCGGCGGCCACGACTTCGAGCGCGGTGACGCGAGCGTGGCCGTGACCCTGGGGCTGCCGCTCGACCGCGTGCGCGAGCGCAACGCCTACCGCTCGGCCGAACTCGCCCTGGCGCGCGCGCGGCGCGGGCTGGAGGAGTTCGAGGACCAGCTGCGGGTCTCGATCCAGAGCTCGTTCCGCGAGCTCGCGCGGCGCCTGCAGTCGCTCGAGATCCAGCGCCAGCTGATCGAGGACCAGACCAAGAACCTGCGCATCGCCGAGCTGCGCTTCGAGCGCGGCGAACTGCCCAACCGCGACGTGGTCGAGGCCAACCAGTCCCTGCTCGACGCGCAGAACGCGCTGATCGACGAGCAGGTCAGTTACGAGATCGCGCGTCTGCAACTGCTGCGCGACCTCGGGATCCTGTTCGTCGGAGAAGACGGGATGTGGAAACGATGAAGAATTCCTGGTGGATCGCCGTGGCCGCCGTGCTCGGGCTGGCGCTGTCGGGGCGCTGGTGGATGGCCGGCAAGGCCGAGGCCGCCGGCGCCGCGCCCAGTTCCTCGCGCTGCAAGGTCGTGCGTGGCCCGCTGCGCATCGCGGTCGAGGAGAACGGCTACCTGGCCGCCAAGGACAACGTGAAGATCTCGCCCATGTTCAAGGGCCAGGGCACGATCACCGTCCTGGTCGCGGAGGGCAAGAGCGTGGTGCCCGGCGACGTGCTGATCGAGTTCGACAAGACCCAGCTCGAGCAGCAGATCTCCGAGCTCGAGAACAGCCTGGTGCAGTTCGAGATCGAGCTCGAGGCCGCCCGCGCCAACCTCGAGATCCAGGAGCGCGACAACCAGGCCGCGATCGAGAAGGCCGAGCTCGGGCTGCAGATGGCGCAGCTCACGCTGGAGCGCTACGAGCAGGGTGACGCGCCCAACGAGCTGCGCAAGCTGGCGCTGGCGGCCGAGAAGGCGGCCTCGGAGTTCGAGCGCGCCAAGGAGCGCTTCCAGCAGGTGCCCGAGCTCGTCGCGCAGGGCTTCCTGACGCGTATCCAGGAGGAAGAAGAGCGCATCCGCCTGCGCGAGGCCGAGATCGGCGACGAGAACGCCAAGAAGGACCTCGAGCTGCACCAGAGCTACAGCGTGCGCATGGAGCGCACCAAGAAGGAGGCCGACGTCAAGGACGCGCTGCGCGAGCTCGAGAACGCGCGCAAGAAGGCCGACATCAATGTGAAGGAGAAGCAGGCCAACCTGGCGCAGCGCGAGCGCCAGGTGACCTCGACCAAGAACCGCCTCGAGCAGCAGCGCGGCGAGCTCGTGCACTACACCGTCAAGGCCGAGAACCCCGGCATCGTGCACTACGGCGACCCCGAGAACCCCTGGTGGCGCCAGGAGGTCAAGGTCGGCAACAACGCCTACCAGGGCCAGACGCTGGTGACGATCCCGGACCTGACCTCGATGCAGGTCCTGATCCAGGTGCACGAGGCCGACATCGACAAGATCAAGGTGGACATGCCGGTGGTCGTCACGGTGGACGCCCGCAAGGGCGAGACCTTCACCGGCAAGATCACCGAGATCGCCTCGGTCGCGACCTCCAACAACTGGTCCGACGAGACCAACAAGTCCTTCAAGGTCGAAGTGACGCTGGACGCGATCACGGGCGAGCTGCGCGCGGGCGTCACGGCCAAGGCCGAGATCGAGATCGAGTCGCTGCCCGACGTACTGCAGGTCCCGATCCACGCGCTCGTTCCGGAGGGCGGCAAGCACCTGGCCTTCGTGATCCACGGCGCCGGCAGCGAGGAGCGCGAGGTCAAGATCGGCAAGAACAACGCGCACAGCGTGCAGGTGCTCGAAGGCCTGACGGAGGGCGAGGAACTGCTGCTGTACGACCCGCGCAGCGAGGGCGCGACCGACGGCGCGCGCGGCGCGAGCCCGAAGAGCCCGGACACGGGCGAGCAGCCGCTGCCCGGCGCACCTCCCCCGGAATAGCCATGCCGGAGACCGTCCTCGAGCTCGCCGGCCTGGAGAAGGAGTTCGGCAGCGGCGCCAACGTGCTGCGCATCCTGCAGGGCCTCGACTGCGTGGTCCACGCGGGCGAGCTGGTCGGCATCGTCGGCGCCTCCGGCTCGGGCAAGACCACGCTGCTCAACATCCTGGGCTGCCTCGACCGTCCGAGCGCGGGCTCCTACCGCCTGGCCGGGCGCGACGTGGCGCGCCTGGACGACGACGAGCTGGCGCGCGTGCGCAACCGTTCGATCGGCTTCGTGTTCCAGTCGTTCCAGCTGATCCCGCAGCTCACGGTGCTGGAGAACGTCGAGCTGCCGCTGTTCTACGACGGCGCTCCGCGCAGGACGCGCCGCGCGCGCTGCGAGGAGCTGCTCGGCTCGGTGGGCATGCTGCACCGTCTGGGTTCGTACCCGACCCAGCTCTCGGGCGGCGAGTGCCAGCGCGTCGCCATCGCGCGCGCGCTGGTCAACCGGCCGGCCCTGCTGCTGGCCGACGAGCCCACCGGCAACCTGGACTCGAAGAACGGCAGCGAGGTCATGCAGCTCTTCCGCGCGCTGCACCGCGAGGGCCGCACGATCGTGATGGTCACGCACAACCCCGAGATCGCGGCCAGCCTCCCGCGCGTGGTCGAGATGCAGGACGGGCGCATCGTGCGCGACGGCGCGCCGGTGGCGCATCCCGTCGCCACGCTCGCCGCCGGAGGCCGCGCATGAGCCTCGAGCGCGGGCTCGAGATCCTGGGCCAGGGCCTGCGCGGCCTGCGGCGCAACAAGCTGCGCTCGTTCCTGACCATGCTGGGCATGATCTTCGGCGTCGGCTCGGTGATCACCATGCTCTCGGTCGGCGCCGGCGCCCGGGCCGAGATCCTGGCGCGCATCGGCGAACTCGGCGTCACGAACATCATCCTGAACTCGGTCAAGCCGCCCGAGGAGATCAAGCCCGCGAACCAGGAGCAGTGGCTGATCCGCTACGGCCTGACCTTCGCCGACGCCGACTACATCCGCACCACGATCCCGACCGTGGCCGACCTCCTGCGCGTCAACCGCGTGACGCAGCGCGCCTGGTACGGCAGCAAGCGCATCGAGGCCTCGGTTCTGGGCGTGCAGCCGCGGCACCTGGCCATGTTCGGGCTGGCGGTCGGGCGCGGGCGCCCGTTCACCGAGATCGACGACCAGGGCCGCGCCAAGGTGTGCCTGGTGCGGCCCGGCTTCGTGAAGCAGCTCGAGTCTGTCGACGACCCGCTCGGTCAGTGGGTGCACATCGGCGGCTTCCCGTTCGAGATCATCGGCATCCTGGAGGGCCAGGAATTCCGCTCGCACACTGCCAAGGCGCTCAACCTGGACGGCGTCGCGCAGGAGATCTACGTGCCCTACACGACCTCGATGAGCACGCTCGGCACGACCACCTCGATCCAGCGCGCGGGCAGCTACGAATCCTCCAAGGTCGAGCTCGACCAGATCGTGGTCTCGACCGTGGCGCCCGAGCAGGTCTTCGACACCGCGCGCATGCTGGGCTCGGCCCTCAAGCAGCGCCACCCGCGCAAGGACTACGAGATCGTGGTGCCGCTCGAGCTGCTGCAGCAGAGCGAGGCCACCCAGCGCACCTTCAACCTGGTGATGATCCTGATCGCCTCGATCTCGCTGCTGGTGGGCGGGATCGGCATCGCCAACATCATGCTGGCCACGATCACCGAGCGTACGCGCGAGATCGGCGTGCGCCGCGCCCTCGGCGCGCGCCGCCACGACATCTCGGTGCAGTTCCTGACCGAGACCACCGCCATCGCCGTGGTCGGCGGCCTGATCGGCTGCCTGGTGGGCCTGGCCGGGATCCAGGGCATCGCCCGCTACACCGCCTGGAAGGCCATCGTCGAGCCGCACTACGTGCTGGTCGCGCTCGGCATCTCCTGCGCCGTGGGCATCCTGTTCGGCATCTACCCCGCGCGTCGCGCGGCCCAGATGAACCCGATCACGGCGCTGCGGCACGAGTAGGGCGCGACTCTCCGCCGCACGGAGGTCGAGCCGGGCTCCGCGCCCGCTCAGCGCTTCTCCAGCCGGCCGGTGATGTCGTTCAGCAGCTCGAGCTGCAGCTCCTGGAGCTCGACCAGGTGCTGCCACTGGGAGTGCAGCAGGTGGTCGACCTTGTCGTGCAGGCTGGCGACCTCCAGCTCGGCCTTGAGGTTGACGCGGAAGTCCTGCTCGGCCCGCACGCGGTCCCGTGCTCCGTGGCGGTTCTGGGACATCATGATGATCGGTGCCTGGATGGCGGCGAGGCACGAGAGCACCAGGTTCAGCAGGATGAACGGGTAGGGATCGAAGGCCTTGCCCCCGAGGGCGAGCGCGTTGAAGGCGATCCAGCACGAGAGGACCACGAAGAACCCGAGCACGAAGCCCCAGGACCCGCCGATGGTCGCCACGCCGTCGGCCACGCGCTGGCCGCGCGTCACCGACTGGTCGAAGCGCTTGTCGATGTCCGCCGCCAGCGTCTCGTGCAGCGAGGCCTTGCGGGCGATCTCGGCCTCGACCTCGGACAGCTGACCGCGGTCGCCGGCCAGGCTCGCCATCAGGAACGCCAGACGCTCGCGCGCCAGGCACTCCCGGCAGATCCAGGAGTGGACGCTCCACTGCCCGGGGTGCCGCTCGGAGAGGTGCTGGAACACCGCCGGCCGCACGCTGGCCGCCGCGACGAATCGTCGGGCCTGCTGGACCCGTCCGCACAGGGAGCAGGCGCCCTTCTTGCGGATCTGCGGAACGCCCGGGTCGGGGTCGCCACCACTCGCGTGCATGCTCATGCTCCTTGTCGCTCGTCTCGGATCCAGGGCCCGGCGCAACTCTACCCACGAGCTCGGTGGCGCCACGACTCGCCGCGCTCGGCCGCGACCTCAGTGCGCGATCGTGGCCCGCACTCCGCCGGAGATCTTGGTCGAGACGTCGGCCAGCACCCCCGGCAACGTCAGGCCACTCGGAACGGCGAGGTAGCGCGTGCGCCAGACGGGATCGAACTTGGCCTTGTACTGGCGCAGCCCCTGGAAGTTGTAGAAGTGCTCCCCGTAGCGGAAGACGAGCCCTCCGATCCGGTTCCAGACGGGCGCGGAGGAGCGCTCCTCGAGTCCGGCCAGGGGCGCCATCCCGAGCGAGAACCAGCGGTAGCCGCTAACGCGTCCCCACTCCAGGAGACGCACGAACAGGAAGTCCATCAGGCCGCCCGGCCCGTCCGCGACGTGCCGCATCAGGTCGACGGACAGCTCTCCGCCCGGAGCTCCGAGCCAGAGGTTGGCGAAGGCCAGCGTGCGCTCGCCCTGGCGCACCACGGCCATCGGCCCGAGCGCGAGGTAATCGGTCCGGAAGGAGCCGAGCGAGAAGCCCTTCTCGCGCGTGTTCTTCGTCCGCAGCCAGGCATCGGAGACGACGCGCAGGCCAGGGAGCTCGGCGGGCACACGCTCGGCCGGGAGGACCTCGAAGCTCAGGCCCTCGCGCTCCAGCTTGTGGACGGCCGAGCGCAGGCCCTTGTGCGCACCGCCCTGGAGCGAGAACGCCGCCAGATCGACGCGCCCCTCCTCGCCGATCTTGAGCAGGCTGAAGCCCGCCTCGACGTACCAGCTCAGGGTCTCCTCGCCGACCTGATAGAAGACGGCCCGCCCACCGGCGCGCTCGGCCAGCTCGCGGAAGCGCCACACGAGGTCGCGGCGCACGTCACTGGAGCCGCCGACGGGATCGCCCATGGCGATCCAGCTCCGGCCCTGGATGGCGAACATGAGGAACGAGGTGTGGGCCTCGTCGAACAGGAGCTGCTTGTCTCCGAGCAACGCGAGGTGCCCGAGCGTCTCGGGCTCGGCCGCCAGGATCGCGCGCGCCTGCCCGAGCTCGGCGCTCGTCGGCGCGGGCAGCCGGGCCGGCGCGACCGCGAGGAGCCGCGCCACGCCGAAGATCCCGAGCAGCGCCACGAGCCCCGCGCTCGCGCGCAGGAAGCGCGCCGCGTCGGCCTCGTAGCCGAACTGCCACCACAGGTCGTGCGAGTATTCGACGTGACGGTACGCGAGCAGGCCGAGCCACAGGGAGCTGGCCACCACCACTCCGACCTGCTGCCACCAGCCCGGTCGCAGCGAGAGCTGCAACAGCGAGGCGCGCCGGTGGAAGGAGCGGCGGTAGGGCAGGAGCGCGAGCAGCATCAGCGCGAGCAGGCACGCTTCCTCGTAATCGAGGCCCCGCGCCAGGGCGAGCACGATCCCGGCCACGAGCAGGGCCACGCACAGCCACCAGGCCGCGTCGATCCGGCGCACGAGACCGCGGCCGAGCAGCAACAGCGCCGCGCCCACGAGGCTCCCGAGGAAGTGCGAGAGCTCGAGCACGGGCAGCGGCACGAAGTCCCGGATCCAGACCAGGCGCTGACCCTCGGCGGGCAGGGCCCCGGTCAGGAGCAGGACGCCGCCCGCCAGGGAGGTCGTGAAGGCCAGCACCCGCGGCACGATGGCCTCGCCCAGCGGCAGGACCCAGCGCTGGAGCGCGACGATCTGCCGGCGACGAAGGGCGCCCTCGATCCCGAGGAACGACACGGCCCCCAGCAACAGCGGCAGGAGGTAGTAGATCGCGCGATACAGGAGCAGCGCACCGGCGAGCTCGGGCGTCGAGATCCTGCCCGGCAGGAGATGGAGCACGACCGCCTCGAAGACCCCGAGCCCGGCCGGGACGTGGCTGATCATCCCGATGACCTGGGCCGTCAAGAAGACGCTGAGGACGGTGGCGAAGGCGAGCCCGTGGCCCTGCGGCAGGAGGGCGAAGAGCACCGCCGCCGAGAGGGTCCAGTCGAGCGTCGCCAGCGGCAGTTGCAGCAGCAGCTCGCGCGCGCTGGGCGGCGCGAACGTCCACGCACGGACGCGCACCGGCTTCCGGAGCACGAGCGACCAGACCAGGAACGCCGCCGTCGCGACCAGGAAGACGAAGCCGAGCGGCCGGGTCGTGGCCAGCGCGGCCTGGAACCCGGCCGGCAGCTCCAGCGGCACGAGCACGAAGACCACGCCCCCCAGGAACAGGAAGCCCAGCCAGAACGTCAGGCCGCAGAACGCCACGAGCTCGCCGATCTCGAGCGCGGAGAGGCCCCAGGCCGTGTAGAGCCGGAAGCGCACGGCCGTGCCGCCGATCCCGGACAGACCGAGGTTGTGGCTGGTCACGTAGGCGATGAACGACGTGAGCATGGTCTTGGCGCGCCCGAGGTCCCGGCGCACGTGACGCAACGCCAGCACGTCATAGAAGGTGAGCGCGAAGTAGCTCGCCCCCGTGCACAGCACGGCCAGCGCGACCCGGGAAGCCGGGACCGCGCGCACGGCGGCCAGGATCGCGGGCAAGTCGTAGTTGCGGAACTCGCGCTGGAGCAGCCACAGCGCGCCCGCGAAGATCCCCATCCCGGCCAGGAACGCGACCGTCCGGCCGACGTGGAGGCGACGACTCATCTGCGTGGAAGGAAGCGCGGCGCGCTGCCGCAGTCTATCCCCGTGCGCGACGCGCCCGCGTCAGCCCCGATCGAGCTAGCGTGCCCGACCGTCGCCGTGGGCCGAGCGCCACGGGCCGCGGAACCCGTCGGACATCGGGCTGACCACCAGGTCGTGGATGCCCAGCCCCTGGCACAGCGCGATCACCGCGCGCACGTCGGCGGCCTCGAAGACGTGCTGCAGGTCCGTCGCGGAGGTCAGGCGCTCGTTCGCGATCTGGAACACGACGCCCAGGGACAGACCCTGCTCCCGGGCTCGCTGCGCGCGCAGCTCGAGCAGGGCGCGCAGCTCCTCGCTGGATTCGAGCAGTTGCTCCCCCACCTCGAAGCGGAGCCGCTCGGCCTCGCCCGCACCCTCCACTCGCGGGCGGATGACGATCAGGTCTTCGTACACCGCTCCCTGCAAGAGCAGCGGCTGCGCGAACTCCCGCTCGTACCAGACCAGCCACGCCTCCGGCACGTCACCGTGCGCCTCGCCGGTGAGCGCCTCGAGGCAGCGCCGCCCGGCATCGAAGACGCGCGGGCGCTGGCTGGTGAGCATGGGGATCAGCGCAGCCGACAGCTCACGCACGCGCCCCTTGCCGTCGCCCCGCTGCAGCAGCGGCAACAGGGCCTGCGCGCACTTCTGCTGCGAGTTCCAGACGGGCCGGGCGATGGCTTCGAGCAGCGGCTCGAGCGCACACGGCGCGTCCGGGTGCGCGCGCAGGATCAGCTCGAGCGCCAGGCCGACGTTGTTGTCGAGCGCCGGAGCACGCCGCCGCATCTCCGCGAGCAACGCCTCGATCGCCTCCGGCGCGCTCGCCTGCTGCGCGAAGCGTTGCATCGTGTCCCACTGCGCGCCGAGATCGTTGCTCTCCAGCGCGGCGAGCAGGGTCGAGAAGTCGATCTCCCGGGCAACGGCCCCGTCCTGGGTCCGCGGCGCGGTCGCACGCGATCCCGGCGGCGCCGCGCTGGGCGCGGATCCGGCCATGAGCAAGAACAGTGAACCGAGGACTCCCATGTGGACCTCCACGCTGCGTTTCCAGGCTCCGTGCGCGCGTCAGCGCTGAGTCCGCGCCGGCGGCACTCCGTGCCCGACAGGCAGACGACCCAGTGTGCCGCTCCCCGGCCCCGCGCGCCCGGCCCTTTCCGGTGCGGAGCGGCAGGTCCAATCGCGGCCGTCCCATTCCCAGGTGTCTGCGAAGTCCTGGCCGTCGCGGAAGCCGCCGAACAGCACCACGCGCGCGCGCTCGGGGTCAAAGGCCAGCGCGTGCCCGTTGCGCGGGGTCGGCGCACCGCTGGCTGCCCGCGTCCAGGCACCCTTGCCAAAGATCCAGGTGCTGGCCAGGCCCTGCAACGCGCCACCGTCGAGCAACATGGAACCGCCCGCCGCGCCCAGCGTGGTCATGTCCTGGATCGGACTGAGGTCCGGTCCCACGGCCGACAGCTTGCGCCAACCCTCTTCGCTCCACTCCCACAGCTCGCTCGCGAGCGTATCGCCCGGCCGCCTCGAGTTCGGGTCGCACAGGAGCATCAGGGTGCGCCGACGACTCGCGTCGTAGACCATCCGGTTGGGAATGCGCTCGGGAACGGCGCCCCGCTCGGCCACCCTCGTCCAGCTGCTCCCATCCCATTCCCACGTGTCCGTGAGCACCCGTTCGTCCGCGCTCAGACCGCCGTGGATCCGCAGGCAGCCCGCGGCCGGGTCGAACGTGCCCACCGCGTGCAGCCGCGCCCCCGGCCCCGGCACATTGCGGCGACTCCACAGGGCTCCGTCCCACTCCCACGTGTCCCCGAGCAGCGCGGACCCGCCGCGGCCGCCGAAGAGCACGGTGCGCCCGCGGACGGCGTCGTGGGCGAGGATCGCATCGTCGCGCGGCGCCGGTCCGGCGTTCGAGAGCCGCCTCCAAGCGTGTCCGTCCCACGACCACAGGTCGCGATAGAGCGCCGCGCCCGCGCCGCCGAACAGCAGCACGGCCTTGTTCGTGTCGTCATAGGTCATGGCGTGCGCGCTGCGCGCCGCGGGCGCGGGTGCGGCCACCGCCAGCGCGGAAGGCGGCTGGGCGGCGAGCGCGCCAGAGCTGTGGAAGACGAGCCAGAGGATCCACGCCGCTTTGCTGCACCGCATGGCATCGATCCTGTCCGGCCGCGCCGTTCCAGGCCATGGGCACTCCGGCACCTACTCAACTGGAGCGCGCGCCTTGCCCGAGCCCGACGCGCGCGCGTCGACACGCGTCAGCGCCCGCGCCCGGCCTTGCGCTCGACGAAGCAGATGCCCGACCAGTCGTCGTCCAGCGCGCAGATCTTGAAGTCGACCAGGCCGTGGGCGTGGGGCGCGGTTCGCACGCGCTCCGAGCCGAGGTCGGTGGCGATGGACGAGGTCTTCTTGGGCCAGGCGGCCCAGACGCGCGCGCCCTCCTGGGCGGCCTTCTTCCACCTCGGCAGCGCGCGCCGCAGGGCCTTCTCGCTGTGTACGAACCACAGCACCAGCTCGGCACGCCCGCGCAGGCCGCGCTTCAGCGTGGCGCCCGCCGGGACGGCGCCGAGGGTGCGCTCGAAGCCCTCGGGCGCGTCGACCAGCGCGAGCGTCGTCCCGGGCTTCCAGCCCAGCTTCGCGGCCAGGGGCTTGGCCGCGTAGAAGTGCGAGCTCGCGGGCACGACCGGTTCGCGCGGCGGGCTCGCCAGCGCGCGCTCGATCGCGCGCGCGGCCTTGGGCCAGTCGGTGTAGCCCGCGTCCGGCAGCTCCTCCCGGATGCGCGCCAGCTTGGCCGGCTCGCCGCCCACGAAGACCAGCGGCACGTGGCGCGTCTTCTTGCTCTGACGCAGGGCCCAGGCCAGCTCGCGTCCGTGCGAGGGCAGACGCGTGAGGTCGATCACGATCGCCGCGGGCGGATCGTCCCTGGCCGCGCGCAACGCGGCGGGAGCGTCGGGCTCGTACTCGACGCGCAGGCCGGCCGCGCGCAGCTCGCGCGCGCGCTCGCGGCCCTCTGGTTCCTTCCAGTGGACGAGCTGGATGCGTTCCAAGAGGCCCCAGGGTAGTGGTGCCCAGGCTGGAGCGCACCGTGGCAGGCTCGGCGGCGATCCCTGGGTGCCGAGCACGGGCCCGCGCCGCGGACGCCAGGAGCGGCCGGAAGTCGAGCCCACGGGTTGCCGAGAGTCGCCGTTCAGGCTTAGCATCGCCCTGGAGGTGGCTGCTATGGCTTCGTTGCGATCGACGTTCCTTGTTTCAATCGTCCCGCCGCTCGTGGTCTCCCTGTGCGCGGCGCAGGCGACCAAGATCAGCGCGCCGCTCTCGTTCCCGAGCGGTCAACACGGGGGGCCGGTCGAGGAGAGCGCGCTCACGCCGGACGGCGTGCGCGTCGTGTATCGGGCGGGGCAGGACTTCTCGGACGTGCCCGAGCTGTACGTCGCGCGCACCGACGGGAGTCAGCCCGTGCAGAAGCTCAGCGGAACGACGGCCACCACGCCGCTGAACGCCGTTCTGGGCTTCCAGCTCGACCACGACGGCACCCGGGCCGTGTACCACCTCGGCGGCGGCGGGCTCTACTCCGTGCGCGTCGACGGAAGTGCCGCTCCGATCGGATTGGGCAGTGCAAGTGTCTACGCCATCACCCCCGATGACACACACGTCGTCTCCCTGCAGACGAACGGATTCGCGCTGGACGTGCGCAACATCGACGGCAGCGGTACTCCGCTGATCCTGACCACGGGCAACGTCGACACGCTCGCCCTCACGCCGGACGGCTCGCGCGTCGTCTATCTGCAGACCTTCAGCGTCTTCGTGGGGCAAACTCAGTTCTTCCCGCGTCGCCTGTTCAGCGTGCCGATCGACGGCAGCACGGCCGCGGTTCAGCTCAGCGCCTCCGGGCCCCCGAACGGCAGCGTCGCCAGCTTCAGGCTCGCTGCTTCTGGCACGCACGTGGTGTACCGGGGCGATCAAGAAGTCGTCGCGCGCGACGAGCTCTACAGCGTGCCCGTCGCGGGTGGCACGCCGGTGCGTTTGAACGCTGCCTTGTTCACGAACGGGGACGTGACCCAGTTCGACCTGAACGCGAGCGCGGATCGCGCCGTGTACGTCGCCAGCCAGGAACGCAGCCTGCCGGATCTCTACAGCGTGCCCATCCACGGCGGCACGCCGGCGCGCCTCGACCCCCCCCTGGGAACCAGCGGCGAGGTCTCCGGGATCGGCCAGGCCTTCCGGATCTCTCCGAACGGGCGGCGCGTGCTGTTCTCCGTGCGACCCGCACCGGGCGCCACGCGGGCCCTGTACCTGGCGAACGTCGACGGCAGCGGCAATGCCCGTCGGCTCGACGCGGCGCTGGTGGGGCCCTTCGCCTGGAGCCTGGACAACCGGCTGGCGGTCTATCAGGGGAACGAAACGCCGGGCACGGTCGAGCTGTTCGCCCAACTGCTGGCCGGACGGGGGCTCCGCTCCGCGAGCCTCAGCGCGAGACCGTCGCCTCGGATCCGGCTGAACGCGCCGCTGGTCGCGGGCGGCGACGTGCTGACGTTCCAGGTGGCACGGGACGGGCGCCACGTGATCTATCGCGCCGACCAGGATGCGCTGGATGTGAACGAACTCTACAGCGTGCCCATCGATGGCAGCGCGCCCGCCGTCAAGCTCAGCGCACCGCTGGTCGCAGGTGGCGACGTGGTGTCGCAGCCGCCGCCCATGACGGACGCGAACACGGTCCTCTACTACGCCGACGGCCAGAGCGACGAGGTCGTCGAGCTGTTCGCGGTGCCGATCGCCGGCGGCCCGGCGACGAAGCTGAACGGCGCGCTCGATCCGGGCCCGCCCTACACGGACGTGAAGGAGGTCAGGTCGACCCCCGATGGCCTCCACGCGGTGTACCAGGAGGTCGGTCAACTCTCGACGCAGGATCTGCACGTGGTGGACCTCACGACTCACGCCGTCACCAGCGTGGGAATGCCCGTGGTCGGGGATATCCAGACCTCGTCCATGCGCGTGAGTCCCGACGGTACGCGCATCGCATTCCTGACGGGAACCGACCTGAACCCGCCGCCCGACATCCTCTGTTCGACGCCCTTGGACGGGAGCCAGCCACCCGTGGTCCTGAGCCCGCCGCTCGGGGACGCAACGCGCCTGCCACATTGGGCATTCAGCCCCGACAGCGCCTACCTCGCCTTCCATGCCTATTCGACCTCGCCGGCCTCGGTCGTGGTGAGCGAGCTGTATGCCGTGCCGGCCGATGGCAGCGCACCCGCCGTGCTGCTCGACGACGAGCTGCACGCGATCCTGCTCATGCACCCCGATGGCCTGCACGTCGCCTACCACGCGGGCGCCCAGCGCGACCTGTACCTGGCACGCCTCGACGGCAGCCTGTCGCCCGTGCAGCTGGTCGATTCGAGCGTCGCGCACGGCCCATCCCAGTTCGCGACTCTCCCCTTCCAGGCCCAGTTCAACCTGGACGGCAGGCGCATCGTCTTCTGTGACGACCTCGCGGCCACGCACTATGACCTGTACAGCGTCGCCACCGCCGGCGGCGCGGCCCCGCTCCTGCTCAGCGGCACCCTCGTCACGGGTGGGAACGTACAGCGCTTCGAGCTCTCTGCCGACGGCACGCGCGCCGTCTACCTCGCGGACGCCGACGTCGACGGCCGGACCGAGCTCTACTCCGTGCCCATCGATGGCAGCAGCGCTCCTGTGGTCCTGAGCAGGCGCCCGAGCACGCTGAGTGTGCGCCAGTTCGTGCTCTCGCCGGACGGCTCACGCGTGGCCTTCGACCAGGGTGCGCTGTGCGTGGCGCCGAGCGACGGCAGCGCCCCGCCCGCGGTCACCAGCGTCGGTCTGAGCACGTCCTCGGCCCTGGGCTTCTCTCCCGACGGCGCCTGGATCGTCGTGCACGGCAACGACACGCTCCGGAGCGTCCCGGCCGACGGCAGCTCGTCGGGCGTGGTACTCAATGGGACGCTCGATTCTCTGCAGAACGATGCTCCGAAGTTCCTGATCAGCGCAGACAGCCAGTGGGTCGTGTACCGCTCGACGCCCCTGGACTCGTACTTCGTCCAGCTCTTCGCCTCCGCCCTCGACGGCGCTTCGGCTCCGGTGCGCATCGACGCGCCGGCCGTCGAGCGCGGCAGCGTCGGCGGATCGGCTCCGCACCTTTCATACGTGTTGACTCCGGACGGCCGTGCGCTGTACACGGCGGACCACGACCGCTCGGCCGTCATCGAGCTCTTCGAGTCCGCGCTGCCCTAGCCGCGCGGTGACGGCTCAGTAGCGGTAGCCGTTGACGCCGCCCGCGTCGTCGGGCTCGTCGAACCAGCAGTCGAGCAGCTCGAACCAGTTCTCGACCTTGCCGTTGCCGGGCGTGGCGCCGTCGGCCAGGAAGGCCCAGTGGCCGTAGTCCTTGCCGTCCTGCTCGTAGGCGAGCGGCGTGTACCACTTGAAGTTGCGCCAGCGCCCCTTGGCGTCGAGCGGCAGCACGATGAACACGCCGTTCTTGCCGTCCTGGAAGCCGGGATAGCCGGACATGCCGAAGGACGCGAGCACGAAGCCGTCCACGGCGGCGAGCACGTCCTTGCTGCGCGCGCGCACCGCATCGTCGAGCGCGTCGCACTCGGCCGCGCGCCGGCACAGGTCGTAGAGGTCGACGAACGGGCCGTCGCCGTCGTAGTTGAGCGCGTTGCCGATCGGGCCGGGCCCACGCATCTCCGCGAACACCTCCCTGGAGTCCCCGGCCGCCAGCGCCACGGCCAGCGCATCGACCGCGCGCTTCACCGCGCCCGCCCGGCGCAGGTCGTAGCAGCCGGCCGCCTCGTGCTTCACGCGCTCGGGCCGCTGGCCCATGGCGGCCTCGCGCCCGCGGCGGCCCTCCTCGATCACGAGCGCGCCGAAGTCGGCCGCGCTCATCCTGGCCGGATCGAGATACGGCCCCGGGAGCGGGCTCGAGTCGTGCCCCGGCGTGCGGATGCGCGCGAAGGCCCGGTCCCAATCGAGCGGCGGGCCGGCGTTCGGGATGGCGAGCAGCACGTCCGCGCCGAAGCGGCGCGGTCCGCTTCCCTCCGAAGGCCGCCACTGGTAGCCGATCTCGATCCCGCCCATGTTGCACAGCTCGAGCGCCAGGAAATCGAGCGACTCCTTCTCGCTCAGGAGCTCGGAGAGCTCGGGGATGCCCATGTCGCGCCCGCTCTCCTGGTCCGGGCACATCGTGCGCCCGCTGGCGTGGCTGTAGATCATCAGGCCCGTGCGCTGCGCCGGATAGTGCGCCTTGCCCCAGGCGATGAAGCGCCGCACGTTGTCGGCGTCGGCCGAGTCGAGCTCGCTGTCCTCGCCCAGCGTGAGCTCCGGGAACTCGACCCCGCCCGCCAGGCGCTCGGCCGAGTCCTTGCGCAGCCGATAGAGCCGCGCGCCGGTGAAGTCCTCGCCCAGCAGCGTCGCGTCGTCCGAGTACCCTTCGCTGCGATCGAGCAGCAACAGGAGCTCGATGCCCGGGTCGTCGTCGATCGCCTTGCGCACCGAGTCGAGGAACTCGAGGATCGGCCCGTCCGCGTTGTTGTCGGCACCGCCGTAGACGAGGATCGTCCAGGGTCGGAGCGGAGCCGGCGTCGCTCGGGTGGCGAGCTGGGGCGAGAAGAGGAGGGCGCAGGCCGGCAGGAGGGTCAGCATGTTCGTCCGGGAGAGAGCCAGGCGGGGCGCGAACCATGATGCCGCCTGCGCGGCTCGGAACTCCCCCGGCCGTGAAAGGGTTCGGCTAATGCCGGCGAGGTACCGCAAAGGCGCGACCGCACGGATCCGCTAAGCTCGCCGCGATGGCCTTCCAGACGACCCGCTGGACGCTGGTGCGCGCGGCCGGCGGGACGCCCGCGCCCGAGCGCAGGATGGCGCTCGAGACCCTGTGTCGCACCTACTGGCCGCCGATCTACGCCTTCCTGCGGCGCCAGGGCGAGAACTCTGAACAGGCCGAGGACCTGACCCAGGCCTTCTTCGCGCGCCTCCTGGAGCGCGACGATCTCGGGACGGCCGACCCCGAACGCGGCCGCTTCCGCTCGTTCCTGCTGGGCACCCTGCGCCACTTCCTGGCCAACGAGCACGAGCGCGCGCGGGCCGCCAAGCGCGGGCCGCGGCCCCTCTCGCTCGATTCGGCGACCCTGGGAGAGCTCGAGGGCGGACTCGAACCCGCCAGCGCGGCGACACCCGAGCGCGAGTTCGAGCGCGCCTGGGCCGCGGCCGTGCTCCAGCGCGGGCGCGCGCGCCTGGCCGAGGAACAGGAGTCGGCCGGCAAGGGTGCGCAATGGCGCGCGCTCGAGCCCTACCTCGCGGGCCGGGACGAGCGCGGGCACGGCGCCGCCCTGGCCGCGACCCTCGGCATCAGCGAGAACGCGGTGCGCGTCGCGCTCCACCGCCTGCGTCGGCGTTTCGGCGAGCTCGTGCGCGACGAGGTGCGCGAGACCGTCGGGCCGGGAGAGGTCGAGGACGAGGTCGACGAGCTCCTGCGGGCGCTGGCGTGACGGCCGTGCGGCGGGGCCCCGGAAAGACAGAGGAAGCGTGTAACGCTCCGCCCCTGGTCCGTCAGGAGCAGGCATGAGCCAGCCGACCTGCGACACCTGCGGCGCCACGCTGCCGTCCCCGGGCGCAACGTGCCGGCGCTGCCTGATGGAGCTGGCGGCTGGCCGGAAGCCCGCGGCGAGCGCCGAGCCCGTCGTCACCCGGGCGCCACGCCCCGGAACGCCGCCGCCCGCCCCGGACGAGCTGGCGCCGCTCTTCCCCGAGCTCGAGATCGACTCGCTGCTCGGCATGGGCGGGATGGGCGCGGTCTACAAGGCGCGCCAGAAACGCCTCGGGCGCGACGTCGCCCTCAAGGTGCTGCACGGCGAGCTCTCCGACGATGCCCTGTTCGTCGAGCGCTTCCTGCGCGAGGCGCAGGCCCTGGCGAAGCTCGCGCACCCGGGGATCGTGGCCGTGCACGACTTCGGCGAACGTGAGCGGCGCTGCTACCTGGTGATGGAGTACGTCGACGGCGCGAACCTGCGCGCGCTCCTGAGGGCGGGCCTGTTGCCTGCGCGCCAGGCGCTCGACATCGTGCGTCAGCTGTGCGTCGCGCTGCAGTTCGCGCACGACGAGGGCGTCGTGCACCGCGACATCAAGCCCGAGAACGTGCTCGTCGACAGCGCCGGGCGCGTCAAGATCGCCGACTTCGGCCTGGCCAAGCTGCTGGGGGCGCCGGCCCAGGAGGCCCTGACCAGCGCGGGGCAGGTGATGGGCACGCCGCACTACATGGCGCCCGAGCAGCTCGAGCACCCGCGCGACGTGGACCACCGCGCCGACCTCTTCTCGCTCGGAGTCGTGTTCTACGAGATGCTGACGGGCGAGCTGCCGCTGGGGCGCTTCGCGCCGCCCTCGGAGCGCGTGCAGGTGGACGTGCGCCTGGACGAGATCGTGCTGAAGAGCCTCGAGCGCGAGCGCGAGCGACGCTACCAGCACGCGACCCAGGTCAAGACCGCCGTGGAGCGCGTCGAGCACGGGCCGGCGAGCGGGGCCGACTCCGCGCCGAGAACCTCGCGCGAGACGGCGCACGCGCAGCGCCACGCGCAGCTGCGCTCCGGCGTGTACCTGCCGCGCCTCGAGGCGTTGTTCGGGCGGCACACGCCGACGGCCTGGGGTTGGCTCGCGCTCTTCGCCGCCGCCTGGATCGTGGTCGGTGCCGGGTTCGGGTTCGGTCCGTGGTGGTTCGCGCTGGTGTCCGTGCCGCTGCTCAGCTGGCTCTTCCTCTCGATGGTGACCCTGCGAAGCGCCGTCGAGACGCGCGCGGACAGCGAGCTCGGCCCGTGGATCGGCCGGCTGGCCCCCGCGGCCTTCCTGCTGGCCGCGCTCGGCTTCGTGACGCTGTTCGTGGCCCACGTCGCGAGCTGGGAGCGCTGGACCTGGGCCTACGTCTCGAGTCCCCAGGCCCCGCGGGCCGGGATCGAGCGCTGGAAGGGAGCCGAGCCCGAGCTGCTGCGCCTGGCAGGGCTCGCGCCCGCGCGCACGGGGCTCGCAGCGACGGAACCGCGCCTCGAGATCGAGTCGGCGCACTGGCTCTCGAACCCGTACGGGTTGTTCGAGCTGCACCCCGTCGGGCTCTTCGCCCTGGCCGGCGCGCTCCTCACCCTGGCCGCGTGGCTCGTGGCGCGCACGAGTTCGCGTCCGTCGCGCGAGCGGCGTCGCGCCGTGGCGAGCTCGCTCGCGCTGCTGCTCGGCGCGCTCGCGGGCGTCCACCTCCTGACGTTCGCGCTCCACGGGGGGGAGCAGCAGCTCTCCGGCCTGAGCCTCTCGCAGGCCTGTCGCGGAGACGCGCACGCGCTCGGCCAGAGGCTCTACCAGGGACTCGTGGCGCGCGAGCTGGCCGTTCACGCCGAGCACGCCGCACGGATCGTGGACAGGCAGAGCGGTGCGCCCCTGGCCGAGGTGCACGTGCTCGCGGCCGCTCCGGCCTCGGCCTTCGCGCGCTGGCGCATGACCTGGAGCGGGCCGCGGAGGATCGAGCCACACGTGCTGTTCACGCTCGTGTCGGACCCCGCCGGCGAGCACGCCACGATCCTGGCCGACGCCGGCCTGGTCGAACCGCGCCAGCTCGAAGCCAGCGACTGGTCGACCCAGCTCGAGAGGCTCGTGCGCGAGGCCTGCGCGGAGGAAGACGGGCGGTAGGTTGCGCTCCACGCCCCTCCATTCGTCCATTCCTCTCTCCGCGAGGCTCCGCGTCCTCCGCCTCTCCGCGGTTCCTCCGTCTCAGAGCTCGAGCGTCTCACCCGATACCAGCGTGAACGCCCTCAGCACCATCGGCGTCTGACTCTCCAGCGGCAGCTCGGGATCCAGGCGCACGAGCTCGCCGGGACCGGCCGGCACCCGCGCCCGGAAGCGGCCGTCCGCATCGGGCAGCAGCGGGGCGAAACACTCCAGCGGACCGCGGCGCCAGCGATGGAAGACGAGTCCAGGGCCGGAAGCCAGCGAGCCCTCGACCAGGCCCGTCTCGAGCTCGAGCGACCAGAAGCGCTCGCCCTCGGACAACTCGACGGACTCGCGGATCAGGAGCATCGCACCGGGCTCGGGAGACTCGCAACGCAGACTCAGGCGCCGGGCCCCGGGTGCGTCCGTCGTGAGGCGGAAGGCGCCGAGCTCGACTCGGACCGGCGCCTTGCCCGCCAGCCCGTCCTCGGAGTCGAGACTCGCGAACCAGCCTTCGGCCGGCTCGCCGTCGATCACCAGGCGGCCGCTGAGCTGGCAGACGCCCTCATCGGCGCGCTCGAGCCAGAGGTCGACGCGCGTCACCTCGCCCTCGGACACGCGACAGTTCGCGGGGATCTCGCCGGCCGGCGCCGTGCCGGAGTAGGTGGATCCCTGGCGCGGATCGATCTCGTTCTCGGAGAGCACGACCTGCCAGGGCCCGGGGGTGAGCGTCTCGAAGCGCACGTGCCCCTCCTCGTCCGTGCGCCGCGTGCGAGCGAGACCGTCGCCACGCGAGATCGCCACCAGCTTTCCGACGACCGAGGCCCCGCTCGCGGAGCGCACGCGCGCCTCGAGCGTCCCGCCTGGGCCGAGCTCGAGCGACTCCTCGCAGCGCTCGTCGGGCGAGAACTGCAGCGGGCCGAGCTCGGCCAGGGCGTAACCCGGCGCCTCGGCGCGCAAGCAGTAGTTCCCGGCGTGCTCGACCGAGAGCGAGAAGCGCCCGTCCGCGTCGCACACGTCCTTCTGCTCGGGTCGCGTCCCCGTGCGCAGCGGGAAGCCGTTGTGGGTGTCGTTGGTCGTGTTCAGCTCGTACAGCCCGACGCGCGCGCCCGGCAACGGGGCACCCTGCGCCGTCACCCGCCCCTGGACTCCGGCCGCGGGATCCAGCCAGAACTCGAGCACGGGCGGCGCCGTGCCCGCCGTGAACGGCCCCAGCCGCGCCGGCTTCCAGTCGCTGGCGCGCACCTCGACCAAGAAGCTCCCGGACGGGCAGCCGAGCAGGAGGCTTCCTCCCGGCCGCTCGGACTCGAGCAGGAAGGCGCGCACCTCGGCGCCCTGTGCCGCGATCGTGGCCACGGCGTAGTGCTCGATCGGCTCGCCCTCGCGCGAGCGCACCCGGAGCTCGAGCGCCGGAGCCTCGCCGAGCCGCAGGACGAGGTCGGTCGTCCCGGGTCGCACCGCTCGGCGCAGTGCCTCGCGGTAGCGGCCCGCGGGATCCACCGCCGTGATGTCGCAGGGCTCGGTGTGGGTCGAGCGCAGCTCGAAGCGTCCACCGTCGTCGCACGCGAGCGAGTACGACGTCCCACCCCCCTCGATGCGGACGCCGGCGTGCGGCAGCGCGCGTCCGTCCGGGGCGAGCACGACTCCGGCCAGGAGCGAGCCTCCATCGGCCGGCTCCATCCGGATCGTCGCGTCGGACGCCCATCCGCCCGCGGGCACGCGCACGGGCTCGGAGACGCTGGCTGGGCGATCCTCGGCCACGGCCACGAGCCGCACGGAACCGGCCGGTACGTCCGCGAGCACGAACGAGCCGTCCGATTCGCTCAGGGCGCGACTCCCGGGACGCGCGAGCCCGTCCAGCGACAGGCGCCGCACTCCATCCCACTGCGACTCGTCGAGCCCCTCCTTCCGACAGGCCACCTGCACCTCGGCGAGCCCCCGGCCGTCCTCGTCGACGACGCGCCCGGTCACGCCTCCGCCCGGCACCAGCACCCAGTCGCCCAGGCGCAGCGGCCCGCCCGGCTCGAGCCGCGCGGAACGCTGCTCGCGCGCGAAGCCCGCGCAGCGCGCCGCGAGCATGACGGACTCCGACGAGCGCGATCCGGAGTCCAAGGCCAGGCGCACGACTCCGTCCCCTGCGCTGCGCGCGACGACCTCCGGCGCGCCGAGGGACCACAGCTCGACGCCCGCGAGGGGCGCTCCGTTCGGATCGAGGAAGCGCGCCGAGACCTCGGCGGGTGGTTCCGCCGCTGGCTCGGGAGCACGCTCCACGCCGCCCGCGGAGCCCCCCGCCGCCAGCGCCTCGCGCTTCGACAGCTCGGCGGCGGAAGGGTGGGACGCCCCCGGAGCGAGCTCGACCCCGCCCCGGCGGCCAGGATTCGCGCCGACCTCGAGAGCCGCCCCACCCTTCGCGCCCAGACCGCGGGAGCCGAGGCCCCACCACGCGCCCGCCCCGACCAGCGCCAGCAGCGCCCCGGCGACCAGCCGGATGACTCCCGTCGCGAGCCCGGCGCTCGCCTTCTCACTCGTGGACTCCATGCTCGTCGCCCCCTCTCGTTCGGCGCGCCTCAAAGGCAGGTGCAGGAGGACGGGATCGGGAACCCGAGCTGACAGCGCGCCCCCGTGCAGTGCGGCTTGCCGCTCGGACAGCGCGCCGTGCACCCGCCGGCCGTGCCGAACAGGCACCAGGTCCCACTGGCCGTGCAGCTGTTCACGGGCCCCGGCCCATCGACGCCCGGGCGGGTCTTCTGCGCCCAGAGGAGCCCCGGCACGAGGGCGAGCACGAGGATCGAACCGGCCACTCTATTGCGATGGTTCTTCATGTCTCACGACCTCCGATCGCTGCTACAGGATCAGGTGTCGTCGCGAGCGATCTCCCGCGGCGTACACCGAGACGGCCTCGTGCAGGAACCACTCCCGCAGCACGCCGTCCCAGACGAAGCGCGTCACCAGGCGCGCGGCGAGCCCCTCCTGGGTCTCGAAGCCGAGCTCGAGGTCGAGCCAGCACAGGGGCCCGGCGTCACGCGCCACCTGCTCGAGTCCGCGCCGGTGCGGCACGCAGAGCTCGTGGGTGATCCAAGGGCCGTTCGGGCGTCCGCGGAAGGCCTCGAAGGAGCGCTGCCAGCTCTCCAGCGCGCGCGCACCCAGGCCCTCCGCGTGCAGCTCGACGCGCGTCTTCTCGGGCACGAAGCGCGCGACCGCGGGTCGCTCGTAGTAGGCGCCCCAGAAGCTCCCGAGGGCCCCGAGCCAGTCCCCGTCGAGCTGCGCGGGCGGGAGCTCGAGCTCGCGCCCGAGCTCGCGCAGGACGTCCAGGTCGCCGGCGCGTCGTTCGGCGCCGCTCTCGAGATCGCCCGCGCGCAGGGCCAGGAACGCGTCGAAGTCCCCGCGTCCGTAGGCGCCGAGCAGGCGACCGACGATCTCGGCCAAGCCCTCGAGCTCGGCCTCGGAGAGCTCCGCCAACCCCGGCCGCACGCTGCCGGCGGCGAGACAGTCGAGCGCGAGATCCCTCAGCTCGCGCGAGAGCGGCGCGGGCACGAAGGCCGCGCGAGCGGAGGAGAGCCCCCAGCCCCACGTCAGGAGCGCCAGGCCGACGAGCGTGACGCCCACCAACCTCGCGCACCGTCTCGGATCACGTGCTTGCATGCCTGGAAGACTCGGCGCGCACGCTTCGGGCTCGCAGGAACCCGGAAAAAGAGCGGTCCATGGCTCGCTCGCTCGGCGGGAGGCTGGCGCCGGCGGGGACGGGCGCGGAGACTGGGCGCGAACCCCGGAGACTCCCCATGCTCACGAATCGCCGCACGCTCCTCGCCCTCGCCGCCCTGCCGCTCGCCGGGCTCCCGCTGCTCTCTGCCTGCGCGGCGCTGTCGGGCTCCGGCAGCTCGGGCGGACGCCACGACGCGCGCGCCTTCTACGCCAGCACCTCGTTCGCGGGCGCCTCCTTCTCGCCCGACGGCGAGGCCCTGCTCGTGACCAGCGACCAGAGCGGCATCTTCAACGCCTACGCGCTGGACATCGCCCAGGGCACGCTCACGCAGCTCACGCGCTCGGGCACGAACGCGATCAACACGATCGCCTGGTTCCCGGGCGACCGGCGCTTCCTGTTCACCTCCGACCAGGGCGGGAACGAGCTCAACCACCTCTACGTGCGCGAGGAGAGCGGCGCCGAGCACGACCTGACGCCGGGCGCGAACCTGAAGGCGCAGTTCGTCGGCTGGGGCGCCGATCGGCGCTCGTTCTTCGCGCGCACGAACGAGCGCGACCCGAAGTTCTTCGACCTCTACCGCTATCGCTTCGGCGCGCGGCCGGTCGAGGCCGCCGTGCGGGACGAGCTCCCCGCGGGTTACACGCGCGAGCTCCTGTTCCAGAACCCGGGTGGCTTCGATCTGTCCGGCGTCAGCCGCGACGGCGCCTGGGTGGTGCTCACCAAGACCAACGACAACGCTGACAGCGACCTGTTCCTGTCGGCCACCGCCAAACCCACCGAGCGCCTGCTCGTCACGCCACACCACGGGCGCGCGCAGCACGCCTTCGCCGACTTCGCGCCGGACGGCTCGAAGCTCTACTACACCACCGACGAGGGCGGCGAGTTCGCCTCGGTCTGGTCCTACGACCTCGCCAGCAAGAAGCACGCGCCCGTGTTCGCGGCCGACTGGGACGTGACGAGCTACGGCTTCTCGGAAGACGGGCGTTGGCTCACCACCACCGTCAACGCCGATGCGCGCACGATCGTGCGCGTGTTCGAGGCCACCAGCGGGCGCGAGGTGATCCTGCCGAAGCTGCCGGCCGGCGACATCACGGGCGTGGCCTTCGAGCGCGGCGGCGAGCGTCTGGCGTGCACCATCAACGGCGACCGTTCGCCCTCGAACCTGTTCGTGGTCGACCTCGCCACCGGCCAGCACCGACGCCTGACCACGGCCCTGAACCCGGCGATCGCCGAGGACGACCTGGTCGAGGCCGAGGTCGTGCGCTACCCGAGCTTCGACGGTCTGGCGATCCCGGCCCTGCTCTACAGACCGCGCGACGCCTCCGCCGCCAAGCGCGCGCCCGCGCTGGTCTACGTGCACGGCGGCCCGGGCGGCCAGAGCCGGCGCGGCTACAACCCGACCATCCAGCACCTGGTCAACCATGGCTACGCGGTGCTGGCGGTGAACAACCGCGGCAGCTCGGGCTACGGCAAGACCTTCTTCCACCTCGACGACAAGAAGCACGGCGACGTCGACCTCAAGGACTGCATCTGGGCGCGGCGCCACCTCGAGTCGCTGGAGTGGGTCGACGGCGCGCGCGTCGGCATCATCGGCGGCA
Source organism: uncultured Planctomycetaceae bacterium (assembly GCA_964631945.1). Lineage (GTDB taxonomy): Bacteria > Planctomycetota > UBA1135 > UBA1135 > JABFRZ01. The sequence continues at coordinate 35,186 of CAZWAY010000018.1, forward strand.
GCTACGGCGGCTACATGGTGTGCGCCGCGCTGGCCTTCGCGCCCACCGAGTTCGACGTCGGCATCGACATCTTCGGCGTCACCAACTGGATCCGCACGCTGGAGAGCATCCCGCCCTGGTGGGCCGAGGCGCGCGACGGCCTGTTCGCCGAGCTCGGCGATCCCACCGTCGATCGCCAGAGCCTGGAGCAGCGCTCCCCGCTCGCCCACGCCAGCCAGATCCGCCGTCCGCTGCTCGTCATCCAGGGCCAGAACGACCCACGCGTGCTCGAGGTCGAGAGCCAGGAGATCGTCGCCGCCGTGAAGAAGAACGGCGTCCCGGTCGAGTACGTGCTCTTCCCCGACGAGGGCCACGGCTTCCGCAACAAGGAGAACCGCATCCGCGCCTCGGAGGCGTACCTGGCGTTCCTGGAGACGTACCTGCGCGGGATGCGGGCGAACTGAGGGGCTGCGCCTCGCGCGCTCGCCGCCCTCAGCACCCATCAGTCGAGCGCGAACCGCTCGACGCGCCGCTCGCCGTCGAAGAGCCACAGCTCGCGCCCGTCCGCAGCGAAGAACGGCGTGCGCCGCGCCCCTGCGCGCCCGAAGGGCATGCGCCGGAGTTCTCCGCTCTCGACGTCGAGGATCCCGATCGAAGCGGCCTTCGACTCGGGCTCCTCGAGCGCGAACGCCACGCGCTGGCCGTCGAATGCGATGCCACACCACGTCCGAATGCCCGCGGGAAGCCCCAGCGAACGCACGGGCTCACCCTCGCGCGAGAAGACGTGCAGGCGTGGGCGGAAGTCGCGACCCCGAGCGAGCCATCGGGCGCCACCGCCGCGTCGTCCAGGGCTCGGAGCCACGTGCCGTCCGGAGCGCGAGTGGACGAGCGCACCACCTCCCCCGCCGCCCTGACGAGCCCGACCGACTCCATGCCGACGAACCACGTGCGGCCGGTGGCGGGCTGCTCGAGCCAGTGCCGGTGGGGCGCATGGAACGGGAACTCGAAGTCCGGGAGCCGTGTCCCGTCCGATCCGAAGTGCAGGAGGCCATGCTCATATGCGCTGTAGAAGAAGACCTCCCCCGCCGCGCTGACCCTCAACCGCGCCTGCGAATAGCCCTGGAACAGTTCCTCGACCCGGGGCCGGCAGGTGAAGGCGCGCGTCCCGTCCGGATCGAACGCGTGCACGCAACCGGTGCGCTCGTCCATCGCGTACAGACGGTCGCGGGGCCCGATGGCCAGCTCGCTGACGATCCCGAGATGCTCGGGGTCGGGCATGGCCCCGATCGAGCGCTGCACGACGCCGGCCTCGTCCAGCGCGAGGAGCGCATGGCCGTCGTGGGTCCAGAGCGTGCCATCCGGAGCGAGCTGCACGTCCCGGTTCGGGAAGGCTCGCCCATCCGCGAAGCGTGGACGGAACCTGCCTGTGACGCGGCCGCCGCGATCCATGCGCACGACCGGGTGCTCGTCGTCCGGTTCGTGAACGATCGTCCCTCCGTCGCGATCGGGACGGATGCCGAGCAAGCGGCGCGGCTTGCGGCCCCAGGCCTGCTCGAGCTCGACGAGCTCCTCGAACCGGCCGCCCTTCGAGAAGAGCTGCACGAGGTCGCGGGATCCACCCAGCACGGCCAGACGTCCGTCGCTCGTGAGCGTCACGGTCTCGAGATCCCAGAGGCCGGGCCGCTCGTCGCTCCCGAGCGCCCAGCGCGGCTTCCCGTCCCGTCCGAACGCCGCCAGCTCGTAGGTCTGGTGCCCGTGCCGAGGGACCCTCTTGCCGGCGACCACGAAGCCTCCGTCCCCCGTGCCCACCACCGACGCGACCTCGGGCGCATCGAAACCCTCGATCGAAGTGGTGCTCCCGGACGCGGCGTCGAGCCACCAGGCGGCGCTCCGGCGACACAGGATCCAACGCTCGCCGTCGATCCAGGCGAGTCGAACGGCCCTCGGCTCGTCGGCCGCGGGTCGCGGCAGCGCGACGATAGCGAGCTGCTGACCTTCCGATGTCACCAGCACGAAGTCGCTGCCCTCCGCGTTGGCGCAGATCGCGCCCAGACGGCCGAGACCATCGAAGGCGAAGGCCGCCACGTCGTGGATCGCGGAGGGCGCGGGATCCTCGCCGAGCGCGATCGTGCCGAGGTGCGCGAGTTCCAGCTCGACCTCGGCTTGGCGTGTCTCGGGGCCGTGGACCGCGCGCGGAGGCTCGTAGGCCGCGCGTGCGACCTCGCGCACCTCCACCTTGTTGGCCGAGCCTGCGCGGTTGACCGAGCCTGCGCGCCGCGCCTCGAAGGTGACGCGCTCGTCCGTGGCGACGCGGCGCAGCGTGAAGCGGCCCGCGGCCTCGACCGTGATCGCGCCGAGCTCGTCCACCTCCTTCCGGAGTCGCTCGGCCGCCATCGCGCCGTGCAGCGAGTAGTCCGTCGGCCAGTCGAGGCGCCAGCGCAGCTCGCCATCGGACTCGTGCAGCGTGTACACGGCTCCCTGGTCGGGATGGTCCAACCACATCCAGCGCAGGAGCGTGAGCCCCGTCCCCGGCAGAGCATGGATCTCGGCGATCCATGCCAAGTGATCGTCCTCGCCAGCTTCCTCCCAGGGGCTCAACTCCGGACCGAGCGCGCCGTCCGAGAGAGAGTAGGTCCACCAGCGCTCGCGCTTCTCCCACTGTCCCCGCAAGCGCACGACGAGCCGATCGTCGTCGCGATCGACGAAGAGGCCGGCGACCGTCGGCTCGGCTCGGCTGAAGCAATCCTCCACGCCCGAGCGCGCCCTTCGATCCTCGACGCGCGCCGTACCCTCCGCATCGAGCACGAGGATTGTCAGCGAGTCGCCAGCTCCCCCGCGCGGCCCCGCGCCGTAGGCGTAGCCCGCCACGAGGCCGTCGTCGCCGACCACTGCTTCTTGAAGCGTCCACGGACGCGCCCCGGACCAGAGCTCCTGTCCGTCACGCGTGAAGCGGTAGCGTCCTTCTCCGCCGCCATCGGGCCGGCTCGGATCCACGAACAGCGCGTACTCGCCCGAAGGCGAAGCGTAGGTCTGCGGATCGAGCCAGAAGGGCATCATCAGGCCACCACCGCCGCTCGAGCCCTCGAGCCCTGCCCGCGCAGCCCAGACCCAGAGGATCGCCACCGCGAGGAGCACGCTGAGCACCGTGAGCACGGACAGCGCCGGGCCGACCCACCACTTCCTCCGGTGCTCTCTCATGTTCCCTCTTCGCCTATCGATCCCGGTGCAACTCCGATCGGACACGAACGCCACGCGAGGCTGCATCCCTGGTGGCCGGGCCGCAGCCGGCATCGATCGTCGATCAGGCGGGCAGCCGTAGGTTCATCATCGGCTCGATTCTCCGGACTCGGCCACCAACGTATCATGGACACTCGCATGCGAGCCTTCCGTCGAGCCGATCCCGAGACCGAGAAGCGCTGGTTGGATCAGGTCCGGACCATCGCGACGCGCGCGCTCGCCCCATACCCGGTCGACCTGTACCTCTTCGGTTCGCGCGCTCGGGGCGACGCGAAGGAGGCCAGCGACATCGATCTGGCCCTCGATCCGAAGGGCGAACTGCCCCTCGGCGTCCTGGCGCATCTCGACGAACAATTCGAGGAGAGCACGGTCCCCGTGAGGGTGGACGTGGTGGACCTGCGGAGCGCGGGCGAGCCCCTGCGCACCAAGGCCCTGCGGGAGGGGATTCGATGGATCGATTCCAAGAACGGCTAGACCAGGCAAGCAAGGCGCTCGCGGCCCTGAAGGAACTCGCGGTCCTGCATCGGCCTTCGGTCGTGCAGCGCGATGCGCTGCTCCTGCGCTCCCGGATCCCGGCCCATGCGCACCTGCTCGAGGCCTGGTTGCGGGGCCTGAAGCGGACCTGATCCGTTCGGGGACTCGCTGCGCTGGCCTGGTAGATTGTCGCGCCCGACCCCACCGCCCCATGCCCGCCCTCGCCCTCGACGCCATCGAAGCCCGCATCCTCGGGGTGCTGATCGAGAAGGAGACCACCACCCCCGAGCAGTACCCGCTGTCGCTCAACGCGCTGGTGTCGGGCTGCAACCAGAAGTCGAACCGCGACCCGGTGCTGGAGCTGGCGAGCGCGGAGGTCGCGGCCGGGGTCGAGCGGCTGCGGCGCAAGTCGATGGTCGGGGCCGCGCACGCCAGCGGCTCGCGCACCGAGCGCTACAAGCACGCGGCCGGCACGATCTGGGAGCTCACGCCGGGGGAGCTGGCGGTGATGGCCGAGCTGCTGTTGCGCGGGGCGCAGATGCCGGGCGAGCTGCGCTCGCGCGCGGACCGCATGAGCCGCTTGGAGACACTGGAGGCGCTGGTCGCAACGCTCGAGGGCCTGCGCGGCAAGGGCTTCGTGCGCCGGCTCGAACCGCTGCCGGGGGCGCGCGCGCCGCAGTGGGAGCAGATCGTGGCCGAACAAGGCGCGGGACGGCCGGCGGCGTCGGCCGAGGGCGCGCCGGCGCGCACGCCGCTCGCGGAGGGCGCCAGGCCGATCCCGCGTCCGCCCGCGGACCCCGTGGCGGAGTCGCCCGGCCCGGCCCGCGCCGGCCCGCTCGAAACGAGGGTGGCCGCGCTCGAGGCCGAGGTCGCGCGCCTCGGCCGGCTCTACGAAGACCTGGCGCGCTGACCGACTCGATGCGCGTCTCCCCGGGTCCCGCCGCCGGCTCGCTGCTGGTCCTGCTGCTCGCCAGCGCCTGCTCGGTGCGGCGCCTGGCGGTGGGCGGACTGTCCGAAGCGCTGGCCGGATCCGCGGCGACCTTCGCGCGCGAGGACGACCCCGAGCTCGTGCGCGACGCGCTGCCCTTCGCGCTGAAGAGCATGGAGGCCGTGCTGTTCGAGAGCCCGCGCAACGAGCGCCTGCTGGCGGCGGCGAGTTCGGCCTTCGGGTTGTACGCCTACGCCTTCGTGCAGCTCGACGCCGAGGCCGTGGAGAGCAGCGACTACGCGCGCTCCGAGCAGCTGAAGGCGCGCGCCCGCGCGCTCTTCCTGCGCGCGCGCGACTTCGCGCTGCGGGCGCTCGAGCTGCGCCACGCCGGGATCGGGGCCGAGCTCCGCACGGCACCGACCCGGGCCGCGGCGCGTCTGGTGCGCACGGATGTCGAGTTCGCCTACCTGGCCGGCGGCACCTGGGGCCTGGCGATCGCGCTCGGCAAGGACGACCCGGCGCTGCTGGCCGACCTCGAGGCCGTGCGCGCGCTGCTGGGCCGCGCGCTCGCGCTGGACGAGACCTACGGACGCGGGGCCCTGCACGAGGCCATGATCTCGATCGAGGCCCTGCCGCGCGCCATGGGTGGCTCGCCCGAGGCCGCGCGCGCGCACTATCGGCGCGCGCTGGAGCTTTCCGGCGGACGGCGCGCGAGTCTGCCGCTGAAGCTGGCCGAGAACGTCTCGGTCCCGGCCCAGGATCGGGCCGAGTTCGAAGCCCTGCTGCACGACGCCCTGGCGGTGGCCCTGGACGCCGCGCCCGAGCTGCGCCTCTCGAATCGCATCGCCCAGCAACGTGCCCGCCAACTCCTCGCGACGATCGATGAGCTCTTCCTACCCCCTCTGGAATAGAGCGTTGCGCGTGGGCGTGGCTGCACTCGCCCTGGCCATCCCCGCCGCGCGCGTCCACGCCCAGACCCTGAAGCTCGCGACGCTCGTGCCCGAGGGCTCGCTGTGGGACAAGTCGGAGCGCGAGCTCGGCGCCGCGATCCAGGCCGCCACCGCGGGCCGCGTCAAGTTCCAGATCTACCCGGGCGGCGTGGCCGGCGACGAGCCCGACCTGTGGCGCAAGCTGCGCATCGGCCAGCTCCAGGCCGTGCTGTTCTCGGCCCCGGGGCTGGGCGACATCGATCCGGCCTTCACCCTGTTCCAGGTGCCGCTGTTGTTCGAGACCGACGACGAGGTCGCCTACGTGCTCGAACGCATGCGGCCGGAGCTCGAGCAGCGCCTGGACCAGAAGGGTCTGGTGCTCTTGCACTGGAGCAGCGTCGGCTGGCTGCGCATCTTCGCCTCCAAGCCGGTCGCGAACTACGACGACTTCAAGCGCCAGAAGCAGTTCGTGTGGGGCAGCGAGGGACGCCTCGCGAGCTGGTACCAGGAGCTCGGCCTGCAACCCGTGTCGCTGGCGGCCACCGACGTCCTGACCGGGCTGCAGACGGGCCTGATCGAGGCCCTGCCGGTGACTCCGCTCGCCGCGCTCTCGCTGCAGTGGTTCCGCTCGGCGCCGTACATGCTCGACCAGCGCTTCGCGCCGCTGCTCGGGGCGCTGGTGGTCTCGAAGGGCACCTGGAACAAGGTCGAGGCCGCCGACCGCGAGGCGATCCTGGCCCTGGCGCGCGCGACCGAGAAGCGCCTGTTCGAGGAGGTACCGAAGCGCGAGGAGGAGGCCCTGCTCGAGATGCAGAAGCGCGGCCTGGTGGTCGCGAAGGAGCCCGCCGGCGACGCCGCCAAGTGGCTGGCGCTCGGGCAGGAGTTCCAGACGCGCTTCCGCACGCACACCGTGCCGCCCGAGATCTTCGATCGAGCCACGAAGCTGCTCCAGGAGCAACGCGCGGGCCGCTAGCGCCCGCGACCGCCGCGAGGACGTGTCCTGAAACGCGCACTCGCCCTGCTCGAGGACGGCCTCGTCGCGCTGCTCCTGCTCGCGCTGGTGGCCCTGCCGATGAGCGCCTTCCTGGGCCGGCTCGTGCTCGGGACCTCCTCGGCCGCCGCCATCCCGCTGGCGCAGCACGCCAACCTGCTGCTGGCCTTCGCGGGCGCCTCGCTGGCGGCGCGCGAGAAGAAGCTCCTGCGCATCGGCGGAGCCGAACTGCTCGAGCGCGTGCCCATCCTGCGCCGGCTGATGCCGCTCGCCAGCGTGGTCGCGTGCGCCACCACCGCGCTGCTCGCGCGCGCGGCGCTCGAGCTGGTCACGCTCGAGCGCGAGCTCCCCTCGGACATCGCGGGGCTGTTCCCGCTGTGGCCGCTCCTGATCGTGCTGCCGCTGGCGTTCCTGGCGATCGGGCTGCGCCTGGCGCTGGCGCCGGAGCTCACCCTCGGCTGGCGCATCGCGGCCCTCGTCGCCCTGGGCGCGGGCGCGGCGGCGGGCGGCGGGCCGCTGCTCGGGCTACCGGCCTGGCCGGCCCTGGTGCTCGTGCTCACGGCCGCCTTCCTGGGCGCGCCGCTGTACGTGCCGCTGGCGGGCTCGGCGCTGTTCCTGTTCCTGGCCCAGGGCAGTCCGGGCGATCCCTATCCGGGCGCGGCCGTGCCGGTCGAGATGTTGCAGCTCGCGACCTCGCCGTTCTTGCCGGCGATCCCGCTCTTCACGCTGACCGGGATGCTCCTGACCGAGGGCGCGGCGCGCCGGCTGCTGGCGGTCTTCCGCGCCTTCTTCGGCTGGCTGCCGGGCGGCACGGCGGTCGTGTGCACGCTCTTGTGCGCCTTCTTCTCGATCTTCACGGGCGGCTCGGGCGTCACGATCCTGGCCCTGGGCGGACTGCTCTACCAGGCGCTGCGCGCCGACGGCTACCGCGAGGACTTCGCGCTGGGGCTCGTGACGGGTTCGTCCGCGCTCGGCATCCTGCTGCCGCCGGCGCTGCCCTTGATCCTGTTCGGGATCGCGGCGCAGATCCCGATCGAGCAGCTCTTCCGCGGCGGGATCCTGCCCGGGGTGCTGTTGATCGGACTGGTGGCGCTGTCCGGGATCCGCGCCGGCGCGCGTGCGCGGGTGCCGCTCACGCCCTTCCGCCTGGAGCCGGCGCTGGCGGCGGTGTGGCACGCGAAGTTCGAGCTCGCCCTGCCGTTCTGGACGCTCGGGCTCCTGTTCAGCGGCACGGCGACGCTGCTCGAGGCCGCGGCCGGCACCGCCGTGTATGCCCTGGTCGTGCAGGTGTTCGTGCAGCGCGAGCTCCGCCTGCGCGACCTGCCGCGCGTCCTGCGCGAGTGCGGCGCGCTGATCGGCGGCGTGCTGATCCTGCTGTGCGCGGCCAAGGGGCTGTCGAGCTACTTCGTGGACGCCGAGGTCCCGACGCGCGTGCTGGGCTTCGTGCAGACGCACGTCGAGTCGCGCTGGGTGTTCCTGCTGGCGCTGAACGGCTTCCTGCTGGTGGTCGGGTGCTTCCTCGACATCTATTCGGCCACCTTCGTGATCGTGCCGCTCTTGCTCGAGCTCGGTCGCGCCTACGGCCTCGATCCCGTGCACCTCGGGATCCTCTTCATCGCCAACCTGGAGCTCGGCTACCTGACCCCGCCGGTCGGGTTGAACCTGTTCCTGGCCTCGTACCGCTTCGAGAAACCGCTGCTCGTGGTGGCGCGCGCCGTGCTGCCGCTGGTGCTGATCCTCGCGTTCGGGGTGCTCCTGATCACGTACGTACCGTGGTTGACCACGGCCCTGTCGCGCTAGACGTGGCGCGGGCTCGAGGGGTTCGGTCGAGAGCGAGAGTGGCCGCTTCCAGCCCGGCCGCTCGCCCGAGGACGGGGAGAGGGCCGCTCCGCGCGCGAGGCGGGAGCGAAATCGTCCTCGTGGCTCGAGTCGGCCGGACTGGTCGCGGTTGGGAAGAGAAAGGTCTCCAGCAGGCTCCTCGAAGGAACGTGCCCAGGGCCGGGCCCCGGGCGAGGAGTGCATCCGCTGATGCCAGGAGCGCGGCCACGCGGGCGCGCACGCTCGCTCCCGGTTTTCTCGGAAGAGTTCCCGGACCCACCTACCCCCAGAACCCGACGACGCGCTCGATGCGGCCGTCCGCGGCGAACTCGAAGACGCTGGTGCCCTTCGAGAGCACCTTCCCGTCGGCGAGTCGCGCCTCCCAGTCCACCAGCGCCGTGCCCTGGCACTGCCGCGGCTCGCCCGTGCGTGCGAGCACGATGCCCGGCATGTGCACCTTGGCGCCCGTGACGTGCGCATCGAGGTCGTCGAGCCCGCGCGTCGAGCTGTAGGCGTCCTGGAAGACGATCCCGTCGCCGACCAGCGCCTCGAAGGCCCGCCGGCGCGTGGCGGCCTCGGGCTCGTTCCAGGCCGCGAACCAGCGCTCGGCGCGCGCCGCGGCGGCCCCGTGGACCTCCTTCGCGACCACGACCGCGAACACTGCCAGCTGGTAGCGCCAGCCCTGGACGTGGTGGTCGCGCGTGGCGGCGTCGGCCAGCTCGTGCAGGAAGGCGAGGCACGTGCCGGCGGGATGGTCGCTCAGGCGGATGCTCACGCGCGAGCCGCCCGGCGCGATCGGCTTGCCGGCCTCGTACCCGTAGCTGAAGACGATGCGCTCCGGGGGCTGGATCTCCAGCACCTCGCCGACGGCCGCGGTCCCGCCGGGGTAGACGATGCGCAGCGCGCCGCCGACGCGGCCCTCGATGGTCGAGCCCGTGCCCCACCACTGGGCCCAGCGCACCGAGTCGGTGAAGTAGCGGAACACGCTGGCGCGCGGCGCGCGGATGACGAGCTCGCGTTCGATCGAGAACTCCAGCTTGCCCAGGAAGGTCTTCATGCTTTCCTCTTCGCTCGCGGGGGTTTCACGCTCTCCGGGCCCGGTCGGCGTCGTGCGCGCGGCCCGCGGCGCGCGGCCTCGAGCTCGGCCCGCAGCGCGAGCCGATCGAGGGCCGAGTCCCACATGGACTCGAGCCACTCCCCGAGCGCGCCGAGGTCCTGCTTGCGCGCGCGGTAGTAGCGGTGCCGTCCCTCGCTGCGGCTCGTCACCAGCTCGGCCTGCTCCAGCACGCGCAGGTGCTGCGAGATGGCCCCGAAGGTGACGTCGCCGAAGGCGCGGTGGAGCTCGCCCGCCGAACGCTCTCCGTCCCACACCAGGCGCAGGATCTCGCGCCGGCGCGGGGTGTTCAGGGCTCGCAGCAGGGCGCTCACGACGACTTCGAGTATAGTGAATACTAAAACGTCGTCAAGCCCCCCCCGGGGCGCGTCAGCGCGGCTTCTTCCCGATCCAGCGCGCCGCGTACGAGCCGCGCTCGGCATCCGCGGGCGCGTCCGGGTCGAGCTCCACGAACGAGAAGCTGCCGTCGCCGGCGTGCATCGTGGTGATGTCGATGCCGTGCGCGCCCTCCGGCCCGGCCCGGAAGAGGTGCAGGTTGTCGCGCTCGGGCGTGAGCGTGCTGAGGCTGCCGGGGCGCAGCACCTGCCGGCGCGTCTCGCGCAGCCGGAAGGGCTCTTGCTCCTTCGCGTCGTAGGCCGGCGCTCCGGGCTCGACCTCGTAGTGGCGGATCTCGCACTCGCCCTCGAGCGCCAGCGTGCACACGCTGGCCCCCGGGTGGCAGTGCCCCGGCAGGAAGGCGTGCGGCGTCAGACGCCACTCGACCACGAAGAAGGGCTGGCCGCGGTGCAGCATCCCGAACAGGACCTCGGGCTCGAGCCCGCCGAAGGCGCTGAGCGTACCGCCCGGCACGCTCTCGATGCGCGCCGCCAGCGAGGCCAGCGCGTACAGGTACGCGTCGTGCTCGCGCGGCGTCGTGCCCTTGGCGAGCTCCGCCACCTGCTCGGGTGCGTCGGCCAGGAACGACTCCCAGCCCGTCGTGGCGCGCGCGCCGCCGCGCGGTCGCGCGAGGAGCAGCGCGCTCGCCGCCAGCAACTGCCGGCGTTCGAGCATCGGAACGAGGGGCGAGGCCGACGTGGACTGGATCGAGGTCATGGCGGTGTCTCCGGGTTCGCGCCCGATGCTAGTCGGGTCGCACGCCCACGCTCGCACCCGACTCGGCAAGTCTCCCGCCTGCGCGCGGTACGTCTTCGATGGATCCGGAATCGCTGGCCCCGCGCACGCCCGTTCTACGCATGAGGCCCTCCACCCTCCGCCGCCGCACCGTGGCCGGCGCGCGCACGACGACCGTTCACTCGAACGAGCCGTGGCGCGGCAGCTGGATCTGCCTGGACGCACCGCTGGGAGCAGCGTGACTCGCCGGGCCTAGTGTCCTTCCGAGGCGCGGCTCTCGGCGCGGTAGGCGTCGCGGAAGGGGGTGCCGGATTGGACTTCGGTGAGCACGCGCTCGGTGGCGCGGAGCTTCGGGTCGGCGGCGGCGGCGCGCAGGCGCGGTTCGTCGGGCTCGAGCCCGGCGATGAGGCGTGGCCAGAGCGTGAGCATCGCCGTCATCGAGTCGTGGGCGCGGAAGAGCGGCGCCTTCACGAGCTGGAAGTCGCGGTGGTAGCCGGACGGCAGATCGCGCAGGAGATCGAGCAGCTCGGCGCGCGCGGCGACGATGGCACGGCAACGCGCGCGCGTCAGCTCGACGGCGTCGGGGTTGCGCTTCTGCGGCATCAGCGACGAGCCCGTGGTGAGCGCGGTCGGCAGGCGCAGGTAGCCGAACTCCTCGCTGGTGAAGAGCCACACGTCGGCGGCGAGCTTGCCGAGCTCGAGCGCGAGCGCCTCGAGCGCCGTCAGGTAGGCGAGCTCGGCGCGGCCACGGGCATGCTGGACGGCGGTGGCGGGTTCCTCGGGGGCCTCGAAGCCGAGTTCGCGCGCACTGAGGGCGCGGTCGAGGGCGAGCGGGACGCCGTAGCCGGCGCCGGAGCCGAGCGGGCAGCGCGCGGCGCGGCGGTGGGCGTGATGGAGCTCCTCCACGTCGAGCTCGAGCGCGCGAGCGTGCGCGCCGATCCAGTCGGCGAGACTCGAGGGCATCGCGCGGCGCAGGTGCGTGTAGCCGGGGATCGGCAGTTCGCCATGCATCTGGGCGAAGGCGCGGCAGGCGGCGATCAGGCCGTTCACGAGCGCCTCCGTACCCGCGCTCGCCTCGCGCAACCACAGGCGCAGGTCGAGCGCGACCTGCTCGTTGCGGCTGCGGCCGGTGTGCAGGCGCTTACCGGCCTCGCCGATCAGCGCGATCAGGCGCCGTTCGACGGCCGAGTGCACGTCCTCGTCGCCGGGCTCGACCGTCCACTCGCCGGCCTGGTGCGTGCGCTCGAGCGTCTCGAGGCCCGCGAGGATCCGCTGGCCGTCCTCGGGCGCGAGGATCCCGGCCTGCACCAGCGTGCGCGCGTGCGCACACGAGCCCTGGAGGTCGTGCCGCACCAGGCGCTGGTCGAGCTTCCAGTCGTCGCCCACGGTGAAGGCCAGCATCTCGGCGTCGATCGGGTCGCCGCGGTCCCAGACGGGCTGCTCGTGCTGCGTCACGCCCGGACCTCGCGCAGGGCCGCCAGGGCCGCGGGCACGAAGCGTGCGTAGAAGCGCACGCCGGCGGCGAGCTCCTCGGCCAGCACGAACTCGTCGCTGGTGTGCGAGCGCGCCGTCTGGCCCGGGCCGCACTTCACGGCCGGGACGCCGGTGAGGAGCGCCATGTCGGAGAGCGTGCTCGAACCGATGGCGTGCTCGCGCCCGGCGCACGCGAGTGCGGCGCGCACCAGCGGGTGGTCCTCGGCCGTCTCGAACGGCTTCAGGCGCTCCGAGGTGAGCGTCACCTCGGCCGCCGGCAGCCGCGCGGCCACGACGCGGCGCGCGTCCTCGCCCGTGTGCGGCGGCGCCAGGCGGCAGTCGAGCACCAGCTCGGCCCGCTCGGGCACGACGTTGTGGCGCTGGCCGGCGTGGAACACGGTCGGCGCGATCGTGCTCTGGCCGAGCAGCGCGTGCGGCGCGCCCGGCGAGAGCCAGGCCGGCAGCGTGGCGAGCTCGCGCGCCGCCGCCAGCAGCGCATTCTCGTGCTCGGCCCGCGCGACGTGGGCCGCGTGGCACGAGCGGCCCTTCCACTCGGCCCGCAGCAGCGCGAGCCCGGCCTGCGCGCGCACGACCTCGAGCCCGGTGGGCTCGCCGCACACCGCGCCGTCGGGCGGGCCGACCTCGGCCAGCACCGCGCGCATGCCGGAGTTGTCGGTCTCCTCCTGGGCGTTCAGCGCGAGCCACAGCTCGCCCGCGAGCTCGTCCGGCCGGCGCGCGAGCGCCAGCATCGTCCACAGCATCGCCGCGGCGCTCGCCTTGGCGTCGTTGGCGCCCCGTCCGTAGAGCCGGCCGTGCGCCCACGTCGCGCGGTACGGATCCTGGGTCCAGTCCGCGCCGACCGGCACGGTGTCGAGGTGCGACACGAGCAGGAGGCGCGGACCCGTGCCGCGCGCCAGGCGCGCGAACACGGTGTGACCGAGACGCCGGTGCTCGATCCCGGCCTCGGCCAGGCGCGCCACGACGAAGTCCGCCGCCGCGCCCTCGTCGCCCGACACGCTCGGGATGGCGACGAGCGCGCGCAGCAGCTCGGCCGGCTCCAGCACGGGCACGAGCGACCGCGCCAGCGACGTGGCCTGGCTCACGCGCTCACCTCGGCCAGCTCGGGCACGGGCGCGTCCTCGCGCTGCGCGGTCACGAGCGTGCCCGCGCCGTGGTTGGTGTAGAGCTCGATCAGGAGCGCCGCGGGCGCGAGGCCCGAGACCACGTGCACACGGCCCACGCCGCCCTCGAGCGCGCGGCGGATGGCGGTGGCCTTGGCCAGCATCCCGCCCCGGATCTTCCCGGCCGCTTCGAGCGCGGCCAGCTCGCCCAGCGACAGCGCCGAGACGAGCGAGGCCGGATCGGCCGGATCGGTGAGGATCCCGGGCGCGCCCGTGACGAGCACGAGCTTGGCCGCGCCCAGCGCCGCGGCGATGCCGGCGGCCATGAAGTCGGCGTTGACGTTGAGCAGCCCGCCCAGACCGTCGCTGGCCGGCGGCGAGACCACCGGCACGCGCCCGGCCTCGAGCAGCGCGCGCAGCGGTACGACGTCGACGCCCACCAGGTCTCCGACCGCGCCGAAGTCGACCGTGCCCTGCTCGGTCTCGACCGGCGCGCGCTTCTTCGCCACGAGCATGCCCGCGCTCGCGCCCGCCAGGCCCGCGGCCGGCACCGCGGCGGCCGCGAGATCGGCCAGGAGCTGCCCGTGCAGCTCGCCCGCCGTGGCCATGCACAGCGCTCGCAGCGCGAGCGGGGTGGTCACGCGCTTGCCGCCGATCAGGCGCGGCTCCTCGCCCAGCGAGCGCTGCACGCTGTCGGTCTGCGGCCCGCCGCCGTGCACCAGCACGAGGCGCGAGCCGAGCGCGTGGATGGCGGCGATCTGCAGCGCCAGCGCGCGCCGTTGCACGCGCTGGGCGAGGGGCTCGCCACCGAGCTTGATCACGAAGGTCTTGCCGCGATGGAGCGCGATGTGCGGCGCGGCGCGAACGAGATCGATCATCGATGAACCTCCGACGAGAAACCCTCCAGGGCGAGCGCGAGGCGCTCGGCATCCCCCGGAGCGAACGTGAGCGGCGGCGAGAGGCGCAGGACGCGCGCGTCGTTGCTGGTGCCGACCAGCACGCCGCGCTCGAGCAGCGCGTCGCGCGCCGCGGGGGCGGACAGGCCCTCGTCCAGCACGAGCCCGAGCAACAGGCCCGCGCCGCGCACGGCCACGACCGGACCGCCGCGCTCCTTGCAGCCGAGCGCCGCGGCGCGCAAGGCCTGCGAGGCCGCGCGCACGTTGTCGAGGAAGCCGGGCGCGGCCACGCGCCGCGCGACCTCGGCCGCGGCCGCCAGCACCAGCGGCCCGCCGCCGAAGGTCGAGCCGAGCGTGCCGTGCTTGGCGTGCGCGCAGCAGCGCTCGCGCGCCACCGTGAGCCCGATCGGCAGCCCGCCCGCGGCGCCTTTGGCGGTGGTGAACACGTCCGGGACGACGCCGAAGTGCTGCGCCGCCCAGAACGAGCCGAGTCGGCCGCTGCCGGTCTGGACCTCGTCGAAGACGAGCACGGCCCCCGTGCGATCGCAGGCCGTGCGCAGGGCCGCGAGGAAGCCCGCCGGCGGATCGACCACGCCGGCCAGCGACTGGATCGGCTCGAGGATCACGGCCGCGACGCTCGCGTCGATGGCCTTCTCGGCCGCGGCCACGTCGCCGAAGGGCACGCGCCGGACCTCGAAGGGCGTCCTCGGGAAGGCCTTCTTGCCGTCGGTCACGGCCGCGGCCGCGGCGGTGCGGCCGTGGAAGGCGCCGCCGAAGGTGACGACCGTCGTGCGCTGGGTGGAATCGAGCGCGAGCTTGAGCGCGTTCTCGTTGGCCTCGGCGCCGCTGTTGGAGCAGAACACGCGCCAGCCCTCGCCGGCATGGCGCGGCGGCAGCGTGGGCTCGAAGGCCGCGAAGAACCCGTGCCGCGCCGCGTGGTCGAGCAGGTTGGTGGCGAACGACAGCGTGCGCCACTGCTGCACGAGCACGCGCTCGAGCCCGGCATCGCCCGCGCCCAGCGTGTTCACGCAGTGCCCGCCATACAGGTCGAGCACGCGCCGCCCGTCGGCGAGCACGAGCTCGCAGCCCTCGGCCGAGGCCACCGGCACCGGCAGGCGCGGATAGACGTCGATTTCCTGCAGCTTCATCGCGTTGCTCGTACTCGCACCCATCAGGCGACTCCCAGCCCCACGCGGGGCAGTCCGGCCGTCTCGGCGAAGCCGAGCATCAGGTTCAGGCACTGCAACCCCTGTCCGGCGCCGCCCTTGATCAGGTTGTCGAGCGTCAAGAACACGTGCAGCACGGAGCCGCGCGCCGACACGCTGATCGAGGCGCGGTTCGAGCCCGTGACCGAGCGCAGGTCGGGGGTGCCCTGCGCCAGCACTTCGACGAAGGGCTCGTCGCGGTAGCGCTCGGCGTACAACGCCTGGGCCTCGCGCGTCTCGAGCGGACGCGAGAGCGGCAGTGCGGCGCCGAGATGGATGCCGCGCGCGAACGGGCCGGAATGCGCCACGAAGGCGAGCTCGGGCAGCGGCCCGAGGGGCGCCAGCGCCTGCGCGAGCTCGGCCTCGTGCCGGTGGCCGCCCACGCTGTAGGCCCACAGGTTCCCGTGCCGGTGCGGATGGTGCGTGCCTGGCTTGGGTTCGTTGCCGCTGCCCGAGGAGCCGGTGATGCCGTTCAGGATCCACGGCCGGGTCGCGTCCAGGACGCGCGCCTCGGCCGCGGGCAGCACCGCCAGCTGGAGCGCCGTCGCGAAACAGCCGGGCGCCGCCACGCGCCGCGCGCCGCGCAGGTTCTCGCGTGCGAGCTCCGGCAGGCCGTAGACGAAGCGCGCGAGCTCGCCCGGCGCCGGATGGGGGTGCCCGTAGGTCGCCTGGTGCTGGACCGGATCGCGCAGGCGGAAGTCCGCGGACAGGTCGAGCACGAACAGCGCCGCGCTCTTCGGCCCCAGCTTCGCCTGCAGCGCGAGCCAGGCGCGCGCCGACTCGCCGTGCGGCAGGGCCAGCACGAGCGCGGCGCGCTCCCCGCGCGCCAGGTGCCCGGCCAGCGCCTGCTCGGCCGCGGCCGGCTCGCTCGCACAGAGGCCGTTCGCCAGGTGCCGGTGCAGCTCCGCCCCGGCCTCGCGCGAGACCGCCGCGGCCAGCGCGAGCCCCGGGTGGAGCTCGAGCAGCCGCAGGAACTCGCCCGCGAGCATCCCGCGCGCTCCGAACAGGAACACGGGGACCGCGGCGGCACTCGGAGTGGTCGCCGCCATCAGGAGACCGCCGCGAAACCGCGCTCGCGCGCCGCGCGCCGCGCCTCGACCGCCGCCAGCACGCACTCGGCCAGCTGCTCGCCGTCGCGCAGGGCGTTGTGACCGGGCAGCCCGAGCTTCTCGCGGCAGAAGCGCACACCGCTGACGCCGTCGGTGACGCGCCCAGAGACCACGTCGGCCTCGAGCCCGTACTCCTTGCGCAGGATCTCCTGAGCGCCCCAGGCCCCGACCGGGTCCTGCGCGCACAGCACGACCGAGTCGATGCAACCCGCGAGCAGCGGGTCGGAGAGCAACGCGTCGACCCCGTACGTGCCCAGCAACCCGTCGCCCATCTCGAGCACGATCAGGTCCGGGCGCGCCTCGGCGAGGTGCGCGACCAGGCCGTGGGCCGCCGCGACCACGTTGGTGCGGTTGGTCGTGACCACGCCGAAGTCGGTGAAGATCGCGACCGGGCTCGCGCCGCAGTCCTGCATCATCAGGATGTCGCGCCGCAGCGAAACGCCCGTGAGCTTGCCAGCCGCCACGGACAAGCCGCGGCGCGCGAGCGAGCGCACCAGCGCCGCCGCCGCCGTGGTCTTGCCCGCGTCCATCGAGGTCCCGACCAGCGCCACCAGCGGCGGCAGCTCGTCCGCCTCCGGCACGCGTAGCGCCAGCGCCGCGCGCGCGACCTGCGCCGGCAGCCCGACGCGCCGCCCGAAGTACGGGAACTCGAGCACGCTACCCAGGACCTCGAGCCGGAAGGGCTCCTCCATCGTCAGCGACGGCCCGTCGGTCTGTCCGATCACACCGCCGAGGTTGAGGAGCCGCAGCTCGTCCCCGACCGCGACCGCATCCGGCACCCGCCCCGCGTGTCCGTAGAGCGCGTCGCGGTGGCCGAGCGCGCCGGCGATGACGTCGCCGGGGTGCAGCGCGACCATGCGCCCATGCACGTCCTCGAGCGTGTTGTAGCTCGTCTTCGCGTTGAGCACGCGCGCGGCCACGACGGTGCCGGCCACGGCCGGGATCTCCTCACCGAGCACGGCGTTCGGGTCGAGCGCGAGGCGGCTCGTGACGGAGGCGATCTTGTCGAGGGTTACCCTTTTCATCGGAGCTTCTTTTTCTCCAGAACCGGCGTACGGCCGCGGGACTCCGCGGCCCTTTCGCGCGCGTCCCCCTCTTGGGAGGGTGGGGGGGTGTGGGTGGGTTCTTCCGGACGGGCGCCCGCGGCCACGGTTTCCGAAGAACCCGTCGCGCCCGCGCCGTCGCTCGCAAGCGCCTGCCCTGCCTTGCGGTGCAGGCGCGCCGGCTCGGCCAGGATGCGCGCGAAGCCCAGCGCCGCGCGGGGGTCCGTGCCCGCCGCCGCGCGCTCGCCGTAGCGCGCGTCCGAGGCGCTCATCAGGCTGAACGGGGACTCGAGGCCCTCGACCAGCACCGCGCCGCCCCGCACCAGCACGCGCGCGCGGCCCGTGACGCGCTGCTGCGACGAAGCGAACAGCGCCTCCACGTCGCGCTGGAGGGGATCGTGGAACAAGCCCATGTGCAGCCGGCGCCCGTACTGGTCGCCGAGCTGGTCCTTGGCCACGCGCTGCTCCTCGGTGAGCACGAGCTTCTCGAGCTCGCGGTGTGCCGCGAGCAGCACCTCGGCCGCGGGCGCCTCGAAGGCGACCCGGCCCTTGATGCCGAGCACCGTGTCCCCGAGGTGGTAGCCGCGCCCGGCCCCGAGCGCGCCGGCGCGCTCGTTCAGACGCTCGATCAGCGCCACCGGCGCCAGCGGCCCGCCGTCCAGCGCGACCGGCTCGCCGCGCTCGAAGGAGACGACGAAGCGCCCCGTGCGCGCGGTGCCCTTCGTCCAGTGCCAGGCGTCGTCCGGCAGCGCGTCCCAGCTCGTGAGCAGCTCTTGCCCTCCGATCGTCAGGCCCCACAGACCCGCGTTGACCGAATAGCGCCCGCCGGAGGGCGGCAGGGCGAGGCCGTGCCGGGTGAGGTAGGCGCGCTGCTCGTCGCGCGACAGGCCGAGCTCGCGCACGGGAGCGAGCACGACCAGCTCGGACGCGAGCGTGGCCAGCGCCGCCTCGAAGCGCACCTGGTCGTTGCCGGCCGCGGTGCAGCCGTGCGCCACGGCCTCGAAGCCGCCCGCCAGCCCCTCGCGCGCGAGGATCTCGGCCTGCAGGCCGCGCTCGGCACCGACCGAGAGCGGATAGACCTCGCCCCGGCGCACGTTGCCAGCGATCAGCCAGCGGATCACGCGATGGTAGAGCTCGTCGCGCGCGTCGACGAAGCGGTGCGCGACGGCGCCGGTCGCGAGGGCGCGGCGCTCCAGCTCGGCACGCTCGCTCGCGCTCCAGCCGCCGCAGTCGATGGCCAGCGTGGTGACCGCGTGGCCCTGCTCGCGCGTGAGCCAGGCGACCAGGAAGGACGTGTCGAGACCGCCGGAGTAGGCCAGGAGGACGTTCATCGTGTCTAGCTGTCCGATACGAGCAGGGCCAGGCGTTTCTTCACCCGTTGTGCCGCCGCCTTCGAGGCCAGCGCCACCAGCACGGTGTCGTCACCCGCCACGGTGCCGACCAGACCCTCGAGCTCCTCGGCCTCGAGCGCGCGCGCGATCGCACTGGCCGCGCCGGGCTCGCAGCGCAGCAGCAGGTACTCGCGCGCCGTCGCGAGCGAGCGCATCAGGCTCTTCAGCGCCGAGAGCGGAGTCACCCGTTCCGGCTCGCGAATCTGGTAGATCCCGGCCTCTTTCGCCACGCGCAGGAGGCGCAGATCGCGCGACAGCACGGGCTGCGAGGCGCGAAAGCCCTGGACCTTGAGCTTGGCGTCCAGCTCGGCCTGACTGCGGATGGAGTTCTCGAGCACCAGGCGGCGGATCGCCGCCCGGCGCTCCTCGGAGCGCGACATCCGAGAAGAATAGTTCTGCTACGGGGAAAGGCAAACAGCGACTATTTATTCTGAATACTTGGACGCCTGTACCTCTTTATCCATTCTGGGGCGGCGTGCGCCTGAGACCGCGCGCCGTTTCGGATTCCGGCCCCTCGGGCGGGCCCGTGGCGCAAACGAGCCGGGCGGCTCCTCCGCACTAGAGCGGACAGCGCCTGCACCGGCGGTGGAATACACTCGAGCGGTGGAGCCGAGCTCGCGCCCGCGAGCCGGCGCGCCCGACCAGGCCATGTGGACCACGGACGTCTTGCGCGAGGAGCACCGCTGGATCCTGCGCATGCTCCAGTGCCTGGAGCGCGTGGTGGCCGATTCCGAGCGCCGCGGTCACCTCGCGGCCGGGAGCGCGGCCGAGCTCCTGGCCCTGTTCACGCACTTCGCCGACGGCCTGCACCAGGAGCGCGAAGAACGCTGCCTGTTCCCGCGCCTGCTGGCGCGCGCCCGCAGCGTGACCGAGCGCACCGACCTCGGCCGGCTGTGCGGTGAGCACGAGGAGGAGCGCCGCGCCATGGGCCGGATGGGGCACGAACTGCTCGGTGCGATCTACGGCGAGGCCCGCAGCCTGCAGGCCTTCCAGCGCGAGGCGCAGCGCTACGCGCAACTCCATGCCGCCCACATCCAGCACGAGAACCGCGAGCTCCTGCCGCTGGCCGAGTTCCTGCTCACGCCCGAGGACGACCAGACCGTGATGCAGGGCTTCGCCAGCCTCGAGGCGCACGGGCCGGGCGAGCTGCAGCGCGTGTTCCGGCGCATCCAGGCGCTGTCCACGCGCCTCGGCCTCCCGAGCAGCACCGGCCCCCAGCCGAGCCCCCCCTCGCCATGAGCCAAGCATGGAACCAGCCATGAAGAAGATCCCGCGCGACGTCGGCACCTCCAGTATCTCCGGGATCGCCAGGGTGGCGGACGTGATGACCGAGCAGGTCATGCTCGTCACGCGCCACCAGAGCATCGGTCACGTGCGCGAACTCATGACCCGCCGCGGCGTCCACAGCATGCCCGTCGTGAACGCGGAGAACGAGCCGATCGGCATCGTGACCTCCAGCGACCTGGTCGGGGAGACGCGCGACGACGCCCCCATCGGGCAGCTCATGACGCGCGAGGTCTACACGGTCCCGAAGTACGCGGACGTGCACATCGCGGCGCGCATGATGCGCAACCACGGCATCCACCACCTCGTGGTCACGCACGAGGGCGTGGTCGTCGGGCTGGTGTCGTCCTTCGACCTGCTGCGCCTGATCGAGAACAAGCGCTTCGTGCTCAAGAACCCACCCTCGCGCCCGAAGAAGGGCGGCGGCAAGCGCCGGCGCGAGGAGGAGGGCCCCGCGGCCGCGCCCGGCGCGGACACCTGAGGCACGCGGCGCGTCCGAGCGCCCTCAGGAGTTCGGGACGAGCAGCACCGGACGGGTCGAGCGCCGCGACACGCTGCGCGCCACGGAGCCGATCAGGACCGAGGCCACGCGACCGTGGTGGTGCGTGCCGAGGCACAGGAGGTCGACCTCGTGTCGCTCGGCAGCCTCCAGGATGGCGCCCGGGACATCGCTCGCCTCGATCACCTCGACCAGGGTCTCGAGCGCGCCGTCGCGCCGTCCCCGGACGAGCTTCTCCATCTCGGCCTCGGCCAGGGTGCGTTTCATGCGTCGCTCGGTCGGGGTCGGCATGACGGTGGGGTGGTAGCCCATGATCCAGCCCGAGGGGTACTGGGGCGGGACGTCGACGTGCAGGAGCACGAGCTGGCTGCCGGCCGGCAGCAGCCCGAGGGCCAGCACGACCGCCCGGTTGCCCGTCTCCGACAGGTCGGTGGCGACCAGCGCGCGCCGCACGGGCCGTGGCACGCCGGGCTCGACCGCGCCGAGCTCGGGCGGCACGACCAGGACGTTGGTCTCGACCATCGGCAGCACGGTGTAGGAAACGGAACCGAGCAGGCGCCGACGCAGGGCACCGTGCCGGTGCGCGCCCAGGACCAAGAGGTCGGCCTCCGTCTCGGCCGCGAACTCGGCCAGGGTCTCGGCCACCTGACCGCGCGAGGGGAGCGGCACGAAGCGCGCTTCCGCCGCGCTGTCCTCGGCCGCCGTTCGCCGGGGGAGTTCGTGCGCCAGGGCCTGCTCCAGGCGCGCGCGGATCTCGGGGCTCTCGGAATCCTCCAGGCCGCGTCGCCGCGCTTCCTCGAGCGGGTCGTAGACGTGCACCTCGCTCAGCGCGCAGGCCCCGAGCTTGACGAGGCCCAGCGCCGCCTTCACCGCGGCCCGGGTCGGCTTGCCGGTGCCCAGGGCCACCACCGTCGTCAGCGCGCGCCCCTCGAGGGCCCAGCGCGTGAACGCCTCGGCCCGGCGCACGACCAGCAGCGGCACGGGCGAGCTCTGCGAGAGCCGGTCGGCCACGCTCCCGAAGCGCCACAGGGTCGAGGCACGCCGGCCGAGCGAGGCCACGACCAGGAGCTGGGCCTTGCGTTCCTCGGCCACGCGCACGAGCTCCTGATCGGGCAAGCCGGTGTGGATCACGTGCTGCACCTGGATCCCGAACTCGCGCGCCAGGCGTTCGCCCTCGCGTTCGAGTTCGGCGTGCATGCGCTGGCGATCGGCCTCGAGGTACTGCGTGTTGGCCAGGGCCAGGGGGGTCGCCCCGGTGATCGGCTCGATCGAGAGGACCAGCGCCTCCTGCACGTAGGCGAGCGTCAGGCTGCCCTTGGAGAGCTTGGCGAAGGCCGCCGCCGCGCGCGCTGCCGCGTGCGAGCTGGCCGACCCGTCGATTCCACAGACGACGATCATGGGGCACCCCTGCTGCGATGGTTGGGAGGTCTTGGATCCGCGCTGGCCCCGCCAGCCTGCACCACGTCCGCGCCCGGGGCCGCGGCCCTTGTGCGCAGTCGCAGCGCTCGATGTCCGTAGGCCGGCCGAGCGCCCGCACGGCCCCCAGGGTAGCGCTTCCCCTGCGAGACCGGCGTTTCCGACGCCCGCACGGCTTGACAGCTTCGCGCCATGCGCCGAGGATCTACGGTCGAGTTCGCTTCCCTGGGTGCACTGCCGGGCCTGTCCACGCCGAGACACCCTGGCCGCCGAACGGGGTGCCTTGGCACGGGTCGGTTGTTCCAAAGAGATGCAGGAGTACCGATGAACAGCCCCAAAGCCTGGCGCGTGGCCCTCCTGCTCCTGGGCCTTTCGCTGTCGGCCCGCGTCATCGACGCGCAGGTCGCGCAGCCGCGCGACGTGCTCGTGGTGATGGTCGACGACATCGGCCTGGCCGACCTCGACGAGCTGCGGACCGAGGGGTTCGCGCCCAACATCGAGGCGCTGGCCGCGCGCGGGCTGGAGTTCCGCTGCATGATCGGGGCGCCGACGTGCGGCCCGTCCCGGCTCGAGGCGTTCTTCTCGCGCTACTCCTTCCGCGATCCTGGCACGGGATCCGAGCCCGCGCCGATCCCCAGCACGCCTCCCGCGAGCTGGCCGTCCCTGGCGGACTACGCGCGCTCGGCCGGCATGGCCACCGGCCTCTTCGGAAAGTGGCATCTCGGCCCGGCCGTCGTTCCGTCGCTCCCCGAGGCGATCCCGCTCACGCGCGGGTTCGACGCCTGCTCGTGGGTCTTCCCCACGCCGGGGCCGGTGAACTTGACGTACACGGCCTGGACGCGCGCCACCGCCCCCGGCGGCCCCGGCTCGCCGCCACGCTTCACGAGCCAGTACCTGCCGCGCGTCATCAAGGACGATCTGCTGGCGTGGTGGAACGCCACGCCGGGTCCGCGCCTCGCGGTCTGGACGGTGACCCTGGCCCACGGGCCGTTCCACCATCCTCCGGCCTCGCTCGTGCCGCCGGGCCTGCCCTTCGTTCCCGGCCAGCGCGGGCTCTTTCGCGAGATGATCGCGGCCATGGACCGGCACCTGGGCGAGGTCCTCGACGCAGTCGGCCCGGACGTGGCCGTGATCTTCATCGGGGACAACGGCACTCCGCCGCAGGTCTCGCCCATCGACCCCTACACCGGCTTGCCGTTTCCCGCCAAGACCACGACCTACGAGCGCGGCCTCCTGATCCCGTTCATCATGGCGGGTCCAGGCATCCGTCAGGGCGTGTCTTCGCGCCTGTGCAGCCTGGTGGACATCCTGCCGACCACGATGGACTTGATCGGCTCACCGACCCGGGCGGACGTCGACGGCGTGAGCGTGTTCGCCCGCGAGCCCCACAAGATCGTGCTGGCGGGCGACGGAGGCGAGGGCGTTGAATCCGACTTCTGCGCGCGCTCCGCGCGCTTCAAGCTCCGTCGCTACGGCGATGGCTTCTCGTTCGAGGAGAAGCTCTACGACCTCCGGGCCGACCCGGACGAGCACGACCCGCTCGACCCGGCCCTGTATCCGGCCGTGACCCTGCGGCTGCGCGCCGCCCTCTATCCGCGGCTTCCGCCCGCGATCGCGGGCAGCGCCCTGCCCCCGCCTCCGAACCTGCCCTCGACCCGCTAGATGGTGTAGCCGGGCCCGCGGGCGGTGTCCCTACAGCTCGGCGCGCAGCGCGGCCACCAAGGCCTCGTACTCGGCCGACTCGTTGTAGGCCTGAGCCGAGATGCGCAGGAGGCGGCGCGGCGGCGCGGGCCAGGTGAAGACCGGCACCTCGATGCGGTGGCGCTCGAACAGGGCCTGCTGCAAGGGATCGTAGGCGAAGTAGGACGTGGGCCGATCCGCGCGCCCCCGCGGCAACGGCACGCTGGCCAGACTCCCGATCATCGACTCGGGCGCGGGCGGGTCGAGCGCGAGCGCGCGGCACAGGAGCGCGCGCCCCGCCAGCACGAGTGCACGGTTGCGGCGGTAGAGCTCGGCGAACCCGCCCGGGAAGAGGCCGCCGAGGAAGCGCAGACAGGCTGGCACGCTCAGGAACGCGCTCGGATCGTCGGTGCCCATGTAGTCGAACTCGAGGCGGAAGCGCGAACGGTCCGTGCGCGGCGCGTTGGCGCCGTGGGAGAGCACCGGCGGCCGTAGTCCGCCCTGCAGCTCGCGCCGCACGTACAGGAAGGCCGCGCCCTTGGGCGCGCAGATCCACTTGTGCAGGTTGCCGGTGTAGTAGGCGGCGCCCAGCTGCGCGAGCTCGAGCGGCAGCATGCCCGGCGCGTGTGCGCCGTCCACCAGCGTCTCGACGCCGCGCTGGCGCAAACCGGCGACGAGCTCGGCGATCGGGAAGACGAGCCCGGTCGGGCTGGTGACGTGGTCGAGCATCGCCAGCCGCGTGCGCCCCGTCACGGCCGAGAACACGGCCTCGAGCACGAGCTCGGGCGAGCCCAGCGGGAACGGGACGGCGGCCACCACCACGCGCGCGCCGCTGCGCTCGGCCACGAAATCACAGGTGTTGCGGCAGGCGTTGTAGGCCTGGTCCGTCACCAGGATCTCGTCTCCGGGCCCGAACGGCAGCGAGCGCAGCACCGCGCTCACGCCCGTGGTCGCGTTGGGAACCGGCACGAGATCCTCGGGCGCGGCCCCCAGGAACGGCGCCAGCTCCGCGCGCGCCGCGTCCACGCGCCCCTCGAGCTCGCGCCCCAGGAAGCGTACGGGCTCGCGCTCCATCTCGGCGCGCAGCTCCTGCTGCAGCGCCAGCACCGGCCGCGGGCAGGCTCCGAACGAGCCGTGGTTCAGGAAGCGGATCTCCGGATCGAGGGTCCAGTGCGCTCGCAGGGGGTTCACAGGGCGCATGGTAGCGTCGCGCGCGCGCCGGAATGTCGGCCACCGGGCGTCCGCCGTTATCCTCTGCGGCACTCGCATGCTGGCTCGGTTCGGAGTGGTTGCCTGGCTCGCGCTGGCGTCGGCGCAGGAACCCGGGAAGCCACGGGCCGCCGCCGCACCATCCGTCGAGCTCGCCGCGCTGCCCGTGCGCCAGAAGTTGCGCACGCTCACGAGCGACATCGCACGCACGGGCGAGCTCGACCTGGTGGAGCGCATGCGCGCGGTCCTGGCCGGGCTGGGTGACGAGCCGGCGCACCTCGAACGGCTCGAGCGCGACTGGAATCGCATCGCCCTGAGCGCGAAGCCGGGACGCTCGACGCGCACCGCGGCCGCGAGCAAGCTGCGGCGTGAGCTCGAGCCCCTGGTCGAGCAACTCGCGACCGAGGTCGAACCGCGCAGGAGCGAGCTCGCGCGCTGGATCCTCGCGCTGGATCTCGGACAACCGCAGGCCAACGCGGTGCTGGGGCGCGCGCGTGAGGAGGACGGCACCTGGCTCACCGACGAGGAGCGCACCTGGCTGCGTGGCGCGCAGCGGATCGAGCGTCTGCGCCTCGCCGCCGCGGCCCTGGAGGTCGCCGTCGAGCACCAGGCCAGCGCGAACCCGGCCCTGCTGGAGCTGAGTGGTGGCGGAAACTGCGTGCGCGCCGCCGGTGTGGAGCTGCACTCGCGCCTGCCGGCGCAGAAGCTCGAGCGCATCCTGCGGCAGAGCCTGCGCGCCGCGGCGTTCTCGCGCGCCGTCTTGCTCGGCACGCTCGACCTCCCGCGCCTGCAGCCGCGGAGGTTCGTGCTGCTCGACACGGACGCACTCCAGGCCCCGGCGCGCGCCGAGGCCCTCGCGGCCGGAGGACTCACCCAGGTGGACCACGACGGGACGGTGCAGATGAACCTGCACTCCTTCGTCGACGGACGCGGCTGGCGCACCTCGGGCTGGCGCTGCGAGGCCGAGTTCGAGGCGCTGATCCTGTGGGAGCTCCTCGGGGATTGGCTCGGCCCGGACGCCCAGCCGTGCCTGCGCGTCGGGCACCTGAACTGGGCCTGCCTGAGCTTCCTCGGCGCCTCGATGCCGACGCCGATCTGGAGCGAGACCGCCGACGGCTCGTCGTCGGGGCAGCGCTCGCGTGCACGGCTCCAGGACAGCGTGTCCGGCGCGCTGCGCTGGCGTTGCGCGCAGCGCAGCCTGTGGGGAACGCGCGCCTGGATGATCGACCTGGTGCGCGAGGGCCGCGCTCCCGCCTGGGCGCGGGCGATGCTGGACCAGGACGGCAAGATCCGCGACGCGAGCCTGCTGCAGACGACGCTCGTGTGCGAGCTCCTGCAGCTGGAGGGACGCCTGTGGGAACTGGTCGAGGCCACGCGCGCGACGAGCGAGCCCGTCGGCGCCATCGAGCGGACGCTGGGCGAGGCCCTGCCCGATTTCGAGCAACGCTGGCGGCGCTGGCTCGATCCGCCGCGCCGCTCGGGAGTCTTGCAGCTCCTGGAGGACGCTCCGACGCCGGCGGGCCCGGCCGAGAGCCCCTTCGCCGCCGCGCTGCTCGTCCTGAACCAGGCGCGCGCCGACGCGCTGGCCGGTCAGCAGCCGGAGGTCCCGATCGTCGCGTTCGATCCGGATCTCGCGCGCGCGGCCGCGAGCCACGCACGCTACCTCACGCTCAACCCGGAGCAGAAGGCACGCTGGCCCGCCGTGCACGAGGAGTACGCCGGTGCGCCGGGCTTCACGCCCGACGGCGCGCTGGCCGGGTCCCGCGCGGTGATTGCATTCGGCGGCGACCCGGCCAAGGCCGTGCAGGGGTGGCTCGGGACCTTCTACCACCGCCTGCCGCTGCTCGATCCCGGCCTGTTCGGGGTCGGCTTCGGGCAGAGCGAGGAGGTCCTGGTGCTCGACGTGCACTCGCTGGTGGTGGCTCCGTGGAAGGACCACGTCGTCGTCTGGCCGCTCGCCGGGGCCGTGGAGGTGCCGCGCTCGTTCGTGCCCGAGTTGCCGAGCCCGGTCCCGGGCGCGGACCTCGCGGAACTCGGGTACCCGCTCAGCATCCAGCTCTTCTTCGCGCATCAGGAGCGCGAGCTCGAGCTCGAGCTCGCGCTGTTCGTCGGCGATCCCGCCGGCGGAACACCCGTCGAAGCCCATCCCGTCACCCCCGCGTCGCCTCCGCAGGTCGAGCTCGCCCCGCCGAACGCCTGGGGCCTGATCCCGAGGGCCCCGCTGGCGAAGAAGACGCGCTACACCGCGCGGGCCGAGTGGGCCGGCCAGGTCAAGACCTGGAGCTTCACGACGGGCGAGTGAACTCAGAGCGACGGGTGACCAGCGGAGACCATCGCGCTGCACGCGCCGGAGGAGAAGGCGACCTCGAGGAGTTCCAGGTCGCGCGAGCACGCTTCGAAGGCGTGCGCGAGCTCTCCGGGAAGGAGGACCGTGTCGCCTTCCTCCAACGACTCGTCGCGGTCCTCGCAGGAGAGCGTGGCCTGGCCGGCGAGCACGAACAGGAACCGGAAGGCCGCGCGGGTGGCCGGCAGGGTCGGTCCGCTCGCCGCGACCCGCGCGACCTGGACGCTGGCCAGTCCGCCCGACGCACGCTCGATCCCGAGCTCGCGCGCCTCGAACCCCGGCATGCGCCAGGGCTGCCACGTGCACGCCGAGCGCTGGTGGCGCACGAAGCGCTGGCCCTCGAATGGACGCGCGGGTCGCAGCGTGGCGGTGGGCAAGACGAGTTCGTGATCCACGCGCGTCGGATGCGCGGCCGGGACGCCGAGCTCGATCACCTCCAGGCCGGCCGAGCTCTCCAGCACGCGATGGCGGATGCGCGGAGGCTGCAGCACGCAGTCGCCCGCCGCGAGGACGAAGGGCGGCCCCTGGTCCTCGTACACCACGCGCGCCCAGCCGCGGTGGCAGTAGATGAGCTGGAACTGCACCTCGTGGTAGTGGACGTAGTCGGGCACGGGGCCGCCGGCCTCGATGCGGATGTGCGAGGCCACCAGGAAGCCGCCCAGGCGATCGGGCAGGAGGTCGCGATAGCGCATGCCCGCGCGACCCTCGCCCCAGGCCGCGCCGGAGCCGATCCGGTTCACGGCGAACTCCACGCGCGGAGGCGGCACGGCGAGCGCTGGAGCGGACGACACGAGCAGGACGCGCGTGCCGTTGGGGGCCACGAGCTCGACCTCGCCCCCAGCGACCTCGCTCGGCTCCGCACACTCGAGCCGCAGGACGCCCGGACTGCCGTCGCCATCGCGCTCGAGGCGCAACCGCAGGCCATGCCCACTCACCTGCGCGAGCGCGGGATCATCGGCCGGGAAGATGGACTCGAGCCGGAAGCCCAGGCGCTCGGTGAAGAAGGCGAGCGTTGCCTGCAGTTCGGCGCAGGGCAGGACGACCTCGGCGGCGCGGATGCCTGACATGGCTCGCAATGCTGCCGGCGCCGACGGGCCACGTCACCTCGGATCCGACGGTCGAACGCGTCCGTTCGCGCCGAGTCCAGGCACTGGATTCCGCTTGGACCCGCTGCGTGATCGGAGCTGTCGGGTCACGCTGAGAAAGGAACACCGTAGCTCCGAACCCTGTCTCTCGTCCCATCGACCCGAACGACCTCGATTCCATCCTCGACTCCATGAAGCCCCCCCTCCTCGCTGGCTTGTTCCTGCTCGCTTCCACGACCCTGCCGCACGCCCTCGGCGGCGAGCGGATCTTCGTGCCGGGCGCGAAGGTCAACACCGACCACACCGTCACCCTGCCGCTCCACGAAGGCCGCGTGGGTACGCGCGCCGTCTGGTTCATCGTCACCGAGGCCTCGACCGGCGATGCGGCCGAGCGCTGGCACGCGAGCCGGGCCAAGAAGCTCGCCAACGCGGCGCGCGCGCCCGACTCCCTGCAGGACGCCTACTTCGGCAGCGACGGGCTCCTGCACTTCGAGGCCAGCGTCGATTTCCGACCGGAGCGCGTGGTCGTCCCCACGCCCGGCACCGGCTTCCCGCCGCTCGATGCCCGGCCCGGCGCGATCGCCGAGGCCGAGTACAGCCCGCTCGCGCGCCTTCCCGACGGGACCATCCTGAACGCGCCGCACGTGGCCAACGACACGGGCCGCGCGGACAAGGCGGTCGAGCTCGACCTGCGGGCGAAGCGCGTGCGCTACGAGCTGACGGACGGGTTCTCGCGCAAGGACGCCGTGCTCTACATCTCGACCGAATCGTCCGATCCGGGCGCCGCGGCGCTCGAGAACGTCACCTTCGCGCCCCGGCTCGCGGCGGCGCCCTTCGCCGGTGGCGACGGCACGAACTCCGCGCGCGCCAGCCTGGCAGCCTTCGTGAATGGCCCGACGGGCGTGAACAATCCCGAGCGCCAGGGGCTCAACTCGGCCCTGCTGGGCGAGGGCGATCCACTCAACGTGCTCGCCTGGAAGCCAAATCAGGGCCGCTACAGCCCGCTGTGGGACGTGCACCTCAGCGCCTGGCGAACCCCTTCCCGCGCCGAGCGTCTGATCGAGTTCGCCGCGGTCGAGGACGGCGGCGAAGAGGGAGACCTGACGGCTCCGGATGGCGGACGCTGGGGCCCGACCGGGTTCGTGGTGAACTGCCCGATCATCGCCGAGCTGCACGACTGAGTCGCTCGACCTCGCGGAACGCAGCTCAGTTCACGCAGGCGCCGGGGCCGCGCGGATCGCCGCAGGTCCCGCAGGAGCCCGGCGCGGCGGTCTCGCGGCGCGCGTCGCCGTGGGCGGCGAAGGTCGAGAGCTGCTTCTCCAGGCGCGCACTCTGGCACTCGGGACAGCGCGGGCGCTCGGAGGCCGTGACCAGGGTCTCGAAGGCGTGGCCGCAGGCGGAGCAGAGGTATTCGTAGATGGGCATGGGCTCGTTCCACGAGGATAGCGCGGGTCGCGCGCAGCGGGGCCGGGTCGGCCGCCCCGCTCGCCCTCACCCCAGCCACTCGACCTCGCGCGGCTCCAGCGCGCGCGGCTCGATCCGCATCTCGGGAGCGTGGCCCTCCGCCTCGGCGCCGGCCCAGGTGTTGACGCGCCGTTCCAGCACGGCCGGATCGAGCCCCCGCGCGCCCGTGAAGGCCTCGAGCTCCTCCAGAACGGTCGGATCGCCCCGTTCGAGCCGCTCGTAGGCGAGCACGCGCAGCCCCGGATCGTCCGCGAGGCCCTCGAGCACGCTCCGGCCCTGGCGCCACAGCTCGCCAAAGCGCTCGAAGTCGGCCTGGCACTCGAGGAAGCGGCGCGCCTTGGCCGAGCGCGCCGCGGCCAGGAGCTCTCTCCATATATAGAGGACACGCGCCCCTGGCAGGACGGCCCGCAGCGTGCGCATGGCGGACAGCGGCACGGTCGGCAGCTTCGCGCCCCAGAGCCGGCGGCCGTGGCGGCGGGCCTCGGCCTCGTGGAAGCGCACGAAGCGCTCCAGCGTCTCCACGAAGAGCGCGGCATAGCCCTCTGGATCGGGGAGCAGGTGCGGACACCAGAACTGCTCCCCCGCCAGGGCCCGCACCAGGTCGGCGCGGTGCTCGTCGGCGCGCGCGAGCAGCGGGGCGCGCTTTGCGACTCCCTCGACCAGCTCCAGCAGCGCCGCGCCCACGCCCTCGCCGAACACCAGCGCCTCCGGGCTCGAGTTCAGGAGGCGCTGGACGAGGGTGGTGCCGCAGCGCGAGGTCGGCGAGGTCACGAAGACGAGCGTGCCCTCGAGCACCGGCGGGAACGGCTGCACGGGCCTTCCCTCGGGGGGCCCCATCGATGAACTTGAGCGCCCCCCCTCCGTCCTTCGAAGAGGAGGCCCCCATGACCCGGACCGAGCTCACCGTCTTGCTGATCGCCGCCGTGCTCGTCTCCGGACTGCACCTGGTGCTGGCCTGGCGCCTCTTCGGGCGCGGCTCGGGCCTGTGGCGCTGGCGCTACTTCGGGCGCGGCGCGCTGGCGCTCGCGGCGGTGCTGATCCTGCTGGCCTTCCCGGGCGGGAACCACCTGCCGCGCTCGGGCGAGCTGCTCTCGTTCCAGTACGTGGGCTTCTTCGCGATGGGAATCGTGCTCGTGCTGTTCCCGCTGACCCTGGCGCGCGATGCGCTCGTCTGGTTGCAGCGCGGGCTGCGGCGCGGCCTGGGAGCGCTGCGCGGGCGGCGCGCGGCCAGCGACGCGCGCGTCGAGGCCGTGCTCGCCTCGCGCCGGCAGTTCCTGCGCGGGCTCTCGAGCCTGGGCGTGCTGGGCTCGAGCTCGGCCCTGGCCACCGCCGGCGCGGTGCAGGCACGCCAGCTGGCCGAGATCCGGCGCGTGAAGGTGCCGATCGAGAACCTGCACCCCGACCTCGTGGGCCTGCGCATCGCGCAGATCAGCGACCTGCACCTCGGCCCGATCCTCGGGCGTGCCTGGCTCGACGAGGTCGTCACCGCCGTCAACCAGCTGCGCCCCGACCTGATCGCGGTAACCGGAGATCTGGTGGACGGACACGTCGAGGACCTGCGCGAGGACGTGGCCGCCCTGCGCCGGCTGCGGGCGCCACACGGGGTCTACTTCGTGACGGGAAACCACGAGTACTACTGGGACGCGCTGGCGTGGGTCGAGGAGGTGCGCCGGCTCGGCCTGGACGTGCTGGTGAACGAGCACCGCGTGCTCGCGCTCGGCTCGGCGACGCTGATGGTGGCCGGCGTGACCGACTACTCGGCGCGTTCGGTCCTGCGCCGGCACGCCTCGGACCCGGCCCGGGCCGTGGCCGGCGCGCCGCCCACGGACGCGCGCCTGCTGCTCGCGCACCAGCCCAAGAGCATCTTCGCGGCGCGCAAGCTGGCGATCGACCTGCAGCTCTCCGGCCACACCCATGGCGGCCAGTTCTTCCCCTGGAACCTGCTGATCGGCTTCTTCCAGCCGCTGGTACATGGCCTGGGCCGCTTCGACCGCACCTGGCTGTACGTCAGCCGCGGCACGGGCACCTGGGGTCCGCCGCTGCGCACGGGCGTGCCGGCCGAGATCACCGAGCTCGAGCTGGTGCGTCCGGAAGCGACGTAGGCCGCGCGCAGGCCTTCTCGACGGGCCTCAGCGCCCGAAGGCGTCCGCGAAGCCCGGATGCGCGCGCAGGGAGGCGAGATCGGGATCCTCGTCCGCGAGCGCGGCCACGTCGAGGCCGGCGTCGGCGGCGCGCACGAGGCTGACGAGCGCGCTCTCCACGTCCCCGAGCCGCACCAGCGCGCAAGCCTGGTTGTAGAACGCCTGGGCGGGCCGATGGCCGAGCTCCGCCTGCCGCTGGAAGGCCGCCAGGGCCTCCTCGGCGCGCGCGAGACACAGGAGCGCGATGCCGCGCTGCAGCACGGCCGCGCCGTCGTCGGGCGCGGCGCGCAGGCGCTCCTCGGCGCGCGCGAGCGATTCGCGCCAGGTCTCGCGGTCGCTGCCGGCGGGCAGCGCGGGCAGCCGCGCGCGGAACTCGCCCAGCGTCGGCGCGACCAGGCCGGGCAGCGTCAGCAGCGCGCACGCCAGCCCCGCCAGGTGCAGGCCGCGCGGCACGCGCACCGGGCCAGGCCGCAGGATGCGCACCAGACGCTCCTCGAAATCGCGGCCGTCCATGCCGATGGCCTGGGCCGCGCGCGGCACGAAGCCGCCGCGCGAGGCGCGCTCGGCGGTCTCGAGCAGGGCCGCCGCGAAGGCCCGGCGCGCGGCCGGGAAGCGCTCGACCACCCACTGGTCGCAGGCCAGCTCGGCCGCGCGGTGCAGCTGGCGCCGAGCCAGCCAGAAGAGCGGGTTCCAGAAGTGGAAGCCCTGCACCAGGAGCTCGAGCCAGGCCGTCCAGTGGTCGCGACGGCGCAGGTGCGCGAGCTCGTGGGCCAGCACGGTCTCGGCCGGCAGGGCCTCGGCCGCGGGCAGGACCAGGACCGGCCCGCGCAGGCTCCACAGGAACGGCCCGGAGGCCTCGTTCAGCACGCGCACGCTCGGCGCGGGCATGCCCAGGCTCGTCGCGACCGCGTGCACGTGGCGCGCGAGCCGCCCGCGCGCGCGCGCGGAGCGGCGCACGCAGCGCTCCACGGCCAGGATGCGCCCGAACTCGCGCGCGACCACCCACACCAGCGTCGCCAGGAACAGGCCGAGCAGGATGCGCGCGCCCCAGGTGGACCAATCCGGGCCCAGGAGGCGCGTGGTGCGCGCCACCAGCACGTCGGCGAAGCCCGGTGGAGCCGAAGAGACGATCGACGAAGCGCTCGTGCTCGGCCCGCCCGCGGCCCCGAAGGAGAACGGTGGCCACACCAGGCGCACCAGCACCAGCAGCCACAGGAAGTGCTCCAGGGCAGGGCGCACGCGCGGCAGGCGGCGCACGAACAGGGCCGCCACCACCAGCGGCAGGGCGCAGAGCGTGTTGAAGGCCAGCCAGGAGAACATGGGACGCTACCGGCGCTCGCCCTTGTCGCCCTTGCCGTCGCCCTTGCCGTCGCCCTCGTCGATCAGCTCGCGAAAGCGCGCCAGCTCGCTGCGCGAGAAGCGCTTGGTCTTCACCAGGCTGAGCAAGAGCGGCGACACCGAGCCCGCGCACAGGCGCTCGGCCAGATCGGTGACGTGGCGCGCGAAGAGCTCGTTGCGATCCACCGCGGCGGTGTAGATCTGGGCCACGCCCACGCGCTTGCGCCGCACGAAGCCCTTCTCGAGCAGACGGTGCAGCAGCGTCTGCACCGTCGTGTAGGCCCAATCGGGCCCGTGCTTCGCGAGGCGCTCCTGCAGTTCGTTGGGGGCGCCCGGGGCCTTCCACAGGGCCTCGAGCACGGCCAGCTCGGCGTCGCTGATCCCGCGGAAGGGCTTGGGCTTGCGTGCGCGCGTCATCGTCGGGCTCCTCCTGGCGCTCTATTCTGCCACGCGCGCGCGGCTTATGGCGACGACATCGCGTCCTTCGCTGGCGCGGCGCCAGCGCCGCAAGTCCTCCGCGCGCACGGCGCGCACACCCACGGGCGGAACAAGATCCGCGCACGTCCCGTCCACTCGTCCGCGCGCAGTCGACCGGACGCGCGTGAACCCGCGCGCAGAGCGCGGCACGCGAGCCACGGGTGATGTGGCAGGCCATGACGATGTGGCAGGGAAGCCACCGTCCTGGCAGTGATCCCCTCACGAGCCCACACGCCGCCGCGCGCAGCACCGCTGCTCCCTCTCGCGCTAGCTCCTACCCACCCACCCCGAGGACCACCGTCATGCGCCGGATCTTTCCTGTCTCCTACCAACTTGCCCGTCACGACAAGAACCGCCCGCTGAAGCTGCCCCAGCGCCGTGATGTGCTCGCCCTGCGCGAGCTCGAGCTGACCCTGCTCGAGATCGGCTACCAGCGCGGCGAGGCGATCTTCAACCAGGCGCCTGCGGGCTGGGATCCCGACCAGCCCTTCCAGATGGACCTCTCGGGCTACGGCCCGGACGACCTCCACCTGCAGTGCATGCGTCCCCCCATCAACGACCTCCAGGAAGGCCACAAGCGCAAGATCGCGCGCGCCAACACCAACCTCGAGGGCTACTACTTCGATGCTGTCCGCCCCCACATCGACTGGAGCGCGCGCAGCCACATGCGCCTCTCCCCGAGCCTGCAGCCCCTGATCCGCGCGGGCTTCGAGGACCGCCGCGCGATGAGTTTCCGCCAGAAGGGCTGGGGGGCGCCCTACAGCGAGCTCAACGCCCAGGAGGGCCGCGGCTGGCGCAAGTTCAAGGGCGGCCGCCGAACGGCGCTGTTCCTGCTGCGCCTGGCCGAGGCCTGGAAGGGCGGCCCGGGCTACTTGTGCGCGTTCGGGATGGACGGCTGCACGACCGTGGTGTGGGCCTATCGCCTGGCGCGCGACTTCAAGCACCTGCTCGCCAAGCCGGGCTTCGTGCTGGCCGAGCTCGAGCTCGGCGAAATCCCCCCCGCCTCCACGGACCTGCGCTTCTGCATGGACTGGAAGATCGAGCCGCTGCTCGTGCACGAGTTCGGCGCCGCCAAACCCGCCCAGCCCGACCAGCCCGCCCAGGGGCCCGTCCCGGTCCCGCTCGAGCGCCCGGCGCGCCGCCCGCGCCTCGTCCCGCAGCGCTGATCGCAGGGGCGCGGAGGCCGCCGCGCGCGCGGAGTCGGGCCGGAATCTGCACCGTGAGTTCCAGCCTGATCCGCCCGTCCCGCTCCGCTCGCGGCGGTCCTCCGCGCCCCGCCTTCCCGTGCGCTTGCGGTTTCGTCCCGAGACTCGCGCTCGGCCCGCGCGCGCCTTGCGGGTCAACGCGCAACGGTCTCGCGCGCCCCTAGGTTCTGCGCTCGCGCTCGGCCCGCGCGAGCTCGCACTCCAACGCACCGCACCTGACAGGAGAACCACATGACCACCTCACGCCGCAATCCCCGCGACCCCAAGGACCCCGGCCCCGCCACCGACTGGGGCTTCATCGAGCGCGTTCTGTGCTCGCCCCGCGTGCGAACGGCCTATCTCTGGGGCAAGCCCGGGATGGGGAAGACCTTCGCCGCCTACAACGTGGGCGTGCGTGGCGCGCTGTACGCGCTGACGCTCACCGAGGAAACCTCCTCCACCGAACTGCGCGGCCACTACCTGCCGAAGGGCAAGGAGATGCCCTGGCACGACGGCCCGGCGACGATGGCGATGCGCGAGGGCGCGCGCCTGGTCGTGAACGAGCTGACGCACGCGTCACCGGACGTCCTGTCGCTGCTCCATCCGCTGCTCGAGAACCCCGACACGGCGCGCCTGACGCTGCCCACGGGCGAAACCGTGCGGCCCGCGCCCGGCTACCAGCTGATTTCCACCGACAACCTCCCGCCCGAGGACCTGCCCGAGGCGCTGCGCGATCGCTTCGACGTCATCCTCGAGGTGCGCGAGCCCCATCCCGCCGCCCTGGCTCAGCTCGACGAGCGCCTGCGCGGCGCGGCGCTGCGCTCCTTCTCGCTCGAGCCGGACAGGAGGATCAGTCTCCGCGGCTGGTTCAGCGTGCAGCGCCTGATCCCCGAGTTCGGACTGCGCGGCGCGTGCCTGGCCGTGTTCGGTCCCGCGCGCGGCGCGCTCGTGCACGACGGCCTGATCCTGGGCGAAGCGCTCGGCTAGCGAAGCCTCCCTCCACCCCGACCCTCACCACCGCATTCCACCGGAGAACCGCCATGACCCGCGACGTACCCGCTCATCACAAGCCCTATCCCGAGCTCGTGGAGCCGCTCCCCAATCCCAAGCCCTACTGGATCATCGACACGACCGGCAAGCCCTGGCTGCCGACCAATGGCATGACGAGCCTGATCGAGCGCAAGCTGCTCGTGCCGCTGGTGGCCGGAGCCGTCAACGTGGCGCGCCACGAGCTCGCCCACGTGCGGTACTCGCCCGCCCAGCTGCCCGAGGTCGACTACGACCTGCGCTACCTGATGGCGGTCGAGGACGCGCGCCTGAACCTCGGGCTCGTGCGCATCGGTCTGCCGGTGCTGCTCGGCGGGGAGGAGCGTGACCTGGTCAGGCGCCTCGCCCGCACGGACCTGGCCGAGCGCGACCTGCTCGGCTTCGTGCTGCGTGCCATCGCGGCCCAGGGCACCAACGTCGAGCTCGGCATCCTGGCCGAGCTGGCGCGCCAGAGCGAGGCCGCCCGCGACCTGGCCTACCGCCACGTGCGGCACGTGCGCATCGAGCTCCTGCGCGGCGCGCGCGCGCGCCGGAAGCCGGTGGCGGACTTCGCGCTGGTGCTGCGGCTGGCCGAGGAGCTGGTGCGCGCGCTCGAACCCGAGCTCGATCGCCTGGGCTACCCGCGCAGCCTGCCCTTCCCGCTGGCCCTCGGCGGGGCCGGCTGCTGCCTGGGGCACGGCCGCGACCCGCGCGAGCCCGGCGCGCGGCGCGGGCTGCGCCCCGGTTCGGGCAAGGAGGACGACCCGCCCGAGGCCCACCCCTCGGGCACGCTGAGCGTGGTGGTCGCGGCGCTCGTGCTGCCCTCGCCCGGCCCGCGCGGCGGGCGCCGCGGGCGCGCGCGCGCCTCCAGCGAGGGCGTCCTGCCGCGCTACCTGCACCGCTGGCCGATCGACCAGGCCATCTTCCGCCGCGTGGCGCGCGCGCGCGGCGGCACGGTGCTGATCGACACGAGCGGCAGCATGGCGCTCGACGCCGCCGGCGTGGACCGCATCCTCTCGTCCTCCTCCGGCGCGGCGCAGGTCGCGATCTACTCCGGCAAGGACAAGCAGGGCGAGCTGCGCATCGTGGCCCGCGACGGACGCCGCGCCGACGCCAAGGACCTGGTGCCCTACGGGCGCGGCAACGTCGTGGACGAGCCCGCCCTGGCCTGGCTCGCGCGCCAGGACGGTCCGCGCCTGTGGATCTCGGATGGCGGCGTCACCGGCGTGGGCGACACGCCCTCGGCCGCCGTGCAGCAGCGCTGCCGCGAGCTCGCGCAACGCGGGCAGATCCGCCGCGTCAAGACGATCGAGGAGGCCGCCGCCTGCCTCGCCCGCGGAACCCGCCACGCAGGGGTGGCCTAGGAATCCGCTCGGGCGACCAGCAACGCGGCACGGGGTCCGCCGGAGCGATCCGGCGGGCCCCGTTCTCGTTCCTCAGCGCAGGGTCAGCGCCAGCGCGTTGGTGAAGAAGCGCACGCCGCGCACGTTCACGATGCCCTGCGTGTAGACCGTCAGGCCGACCAGGCTCGCGATGTTCGGGATCCCGTTCGAGTGCAGCGCGAGGCCACCGCCCGAGGGCATGAAGCTGGTGTAGAGGCGCGGCGTGCGGTAGTCGACCAAGAGCTCGCCCGCCCCCAGGAACACGCCCGAGCGCGGCGCGGTGTGGAAGACGATCGAGGTCATCATCGGCATGCCCAGGAACGATCCGTCGATGCTCGCGGTCCAGGTCGACCCCAGGCTCGGCCGCGACAGGCTGGCGTAGACCAGCGGGTTCAGGTTGCTGCCGTTGTAGGCGATGGCCTGGCCGCGGAACGGCTCGTGGCCATCGATGAGCAGCGGGTCGCTGCCTAGCGGGTCGAGCCACTGGGCCAGGGCTCCGACCTCGTAGAAGCGATCGAAGCGCCCGTACCAGGTGGTCTGCGCGCCGCACGTGAAGTTGTCCACACAGCAGGCCGGGCCGATGACGCGCCGCTGGGCGTTGAAGAGCGGCGAGCCGGAGCTGCCGCCCTCGATCTTCCCGAGCTCCCAGGAGACCTCGTAGCGCGTGGTCTTGGTCTTCGGCTTCTGGTCCTCGCGCGCGAACTTGCGCGGCAGGCCGCTCGGATGGCTGACGCTGAGGGCGCCGGTGGCCTGGACCGAGTTGCGGTCCCAGCCGGCGTAGAAGGGTCGGAAGCTGGCCGGGGGCGCGGAGGAGAGTCGGTAGAGCTGGCAGTCGTAGGTGGGCGAGTCCGCGAGCAGGGTCGCGCCCGAGATCGTCTTCGACTGCGAGGCTCCGCCCGCGCCGCAGCCGCTGACCTCGTAGTCGAACACCGCCACCACGTTGGTCATGTCGCCGCAGTGGTTCGCGGTCAGGAAGTACGGCGTGCCGTCGTTGGCGGTGTTGTTGAGCAGCCCGGCCGAGCACAGCCCGCCGCCCATCAGCACCATGATCACCGCGTCCTTGACCTCGTAGTCCGCCTGGGCCTCCGGGCAGTTCGCATCCACCAGGCAGCCCCCGCCCCGCAGGGCCAGCGGCTCGTCCACGCGCAGCTCGTCCAGGATGCCGCGGTAGTCGTGCACGACCTCGCCGATGCGCAGCCGCGGCGCGGGCTCGTGGCCGTCCTGCGCGTACTCGATCCAGAGCTCGTCGCCGAGCACCGGCTGCACGGCCAGCATGCCGTTCGGCTGGCGCGTGGCGCGCGTGAAGGCTCCGAGCACGGTCTCGCCCTTCCGGTCGTACAGGAAGACGCGCCCGCTGGCGGGCAGCTCGAACTGGTCGAACAGGAGGCCGAGCGAGCGTGCGCCCGGCGAGACGAGGTGCAGCCGCCACACGAGCTCGCCCGTGGGCGCCGTCTCCCACGCGCCCGCGTCCTGGCTCGAGAGCGCCGTGCCGATCACCGCGCCGTAGCGCAGCGGCCAGTCCGCGCGCTCGGCGTCCTCGCGCTGCAGGCGCTCGACGTCCGGGCGCGGCAGGACGTAGGTCGGCGCGTCCACCGCGGGTCCCACGGGACGCCGCGGCGGCGTCGGCCCGGGCTGGGGGAGCTGGGCCGCGGCCGAGCCGGCCAGGGCGAGCGCGAGGACCCCGCACAGGAACGGGGGGACGGTGGGCGTGTGCATGCGAGGTTCGGGGGCAGGCGGACCGAGGAATGGGACAGCCTAGCGGGAGATGCGCGGAGCGGCGCTCCCATCAGGGCTATCCTCGTGTGCATGCTGATTGCCGCCCTGCTGCTCTGCGCCCCGGCCTTCCTCCAGGAAAGCTGTCCGAACTGCCTCCACCAGGGCGTCCTGCCGTGCAAGCAGCACGTGGACGTGCCCGCGACCGAGGAGCAGCCCAGCCCCGAGAACCCGACGCTGTACTGCTCGTGGGCGGCGGGCTGCGCGCAATGCGAGGGCACGCTGTGGATCGACTGCCCGCGCTGCGCGCGCGGCGAGCGCACCAAGGAGGTCGAGGAACGGCGCGCGCTGATCCGCCAGTGGATGGAGACGAACGCGCTCGAGCGCGGGCTCGAACGCAGCGTGCCGCGCCTCGAGACGGCGCGCTTCCGGCTGGTGGTCGACGTCGCGGAGCTGCCCGAGGGCAAGAAGAAGCTCTCCGGGCACGCGCTCGCCCACCGCCTGGCCGAGGACCTCGAGCACGTCGCCGCCAAGGTGGCCGAGCACTACCAGATGGGCCCCCAGGACTACCGCGCCAAGATGCGCATGTGGCTGTGGAGCACACTCGAGACGCACCAGCAGGCGCAATCGAAGTTCCAGGGCACGATCACGACCGGCGACTTCAAGCTGCTCGGGCGCGACCCGGTGTTCTCGGTCTGGACCGAGCCGACCAACTTCGACACGGTGCCCAAGGTGCGCGCGCTGTTCGCGCACAACGCCGGCCACATGCTGCTCTCGAACGCCTTCCAGCCGACCTGGGTGGGCGACATCGGCGGCGGCTGGCTCGACGCGGGCCTCGGGCACTGGTACGAGTACGAACTCTTCGGGCGCACCGTGAACTACTGCCTGGAGGAGGCCACGCTCAACGAGAACTACGCGGGCGGCCAGTGGCGTGCGGCGGTGCGCAAGCGGCTCGAGAAGGAGAAGGACCCGTTCCTGCCCGGGCTGCTGCCGAAGCGCACGGGACAGATGTCGGCGGCCGAGCACGCCCTGTGCTGGTCGTTCTACGACTGGCTGCTGACCCAGCCCGGCGTGGTGCGCAAGCTCATGCTCGACCTCAAGCAGAAGAAGCCCGCGCGCGAGGTCCTGCCACAGCACGTCGGCATGGACCTGTTCGCGCTCGAGGACACCTGGCGCGCGTGGGTCGGCGCGACGTATCCGCTCAAGGGCGACGAGGCGCGCGGCGAGGCGAAGGACGCGAAGAAGGGCAAGGGCAAGTAGCGCGACGCCGCGAACGGCGCTGACGGCTCGTCAGGGGCCCCGGCTCAAGCTGCGGGGCGTGAGCATTCGAGAGACGGTGTGGGCGGGCCGTGCCGGCCCCGTCGCCACGCCCCGCATGCTCCACGCCAAGAAGCCCCTGTTCCTGCTGCTCGCCGTGGCGGGGGCGCTCGCGCTGCTGATCGGTCTCGTGCGCTCTAGCGGACGCGAGGGCTCGCGCCCGCGCACGAGCGTGCCGCCCGCGAGCGGGCCGACGACCGAGCCCGTGAGTCTGCGCGTGCCGCTGACACCCACGGAGGGCGCGGAGGCCGGAGCGGATTCCGGACCGGTCCCGGCCGCGCCGGTCGAGCAGCGCCACGAACTCGCGCGCGTGCGCGGGCTCGTCCTGCGGCCCGAGGGCGACCCCGCCTCCGAGGCGCGCGTCGTGCTCGGCCAGGAGCACGTCCGCTGCAACCCCGACGGGCGCTTCGAGTTCGTGCTCACCGACGCCCCCGGCCCCGCCGACCTGCTGGCCTTCGAGCCCGGCTACGAGCCCACCCTGCGCCCCGCCCTCGGCGCGAACCTGGTCGCGGGCTCGCCGACCGAGCTGCGCCTCGTGCTCGGACCCTCGACCCTCAGCCTGACCGGCAGCGTGACCGCGCTCGACGGCCGCCCGCTCGAGGGCTGGACGGTCGAGCTCGACGGCCCGGACCCGCTGGCCGAATTCGGCCTGCGCGAGCGCGTGCGCACCGACGTCGCCGGCCGCTTCCTGATGGCCGACGTCCCGGCCGGCATCCACGTCGTGCGCGCCTACGCCGAACGCCGCGAACTCGCCTTCCGCTCGCCGCCCATCGCGGCCGGCGAGATCGGACTCGTGATCGTGGCGGATCCGAGCCAGTAGCGACCGGCGCCCCACGCCGCCTGCGCCGGCGAACTCGAGAGCACGGCTCACTCCGCGGGCCCGGGGGCGCGCGACGGCCTCCGCGGCGGAGCCTATCCTGTCCGCCATGCAGTACCGACGCCTCGGCCGTTCCGGCCTCCAGCTCAGCGCGTTCTCGTTCGGGTCGTGGGTGACCTTCTCGACGCAGGTCGACGAGGGCGCGGCGGGCGAGCTGATGAAGCTCGCCTACGACGCCGGCGTGAACTTCTTCGACAACGCCGAGGCCTATGCGGCGGGCGAGTCGGAGGTCTTGATGGGGCGCGTGCTCGCGAAGATGGGCTGGAAGCGCGACTCGTACTGCGTGTCGTCGAAGGTGTTCTGGGGTGGCAAGCTGCCGACGCAGCGCGGGCTCTCGAGGAAGCACGTGCACGACTGCTGCCACGCGGCGTTGCGGCGCCTGCAGGTCGACTACCTCGACCTCTACTTCTGCCATCGCCCGGACCTCGACACGCCCATCGAGGAGACGGTGCGCGCGATGAACGACCTGATCGCGCAGGGCAAGGTCCTGTACTGGGGCACGTCCGAATGGCGCGCGGACGAGATCGCCGAGGCGCACGGGGTGGCGCGCGCGCTCGGCCTGGCCGGGCCGACGATGGAGCAGCCGCAGTACAACCTGTTCGAGCGCGCGCGCGTCGAGCGCGAGTATTCGCGCCTGTACGAGGCCCACGGGCTCGGCACGACGATCTGGTCGCCGCTCGCCTCGGGCATCCTGACCGGCAAGTACGCCGAGGGCGTGCCCAAGGGCTCGCGCATGACGCTCTCCGGCTACGAGTGGCTGCGCGAGCGTCTGGAGAGCGAGGAGGGGCGTGCGAAGGTCGCGAAGACGCGCGAGCTCGCCAGGGTCGCCAAGGAACTCGGCGCCACCGTCGCCCAGCTGGCGCTGGCCTGGTGCCTGGTCAACCCGCGCGTGAGCACGGTCATCCTCGGCGCCACGCGCGCCGCGCAGCTGCGCGAGAACCTGGCCGCGCTCGAGTTCGTGGCCAAGCTCGACGCGGACGTGCTCGCGCGCATCGAGACGATCGTGGCGAACCGTCCGGAACCGCTCGAACGCTACTGAGGCGCGGCGGAAGCGGGCCCGACCCCGGGCGTGGAGCCCGGGGCCGCGCGCGTTGCCTCAGGGGAAGGTGATCGGCGGAGTCGGGAGCGGGGAGCTCGCGGGCCCCAGGCGCGGACCGCCCGTGGGCTGGCACTCGTCCGGCACGAAGTCGGCATTCCCGTCGCTCGAACGCCCGCTGGCGATGTCGTCGGAGTCGAGGATGCCGTTGCCATTGCAGTCGGGCTGCGCCGCGCAGGTGCGGCGCTCGACGCGGAAGGCATCGAGGCCGGCCTCGGCCACGGAGGGCACGTCGGCGTCGGTCGCGCTGAAACGCATGCGCACCTGGCTGGTGGGCGCCACGAACGCGTCGACCGCGATCGATCTCTGCACCCAGCCGGCGACCGCGGCGTTGCCCGTGATCGTC
Source organism: uncultured Planctomycetaceae bacterium (assembly GCA_964631945.1). GTDB lineage: Bacteria > Planctomycetota > UBA1135 > UBA1135 > JABFRZ01. Next base: position 77,882 of record CAZWAY010000018.1, read on the forward strand.
TCGACCGTGGTCCAGTTGGTGCCGTTGTTGTTCGAGATCTCGACCACGAGCGAGTCGGTGTCGAGGATGCTGCTGCACATCCAGCGCGCGTACGAGATCACGTACTCCCCGGCGGCCGACAGATCGAGGTTGGGCGAGGTCAGGCGCGTCGGGCCGCCGTCCACGTCCGAGTTCCCGAAGACGTTGTCGGTCAGGTAGCACTGGCCCGAACCGCCGAAGGCCGAGACCGGCTCACAGCGCTCGCCGCCACCGACCGGCACACCCCGGTCCCAGGGTCCGTCGGTCAGCGCCACGTTCGTGACGGTCCAGCCGAGGTTGGTCTCGAAGTCGTCCGTGAACACGCTGGTCACGGTCGCCACGAAAGCGGCGTGCAGCGCGCCGGGCGCGGATTCGGGGTGCGTGGCGAGGCCGCTCGTCCCGCCCTGGGCGCTGAAGTAGAACTCGGGCGTGGCCGCGCACACCGCCGGCGGCAGCGTGGCCTGGTACAGGTCGCCGCCCAGGGCGCTCATCGGCAGGGCCAGGAAGCCCGCGCCCGCGTAGCGCACGTGCAGGGTCGGCGAACCGCCCACCAGCGTGTCGTTCACGCCCACGATGCGCACCGTCACGGGCGTGGCCACGCCGGGCGCGAGCACCGTCGGCAGCGCGCTCGGGAACGAGAAGCGCACGTGCGGCACGTCGGTGAGCGGCCGCGAGGAGGCCAGCGAGAAGCTCTGCGGACCCTGCGGGACCTCGTGGCCCTGCACCTCGATCGTCCAGGTGCCGGCCAGCGGCGAGTTCACCAGCACCTGCTCGAGGTTGTTGCGCCGGTCGACCTGCGTGCGCACGGCCGCGACCGAGGGGTTGGCCGGATCGAGCGTCCACACGTGGTGGCGGTTGCCCAGCGGGTCGCGCACCAGCAGATCGAGGTCGTTGACCAGCGCGTCGAGCACGTTGGGCAGCGCCGGCGCGTCGTCCCAGGCGAGCGTCAGGCGCAGCTCGCTCGTCGCCGGCGGCACGCTCACGGTCCAGCGCACGTGCGCGCCGGTCTCGCCCAGCGAGTCCTCGACGAACTGCCCGAGGCGCATGAAGTCCACCGCCGTCTGCGCGCGCACCGAGCCGTAGCCGAACTGGTAGTCGGGCCCGGCGTTGCCGCGGTCGAAGGCGGTGTGCGCCAGCAGGACCTTGAGCGTCGAGTTGAGCGGGTCGGGCGCGCCGAACTGGACGCGCCAGTCCTGGAGGATCAGGGCCGAGAGGCCGCACACGGTCGGGGAGGCCATCGAGGTGCCGCAGTAGGTCCCCATGGCCGAGTCGCTGCCCGAGAAGGTCGAGGTGACGCCGCCGTCGCCGCCGGCCTGGCAGCCCGGCGCGCTGACGTCGGGCTTCAGGCGCCCGTCGTCCGTCGGGCCCCAGCTCGAGAAGCTGGTCATCGAGTCGTCGTTCGAGTTCAGCGCGCCGACTGTGATGTGGTTCTTGGCGGTCGCCGGCGGCGCAGTGCTGTAGTAGTCGCCGAAGCCCTCGATGTCGCAGCGCGAGCCGCCGCGCTCGTTGCCGTTGGCCCACACGATGCGCATCGGCGCGCCGAGCGAGCCGCGCACCACGCCGTCGATCACGGTGCACATGACGCCGTAGTCGCCCTGGTAGGAGCACAGGAAGCCGTTCGACTCGGTGTTGGTGCCGATCGAGTTGTTGGCGATGTCCGCGCCGAAGACGTTGATGGCCTCGCCGTAGTCGCTCTCGAAGTCGCCCGGGTTGGTGAACAGGAAGATCCCGCTGCCGTTCGTCTGCAGGCCGTAGGACTGGATCGTGACGCCCGGCGCCATGCCCCGGAACGTGCCGCCCGAGGCCGCGCCGCTGCCACCGATCGTGCCGCTGACGTGCGTCGGATGGTCGCCCAGGCCCGAGCCGTCGCGCACCGTCAGGCGTCCGCCGAAGTCGACGTGCGTCGCGCGCGCCGTGCCGCCGTCGTAGACCATCACGGTCACGCCGTTGCCGTCGAGGTTGTAGGGCGCGCCCTGCAGCGCGTTGGCCTGCGTGATCGCGCGGTTGGAATCGTTGAGCGGCGCCGCGAGTGGCGCAAACAGGGCCGCGGCCGGGAGCGAGACACCCTCCATCTGCGGCAGCGCAGGCTCGACCCAGGCCACGAGGTCGGCCGCGGCCAGGGCCGCGACCTGCGCGCGCGGCACCAGCGCGACGATGCCGTTCACGCTCTCGAGCAGGTCGAAGGCGCTGCCGCCGAGCTCGCGCAGGAGCGCGTCACCGCGCTCGAGCGGCACGTCCTCGTGCAGCAGGACGTACACCGCGACCGTCGCTGCGCCGCCCGGATCGAGCGCGACCACGGTCCACTCCGGCGTCTCGCCCGCCAGCAGGGTGGGGTGCAGCTTCCACGGCAGCGCGATCTCGCGCACGTCGGTGAGGCCCGCCAGACGCTCGGCTCGACCCGCCAGCGCTTCCGGTCGGACGTGCGCGAAGAAGGCGCCGCCCCCCAGGGCCCGGCCGAGCTCGACACCGGCCGCGCGCCACAGCGCGCGCTCGTGTTCCGAGGGCGAGCGCTCGAAACGCACCAGCACGTGCCGCTCGCCGGTCCGTCCGGCGACGCCCTCGCGCAGGCGCCGCACCAGCTCGGTGCGCGGCAGGCGAACCCGCGCGGAGCGCTCGAGCACGCCGCCGGAGCGCCAGCGCAGCCCCTGGGCGTGCGCGTCGGGCGCGAACAGCGCGAGCCACGCGAGGGACAGGGAAAGCACGAAAACGAACGCGCGGGGAGCGGTCCGGGACATGAGCGGGCTCCGTGGGGTGGGGAGATCCGGGGGGCGATCCAGGGGGAGGGAGCCCCAGGATAGGGCCGGACGCCTCGATGGGGAGGGCCTTTGTCGGCCTAAGTCGCGCGTCGACGGCTATTCGTAGGGGCTCAGGATCACGTCGAGCGCGTTGCAGTAGTACTCCCCGCTCGTGCCGCCGAGCACCAGGCCCTGGAAGGACACCGCGCGTCCGAAGAGCGCCGGATCGAAGGGCAGGGCCAGCTCGTGCAGCGCGTAGCTGCCGTTCGAGGCGACCGAGGAGTTGAACAACTTCACCCCGCTGTAGGGCGCCGTGCGCACCAGCAGCTCGCCGCGCGCGGTCGAGACGCCGTCGAGCGGCTGGTCGTAGCCGACCAGCAGGGTCGGCGTGCCGACGCCGGGCGCGAGCACGCGCACCGACCAGGTGCTCCCGAGCAGCGGGTTGCCCATCGGCTGCAGGCAGGTGCGGTTGATGCCTCGCCCGTTGCGCAGGTCCACGCGCGCCGGCGGCGCGTGGTACACGACCTCTGCCAGGGAATCGTGGTCGGAATCGTCCACGTCGAGGTCGCCGTCGAGGTCGAGCACCTCCTCGGCGCCGGAGGAGCGGAAGCCCTGCGTCATCAGGCCGCGCAGGGCGACCAGGTCGCCCTCGTCCTGCAGGCCGTTGCCGTCGTAGTCGCCGGGCAACAGCGCCTGCGTCACGAGGCACTTGGGCTTGAGCAGCGCGCCGCGGATGCGCTGCTGCTCGCGCAGGTGGAAGCGCATCCCGACCTTGGCGATGCCGTACTGCGTGTGGCAGTAGCTCATGATCGTGCCGCTGTCCGGCCCCGAGCCGTCCGCGCACTGGATCGGCGGGGTGTAGTCGGAGCTGTGCACCGAGCCGAAGGTGTGGCCGAACTCGTGGCACACCACGAACAGGTCCCAGTTGTCCCGTCCGGTGTGCTGGGTCGGGTAGGGAAACCGTCCGCCCAGGCTGGCGATCTCGTAGGCGCGCACCGTGTCGCACAGGCCGCCCGTTCCGCGCGCCGTGCCGCCGAAGATCGGGCTCGTGAGCACCTGCACCGCCGCGCGCGGGATCGAACGCAGCGGGTTCGTGGCGCTCTGCCACCAGGTGTAGACGTTCTTGAGCTGGTTGAAGCCCGTGATCACGCCCCAGGGCGGGACGGTGTTCCAGATGCGCAGGTAGCGATCCGGGATCTGCAGGCGCACGCCCAGGTCGCGGCGATAGATCTCGCTGGCGGCGGTCATGAGCACCACCGTGTAGTCGAGGCAGGCCTGGTCGCTCGCGAAGCGCGCGCGGTACTGGTGATCGGCCTCGATGAAGACGTCGGCGATGCGCAGCACCGGTGTCGCCAGCCCCGCGCGCTGCGTCCCGGAATCGGCCGCGTCCCCGTCCAGGTCCACGGCGCGCGCGCGGCGCGGAGCGACGGGGCCTGGCTCGTCGGCGAGTCCACAGCCCCCGCCCGCGAGCGTCCCGTCGACCTGCGAGGCATGCGCCACGATCGCGAAGCCCGGGCGCGGCGCCGCGCCGCTCGAGACGAAGTACATCTCGTCGCCGAAGGACAGGTAGCCCTGCAGCGCATCGGCCGTCACCCCGAGGAAGGCCGGCCCGCCGCCCTCGACGTATCCGGAGAAGCAGCGCACCTCGGGCGCCAGGAGCCCCACGCTGCCATCGGCCCGCACGACCTGCGCGCGCGCGAGAGGCGCCAGCGCGCTCACCGGCCGCAGCTGGAGGCGCGCCTCGAGCCCGCCCGGCAGCGGCAGGCGCTCCAGCGTGATGGCCGGCTCGCTGGCGTGCCGCGCGGCCAGGTCGCGGTAGTCGTCGGCCGCGAAGCCGAGCGTGACGACGCCCCGGGGCCCGCTGTCGGAAAGCCTTTCGAAGCTCCCCCGGCTCACCGGACGGACGCCGGCGGACTGGGCGAAGGAGGTCACCGGCAATGCCAGCGTCAGGAGGGCGAGATGGGTGCGCAGCAACGGACCATCCTTCGGCGAATGCCGAGTCTGGGGGGGTGTGAGTCGCTCCTCGCTCCTCTGCTCGGAATCTACCCCGCCCCGCGCGCGGGCGCGGCGGAAGTCTCGCGCGATCGAACGCGGCGAACAACGCCCGCCCCCTTGTCAGCCAAGGTCCTGGGCGATCGTCGAGAACTGCTCGAGCGCAGCCTGCAGGTCCTCGGTGATCTCGGCCGCGATCACCTCCGGTGCAGGCAGGTTCGCCGACTCCTCGAGCGCCTCGTCCTTCAGCCAGAAGAGGTCCAGGTTGACCTTGTCGCGCTTCAGGAGCTCCTCGTAGGCGAAACCCTTGAAGCGCTCGCTCTCCTTGCGTGCGTGCCGATCCTTCGCGCTGTAGCAGCCGACGAAATCGTCCAGGTCGGCGCGCGTCAGCGGGCGTTCCTTGAGCGTGAAGTGCTGGTTCGTGCGCAGATCGTAGATCCACAGCTTCGTGGTCGCCGGCTTCTCCTGCGCGGGCCTGCGCTCGAAGAAGAGCACGTTGGCCTTCACGCCCTGCGCGTAGAAGAGTCCCGTGGGCAGCCGCAGGAGCGTGTGCACGTCGGCCTGCTTCAAGAGCGCGCGCCGGATCGTTTCGCCCGCGCCGCCCTCGAACAGCACGTTGTCCGGCAGGACCACCGCCGCGCGTCCGTGCTGCTTCAAGATCGTGAAGATGTGCTGCAGGAAGTTGAGCTGCTTGTTGCTCGTCGTGGCCCAGAAGTCGTCACGGTTGATGACCAGCGACTCCTTCTCCTGCTGACCGGCCTCGTTGACGATCGTGACGCTGCTCTTCTTGCCGAAGGGCGGGTTTGCGAGCACGAGGTCGTACTCTCCGTGCTTCGCGGCCAGGGCATCCTTGGTGACGATCGGGAGCTCGGCCTCGGCCTCGTCGCCGATGCCGTGCAGGAGCAGGTTCATGGCGCACAGGCGTGTCACGCTGTCGACCAGCTCGACGCCGAACAGCGTGCCGCTGCGCAGCTTCTTCTTCTGCGCCTTGTCGAGGCCCGCGCTCGCCACGATGGCGTCGTGCGCCGCGAGCAGGAACCCGCCCGTGCCGCAGGCCGGATCGCAGATCGTCTCGCCGGGGCGCGGCGCGACGACCTCGACCATCGCCCGGATCAGCGCGCGCGGCGTGAAGTACTGCCCCGCGCCGCCCTTCACGTCCTCGGCGTTCTTCTGCAAGAGGCCCTCGTAGGCGTCGCCCTTCACGTCGGCGCCCAGGCTCGACCAGTTCTCCTTGTCGATCAGGTCCGCGATCAGCCGGCGCAGCTTGGCCGGGTCCTGGATCTTGTTCTGCGCCTTGCGGAAGATCAGCCCGAGCATCCCCCCGCTCGCACCGAGCCTCTCGAGCACGTGCCGGTAGTGGATCTCGAGCTCGTCCCCGTCCTTCGCGAGCAGGCTCGGCCAGGCGTACTCCTTGGGCACCGCCGAGACCTTCTTGTACGGCGGCCGGCTCTGCTCGTCCGCCATCTTGAGGAACAGGAGAAACGTGAGCTGCTCGACGTAGTCGCCGTACGAGAGCCCGTCGTCGCGGAGGATGTTGCAGTAGTTCCAGAGCTTCTGGACGAGCTGGGCGGGGGCGGTCATTCGTCTCCTGTCCTCGTGGCGTTGAACTCTCGCTCGAATTCTCCCACTCGCGCGAGGATCTCCTCGAACGAAGGCGCTTCTCCGAAGATCATCGCCTCGCGCATCGCCTCGTAGTCCCGCTTCCAGGCCGCGCGATGGTCGTCGCGCGGGAGGAGGCGCAGCGAGCCGGGCTCGATCGACTTCTGGGCCCCGGGGCGTCGGAAGACTCCCGACGCGAAGGAACTCGGATAGTGGGAACAGGAGCGTCTGGCCTTCCTCGTCGCCAGGGTCGGACTCGAGACTCCAACCTCGCTCGCCGAGCTGGGTCCGGAGACTCTCCGCGAGCGCCGGACGCACCCGCTCTTCCACGTGCTTACGGCACCAGCCGCCGAGAGTGGCGAGTCTCCTCTCGCGCTCCTTGCCGCTGATGCCCGCCTGTTCGGGAGCGCTGGTCCCGGCGAAGCCGTGCTGCCTGCGGTCGATGACGAGGTCGATGTCCTCCGAGAAGCGCTGGATGAGCTTCCAGACCTTGGAGAGCGAGGTGCCCCCCTTGAAGGTGATCTGGGGCCCGATCTCGTCCAGGCCGAAGAGGGCCTGCAGCACGCGGCAGACCCAGTAGTCCTTCTCGATGCTGGCGGCCTGCAGGCCGAGGCGCTCCGCGGCCTGCTCGCACAGGTTGCGCCGGCGCGCATTGGATTCCGCGAGGAACGGATCCACTACGCTCCCGTGTCCGCGCCGGCGGCTGCGATCCGCTCGAACACCTGCGCGATCCAGGCCGGCGCGTGCCGCCGGTCGGCGAGGAGCTGCTTCTTCTCCCGCGCGGTCAGCCTCCGCCGCAGTCTCGAGACGACCTCGTCGTCGACGTTGTGGCGCCCGAGCCAGCGCAGGGCCTGGATCACCGTGCCGCTGATGCGGCCCGCCGTCGCCATCTGCCGGGGCGTCGTGCGCTTGAGGAGGATCTGACGCCGGCCGACCTTCACGGTGCGCGTCAGGCCATCGGTCAGGAACACGGTCCGGACCGGCACCTGGGTGGAGAGGCCGAGCAGGTTGGCCGCGTGCGCCCCCGCGGGCTGCAGGCGGATCGCGCCTCGCCCCTGGAGCGCGCGAGCAACGGCCTCGACGGAAGGCGGAACGTCTCCGAGGTCGCGGTCCCGGCGGGGCAGGTCGTAGACCCCGCGTGCGATCTTGCGGATCGTCCCGGCGCGCGAGCAGCGCGAGAGGGCCTGGTACACCGCGGAGGAGCTCGCGAGGTCGTGGAAGTCCGAGACCGTGAAGGCGATTCCCTTCCCCTGCGCTCGCATGCGCTCGAGGATCGCCCGCTCCACGGATCGCGTGTGCTTGCTCATCTGTCTTGTCAGAAAAACCTATCTATATTTCTGACAAGAATCCAGCCCTCGACCCCCTCACACGAGCTCGCCGGCGAAGGCGCGCTGGAGGATGGACTGGCGCAGGCGGATGGCGCGCTGGAGGTTGGCGGAGACGAGGGCTTCGAGCTCGTCGAGGACGCTGAGGCGGCGGTCGACCTCGGCGACGATGCGGAGTTGCTCGGCGA
>CAZWAY010000019.1:0-45073 GCA_964631945.1 uncultured Planctomycetaceae bacterium
GCGTGTAGGGCACGACGAAGAAGCCGTCCGCCAGGCCCTGCATCAGCGCGCTCGCGCCCAGGCGGTTCGCGCCGTGGTCGGAGAAGTTGGCCTCGCCCAGCACGAACAGGCCGGGCAGCGTGGACTCGAGGTTGTAGTCGACCCACAGCCCGCCCATCGTGTAGTGCACGGCCGGGTAGATGCGCATCGGCACCTGGTAGGGATCGTCGGCCGTGATCTTGGCGTACATCTGGAACAGGTTGCCGTACTTGGCGCGGATGGTCTCGAGCCCGTCGCGTCGGATCGCGTCGCGGAAGTCCAGGTAGACCGCCAGCTTGGTGTGGCCGACGCCGAAGCCCGCGTCGCAGCGCTCCTTGGCGGCGCGCGAGGCCACGTCGCGCGGCACCAGGTTGCCGAAGCTCGGGTAGCGCCGCTCCAGGAAGTAGTCGCGCTCCTCCTCCGGGATCGAGCTCGGCGCGCGCGCATCGTCCTTCTGCTTCGGCACCCACACCCGTCCGTCGTTGCGCAGGCTCTCGCTCATCAGCGTGAGCTTGGACTGGTAGCTGCCCGAGACCGGGATGCAGGTCGGGTGGATCTGCGTGAAGCACGGATTCGCGAAGAAGGCGCCCTGCTTGTGCGCGCGCCAGGCGGCCGTGACGTTGCAGGCCTTGGCGTTGGTCGAGAGGTAGAAGACGTTGCCGTAGCCGCCGGTGCACAGGAGCACCGCGTCGCCGGCGTGGCGCTCGTAGGCGCCCGTCACCAGGTTGCGCGTCACGATGCCGCGTGCCACGCCGTCGACCACGACCACGTCGAGCATCTCGCGCCGCGCGTGCAGGCTCACCCGTCCGCTGCCGACGTGGCGCATGAGCGCGCTGTAGGCGCCCAGCAGGAGCTGCTGGCCCGTCTGGCCGCGGGCGTAGAAGGTGCGGCTGACCTGGGCCCCGCCGAACGAGCGGTTGGCGAGCACGCCGCCGTACTCGCGCGCGAAGGGCACGCCCAGCGCCACGCACTGGTCGATGATGTGGTTCGAGACCTGCGCCAGGCGGTAGACGTTCGACTCACGCGCGCGGAAGTCGCCACCCTTGACCGTGTCGTAGAACAGGCGCCGGATGCTGTCGCCGTCGTTGGGGTAGTTCTTGGCGGCGTTGATGCCGCCCTGGGCCGCGATCGAGTGCGCGCGGCGTGGGCTGTCCTGGATGCAGAACACGCTCACGCGGTAGCCGAGCTCGGCCAGCGAGGCCGCGGCCGAGGCACCGGCCAGACCGGTGCCCACCACGAGCACGTGGAACTTGCGCTTGTTGGCCGGGTTGACCAGCTTCAGCTCGAAGCGGTGCTTGTCCCAGCGCTCCTCGATCGGGCCGCTGGGGCACTTCGAGTCGAGGCGTCCGGTGGGGGGGCTCGCGATCGGACTCACGTCGGCGCTCATGAGGAACTCCCGTCCTTCCAGAAGAACAGGAAGTAGATAGGGAAGGCGGCGAAGCCCGCCGCGAACACGAAGGCCAGCAGCCGGCCGAGGCGCACGAGCAGCGGGTTCCAGCTCGGGTGGTTCACGCCCAGGGACTGGAAGGCGCTGCGGAAGCCGTGCGAGAGGTGCAGGCCGAGCACCGGCGCAACCAGCAGGTACACCAGCGCGTGTCCGGGCTGGTGCAGGGTCGATTTGACCAGCGCGGCGGGGTCGGCGAAGAAGCGCGGGTCGAAGCGGAAGTCGAGCAGGTGCTTCACCAGGTAGCCCAGGATCAGCGCCCCGCTGACGAACATCGTGAGCGAGCCGGCCGTGCTGCCGCCGCGCCGCGCGCGCACGACGTAGCCGTGCCTGCGCGCCTGCCAGTTCTCCAGCGTCAGACGGAAGGCCAGGTACACGTGCGCCAGGAACAGGGCCCCGAGACCCAGCTCGGCCGCCGTCAGCAGCGGCCCGAAGCCCTGCAGGAAGGCGACGTACTCGTTGAAGGCCTTGCCGCTCGGGTCCTCCAGCAGCTTCAGGTTGCCGTGCAGGTGCTCGAGCAGGAACCCGACCAGCATCAGGCCGGTCAGCCCCATCACGAGCTTCTTCCCGACCGAGGAGGCCAGCGCGTTTCCGAAGCGACTCATCTGGGCTGGATCTCCGCAGTCTGGATCTCCGCTGTCCGGCTGGGCGCGCGCGGGCGGGAGAGGGAATGGACCGAACCGGTGCGGGAAACTAGCGCAGCGCGCGCCGAGGAGCAATCGCTCGCCGCAGCGCGGTCTTGGTGCGCGCGCGCTCGGCCGCTATACCCGCTGCCGCCATGTCGCCGGCTTCGACCCGCCTGTACCTCGTACGCCACGGCGAGGTCGATGCCGCCTGGCAGGGACGCATCTACGGCGCGCTCGACGTGCCGCTGTCGGAGCGCGGCCGGCAGGACGCGCAGCGCGCGGTGCGCACGCTCGCGCGGGTCGAACTGGCGGCGGTCGTGTCCTCGGGCCTGGCGCGCACCGAGCACCTCGCGGCGTCCCTGCGGGCCGCGCGTGGGCTCGCGCGGCTCGACGACCGGGAGCTGCGCGAGCTCGAGCGCGGCCAGTGGGCCGGCTTGCGCATGGACGAGCTCGAGCTGCGCTGGCCGGGCGCCTTCGCGGCCTGGTTCCGCGCGCCCGGCAGCGAGCGTCCACCCGGCGGGGAGTCGCTCGGGGACCTCTTCGCGCGCGTGCATCCGCGCGTGGAGCACTGGGCGCGCGCCCATCCCGGGCGGGAGCTGGCGCTGGTCACGCACGGCTGGGTCATCCGCGTGCTCGTGTGTCACGCCCTGGCGGCGCCCTTCGAGCTCGCACCGCGACTCGACGTGCGCACGGGCGACGTGGTGGTCGTGGACTGGCCCTTGACGGGAGCGGCACCCGTGCTCGCGGCCTTCGCGCTGGACGTGCCCGCCGAGGGCGCTCGCGGAGTGCCGCCCGAATTCGGCTCCGGCGCGTCCTGAGACGCGCTGTGCATGGCCGACCACCGCGACGCGCCTCAGTTCTCCGAGTGCCCCTTGGGACGACCCGGGCCCGGCCCGCTCGGGTTCCCGCCGCCGCCCGCGCCCGGACCGCCCATGCCCTCGAGGATGCGGCGCACCTCGAACAGGCCCTCGCCGAAGTGGTGCGACAACCAGATGAAGTAGCAGTCGATGTTGTCGACCGGGTCGTCGACCTCGAACGCGGCCTTGCACGTCAGGTCGCAGGGCCGTTCCTTGTTCAGGAAGCAGAACTTCTTGGTCGCCAAGGGGGAGGAGCCTCGGGTTTCGGAGGGTCGGGGGCGGCAAGGTAGCGCGCGCGACGCGTCCGCGTCAGTCCTGCCCGGAGGCGGGGTCAGGCCGCGGCCGGGCAGGACCCGATGCGCACCTCACCATAACATACATTATCAGACCTACCGACCCCCTATGGCCCCGGGGCGCTTCTGCCGATGGCTGGCCCATGAAGCGCTCCTCCGCCCCGTGGCTGCTCGTGCTCCTCTCCTGCTCGGCTGGCGCCTGCCGCGCGACGCGTGTCCTGGACGGAGCCGCCCAGGGCCCGGTCGGCGCGGTGCGCTCGCAGGCGATCGCCATCCCGGCCTCGGGCGGGCCCGCGCACGTCGAGGCCAACTGGAAGGAGCGCCTGGCCCAGCCCTACGTGTTCCTCGAGCAGCACGGCGACTACCGGCGCCTGGGCGACGTCATGCGCCGGCTGTTCGGCGCGGCCGAGACGCTCGGGCTCGAACCCGAGGGCGCGCCCTTCGCCCTGTTCTTCGACGACCCGGGCAGCGTCGCGCTGGCCGAGCTGCGCGCGCGCGTCTGCCTGCCGGTCAGCGAGCGCCCCGCGCGCCTCGGCGACCTCCAGTACGACGTCCTGCCGCGCGCCATGGTGGTCTACGCGCGCGTGCCCGGCGCCTATCCGGAGGTGCCGCGCAGCTATCCGGCGCTGTTCGCGTACCTGCGCGAGCTCGGCTGGAGCCAGGGCGGGCCGGTGCGCGAGGTCTACCTCGTGAATCCGCGCGAGGTCGAGAGTCACGAGCAGCTGCTGACCGAGGTCCAGATCCCCTGGGCCGCGCGCGAGCCGTAGCTCCGCCAGCTCACTCCGGGAGCAGCTCGGCGATCTCGGCGGGATAGCTGGCGCCGAGCACGAACGCGCCCTCGTGCCGGGCCACGCGCACGAGCTCGCCCACGCGCAGGTTGTGGGCCTGCTCGGGAACGAGCACGAGCTCGCGTTCGAGTCCGTCCAGCGCACGCACCACGGCCCCCGTTCCGCCCACGCGCAGCACGCGGAAGGCCCCCTCGCCGGCCCCGGCGCGCAGGCTGCGGCGCAAGAGCACGTGGCGCGGGAGCGACTCGCGCAGCGCGGCCAGCGTGCTCTCGAAGGGCTTCCACAGCGGCACGCCCTGACGCTCCTCGCTCCAGCGACAGAAGACCGCGAGCGCGTCGAGCACGCCGATCAGCTCGCTCGGGTTCGTCACGCGGCCCTCGTCCAGCAGCCAGCGCGCGCTGAAGTCCAGCAGCTGCGCGGGTGTCAGCTCCTCGAACACGCCGATCTGGTGGCCGTAGGTTCCGAGCTCGCGCAGCGGCTCCAGGACACGGGCCTCGGCCGCGCCTTGCTCGTGCCCGATCTCCCACAGGAACTCCTCGACCATGGCGCCCACGACGCCCGGAAAGTCCGGCGCGCCGGGCGCCTCGTCGGCCTCTGTCTCGGGCTCGGTCTCGGCTTCGTCCGCCACGCCGAGCTCGCGCTCGAGCTCGCGGAACAGGAGCTCGAGGTCCTTGCCCTCCGCGCGTCCCCGGTCGAAGGCCTCCAGCGCGGCCTGCACGGTCGCGTTGTCGTCGTCTTCGTCCGCCGCCGGCTCCGCGCCCCCGGCGGGCTCGGGCGCGCGCGGCGCCCCGGTCGCCACGCTGCTCCACAGCTCGGCCAGCGCCAGGCGCGCGGCCACCAGGTCCGCGTCCGTGTCGAAGGCCAGCTGATTCAGCGCCTCGGTGACCACGCGCCCGTCGCGCGCGGGCACGGCGACCCGCACCGCGGCCAGCGCGCGCTCGACCTGCGCCGGCGTCAGCTCCAGCGCGCCCAGGGCCGTGCGCGCGCGCTCGAAGGCCTCCTCGGCCGAAGGCCCGACCGTGGGCAGCGAGCCGGGGCCGTGGAACAGGTGCTCGAGCTCGAGCTGCTGGACGCGCAAGACGCCGCGGCGCGCCGCGCGCATGGCCTGCAGATCCGCGCGCACCGCCGCGAGCAGGTCCGGATCGCGGAACACCGAGGCCGCCTGGGAGAGCAGGAAGGCCGCGCCGCCGGCGGGGAACAGGCGCCCCACCACCAGGTCCCCCACCTCGATCGCCAGCGAGGCGCGGGCTTCGACGATCGGGTGCTCGCCGAGCGTGAACAGGTCGCGCACCCACAGCCCCTCGCCGGGCACCAGCGAGGTGACCTCGAACGCGCCCGCCAGCGAGTGCGCGAAGCCTGTCAGGAGCTCGGCCGAGGTTTCCGCCAGAGACTCACGCCAGGTCTGGACCGGAACGCCCCCCAGCGCCGCGCTCGGGCGCTCCAGCAGGAACCACTCCAGGTGCCGGCGCTCGGCCCCGGGCAGGAGCCGCGCGGCCGGGTGCGCGAAGAACTCGCCGCGGCTCGCGTCGAACTCGCGCCGCACCGAGGCCTCGCCCGCGAGCCGCGCGAGGAAACGCTCGAAACCGAGCTCCAGGTCTTGCGCCGACAGCATCGCCCCAGGCTACTCGCTGCGGGGCGCGCGCGGCAAAGAACGGCGCGCGCCGGGCCGGCGGGCGGGGGTCGATTTCGCCGCTCGGGTTTCGCAAGCTGGACGTGAGTCGCAACCGTCCCCATGGAAGCCTCCCCCACCTGGCCGGCGCTCGACCTCGTCGGCCTCGGCCTGATCGTCGTGCTGCTCTTGCTCGGCCTGTACCGCGGGCTGTGGTGGCAGGTGATCCGGCTGGTGGGCGTGGCGCTCTCGGTGCTGGTCGCGCGCGCGGCCGGCGCGCCCCTGGCGCAGCGACTCATGGCGCTGTTCTCGGAGCTCGAGCCGCGCATGGCCCACGGCCTGGCCTGGGGCACGCTGTTCCTCACGACGCTGCTCGCCTGCGCGCTGCTCGGGCTGCTGGGCCAGCGCATGCTCGAGGCCATGAAGCTCGACCTCGCCAACCGCTTCGCGGGCGCGTGCGCGGGCGCGGCCACGGGCTTCTTTCTGCACATCGTGCTGGTGGTGCTGGTGTGCCAGCTCGCTCCCGAGCGCGTGCTCGGCAAGTACGTGGCCGGGACCCGCTCCGAGCGTCTGTACACGGTGCTCGGGATCCAGCGCCCGGTGGTGCTCGCCTCCGAGGCCACCGAGGACGTGGACCGCATCCTGGGCGCGGCCCCGCGCACCGCGGGGCGCGGCCAGCGGGGAAACCGCAGGCCACCGGCCGCGGCTGGACAGCCCACGGCGCCGCCGCCGGCGCCGAACGGAACGCCGCGACAGCCTCCGTTGCCCGCGCCTACGCCCACGCCTGCACCGGGCGTGGTGCGCTAGGGAGTCCCGCACCCCGGAATCCCGGCCGCGCCCGCGCCGGCGGACACTAGACTCGCGCGCTGACAATTCGCTCGCGATCGCGCGCGGGGAAGCAGGTGTGAGTCCTGCACGGTCCCGCCACTGTGATTCGCCAGGCGTCGCCTCCGGTTCCGACCGGGAGACCGCTCCGGCCACTGGACCTCCCGAGGTCCGGGAAGGCTCGAGACGACGCCCCATGGAGATCAGCCAGGAGACCCGCCGCGTCGCTGTTACGCCGGGCTCCGGAGGGGGGCTCGTCGCCGCGAGCCAGGAGCGCGCGGGACGAGACTCGTCCCGGTCCGGCATTCGACGAGGCATCGAATCCAAGGACTCCCATGCGTTCCCTCTCGTGCACGGCCCTGCTGCTGGCCGTGCCCTTCGCGTTCCCCACGTCCGCCCAGGACAGCGCCGCCCCCGGCTTCGCGCTCGCGCCCGCGCCTTACCCGGGCGCGCCCGCCTTCGGGGCCACGACCACGCTCTCGAACGGCGACTTCCTGGTCTTCGACGGACTCGAGGTGCTGCAGTACGCGAGCGACGGCGCGCTGGTGCGCCCGCTCGGGGCGCTCACGAGCCCCGTCTTCCCGAGTTTCATCCTGACCGACCCCGACGAGAACGACGTCTACTTCGGCGAGAGCAGCACGGGCACGATCTACCGGCTCTTCGTGGGGCTGAGCTCGGGGCCGGACCCGGTCGCCACCCTGCCCAACAACTACGACGCCGCGATGTTCGACGACGCGGCGTTGTTCGTCAGCGCGGCGACCTGCGGCTTCGGCTGTGGCAACCAGATCTGGCGCGTCGATCTCGCCAGCTTCCAGCTGCACCAGGTCGCGCAGGTGCCGGGCGCGTCCGGCCCGCTCGCCTTCGACGGCCAGGGCAACCTGTACTACGGCACCGCCTCGGCCGCCTTCCCCCCGCCGCCCCATGCCAGCAAGCTCTTCCGCTGGTCGTCCACGCAGCTCGCCCAGCCGAACGTGCTCGGTCTCGCGGACGCGCAGTTCCTCGCCGGGGGCTACGAGGGCGCCTCGCGGCTGGCCTTCGACCAACGCGAGGGCGCGCTGTACCTGGTGGAGACGAGCTTCGCCTCCGGTGCGAATCGCATCCGCCGCATCCTCGGCGGACCCGCCCAGTCGCCGGTCCTGGTCGAGGGCCAGACCTTCCGCAGCCTCGGGAACCTGAGCTTCCACTCCGGCACCGCCGCGGCGCGCTTCCTGCCCTTCCAGCCGCCCGGCCAACCCGTGCTGAGCTACACGACCACCGACTTCGTCGCTCCGCCCGTGCGCTTCGTGCTGCGACCCGCGCGTCCGAGTCTGTCCTTCTCGGGCCCCGGCACGAGCGGACCCGGTCCCTTCGAGCTGCGCCTGGAGAACGGACCGCCCAGCGGCTTCGCGCGCGTGCTGTGGTTTCCCGCGACGCGGCTGCACGCGCCCGAGTCCGTGCGCACCGTCGCGGGCGTGCCGCTGTTCCTCGGGGTCGTTCCGGGGCTCGGCTCGGCCGGGCTCGCGGGCGCGGAGCTGCGCGCGCTGGACGCGTCCGGTGGACTGCAGCTCGGCGGCACCAACCCGGCTGGCCTGACCGGCGTGCTGGCGGCGCAGCTCGTGCTCTACGACGGCGCGCGGCGCCTGGTCGGGAGCTCCAGCGCGAAGGTCCTATAGCCAGACGAGCGCGAGCTCGCCGTCGGCCACGAGCACGCTCGGCGGAGCGGGGCGAGACGAGTTCAGGTGTGCGCAGCGCGCCGCGAGCTCGTCTCGGCCGCGCGCCTCTCCCAGCTCGAACGCGAGCCGGCTGAGGCCGTGCTCGCGCGTGCTGCGCCAGCGCAGGCGTCCCGCCCGCACGGCCGCCTGCTCGGCGCACCAGGCCGCGAGCAGCGGGAGCTCGAGCGCCAGCCGAGCGGGTCCGGCCAGCATCGGCAGGGCCTCGCCCTCGGGCTCGAGCTCGAGCGCGCGCGCCTCGGCCACCGCCGCCACCAGCCAGCCCAGGCCCGCGCGCTCGCGCCGCGCGCGCAGCAGATCGGCGCCCTGGGCGGCGCCGAGAACGCCCAGGCACCAGCCGGCCCGGCGCACCTCCTCGCGCAACTCTTCCTGGCGCGCCAGCAGGTCCTCGTCGCGCAGGGCACGCGGCGCATCGCGACGCAGCGCGGCCAGCGTCTCGGTGAGCTCGAGCCGCACGCGGCACATCCGCTTCCAGAGACTCGCGAACAGCGCCGGCGCGAGTTCCTCGGCCACCTCCCGCAAGGCGCGCGCGCGCCGCTCGTCCCGCGCGTCGATCTGCGCCTCGCTCCAGGCGCGCGGGCTGGTCGACGACGGGGGTGCCAGAGAGGGGAGTTGAACCCCTACTCCCTTGCGGGAAATGGATTTTGAATCCATCGCGTCTGCCATTTCGCCACTCTGGCCCGGAACGCACAGTGTGCGCGGCGACGGGCGCCCTTGGCAACAGTCGCGCGCGTCAGGAAGGCCCGAGCGCGTGCTCGAGTCCGAAGCCGACGCCCGTGGCGCGGGCCGCGTGGCGCAGGGCGAGCAAGAGCCCCGGACCGAAGGCCTCCGGCCCGAGCATGTCGTGCCGCAGCGTCAGCGTCTCGCCCGGCGCGCCGAACAGCACCTCCTGGTGCGCGTAGCAGCCGGGCGCGCGCACCGAGAGGATCGGCACCTCGCCTCCGCCGCGGCGCTCGGCCAGGCGCGCGGCCGTGTCGCGCGCCGAGCTCGAGGGCGCGTCGCGCTTGCGCTCGTGGTGGCGCTCGACGATGGTCACGCTGGGGAAGGCCGTCGCCAGGGCCTCGGCCGCGCGGTTCAGCCAGGCCATGCCGAGGCTGAAATTGGGCACGACCAGCCCGCCCAGGGCCCGCGCGCGCGCGAGCCGGTCGAGCTCGGCCGTCTCGGCGCGCGTCACGCCGCTGGTGCCGATCAGCGCGCGCACGCCGGCCTCCAGCATGATGCGCCCGTGCTCGGCCCCGCGCCCGGCCACGCTCGCGTCGAGCGCCAGCGTGGCGCCGCACTCGCGCAGCACGTTGCCGAGTTCGTGCTCGCGACCCAGCTCGGCCACCAGCTCGAACTCCGCGCTGGCGCGCAGCAGGCCGCAGGCGAAGCTGCCCAGGCGACCGCGGGCCCCGACCACCGCCACCGCAAGGCGTGTCGCGTTCGCGCTCACCCGTTGCGCCGTTCGGCGGCGCGCGTGCTGCCGTTCTCGGTGATCCACAGGCACAGCGTGCGGTAGTCGATCCCCGCCGCCGCGGCCGAGCGCGGCAGGAGCGAGCGCGGGGTCAGGCCCGGCAGCGTGTTGGTCTCGAGGAACACGGGTTCGCCGCCGCCCTCGGGCACGATGAAGTCGGTGCGCGAGTAGCCCTCGCAGCCGAGCGCGCGGTGCGCGGCCAGGGCACAGGCCCGCACGCGCTCGCAGGTGTGCGCGTCGAGCGACTGCGGCGGGCACAGCTCGAGCGCGCCGTCCTCGGCGTACTTCTCGTGGTAGTCGAAGAACGCGCCCCGCGGACGGATCTCGACCGGCGGCAGCGCCAGCAACTCGCCGGTCGGGGTCGCGAGCACCCCGCCCGTGGTCTCGACGCCGCGCACGAAGGCCTCGACCAGCACGTCCGGACCCTCCTGGAAGGCGCGCTCCAGGGCGTGCTGGACCTGGGTCGGGCCGCGCACGATCGAGCAGCCCACCGAGGAGCCGCCGCGCCGCGGCTTGACCACGCAGCCGCGCGCGACCAGCGGCTCGAGCTCGGCCCGCAGGGCCTGGCTGGCACCCTCCCAGCCGCTGCGCGGCCAGTCGGCTCGCGCCAGGGCCACCGCGGGCGCCACGCGCACGCCGTTCGCCTGCACCAGCTCGCGTGCGAAGACCTTGTCCATCGAGACCGCCGAGGCGATCACGCCGCTGCCCGTGAAGGGCATGTCCGCGCAGGTCAGGAAGCCCTGCAGCGCGCCGTTCTCGCCCTCGCCGCCGTGCAGCGCCGAGAAGAACACGTCCACGTCGCCCAGCACGGTGATGGCCTCGCCAGGCATGAGCACGCGCTTGCCTACGCGCCAGCGGCCGTCGGGCAGGATCTCGACCCCGATCACGCGCCCCGGACCGCGCTGGTCGTTGGCCGAGCTGGGCGTGCACAGCGCGGCCAGCGCCGTGCGCCCGGAGGACAGCGAGACCTCGCGCTCGCTCGAGCGCCCCCCCATCAACACCGCCACCGTGGCGTGCGCCAGGGGCGCGGCGCGGCCCGCGCCCGGCGCGGAGCCCGCTTCAGGAATAGAGGTGGCCGGTTGGACGGACATCGGGGCGGAGGCCCTGGCGCGCGAGGAACTCATCCTGCGTTTCCGCGCACAGCGGATCCACCTCGAGCGCGTGGATTCCCTGCTCGTCCGGCGGCGGCAGCGGCAACCCGGCCGCGCGCACCCAGTCCGCGAAGAGGCGGCACAGGTCGGCCCGGCACGAGGCCGGGGAGTCCTCGCCGCTCTTGTTCTTGACCGGGCTGAACTCGTGCGCGCGCTCGACCTCGAGCACGACCGAGCTGCGCGAGCGCGCCAGCGCGTCGAACACGAAGGTCTCGAACTTGACCCCGGCCCGCTCCACGACCTGACCGTCGGCCTCGACCACCTTCATCTTCTTGCGCGCCAGGTGCCAGGGCAGCTCCAGTCCCCCACCCGTGACCGCGCGCACGAAATCGACCTCCAGCGCGTGCACCGCGATGTTCCCGGCTCCGAAGCGCAGCGCGCCGTCGGGGCCGCGCGCCTCGCGCAGCTCGCCCGGCAGGTCCGAGTACTCGATGCAGCCCAGGGCACCGTCCACGCGCCCGAGCACGCCGACCTTCTCGCCCGCGTCGCGCTTCGGGACGACCTTGGAGGACATCCCCGCTCCGGCCAGCTGGTGCAGCCCGAGGAACAGCGCATCGGCCGGGCGCGCCAGCGGGTTGTCGACCTGGAAGTACGAGAGCTGCGTCAGCCCGCGGCGGCGCATGTCGTCCAGCGCCCCCGAGCTGGCCAGGCCGAGCAGGCAGCCCCCGTGCCCGTTGGGCGCCAGGAACAGCGCGTCGGCGCCCGCGAACAGCATGCGCCCCTCCTCGTCCAGCGCCGGCAGCATGTCCTGCGCGAAGAAGAACACGTCGGCCGGGTCGAGCCCGAAATGGGCGTGCTGGGCGAAGATCGCGCGCGTGCTGGCGTCGTTGGCGGGGCTGGTCATCACGTACCAGGGCGTGCGCACGCCGTACCGCCGGGCCGCGGCCTTCAGGCGCTGGGCGTGGAAGGCGAACAGCGGACGCGCGCTGACCGGCCCGATCGGGAAGGCGCCCTTGGGGGCGTCGAAGCCCAGGCGCGAGGCCTGGCCGCCGGCCACCAGCACGTAGCCGACGCGCCCGGCCGCCAGCAGCTGCTCGCCTGCGGCCCGCGCCCGTGCGGCTTGCTCCTCGTGCGCGCGGCTGCGCCGCAGCGGGAAGAGCTCGGGCGGCTCGAAGCTCCGCGGCGCGGCGGCCGGCGGCGCGCGCAGCAGGCCCGCCAGGCGCTGCACCAGCGCCAGGTCGAGGGCCTCGAGCTCGGCCGCCAGGCGCGCGCGCGCGGCCGGGGCCAGGCGTTCCAGGCGCTCCCACGCGTGCCCCTGGCCGGCGGCGAAGAGACGCGCACGCAGATCGGAGGCGGCCTTCATGGCGAATCGCTGCTGGCGAGAGGCCGGCCCTTCGGCGCCGGCCGCGGATCCAACGGTCGTGCGGGCGCTACGGGCGCGCGCTCTCGGCGGGCTGGGACAGGGCCTCGAGGCTGGCGGCGAGCAGCTTCTCCAGGGCCTCGATGCGCCGCTCCAGCACGACCTGGCGTTCGACCATCTTCTGCACCACGGGCGGCAGGATGGCCTCGCGCACGTAGCTCGAGATCATGTTGATGATCTCGGCGCGGTTGGCGTCCGGCAGCTTGTGGAAGTGGTAGCGGTAGTGCTGCTGGAGCACGTCCTCGGTCACGTGTACGCACTCCGTCGTGATGCTCTCCACGTCCTTCTTGTGGTGCGCCAGCTGGAAGACGTTGCGCTTGTAGTCGTGGAGCAGTTCCTTGAACTTGTGGTGCACGGCGTACTCCTGGTTTCGAGGGAGGGGGCGAAGGACCTCGCCCGTCGGCTGTCCCCATCCTAGCCGAGCCGCCGCGGACGGCCAGCGAGAAGGGCCCCGTTCGCCGACGTTTTCGTGCTCCGGATCAATCCAGCTGTCCGATGCAGATCGAGATGTTGTGCCCGCCGAAGCCGAGCGAGTTCGAGAGCGCGTTCTGGATCTTCAGCTCGCGCGCCGCGCCCGGAACGTAGTCGAGGTCGAGCTCCGGATCGGGCGTGGTCAGGTTGCGCGTGGGGTGCACGCGGCCCTCCTGCACCGAGAGCGCGGTGGCCACCAGCTCGACCGCCGAGGAGGCCCCCAGCAGGTGCCCGATCATGGACTTGGTGGACGAGATCGCGAGCTTGCGCGCGTGCTCGCCGAAGAAGCGCTTGAGCGCGCGCGTCTCGATCGCGTCGTTGTAGGGCGTCGAGGTCCCGTGCGCGTTGACGTAGTGCACGCTCTCGGGATCGATGCCGGCCATCTTCACCGCCAGGCGGAAGGCGCGCGCCGGGCCGGCGCCGTCCTCCTTGGGAGCGGTGATGTGGTAGGCGTCGTCGGTCGAGCCGTAGCCCTTGACCTCGGCGTAGATGCGCGCGCCGCGCCGCCGGGCGCGCTCGAGTTCCTCGAACACCAGGATCCCGGCGCCCTCGCCCATCACGAAGCCGTCGCGATCCCGGTCGAACGGACGCGAGGCCGTCTCGGGCGAATCGTTGCGCGTGGAGAGCGCCTTCATGTTGGCGAAGCCCGCCACCGAGAGGCGCGTGGTGGCGGACTCGGCCCCGCCCGTCACGGCCAGGTCGATCTCGCCGCAGCGGATGGCCTGGAAGGCCATGGCGATGGCATGTCCGGACGAGGCGCAGGCGCTCGAGGTGGTGAAGGCCGTGCCCAGCAGTCCGTGGCGGATGGCCACGTGCCCGCTGACGGCGTTGGCCATGATCTTCGGGATGAAGTGCGGCGAGACGCGCCGCGGCCCGCGCTCGAGCATCTCCGAGTGCTGCTCGACGATGCCCGAGATCCCGCCGATGCCCGTGCCCACGATCGCGCCCCAGGCCTCGCGTGCCTCCTCGGATTCCTGGCTCGGATCGAGGCCGGCGTCCGCGAACGCCTCCTGGGTCGCCTTCAGCGCGAACATGGTGAAGGGATCGAGCTTGCGGAACTCCGGGCCGGTGAAGAGTTCCTCGGGGTTCCAGTCCACCGAGGCGGCGAAGCGCACCGCCAGGTCCTCGGCCGGGAAGCGCGTGATCGCGCGCACGCCGTTCTCCCCCGCCAGGAGACGCCGCCAGGTGGTGGGGACGTCGGCGCCGAGGGCGTTGACCGTCCCCAGGCCCGTGATCACGACGCGGCGCATGGCGGATGGCATGGGACTCCGGAGGATCGCCCGAGGGGCCGGCGCAGGACGCTAGGGTCCGGCCGACTCCGCGAGCGGATGCCCCTAGGACTTGGACTTGATGTACTCGATCGCCGCGCCGACCGTCTGGATCTTCTCGGCGTCTTCGTCGGGAATCGAGATCTCGAACTCGTCCTCGAACTCCATGACCAGCTCGACGGTGTCCAGCGAGTCGGCCCCGAGGTCGTTCACGAACGAGGTCTCGTTCGTGATCTTGTCCGGGGACGTGCCCATCTGGTTGCAGACGATGCGCTTGACGCGCTCTTCGATCGAAGGGGTCGTCATTGTCTTCGTGTTCTTGTCCATCGGGGAGGGTTTGGGGCTGGGGGCCCGAGCGGCTCAGAGACTGAGTCCGCCGTCCACCACCAGGGTCTGGCCGGTGACGTACGCGCCACCGGGGCCCACCAGGTAGTCGACCGCGAGCGCGATCTCTTCGGGAGTACCGATTCTCTTCAAAGGGATGGAAGAAGCCAACTCTTGCGCGGCGGCTTCGCCCATCTGGGCGGTCATGTCGGTCTGGATGAAGCCCGGGGCGATGGCGTTCACGCACACCCCGCGCGAAGCGAGTTCCTTGGCCACGGAACGCGTCAGGCCCAGCAGACCGGCCTTGCTGGCGGCGTAGTTGGCCTGTCCGGCGTTGCCCATCAGGCCCACCACCGACGACAGGTTGACGATGCGCCCGCGCGCTTTCATCAGCGGCCGGGCCGCGGCGCGGGTGAAGTTCCAGGCGCCCTTGAGGTTGACCGCGATGACGCGGTCGAAGTCCTCCTCGCTCATGCGCAGCAGCAGCTGGTCGCGCGTCAGGCCGGCGTTGTTGACCAGCACGTAGGGCTCGCCGAGTTCCTTCTGGACCTGCTCGACCACCTCGGCCACGGCCGCGGTATTGGCGACGTCCACGCCCAGCGCCAGGGCGGTGGCGCCGTGCTGGCGGCAGCGCGCCACGGTCTCGGCGCAGTTCTTGGCCTCGGTGGCGATGCAGGCGAGCTTGGCCCCGCGCAGCGCCAGGCGCTCGGCGATGGCCTGGCCGATACCGCGCGAGGCGCCCGTGACGAGGGCGACCTTGCCCTCGAGGTAGCGCTCGCCGGGCGAGGTTTGGGCCACAGGGGTGCTCATCCCGGGCGGACTATAGCCAGGCCCAAAGGGGGGTGCAACGGCGCCCCTGGCCGCCGGGGCTCACGCCGAAAGCTCCAGATCGGCGGGCTTCTCGACGCCGCGCAGGCGCACGCTGTGCCCGGAATCCTTGCTGATGCGTCGCATCAGGCCGCACAGGACGTTGCCGGGACCGGGCTCGAGCAACGCATCGACGCCGTGTGCGAGCGCGTGGCGCATCGAGCGTTCCCACAGCACCGGCGCGCAGACCTGGCGTGCGAGGGCGCGCTTGATCTCGTCCGGATCCTGGAGCGGAGTCGCGCTGACGTTGCTGACGAACGGGATGCGCGGCGCCTTCATGGGCACCTCGGCCAGCGCGCGCTCCAGGCGCTCGGCCGCGGGCCGCATGCACTCGGAGTGGAAGCCGCCGGCCACGCTCAGGCGCACCGCGCGCTTGACGCCGTGCTGCGCGGCCGCGGCCTCGGCCGCTTCCAGCGCCGCGATCTCGCCCGAGATCACGACCTGCCCGGGGCCGTTCAGGTTGGCCACCGAGCAGATGCCGCGGCTGCGCCCGACCGCGGCCAGGGCCTCGGCCTGCTCGGGGGTGGCGCCCATCAGGCTGGTCATGGAGCTCGCGCACGCCTCGCTGGCCGCCTGCATGGCCTCGCCGCGCAGGCGCACCAGGCGCACGGCGTCCTCGAACTCGAGCGCGCCCGCGTACCACAGCGCGGTGTACTCGCCCAGCGACAGCCCGGCCGTCAGCGCCGTGCGCGCGGGCTCGAGCCCGCGCTCGATCAGCACGCCGAGGATGGCCGCGCTGGTGGTCAGGATGCCGGGCTGGGCGATGTCGGTGCGGTGCACGCGCTCGCCCTCGTTCCAGCAGGCCTCGCGCAGCGCGAAGCCGAGCGCGCGCTCGGCACGCTCGAACACGCGCGCGGCGCTGGGGAAGGCTTCGACCCACTCCCGGCCCATGCCCGGGAACTGCGCGCCTTGTCCGGGGAAGAGTACGGCCTCGCCCATGGATTGCCCTCGTGGTTGCTCTTCGTCGTTCGTCCGCGCCGGGGTCAGGCCCGTGCGCGCGACCCGCGGGTCGCTACCAGCGGATCAGGGTCCCGCCCCAGGTCAGGCCGGCCCCGAAGGCCACCAGCACGACCAGCTTGCCCTTCTCGATGCGGCCCGCGCGCACCGCTTCGTCCAGCGCCAGCGGCACCGTCGCGGCCGAGCTGTTGCCGTACTTCTCGATGTTGACCACGACCTTCTCGGGCGGGATCTCGATGCGCTCGAGCGCGGCCTCGATGATGCGCTTGTTGACCTGGTGCGGCACGACCACGGTGATGTCGTCGGGCGAATAGCCCTCGATCATCTCGCGCACCATCTCGCCCATGTAGGTCACGGCGAAGCGGAACACGTCGCGTCCGCGCATGCGGATGAAGTGCTCGCGCTTCTCGAGCGTCTCGGCCGTGGGCGGCTTGCGCGAGCCGCCCCCCGGCATGTGGATGAAGTCGTAGCCCTTGCCGTCGGCCCCGAGCGTGGTCTTCAGGATCTCGCCCTGGCCGCACTCGTCCAGCGGCGTCAGCACGGCCGCGCCGGCGGCGTCGCCGAAGATGATGCACGAGGTGCGGTCGGTGAAGTCCACGAAGCTCGTGAGCTTCTCGGCCCCGATCACCAGCACGCGTCGCGCGCGGCCGGCGGCGACGAAGGCCTCGCCCGTGTGCAGCGCCGTCAGGAAGCCGGTGCAGGCCGCGTTCACGTCGAAGGCGCCGGCCTTGCTCGCCCCCAGCCGGTCCTGCACCAGGCAGGCCGTGGACGGCAGCAGGTAGTCCGGCGTGAGCGTGCCGAGCACGATCAGGTCGAGCTCCTCGGGCTTGACCCCGGCCGCCTCCAGCGCGCGCCGCGAGGCCTCCAGCGCGAGGTCCGAGGTGGCCTGGTCGTCGGCCGCGAAGCGCCGCTCCTCGATGCCCGTGCGCTGGACGATCCATTCGTCCGATGTGTCGACCAGGCGCTCGAAGTAGGTGTTCGGGACGACCCGTTCCGGGACGTAGGAGCCGGTCCCGGCGATCCCGACAGCGATCCTCGAAGCCATGCGTGGTGGATGGGCGTCCCGCGGCGAGCCGGGAGCGCGAGCGTGGAAGCCTACGGGTCCGGTCGGATTTCGCAACGGGCGGGGCCGAATCCCCGCCCGCTCTGGGGCTAGGCCGAGCGGCTGGGTGCCGCGAGCCCGCGCTCGATCTGCTCGGGCACGCGCGCGTCGGCGGCGCGCACGGCCTGCGCGATGGCGTTGGCCACGGCGCGCTCGTCCGAACGTCCGTGCCCGATGATCACGACCCCGTTCACGCCCAGGAGCAGCGCGCCGCCGTAGCTCGCGTAGTCGATCACCTGCTCGAGGTTGCCGAGCGCCCGGCCGTCCAGCTGCACGCCGCTCTTCTTCAGCTCGCCCAGGATCTTCTGGGTCAGGAACGAGGCGAACTGCTCGAGCAGCTTCAGGATCACGTTGCCGGTGAAGCCGTCGGTCACGACGATGTCGCACACGCCGCGGAAGATGTCGCCGCCCTCGACGTTGCCGACGAACTCGAGCCCGGAGGCCGCGAGCAGCTCGTGGGCCTCCTTGAGCAGGTCGGTGCCCTTGCCCTTCTCCTCGCCCACGTTGAGCAGCCCGACGCGCGGGCGCGCCTGACCGAGGCAGCTCTGCGCGTAGACCGCGGCCATGGCGCCGTACTGCAGCAGGTGATCGGGCTTGGGCGCGATGTTGGCGCCCATGTCGAGGATCGTGACCGGCTGACCGGTGAGGTTCAGCGTCACGGCGATGCCCGCGCGGCGCACGCCCGGGATCGTGCCGAGGCCGAGCGTGGCCGCGCCCACGCACGCGCCGGTGTTGCCCATCCCGACCACGGCGCTGGCGCGCTTCTCGCGCACGGCCTGCACGCAGCGCATGATCGAGTTGTCGGGCTTGGCGCGCAGCGCCTGGGCCGGCGACTCCTCCATCTCGATCACCTGGCTCGCGTGCTGGAGCTGGAAACCGGGGTCGCCGCCCAGCTCCGCCAGCAGCGCGCGCATGCGCGCTTCGTCCCCGACCAGCAGCAGACGCTCGGGCGGGACGCGTACGGCGCCCTTCCCGGAACAGGCGGCGAGGGCTCCCTGCAGGGTGGCGCGGGGAGCGTCGTCGCCCCCCATCACGTCGAGGGCGATCAGCGAGCCGCTCATGGCGCGCTAGAAGTCTTCCTTGTGGAGGACCTCGGTGCCCTTCTTGTCGGCGCCCTTCTCGAAGCCGTAGTAGCCGCAGTTGTCGCACACGCGGTGCGGCTTGACCGGCGCGCTGCAACGGCTGCAGTGGTTGGGGCGGAAGGGCTTGAGGGCCAGGTGCGAGCGGCGCTCACCCTGGCGGGCGCGGGACGTTCGGCGCTTGGGATTGGGCATGGCGGGCTCGGCGGGGCTCGGCGAGGTCGGAGCGACCTTCGCGACCGATCGACAAGCGCGGGATGCTACGGGGGGTGCCCCGGGGTGTCAACGCGCCGAGGGCGGCCTAGCCCTTGTGGAAGGCCGCCCCGGGCGCGCTCCAGAAGGCCGCGACTGCGGCCTCTCGCCCGGCGGCGCGCTGGCCCTGGCCCTGGGCGAGGTCTGGCTTGCCGCCGCCCCCGCCGCCGAGGTGCGGCGCGAGGAACGCCGCCGCGTGGCGCGCCTCCCAGCCCTGCGCCAGCGCCGCGCCCTGGCTGAGCGCGATCCAGGGCGCCTTGTCGCCGTCCAGGCCCAGGAGGATCACGGCCAGATCCGGCGCGAGCGTCTTCACGCGTCCGGCCAGCTCGCGCAGGGAGTCGAGGTCGAGCTCGAGCGCGGCGATGCCGACCGCGAGCCCGTCGCTCGTCTTCAGCGCCGCCCGCACGGCCTCGAGCGCGCCGGCGACATCGCCCTTGGCGCTCTCCTTCTCCTTCTTCTTGGCGTCCTTGAGCTGCTTCTGGAGCTGCTCGATGCGCGCCGGGAGCTCCTCCACCGGGGCCTTCAGGGCCTGGGCGCTCTCGCGCAGGAGCTTCTTCTGGTGCTGGATGAATTCGACCGCCGCGGCACCCGTGAGCGCCTCGATGCGCCGCACGCCGGCCTGGATCGCGCCCTCGCTCGTGATCACGAACGGCCCGATCTCGCCCGCGGCCGCGACGTGCGTGCCGCCGCACAGCTCCAGCGACCAGCCGCCCACGTCGAGCACGCGCACCGTCTCGCCGTACTTCTCGCCGAACATGGCGGTCACACCGCGCGCCTTGGCGGCGTCGAGCTTCTCGGTCGTGGTCGTGACCCTCGCGTTGTCGAACACGCGCTCGTTGACGAGGCGCTCGATCGTCTCGAGCTCCTCGGGCGTGACGGCTTTGGGGTGCGAGAAGTCGAAGCGCAGCCGGTCGGGCCCGACGTAGGAGCCCTGCTGCGCGACGTGCTCGCCGAGCGTGAGCTTGAGCGCCTTGTGCAGGAGGTGCGTGGCCGTGTGGTTCTTGCGCGTCTTGTTCCGTCTCTCCTGGTTGACGCGCGCGCGCAGCTTCGCACCTGCGTCCGCCCGGCCAGCGGCCGTGCCGACGTGCGCCACGACAGGGCCGACGCGCTGCGTGTCCGCCACCTCGAAACGGAAGCTGCCGTCCGCGGCCTCGATCACGCCGCCGTCGCCGATCTGGCCGCCGCCCTCGGCGTAGAACGGGCTCTGGTCGAGCACGAGCACGTCGCGCCCGGGTTCGTCGCGCTGCACGAGCTTCAGGAGCTTCGCCTCGCCCTCGAGCGCGCTCGCGCCGGCCTCGTGATAGGTCGAGCGCGTCGCAGAGATGCCGCCGAGTTCCTCGGCCGAGAGTAGCTGCTTGAACTTGCCCTCCGAGCGGCTCTTCTGCTGGTGGTCCTCCCCAGCACGCACCCAGCCAGAGAGATTCAGGGTCATCCCGTTCTCGCGAGCGATTAGCTCGACCAAGTCCCGAGGGAAGCCAAAGGTTGCGTACAGCTCGTATGCCTCTGCGCCCAGATGGTCCTTACCGGCCTTCTTTGCCTTCGCGATCATCTCCTCACTTCGAGCGAGCCCGCGCCCGAGGGTCTTGTTGAACGACTCTTCCTCGGCCCGCAGCAGCAGCTGCACGTGCTCGATGCGGCGCGGGATCTCGGGGAAGACCTCGCCCAGCGTCTCGGCCACCGTCGGCGCGACCTCGCACAGGAACGGGTCCTCGAAGCCGAGCGCCTGGCGGCCGTAGCGCGAGGCGCGTCGGATCAGGCGCCGCAGCACGTAACCGCGGCCGGTGTTCGAGGGCAGCGCGCCGTCGGCGAAGGCCGCCGTGCAGGCGCGCACGTGGTCGGCGATCACGCGCATGGCGATGTCGGCCTTCTCGTCGCCGCTGCCGTAGCGCTTGCCGGCCAGCTTGCCGATCTGCTCGAAGATGGGCGTGAAGACGTCCGAGTCGTAGTTCGAGGACTTGCCCTGCAGCACGCCGACGATGCGCTCGAAGCCCATGCCCGTGTCGACGTGCTGGGCCGGGAGCTTCACGAGCCGGCCGTCGTCCTGGCGGTTGAACTCCATGAACACGTTGTTCCAGAGCTCGAGGAAGCGCTCGTTGCCGGCATTGACGCCGAGTTGGGGGTCCGCACCGTCACGCGCATCGGTCTCCGGCCCACCGCGGTCGATGTGGATCTCGGTGCACGGGCCGCAGGGCCCCGTCTCGCCCATCTCCCAGAAGTTCGCCTTGCGCCCGAAGAAGAGCACGTGGCTCGGGTCGACGTCGGTCGACTCCCTCCAGATGCGCGCCGAGTCCTCGTCGCGCGGCAGGCCGTCCTTCTCGTCGCCGCCGAAGACCGTGACCCACAGGCGCTCCTTCGGGAGCTTCCAGGTCTTGGTCAGGAGCTCCCAGGCCCACGGGATCGCCTCGGCCTTGAAGTAGTCGCCGAAGGACCAGTTGCCGAGCATCTCGAAGAAGGTGTGGTGGTAGGTGTCGTGGCCCACCTCCTCGAGGTCGTTGTGCTTGCCCGAGACGCGGATGCACTTCTGCGTGTCGACCGCGCGCCGGTAGTCGCGCTTGCCCGTCCCCAGGAACACGTCCTTGAACTGGTTCATGCCCGCGTTGGTGAAGAGCAGCGTCGGGTCGTCCTGCGGGAAGACCGGCGACGAGGGCACCTCGCGGTGGCCGCGCTGGACGAAGAAGTCGAGGAAGTCGCGGCGGACCTGGGCCGCGCTCGGCGTCCGGCCCTTGGGCTCGACTCCGGCGCTCTTCGGTGTGGGCTTCGGGTGGCTCATGGGGAGCCGCGGATGATAGAGCCCACCCGCGGCCGCCCGAAAGCCTCTCGAAGAATGGACGCCGAGCGCGCCGCGGCTACGCCTGCTTGGCGGGCGCCGGCACGGGCGCGGGCGGCTTCGGCACGGGCTTGAGGCTCGGCGCGCCGGGAGCGGCGGAGTTCGCGGCGGCAGGGCTCGCCGCGCCGCTGGCCGCCTGCGCCCCCGGCGCGGCGGCGGCCTTGGCGGCGGTGTTCGCGTTGGCCTTGCCCAGCACCGCGCGCTGCAGCTCCTCGGTGATGTCGGGGTTCTCGAGCAGGAAGGAGCGCGCGCGCTCGCGGCCCTGGCCCAGGCGCAGCTCGCCCTCCTTGGGGTGCTTGAAGGACATCCACGTGCCCGACTTCAGCACCACCCCGCTCTCGACCCCGAGGTCGAGCAGGTCGCCCTCGCGGCTGATGCCCTGGTTGAAGAGGATGTCGAACTCGCACTTGCGGAAGGGCGGCGCGATCTTGTTCTTCACCACCGTGACCTTGGTGCGGCTGCCGATGATCTCCTCGCCCTCCTTGATCTGCCCGATGCGGCGGATGTCGCAGCGCACCGAGGCGTAGAACTTGAGCGCGCGGCCGCCGGTGGTCGTCTCGGGGCTGCCGAACATGACCCCGATCTTCTCGCGGATCTGGTTGATGAAGATCACCAGGCCGCTCGAGCGCGCGATCGAGCCGGTCAGCTTGCGCATGGCCTGGCTCATCAGGCGCGCCTGCAGGCCGACGAAGCTGTCGCCCATCTCGCCCTCGATCTCGGCGCGCGGCACCAGCGCGGCCACCGAGTCGACCACGATCACGTCCACCGCGTCGGCCTTGACCAGCGTGTCGACGATCTCGAGCGCCTGCTCGCCGGTGTCCGGCTGGCTCACCAGGAGGTCCTCGAGCTTGACCCCGAGCTTGCGCGCGTAGGCCGGGTCGAGGGCGTGCTCGGCGTCGACGAAGGCGCAGATGCCGCCGTCCTTCTGGGCGTTGGCGATCACGTGCAGCGCGAGGGTCGTCTTGCCCGAGCTCTCGGGCCCGAAGATCTCGATGATGCGACCGCGCGGGAAGCCCTTGCCGCCCATGGCCAGGTCGAGCGAGGGCGAGCCCGACGAGATGCCGCGGATCTCCTTGATCAGCGCGTCGTCGCCCAGGCGCATGATCGCGCCGCGCCCGTAGCTCTTCTCGATCTCCGACAGGGCCGCTCCGAGCGAGCGCGCGCGCTCGGAGCGCTGGGCCTCGAGCTTGGGATCGGTGTTCTTGGGATCGGTGTTCCTGGGCTCCGTGCCCCTGGGTTCGGCGACCTTGCCCTCGCTCTTCGGGTCGCTCGAATCGGGGGTGGTCTTGGGGCGGGGACGGGAATCGGTGCGGGAATCGCTCATGGTGGCTGCGGTCTGCTTTGGGCGCCCTGCGGCGCCGCGGGATCGGTGGACGAACCCCCCGCGCGGATCCTATGCCGGCGCCTGGGGCAAGTGAAGCTCGGGCCCGGAGACCGGCGCCACGCGCCGTGGTTTCAGGTGTGGCCAGAAAACGGGAAGCGCGCGACGACCTCGTAGCGGCTGCCGGCCGGGCCGAGGCGCGACTCGAACAGCGCCACCGCGTCGGGGTCCCAGTCGAGCCAGAGCTCGAGCGCCGCGAAGGCCGCCGGGACCGGCGCGCGCGGGTCGCGCGGGCGCGCCACGCTGACGTGCGGCGTGAAGGCCGCGTGCTCCTCCCCCATCCCCGAGAAGCCCGCCTCGGCCAGGCCCGCCAGCACCGCCGCGCGGCAGGCCGCCAGGCGCCCGGAGGCGGCGCGCTCGGCCACCCCGATCCACAGCACGCGCGAGCGCGACAGGCCCGGGAAGGCCCCGCCGCGGGTCAGGCGCAGCTGGGGCGCGGGGAAGTGCACCAGGGCCGGGCCCAGGGCCGCCGTCAGGCCGCGCAGGCGCTCGCGCTCGACCTCGCCCAGGAAGGCCAGCGTCAGGTGCAGGCCGGCGCCCTCCGGCCGGCGGAACTCGGCCGGTGCGAGCACGCGCTCGACCTCGGCCGCCACGCGCGCGCCGAGCTCCGCGCCCAGCGCCAGCGCCACGAAGCAGCGCGCGCGCTCGCGCGCCGAACTCACGGGGTCACCAGCGAGGCCAGTTCGTTGAAGCGCGCGTCGACCCGCGCGCGCTCGACGCGCTCCAGGCCCTCGACCCCGAAGCCCTCGACGCAGAACGAGGCCGTCACGGTCCCGTACAGCATCGCGCGCCGCAGCGCCGCGGGCTCGAACTGGCCCGCCGCCAGCGTGCCCATGAAGCCGCCCGCGAACGAGTCGCCCGCCCCGGTCGGGTCGACCACGTCCTCGACCGGGTAGGCCGGCAGCGCGAAGCGCACGTCGTGCCCCAGCAGGAAGGCGCCGTGCTCGCCCTTCTTCAGGATCACGAAGCGCGGGCCCTTCTCGAGCAGCACGCGCGCGGCCTGGAACAGGTTGCGGCGCCCGGTGAGCATGCGCGCCTCCTCCTCGTTCAGCACCAGCCCGTGGATGCGGCGCAGCAGCTCCTCGAGCTCGCCCAGCTTGGTGTCGATCCACAGGTTCATGGTGTCGGCCACCACCAGCGCCGGCGCGCGCACCTGCGCCAGGGCCTTCATCTGCACCGCCGGTTGCGCGTTGGCGAGGAACACGAAGCGCGCCTCGCGCTGGGCCGCGGGCACCTTGGGATCGAAGCGCTCGAACACGTTGAGCTGCGTGTCGAGCGTGTGGCGCGTGTTCCAGTCGGCCTCGTAGCGCCCCGACCAGCGGAAGGTCTTGCCGGGGGCGATCTCGATCCCGCGCACGCCGATGCCGAGCTCGGTGAAGCGCCGCAGGACCGCGTCGGGGAAGTCCGTGCCGACCACGCCCACCAGCTCGACCGGCCCGAACAGGCGCGCGGCGTGGGCGAAGTGCGTGGCCGAGCCGCCCAGCACCTCCTTGCGCGTCTCGTAGGGCGTCTCGATCGAGTCGAAGGCCAGGGTGCCGACGGCGAGCAGGCTCATCAGGGGGTCGTCCGGGCGGGAGGGGGAACGCGGAGGAAGCGGGGCGAAGCGCGGGAGAGCGTAGCGCGCGCGGCGCGGAGTGCCCTATTCCTTGTCCTTCTCGCGCAGCTCGGAACGGCTGATCGGCATGAGCAGCGTGAAGCCGCCCAAGAGCCCGATCACCAGCTGGCTCAGGCGGAAGGTCACGCTCACCGCCACGCCCATGGCCGGGCTGGCGCCGATCATCTGGAACAGGCCGCGAAAGGCCAGCTCGCCCACGCCCCAGCCGCCGGGCGCGAGCGGCAGGGCGCTGATCAGGTTGGCGATCGGCACGACCACGAAGTAGTCGGTCAGGGTGACGCTCTCGGTCACGCCCAGCGCCAGCCCGAGCACGTACACGCCGAGCGTCACGAGCACGTGGTTCAGGACCGAGAACAGCGCCGCCACCGTCAGCGCGCCGGGCTGCTTCAGGTACACCAGCGCGGCGCGGTCGAGCGAGCGCAGCTTGTCGCCGATCGGCAGGCGGTTGACGAGCGCGCTCAGGCCGACCTTCTTGCGGAAGGACTTGCTCGCGTACAGCGCGCCCCCCAGCGCGCACAGCCCCAGGCCGATGAGCAGGCCCTTGCGCAGCGTCTCGAAGTCCTCCTCGGGCTCGAGCAGGATCACCACCAGCGCCAGCAACGCCAGCGCCAGCATCCCGAAGATGCGGTCGACCAGCACGGTCACCAGCGCCTCGGCCCCGCGCCCGGGATTCTCGCGCGCCACGGCCACGCCCTTGACCAGGTCGCCGCCGGTCGCGCCCGGCATCACGTTGTTGAAGAACAGGCCGAGGAAGGTCAGGCGCAGCGCGTTCCACCAGCTGGTCGGACAACCCGCGTTCGCCAGCAGGCGCCACCAGCGCGTGACGATCGTCAGCGTCGACAGGAGGAACAGCGCCTCGGCCAGGCACAGGAGGCGCGTGTCCATCTCGCGGAAGGCGCGCGGCATGCCCGGGTGCCAGTCGAAGCCCGCGGCGTCGCGCGCGCTGCGACGCTTGGCCAGGATCGGCTCGCCGCGCGCGACCGGCTCGCGCGCCCCCAGCGGCCAGCGCGCATCCAGCGCCGAGGTCTCCGGGAAGAAGCGCACCAGGTCGCCCTTCCAGTCGCCCTCGATGCGGCCCTCGAGCACGAGCTCGCTCGCGCCGCCCTCGACGTAGCTGAGCTCGTCCTTCCAGGGCAGGTTGCGCCCGACCCAGTAGAGGATCAGGAAGGCCACGGCCAGGCGCAGCACGGTGAGGAGGCGGCGCCGCCCGGGCGCGCGGGGCGCGGTCATGGCGCTAACGCAGCGCTCCGGGGCGGCGCGCCCCCTGTTCGGACGCAGCGCCCGCGCCGCCGGAAGGCGCGGCCCGGCCGGAAGGCACGCCGCGCTCCTTGCGCGGGACGCTCGCCTGCCAGCGCGCGATCCACACCTCGGGTCGCAGCGTCAGCGGCGCGCCCGTGATCTTGGCCAGGGCCTGGCACGCGGCCGCGCTGTGCGGACCCTCGAGCGAGAGCCGCAGCACCTGCACCAGGAGCTCCTCCCAGGTGCGCGCGAAGTCCGCCGCGCTCACGCCCTCGGGCGGCGTGGGCAGGCCGCTACGCGCCACCAGCTGCAGCGCGCGCAGCGCGACCAGGCCGCGCTCCTCGACGCCCTGCATCTCGTCCGTCACGCCCCAGCGCAAGAGCGCCGCGCGCTCGCTCGGGAACGCCCGCACGGCCGACTCCAGCGCCGCCGCGCGCACGCGTCCCTGCGGATCCGTGAGCGCCGCGCGCAGCGCCAGGATCACGCAGCGCTGCGCCAGCACGTTGCGCAGCTCGCGCAGCGCTTGCAGGTGCGGCTGGCCCTCGCCGTTCTCGAGCAAGTGGTTGGCCACGCGCAGCAGCCGCAGGGCCCCGGCCCGGTCCAGCGGCAGCGCGCGGATCCCGGCGCAGACCTCGCTCAGCGAGCTGCCGGCCAGCCCGGGCGCGGCCTGGACCCCGCGCACGACCTCCAGCAGCCGGTCGAAGTGCGGCTTGAGGGCCTCGGGCGTGCTCGGCTCGCCCTCCGGCGGCGGAGCGGCCGCGGGCACCGACAGGTCGCGCGCGAGGCTGCCGAGCTCGAGCGCGCAGCGTTCGCGCGAGAGCACGTAGGTGCAGTCCACCGCCAGCCAGGCGAAGGCCCAGGCCTGCAGCCCGGCCACGCGCTCGTCGCGCCGCGCCTCGGACAGCGCCAGCACGTTGTCGAAGCACTTGCCGAGCGGGTCCTTGATGCGCTTCTCGTCGCGCTGGCGCGCCTGGAACTCGGGCCCGCCGAAGTTCGTCTTGCGGAAGGCCTGCGTCAGCAGGTACTCGAAGTCGCCGTGCAGGTTGCCGCGCCGGCGCGGCGTGCCGTCGCTCTCGTGCAGCTGCTCGAGGTTCCAGATCTTGGCCGGCGCCAGCGTGCAGGCGGCCGCCAGGAACGACAGCCCGGCCGGGACGGAGACGCGCGCGATCCAACGGGAGAGCCCCATCCGCGGCGAGTCTAGCGATCCAGCTGCAGAGAGAACACGGGGCGACCAACGCTCGCCCGCGCAGGGCCTAGCGGTGGTCCAGCGGCGCCGTGGGCCGGCGCAGGTCGTTCTGGATGGTCGCGCGCGCGATGGGCGTGAAGCGTCCGGCGATCAGCGCGCGGGCGGTGAGCACCGAACCGGCTGGCGTGCGGCGCGGCACGATCGGCGCGAGATCGGCCAGGCCGCGCTCGTCGAGCACCCCGCGCAGGACGAGCGAGTACCCGCTCGACGCGCCCGGGAAGAGCAGGCGCAGGAACAGCGTCCAGTCCGCGCCGGGCGCGCCGCGCAGCACCAGCTGGGCGGCCTCGCCCGCGTAGGGCGCGGCGCCCAGGAAGAGCTCGGCGCTCGTGGCCGGCGTCCCGCGCTCGAAGCGGCAGGCGCGCTTGGACTTGTCGAGCCGCACCGCGGGCGTGCGCACGCGCCCGAGGGCGTCGGCGAACAGGAGGTGCTCGTCCACCAGCTTGCCGCCGGTCCGCTGCGTGAAGTGCACGGCCTCGCCCGGGCGCGGGCGGAAGGGCCCGGTGCGGCAGGGCGTGAGCACGGCCGTGGCGTCGCCGGCGGGCGCGTCGTCGAGCACGCCCACGTCGCGCAGGTAGACCTCGAAGTCGAGGCGCGTCTCGGTCGCGCTCGCGCTGGCCGGTTCGTAGTCGAGGTAGGCGTTGATGGCGCCAACCTCGTCGCCGTCGGTGCGGCCGCCATGGCCCGGATCGTCGTCCAGGCTGAACTCGTCGAAGCGCAGGCTGGGGCGGTCGCGGCGCACCTGGCAGGTGCGCCCGATCAGCGCGCGCTCGAGCGGCTGCCAGTCGCCGTTCGGGTTGTGGGTGCGCTGGTCGAAGTAGTGCACCGCCGGACGCCCGGCCGCGGCCAGACCGCGCATCATGCCGACCGCGCTCATCCAGCCCACCGTCTCGTCGTGGCGTCCGTTGAGCGTGCGGATCACCGGCCAGTCGCGCGCGGGCTCGCGCGCGGCCATGAAGCTGGCGTTGGTGCGCTCGAGGATCGAGAGCCCGTCGCGCGTGCGCAGCCCGAGGCTCAGGGCGCCGAACAGGCGCTCGAAGGCGCCCGGGTTGCG
The DNA here is from genome assembly GCA_964631945.1 of uncultured Planctomycetaceae bacterium. GTDB lineage: Bacteria > Planctomycetota > UBA1135 > UBA1135 > JABFRZ01. The sequence goes on from CAZWAY010000019.1 coordinate 27,813, forward strand.
GTAGTCGGTGGCGGTCAGGTCGTACAGGCCGTTGCGCAGCAGCGCGGCCGCGAAGCGCTCCGGGTACTCGCTCAGGAGGCTCATCCCGCCGATCGCGCCCATCGAACCGCCCACCACGTACACGCGCTCGGGGTCGTGGCGCTCGCCCAGCAGGGCCGCGGCCGCGTCCAGCGTCCAGGCCAGGCGCTGCTGCGTGAAGTTCCACACGCGCGTGTTCGCGCTGGGCACGCCCGGCAGCGCCTCCTGCGCGCCGAACCAGAAGCTCCAGCTGGTGTAGGGCACGAGGTCGCTGGGCTTCAGCAGGTCGACGTCGCTCGGGGCCTCGAAGCGGTGCGGCCAGCCGTCGGAGTACGTCTGTCCGGCGGCGTGCAGGCTCAGCAAGAGACCGTGCTTGCCGGGCGCCGTGCCCCTCTGCAGCAGGAAGTTGAAGCCGCGGCTCGGCCAGGGCGCGAGCGCCGGCTGGTAGGGCGTGTCGCGGTTCCCGACCCAGTGCGCGTACAGCGCGCCGTCCGCGCCGTTGGACTGCAGCACGGGCTCGGGCGGCGCGGGCCACTCGCTCAGGCCGACGACGGTCGCGTTCGCGCCCGGCACCAGGCCGCGGTTCTCGACCCCGGCCTGCACGCTGGTCACCGCGTACCAGGCGCGCGGCTCGAGCGCGCGCGCGCGCAGGCGCGGCGAAGGCAGCGGGCCCTCGACCGTGTACACGAACAGGCCCTGGTCGCTCGCCAGCGGCGCGCCGCCCGGTGCCACGATCCAGGTGTGCTCGCTGGCGGAGGCGAGCGAGCGCCCCTGGTTGCGCGAGCTCTGGTCGTCGACCTCGCCCAGCAGATCCGCGCGCTCCAGGTCCGCGGCCGTGCGCAGCGCTTGCGTCGCGCGATAGACGCGGTAGCGTTTCCCTGGCGCCGACAGTTCGCGCCAGGTGACGAAGGTCTGGCCCGCGCGCCATTCGGCGCGGATCTCGCTCGCCACCGGGCCCTGGGCCGCCAGCGGAGCGGCGGAGCCGAGCGCGCACAGCGCCACCAGCAGGAGCGTTCGGGGGGAGGACATGGACCGCGCCGCGCGCGAGCGGGGAAGGCATCGCGCCGTACGTTCCAGCCTAGGCGAAGCGGGCCGGCGCGATAGAGGGCGCGCGACGAAAGTGCGCGGGTGCGCGCAGCTCGAACGCGCGCGCGGGCGGAAGAGTTTTCCGACCAGGCCCCGCGCGCCCGCGAGTGCCGTGCTCCGCTATGCTGCGCGCCGTCGCCGCCGAGCGCGCTCTCGTTCGAACGCGCGCACCTCCCCCACCCACCATGACCATGCTCTCGCTCTTCCTGCTCGCGCTGCTCGCTCCCGGCCAGGACTCCGCCTACTGGCCGCAATGGCGCGGCCCCCACGCCGACGGCGTCGCGCCCGGCGCGGCCGCGCGCGAGTGGAGCGACGACAAGGGCGTGCGCTGGAAGGTCGAGCTGCCCGGCCGCGGCGTCTCGAGCCCGATCGTGTGGGGCGACGCGCTGTTCCTCACCACCGCCGTGCCGACCGGCAAGGCGTCGCCCGCCGCCAGCCCCGAAGCCGAGCCGAGCTCGGGCCGCGGCTCCAGCTCCGGCGCGCCGGAGGAGCAGAGCTTCGAGCTGCACTGCCTCGATCGCCGCACCGGCGCGACGCGCTGGAAGGCCGTGGCCAGGGTCGCGACGCCGCACGAGGGCTACCACAAGAGCTACGGCAGCTACGCTTCGGCCTCGCCCATCACCGACGGCAAGCGCGTGTACGTGAGCTTCGGCTCGCAGGGCGTCTTCGCCTACGACTTCGCGGGCAAGCTGCTGTGGAGCCACGACCCCGGCCTCAAGCTCGCGATGCGCAACTCCTTCGGCGAGGGCCTCGCGCCGGTCCTGGCCGGCGACGTCCTGGTGCAGGTCGCCGACCAGGAGCAGGGCTCGTGCGTCTTCGCGCTCGACAAGGCGAGCGGCAAGGAACTCTGGCGCGCCGCGCGCGACGAGCCCTCGACCTGGGCCACGCCGCTCGTGACCGAGGTGGGCGGCGTTTCGCAGGTCGTGACCGCCGGCACCACGCACACGCGCGCCTACGCGCCGGCCTCGGGCAAGCTCCTCTGGCAAGCCGGCGGCGTGGGCGTGAACGCGATCCCGGCCGTGGTGCGCGCCGCTGATCTGGTGCTCGTGATGTCGGGCTACCGCGAGGCCAAGATCCTCGCGCTCGACCTCGGCGCCAAGCCGTCCGCGCAGGGCGAGCTCGCCGCCGACGCGCTCGCCTGGAGCGCCACCCAGGGCTGCGCCTACACCGCCTCACCGGTGCTGCACGACGGTCTCTACTACACCGTCACCGATCGCGGCCTGATCTCCTGCTTCGACGCCGCCACCGGCGAGCCGAACTACCTCGAGGAACGCCTGCCGCGCGGCAGCACGCTCAAGTCGTCCCCGATCGCCGCGGGCGAGTTCCTGTACGTCCCGACCGAGGCCGGCGAGGTGCACCTGATCCGGCTCGGCCCGGAGTACGAGGTCGCCGGCACCAACGTCCTGAGCGAGCAGGTGTTCGTGTCGTCCCCGGCGTGGGCGGAGGGAGACCTGTTCCTGCGCAGCCTGACGCACCTCTTCTGCATCGGGTCGGGGAAGTGAACGGAGACGACGCCCTCGAGCGCAACCTCGGCGAACAGCCGATCGCCGCCCTGCTCCTGCGCCTGGGCCTCACCCCCCACGCCCTCGTGGCCGCCTCGAGGGCCCAGCTCACCCACAAGACGGTCCAGCGCGCCTGCAAGGGGCGTCGGTTGACGCCGAGCGCGCAGCGCAAGGTGTTGGAGGCGCTGAATGCGTGTGCGGGGGGGAGCTATGGGTTGACGGAGCTCTTCAGCTACGGGGAAGAGCTAAGAACCGAGCCGGAGGGCTGATCCGGTCAAGGTTGATTCCCCTCGATGACGGTGGAATTCTGACCTTCAACCTGCATCGCCGAAGCGCTCCCACTTCCAGCGGAGCAACTCCGGATCGGGTTGATGGGCAACTGCGCGAGGCTTCCGAATCTTCTCCCCGTTCAAGCCCTGGATGCCGTGGCGCAGCATGGGACCGTCGACTTGCTCGAGAACATCACGTCGCACCCGGATGCGCAGCTCGGTCGGATGGATGCCCAGGACCCCGACATCGAAGGCGGCGTGATGGATCTTGCAGAGTGAGATCCCGTTGAAGACCTCGGGCGCCCCTCCAGCCGAATCGGGCTTGATGTGCGCTGCGTCGAGAAGGTCCCGTTCGCGCAAGCGACACATGGCGCACTGCTCCATGTAGGCCCTCAACACGCGCTCTCGGAAGCCACGTTGGTGAAGCCTCGTCTGAACGAGGCGCGTGGCGTATTGCCGCCGCGCCTTCGGGTCCGTGATGCTGGCTCCACCCAGCGGGCCGCTCAGTTGAACTCCACTGAATGAGAGCCCCGCCTCCGCCTGCACCCAGAACCGCAGGTTCTCGACCTCGTCGGCAACGATCAGCACAGGCCAGGTGGCGAGGTACCTCCCTTCCACGACCGCATGGAAGTAGACGAGCGGAATCCTGTCTTGCATGCACCGCCGGAGCCCACGGTTCTCGACATGCTGTGGGTCCTTCCCGCGATAGCTGTATGCAATCTGATCCTCGATCACCCGATCGTGGTACGGAGAACCCAGGCTGGTGCGGATACTCAGCGGCAGGTCGCACACCGCCGGCTTGAAGATGCCCTGCTGGCTCAGCAGGGGAACGCGCATTCCCTCGTGCTGGAACCCGCGCGCGAGCAGCTTCCATTCCAGCACGTCGCCGTGAACGCGCTCCTGCTCGGCGAGCCACTCGAAAGCCTGACTTCTGACATGCTGGTCCCTCGACACCGGTGCTTCCGCTTGCTGCGCCCTCTCGACGGGAGTCTCCTCGGACCTCGGTGCGTGTGCAAGCCGCCTCGGTGCAGGTGGGGGATGATGGGGCGAGGGGAGTGGTTTTCACCAAAAGCAGCTTTTCACTCTTTGTGAAGCCGAAAGGTGAAGTGAAACTCTGCCCCCGCCCCCCAGGCGCGCGATCGAGCCTTGTCCTTCGACCGGCGGGTCGGGGGCGCTTCGCCGCCCGGCGGCCGCAGTGCGCTCCTCCAAGTTGCTAAGGTTCTCGCCTACCTGGACCGCCGTCCCGGAGTCCTCCGCGACATCCAAGACGTTCATGCCCTGCTTCAGCAGGCAAGGAGTGCGTGCCCGCCGGCCGGATCGCCTCCGAAGCGTTGGACCGGCTGAACTCTGAAGAGGTTGCGTTCCCGGAAGTTGGCGCGTACATCCTCGGCCGCGACGTTGGCAGGACATTCCAGAGCCAGGACCTGGTTCCGATGACTGCCCTGCTCGACTCGGTCGGAGAGGCAAGCGATCGAACGGTCGGCGACGTGCTCCACTCGTCGGGCGGTGCTCCCATCAGGCGGGAGGGTGTCGTCGATCGACTGCGCGCCTTCCGGCTTGGGATCCAAGAGGGGCGTTGATTCCCTCTGCCCGCGCGCAGACCAGCGATGCTCAGGGCGACCACGACGGTCGTTGAGAGCAAGTCCCGCAGGGGATCGGCGAAGCATCCGCCCATGAGTGCCACTTGGACCGATGGTGCTGGTGGAGGCGGCGGGAATCGAACCCGCGTCCCGGAATCACTCCAGCCTGGGCGTCTACGCGCGTGTTCCGCGGTTTGTGTCTCGCTCGCGCCGGCGCCCACGGACGGGCTTCGGGCGGGCCAGCCTCCTTGGTTCTCGTCGGGCGCCAAGAGGCGCGGCGCGCCGACCAGTCCGCTGTTGGCGTTCTCCGCAGGCCGCGGACACTCCCGCGGAGAACGGCTGCCTAGAAACTAGGCGGCGAGAGAAAAGTTGTTGGCAGGTTAGTGCCGTTCCGAGAGGATTACAGGGACCTCGGACCCCCGGCGCGCAGCCCGGGTCGTTGCGAAACCGGTCGAAACCAGTGCGCCCCCGTGGTTGCGCGAGGAGTCTAGCACAGGCGGGACGGGAGCGCAGGCCTGGAGGGGCAAGGGGGCGGCGGGCAGGGGTCGGCCACGCTCCCCCGCGCCCCTCAGCGCCGCCGCGAGACCTCGCGCTCGATCTCGCGCCGCGCGTCGTGGCGCTTCACGGCCTCGCGCTTGTCGTGCAGCTTCTTGCCCTTGACGAGGGCCATCTCGACCTTGACCAGGTGGCCCTTGAAGTACAGCGCCAGCGGCACGATCGTGATCCCGCGCTCGCGCACCTGCTTGTCCCAGGCGCGCAGCTGCTTCTTCTGCAGCAGCAGCTTGCGGTCGCGCGCGGTCTCGTGGTTGTGGATGTTGCCGTGGCTGTACTCGGGGATGGTGGTGCCGACGAGCCACAGCTCGCCGCGCCGGATCATGCCGAAGGATTCCGCGATCGAGCACTGGCCGGCGCGCAGGCTCTTGACCTCGGTGCCCCTGAGCGCGAGGCCGCACTCGAGCTTTTCCAGCACGTGGAACTCGTGCGTCGCCCGCCGGTTCTTGGCCAGGATGCGGATGGCGCCCTCTGCGTCGCGCGGCATGGCTACGCTCCCCGCGTTCGCGAGGCGGCCCAGGGGCCGCGCGGTGCCGTGCGCCTGTCCATTCCCAGAGGGTAGCGCATGGCCCGCGGCGCACGTGGCCGCCAAGCGCGACTTCCGCCGGCCGCCGGTTGACCGCGCCGGAGCGCCTGCCTATCGTGTCGCCCCTCGTTCACCAAGCCTGGGTGGCGGAACTGGCAGACGCGCTAGGTTCAGGTCCTAGTTCCCTTTACCGGGAGTGGGGGTTCGACTCCCCCCTCAGGCACCAACGAGCGGCTCGCGGCGCTCTAGCGCCCTTGCCCGCCCGGCGCGCGATACACGAGCACCGCCCGCTCGCCCATCTCCTCGGGCAGCTTGTACTCCCAGACCGTGTCGAGCTTGAAGCCCAGGCGCTCGGCCTCGCGCTCGCCGGCGCGCACCTCGCGCGACCAGGACGGGCCCTTCATCATCACCAGGTCGCGCAGCGAGTGGCGCACCTTGCGCAGCGTGCGCACGTTCTCGCGCACCGAGCTGACGGCGCGCACGATGACCACGTCGTAGTGGTTCTTGATCAGGTGGTCCTCGACGCGCTCGCCCACGGCGCGCACGTTGGGGAGCTTGAGCGCGGCGATGCTCTCGGCCAGGAAGGCGGCCTTCTTCTGGGTGGAATCGCACACCACCACGCGCGCGTTCGGCTCGGCCATGGCGATCGGCACGCCCGGGTAGCCCGCGCCGCTGCCGAAGTCGAGCAGGGAGCGCCCGACCAGCGGCAGGTAGCGCGCCGCGCGCCAGCAGTCGAGGTAGTGCTTGGCGGCGATCTCGCGCGGCGCGACGATCTTGGTCAGGTTCATGCGCCGGTTGGCCTCCTGCACCAGGAGCGCGTGCGCGGCGCAGCGGTCGAGGTAGCCGGCGGGCACCTCCTCGCCCTGGAAGGCCCACTCGAGCGCGACGCGCAGCTCGGACAGGCTCGGCAGCGGGAGCTCGGCGAACTCGGGCACCTCCTCGGCGTCGTCCGCGGCCACTTCCTCGGCAGGCGCGTCCTCGGCCGCGAGCTCCTCGGCTTCGTCTCCGTCCTCGGACTCGGGCTCCCCTGCGGGTGCGGGACCTGTCTCGGGCAGCATCGTTGGGTCGAAGAGCAGGGAGGGGGTGAATGGCAGGGCAGCAGGGATTCGAACCCGGAACCTGCTGATTTGGAATCAGCCGCTCTACCGATTGGAGCTACTGCCCTGTACGGAACGAGCCTCGTTCCGCGAGGAGAGTAGCGGCACCACGCGGCCCCCACAAGCGCGCGCGCCGGCGCGCTTCCGCGGCGGGCATCTGGACGGGCTCGCCGCAGCGGATACAGTCAGGGGCCCCTGCCCGTGACCGTGTCCGACGCACCGTTCTCCGCCGCCTCCGATCGTCCGAGCGGTGCTCCACACATCGTCCCCGCCACCGGCATCCGCCTGCGCGACGTGGACCAGGACGCGCTGCGCGTGCTCTCGCGCCTGCAGCGCAACGGCTACGAGGCCTACCTGGTGGGCGGCTGCGTGCGCGACCTCCTGCTGGGCCGCAAGCCCAAGGACTTCGACGTCGCCACGGCCGCGCACCCGCGCCAGATCAAGCGCCTGTTCCGCAACGGACGCATCATCGGGCGGCGCTTCCGGCTGGTGCACGTGGTCTACGGCGCGCACGTGGTCGAGACCGCGACCTTCCGCGCCGATCCGATCCAGGAGCACGAGAACGACGAGGAGCCGGGCGACCTCCTGATCACCGAGGACAACGAGTACGGCACCGCGGCCGAGGACGCGCGCCGGCGCGACTTCAGGGTCAACGCGCTGTTCTACGATCCGAACAAGGGCGTGATCCTGGACTACGTCGACGGCCTGCCCGACATCGAGGCCGGGGTCCTGTGCACGATCGGCGATCCGCCCGTGCGCTTCGCCGAGGACCCGGTGCGCATCCTGCGCGCGATCAAGTTCGCCACGCGCCTGGGCTTCCGCATCGAGGAGCGCACCTGGGAGGCGATGGGCGAGCACGCGCACGCGCTCTCGCGCTCGGCCCCGCCGCGCGTGGCCGAGGAGATCCTGCGCCTCTTGCGCTCGGGCACGGCGCTGGGCGCCTTCCGCATGCTGCGCGCCTGTGGCGCGCTGGCCACGCTGTTCCCCGAGATCGACCGCTACCTCGGCCGGCGCGACGATCCCGATCCGGCCGCCCACGACCGCGCCGACCTCTACTGGCGCCTGCTCGAGGCGCTCGACGCCGACATCCACGCCGGGGCCGAGCCCTCGCCCGCGGTGCTGCTGGCGGTCTTGTACCTGCGCGTGGTCGAGCAGCGCACCGAGGAGCGCGGCGAGGCCCCGCTGGCCTGGGGCCGGCTCGCGTCCGAGCTGATCGAGCCGCTCGCCACCAGCGCGCGCCTGCCGCGCCGCGCGGTCGAGGGCGCCAAGCGCATCATCACGATGCAGCACCGCTTCACGCAGCCGGCCTCGAAGAGCGGCGGGCGGCGCATGATGTTCGTGCACAGCGAGGAGTTCCCCGACGCGCTGCACCTCTTCCGCCTGCGCTCGGCCGCCTGGGGCCAGGGCTGGGACGTGTACGAGGGCTGGCTCGAGCGCTACAAGCACGCGCGCGAGAACCCGCAGGAGATCGGGGTCGCCAGCGAACCGCGCAAGCGCCGCCGCCGCGGCGGCCGCCGCCGGCGCCGCGGCGGACGCGAGGACGAACCCGGTTCCTCCGAGCGCGCCCCCGCCGACGACTACGCTCCCGGCCCCGAATCCGCCGGCGACGAGCCCTCCGACTAGCGCCGCTCCGCTCCCCTTAGCGCACCCCCACCGAACGCGCCGCCAGCTCCGCGCACGCGAAGGCCGCCTGGAAGTTGAGCCCGCCGATCGGCCCCTGCACGTCGATCACCTCGCCGAAGCACCACAGCCCCGCCAGGCCGTTCACGCGCAGGCTGCGCGGATCCAGCGCCTCGAGCGCCAGCCCGCCCGCGGTCACCTCGGCCTGCTCGAAGCCACGCGTCGCGTCGACGGGCACCTCCAACCCGCGCAGCGCCTCCACCAGCCCGTGCCGGCCGGCGCGCGACACCGCGTTCACGCGCACCTCCGGCGCGAGACCGGCCTGCGCCAGCGCGCGCTCCACGACCCGCCGCGGCAGGCCGAACGCGCTCGCCAGCGTGCCCGCCAGGAGCGGCGCGCCCGGCAGACCCGCCCATTCGAGCAGCCGCGCGCGCAGGGCCTCGCGCTCGAGCGCCGGCAAGAGGTCCAGCACGAGCGTGTGCGCGCGCGCCGGTCGGCCCGCGCGGCGCGCCTCCTCTTCCTCGCGCGCCACCGGCTCGGACAGGTCCATCGCGCCCGGGCCCGACAGCCCGTGGTGCGTGAACACCACCGGGCGCGCGCGCCGGCCGAGCTCCTGGCCAGCGGGTGAGCGCAGGCGCAGCTCCACCTCCTGCAGGCTGACGCCGGCGAGCTCGCGCACCCAGGCCGCCGGGCTCACCAGCGGCACCAGCGCGGGCACCGGCGCGACCAGCGCGAGGCCGAGCGCCGCCAGCCAGGCGTAGCCGTCGCCGGTCGTGCCGGTGCGCGCGTAGCTCTGCCCGCCGGGACACACGAAGACGCGCTCGGCCAGCAGCTCGGCGCCGCTCGCGAGCCGCACGCGCCAGTGCTCGCCGTCGCGCCGCAACGCGCTGACGCCCGAGTCGAGCGCGATGCGCGCGCCCGCCGCGCGCGCCCAGCCCTCCAGCGCGTCGCGCACGTCGCGCGCGCGCTGGCTGGCGGGGAAGACCTTCTCGAGCGGGGCCTCGACCGTCGGCACGCCGAGCTGCTCGAAGCGCGCGCGCACCGCGCGCGGCGGCAGGGCCCGCAGCGCGGCGTCGAGGAAGCGCGCGCCGCGCGGGCCGAACAGGCGCGCGGCCTCGATCGGAGCGAGGGTGGTCGTCAGGTTGCAGCGCGTGCCGCCGCTGGCCAGGACCTTGGTCCCGGTGCGCGCGGTCTTCTCGAGCACCAGCGCCGGCCGGCCGAGCTCGCCCGCGCGCGCCGCGGCCCACAGCCCGGCCGCGCCGGCCCCGATCACGATCAGCTCGTGCCGCTCGCGCGCCGCCTCAGCCACCGTCGAGCGCGCGCTCCCAGGCCGCGATCTCCGCGGGCGTGCGCGGGCTCCTGGGCGGCGTGTCGTCGTCGCGCTCGGCCAGGTAGCCCTCGGGCAGCGCCACGACCTGGCACTGGCTGCCCTTGCCGCGCCGCACGCGCAGCGCGGCCAGCGGGAAGGCGAGCTCCGGATCGAAGCGCACGAGCACCGCCAGCATCTCCTCCAGGCTGCCCACGCGCACCAGCTCGCCGCGCGCGCGCGCCGAGCCGGGGAACCCCTGCGTGTACCAGCCGCACCACTTGCGCATCTGGCGCATGCCGTGCTCGGGCCCGAAGAACTCCATCAGGCGCCGGGCGTGGTCGCTCATGATCGCCACGATGCGGCCGAAGTTCGGCGGCGCGGGCGGCTCGCGCCCGTCGAACACCGCCGCCAGCTCGGCGAACAGCCACGGGCGCCCCAGGCAGCCGCGTCCGACGATCACGCCCGCGCAGCCCGTGCGGCGCATCAGCGTCAGCGCGTCCCAGCACTCCCACACGTCGCCGTTGCCGAGCACCGGGATCGAGACGTGCCGCACCAGCTCCGCCACCGCGTCCCAGTCGGCGTTGCCCGAGTACAGCTGCGCGGCCGTGCGCGCGTGCAGCCCGATCGCGGCCGCGCCCTCGGCCTCGGCCACCCGGCCGGAGTCGAGGAAGGTCAGCTTCTCGTCGTCGAGGCCCTTGCGCACCTTGATCGTGACCGGCACGGGCGCGCGTCCGGCGCCGCCGGCCCCGGCCACGGCCGCGCGCACCAGGCGCGCCAGGAGGCGCGGCTTCCAGGTCACGGCCGAGCCGCCGCCGGTGCGCGTGACCTTCGGCACGGGGCAGCCGAAGTTCATGTCGATGTGCTCGACGCCCTCGCCCACCAGCGCGCGCGCCATCTCGCCCACGTCGACCGGATCGGTGCCGTAGATCTGCACCGAGCGCGGATGCTCGTCCGGCCGCGAGCTCGCCAGGAGGCGCGTGAGGCGGTTTTCGAGCAGGTAGCCGCGCGCCGTGATCATCTCCGAGACGTACAACCCGGCCCCGAACTCGCGCGCCAGGCTGCGGAAGGGGTAGTTCGTGACGCCGGCCATCGGCGCCAGCACCACCGGCGGCCAGACCGAGAGCGGCCCGAGCACGAGCGGCGCGAACTCGCCCGGTCGCGCGCAGGGCGTCGCGCGGTGCGCCTCGCTGGCGAAGCGCTCGGCCGGCGGCGGGCTGGCGCTCTGCGCCGCAGGGCTGGACGCGCTGGCCGTCATCCTCGAGAGGCTACCCGCCGGCCTTCGGCGGCGTCGAGTCGGGCGCGCTCGGCGGCACGGGCGCCTGCGCGGGCGCCTTCGGGCCCGTGCCCGCGCGCGCGGCGGCCGGCACCGGCAGGCCCGCGCCGCCGAAGCCCGAGGACGACAGCGCGCGCGTCTCGACCGTGCCCGTGCCGACCTTGGACAGCGCCCACTCCAGCGCCCCGAGCGCGTCGAGCCGGAAGGCCTTGTAGCCGACCTGCGTGCGCACGCGGTGGTTGCCGTCCTCGCCCAGCTCCAGGCGCCAGTTCACCGGCTCGGCGTCGAAGCCCGGGTGCAGCTGCACGATCGCCAGGCTCTCGGCCGGCGCGGCCTGCGCCAGGATCAAGAGCGAGCTCACGTTGCCGGCGTCCACGCACACGGGCTGCTCGCGCAGCGGCGCGGGCGCGCTGACGATGCGTCCGTCGAGGCGCGTCTGCATGCGCCAGGTGTTGGCGACCCACAGCCCGTCGTGCTCGAGCAGCGAGGCGCCCTCCTTCAGGCTGGCGTGTACCTGCTCGAGCCGGCCCCGGCGCACGAACTGCTCCAGCGTCAGCTCGCGCGCCGCGCCGCTGCCGGCGGGCGGATAGACGACGCGCGTGGTGTACAGGAGCGTCTGCGCGTCGAGGCGCACCACGCGGTAGCGCTCGCTCGCCAGGCGCAGGCCGAAGGAATCGCTCTCGGCCGTGCCCTCCAGCAGCACCACGCCGCCCTCGGCCTGGGGCGGTGGCGCGACCTCGAGCGGGCGTTCGAGCTCGGCGCGGCGCGCCGCCTGGCGCTGGCCGAGCGCGCGCAGCCCCGCCTCCAGCTCGGCGCGCGCGAAGGCGCGCCCGCGCACCACGACGAAGGCCGGATCCAGCAGGCGCGCGAGGTCCGCGCGCGGGTCCTGGTCGAGCACCAGCAGGTCGGCCCACGCGCCCACCTCGATCGTGCCGCGCTGGCCGGCCAGCCCGAGCGCCGCGGCCGCCTCGCGCGTGGCGAGCGCCAGCACCTCTTCGCTGGGGATCCCGGCGCGCACCCAGGCCGCGAGCTCCTGGTGCAGGGCCGTGCCCGGCATCAGCCACGGCTGCGGCGCGCCCGAGCCGGGCAAGAGCTGCGCGCCCGCGTCGAACAGCGCGCGCAGCGCGCGGGCTTGCTTCTCGACCACCGCCACGCCCTGCGCATGCGGCGCGGGCTCGAGCGCGGGCTGGCGCGCGGCCAGCTCGCTGCGCCACCACGACTCGTAGGTCGGCGCCAGCAGGCCGAAGAGCGCGCGCCACTCGGGCCCGGACTGGTCCTCGAGGCGCGCCGCGCTGGCGTGCAGGAGCGGCACGAGCGGCTTGCCGGCCCGGGCCAGGGCCGCGATCGAATCGTCCAGCGCAGCGCTCGTCAGCGTCTCCCAGGCGGCGCCCGGCGGCAGCAGCGAATCGAGCGCGTGGAAGCCGTCCTGGCCAGCGGCCAGCGCCTCCGCCAGGGTGAGACGCCCCGGCCGCGGTCCGAACACGGTGAGCCCGCGCTCCTTGGCCAGCGCGAGCGTCTTGCGCCACACGTCCTCCGGCAGGCCCGGCAGGATCGAGAGGAAGTCGACGCGTTCCTCGAACAGGATCGGCAGGTAGCCCGCGGCCGAGTCGACCGTGCGCAGCACCACGGCCGAGGCCGCGGCCGGCGGATCGCCGTCCAGCGCCGCGCCGGCCGTGAGCAGCGTCGGCCCGGGCACGCGCTCGCGCCACTCGCTCAGGCGCTCGCGCTCGAGCATGAGGCGGTCGCCGCCCAGGTCGCGCACCAGCGTCACGCCGGCCGCCAGGTACAGCGGGTCGTGCTCGGGGTCGAAGTTGACGTGCGCATCGATCAGGCCCGGCACGACGTGCTTCCCGGCCAGCTCGAGCACGGTCCGATCGCCAGCGCTCGCTTCCAGCGGCCCGAGCGCGCGGATGTGCCCATCCTCCAGCCACAGGTCGAGCACGCGCGGCGCGTCGCCCGGCAGCAGCGTGTGCACGGTGGCGCCGCGCAGCAGCAGCAGCGGGGTCCTCGGTCCGGCGGCGGCGGGCGCCGTCTCCGCCTGGGGAGCCGGAGGGGTGGGCTCCTGCAGGAGCGTGAGCGCGAGGAAGACGAGCATGCGGGGCCGAGGCAGGCTGGAGGATACGGAGGTGGACGCGGGCCCGATAGCCGGCGCGAGCGGCGTGCCGCAGTAGGGCCCGGCGCGCGGGACTGGTACGCTGCCGGGAATGTCCCCGTCCCCCGCTCAGCCGTGCGTGCGCCTCGAGAGCGACGAGATCGCGCGCGGCCCGTGGGTCTACGCGCGCCAGGTCGTGCCGGCCGAGGGCCTGGAGGACGGCGCGCTGGTGGCGGTCGAGGACGCCTCCGGGCGCTTCGTGGGGCACGCGCTCTACAACTCGGGCTCGGACATCCGCCTGCGCTGGCTCGCGCGCGGTCGCAAGAACGCGCTCGACCGCCCGGGCGAGTTCCTGGCGGCGCGCCTGAAGGCCGCGGACGAGCTGCGCCGGCGCACGCTGCGCCTCGAGGAGGTCAGCGACGCCTACCGCATCGCGCACGCCGAGGGCGACGACCTGCCGGGCCTGATCGTGGACCGCCTGGGCTCGGTGCTGGTGTGCGAGTACCACGCGCTCGGCTTCCTGCGCCTGCGGGCCGAGGTCGAGAGCGCGCTCGCGCGCCTCTACCCGGGCTTCACGATCGTGGCGCGCGTGCCCGAGGGCGCGCAGCGCTCCGAGAAGATCGCGCCGGACGAGCTGCCCGAGGAGCCGGTCGCCGGGGAGCCCAGCTGGATCGAGGAGCACGGTCTGGCCTATCCGGTACAGCCGGCCGGCGGCCACAAGACCGGCTGGTTCTGCGACCAGCGCGACAACCGCGTGCGCCTCGGGGCGCTGGCGCGCGGGCGCAGCGTGCTCGACCTGTTCTGCAACACGGGCGGCTTCGCGCTGCAGGCGGCGCGCCAGGGCGCGCGCGTGGTGCGCGCCGTCGACCTCGACGAGAAGGCCCTGGCGCGCGCGCGGCTCGCCTCCGAGCGCAACCGACTGCCGATCGAGTGCGTGCACGCCGACGCCTTCGACGTCCTGCGCGCGGTGGCCAAGGACAAGGAGAGCGACCGGCCCGAGCTGGTGGTGTGCGACCCGCACAAGCTCATCCCCTCGCGCGCGCACCTCGAGAGCGGCCGGCGCAAGTACCTCGACCTGTTCGCGCTGGCGCTGGGCGCCACGCGCCCGGGCGGCCTGCTGGCGGCCTTCTCGTGCTCGGGTTCGCTCGAGCTCGAGGGCTTCCTCGGGCTGATCTTCATGGCCGCACGCCGGGCCGAGCGCGAGATCCGCCTGATCGCGCTGCTGGAGGCCGGCCCGGACCATCCCCAGCGCCCCGACTGGCCGCGCTCGCGCTACCTGAAGGGCGCGCTCGTGGCGCTGGACCGCTAGGCGCACGAGGGTCGCGCGGCCCGGCTCAACCACAGAAGTGAGGGAACGGTTGTGTGGGCGCCGTTCTGGCGGCATCCTGTCGGGCTTCCGAATTCGAACCCCGAATGGAGCCGACCTCACTGGCGATGAACCTGGCGCAACTCGTTCGAGATGGGCTCTGGGACGAACTCGAGATCGCCTGGACCGAGCACGTGCTGGCCGGCGCCGCCCTGGCGCCCGCGCTCGACGCGCTGCAGGCCGCCGCCGCGCGCCGTGAGATCCAGCGCTGCCTGCCCTACGTGCGCGAGCACGCCGAGGTGCTGGCGTCCTCCGCGCGCGCGCCCGAGGCGGTCGAGCTCCTGGGCGCGACCATGCTGCTGGGCGGCTCGCCGGGGGAGCTCTCGAAGCTCTTGTTCGCCTACGCCGAGAAGGCCTGGGGCGACGAGCCCTTCTGGGAGCTGTACCGCGACCTGTCGGGCCTGAAGGAGGGCGTGTCCGACATCCGCGGCGCGTGGCGCAAGTTCCGCAAGGTGCTGGCGCTCGAGGAAGGGCGCGTCGTCTACCACGCCGCCGGCTGGGGTCTCGGCCGCATCGAGGGCCTCGACCTGGCCGGACGCGAGACCAGCGTGCGCTTCACCTCGGGCAAGAGCGACCGCTTCCCGCTGCAGAGCGCGGTCGACATCTTCGACGTGCTCGAGCCGGGCGACCTGCGCGCGCTGGTGGTCAACGATCCCAAGGAGCTCGACCGCCTGCTCAAGGAAGAGCCGCTCGAGCCGCTGCGCTGGGTGCTGTCGCGCAACGACGGACGCGCCAACCAGGCGACCATCAAGCTCGCCATGGGCACGCTCGGCGTCGAGGGGTCGCGCTACACCGCCTGGTGGAAGCGCGCCCTGAAGCAGGCCGAGGGCAGCGAATGGTTCGAGATCTCGGGTCCGCCCGGCAAGGCGCTGGCGCGCCAGCTGATGCGCGCCGAGGATCCCGCGGCCGGCATCCGCCGCCAGATCCTGCGCTCGCGCGACCTGGGCGAGGCGCTGACGCGCGTGCGCGCGCTGTTCGCGGGGGCCAGCAGCGTCGAGGGCGTGCGCGGCACGGCGCTCGACGCGCTCGAGGAACTCGCGGCCGCGGGCGGTCCGCTGCCGCAGCGCCTGGCGGTGTGGCTGTTCGTGCGCGAGCAGCGCGGCACCACGCCCGCGCTCCTGCGGGCCGAGGTGGACAAGGCGCGCGCCAAGGCGACCTCGGTCGACCCCTCGCAGCCGCCCCCGGTGTGGGCGCTGTTCGCGCAGGTGCCCGGCGTGCGCGAGCAGGAGCGCTGCATCGAGATCCTGCGCGAGAGCTTCGGCGACGAGGCCTGGCTGGAGGAGGCCGAGCGCGCGCTCCTGCACGCGCCCCAGGGCATGGTGCGCGGCCTGGTCGAGGCGCTCGAGGCCGCCGGCCGCCACGAGGCGCTGATCCAGCAGTACGTGTCGCTGCTGGCGCGCCCGATCAAGAACCCCTACCTCCTGGTGCGCCTGGCCGAGCGCCTGGAGACCAGCGAGTTCGAGCCGCGCCTGGCTCCGCCCAAGCAGCGCACGCACTGCCTGCTGCAGCTCGCCGTGCACCTGAACGAGTTCACCGGCGCGAACCCGACCCTGGCGCGCTCGCGCACGCGCCTGATCGCGGTCCTGACCGAGGGCGAGAACCCGCTGCTGCGCCGGCTGCTGGCGAGCGCCGACGTCGAGACCCTGCGCGGCTTCTCGGCCCTGATGGAGAAGGGCGTCGACCGCGCCATCGACCGGCTCTTCACGCAGGTGGTGGTCGAGCTGTGGCCCGACTTCTTCCGGCACGAGGATCACGAGTTCTGGGAGTCGGACAACCTGTGGACCACGCGCCCCGGCCTGCAGCGGCGCCAGGAGGAGCTGCGCCTGCTGCGCGACGTCAAGATCCCCGAGAACGCCGAGGCCATCGGGCGCGCGGCCTCCTACGGCGACCTGTCCGAGAACGCCGAGTGGACGGCCGCGCTCGAGGAGCAGCGCAACCTCACCAATCGCGCCATGGAGCTCGAGGCCGAGCTCGAGCGCGCGCGCCTGATCGAGAGCCAGACCCTGCCCGAGGGCAAGGTCGCGCCCGGCACGCGCGTCGCGTACCGCGACCTCGGCAACGACAGCCTGCACCAGATCGAGATCCTCGGGCCCTGGGACGCGGACGGCGAGAAGCGCATCTCGTATCGCTCGCCGCTGGCCAAGGGCATGCTCGGCCTGGGCGTGGGCGACGAAGCCCACATCGAACTCCCGAGTGCGCGCATCTCCGTGCGCATCGAGGACGTACAGACCCTCGCGCTCTGAAGCGGGCGCGCCCGTCTCCACTCTCGTCGACCTCCGCCCCTCCCCCATGAGCAAGACCGCCAGCAAGCCCGCCGCGAAGACCGCCCCGACCCGCCTGGACTTCAAGGTCCACGACCTGGCGCTGGCCGAGTGGGGCCGCAAGGAGATCGAGCTGGCCGAGGTCGAGATGCCCGGCCTCATGGCGCTGCGCAAGGAGTACGCGCGCGCGCGGCCGCTCTCCGGCGCGCGCATCACGGGCTCGCTGCACATGACCATCCAGACCGCGGTCCTGATCGAGACCCTGGTGGATCTCGGGGCCGAGGTGCGCTGGGCCTCGTGCAACATCTTCTCGACCCAGGACCACGCCGCCGCGGCGGTCGCGGTCGGACGCACGGGCACGCCCGCCAAGCCGCGCGGCGTGCCGGTCTTCGCCTGGAAGGGCGAGACGCTCGACGAGTACTGGTGGTGCACCGAGCAGGCCCTGACCTGGCCGGGCAGCACGGGCCCGAACATGCTGCTGGACGACGGCGGCGACGCGACCCTGATGGTGCACAAGGGCCGCGAGTACGAGCTCGCCGGCAAGGTGCCCGCGCCCGCCAAGGACGAGGCCGAGGACTGGGCTTCGTGCCTGCGCGTCCTGGCGCGCACGCTCAAGCAGACGCCGCGCAAGTGGCAGACGATGGCCGGCGGCATCCAGGGCGTGACCGAGGAGACCACCACCGGCGTGCACCGCCTGTACCAGATGCACA
>CAZWAY010000019.1:45083-47679 GCA_964631945.1 uncultured Planctomycetaceae bacterium
CGACGCTGCTGATTCACCGGGGCTACGACTTCGAGAAGCACTTCAACACGCACGGCAGGCTGCCGGACATCGACCGCAGCAACAAGGAAATCGAGATTATCGACAAGCTGCTGCACAAGGTCCACGCCGAAGACCCGCACAAGTGGCACAACTACGTGGACGGCTGGATCGGCCTCTCCGAAGAGACGACGACGGGCGTGCACCGGCTCTACCACATGATGAAGCAGGGCAAACTGTTGACCCGCGCGATCAACGTCAACGACTCGGTCACCAAGTCGAAGTTCGACAACATCTACGGCTGCCGGCACTCGCTGGTGGACGGGATCATGCGCGCCACCGACGTGATGCTGTCGGGCAAGGTCGCGGTCGTGTGCGGCTACGGCGACGTCGGCAAGGGCTGCGCGCAGTCGCTCGAGGGCGAGGGCGCGCGCGTGATCGTGACCGAGATCGACCCGATCTGCGCGCTGCAGGCGGCCATGGAGGGCTACGCCGTGCGCACGCTCGAGCAGGTCGTCGGCGAGGCCGACATCATCATCACCGCGACCGGCAACCTGCGCGTGGTCACGGCCGAGCACATGGCGAAGATGAAGAACAACGCCATCCTCGGCAACATCGGACACTTCGACAACGAGATCGACATGGCGGCGCTGGCCAAGGTCAAGGGCGTCCAGCGCGTGAACATCAAGCCGCAGGTCGACCGCTGGGTGTTCCCCGACGGCCACGGCGTGCTGGTCCTGGCCGAGGGCCGGCTGCTGAACCTGGGCTGCGCCACCGGTCACCCCTCGTTCGTGATGTCGAACAGCTTCTCCAACCAGGTCATCGCGCAGATCGAGCTCTTCCAGAACGCCAAGCGCTACGAGAAGGGCGTGTACGTGCTGCCGAAGAAGCTCGACGAGAAGGTCGCGCGCCTGCACCTCGCGCACCTCGGAGTGAAGCTGACCACGCTGCGCAAGGACCAGGCCGAGTACCTGGGCATCCCCGCCGACGGGCCCTTCAAGCCCGGGCACTACCGCTACTAGGACCGCAGCTAGGACTCGTGCGGCACCGCCGGCGCGCTGAAGACCATCATGCGGTCGACCGCGCGGAAGCCGTACTTCTTGGCCATCGCGATCGAGGCCGTGTCGGCGTCGAGCGCGCCCCACACCGGCTTCTTGCCCTGCGCCAGGAGGTCGTGGATCAGGTGCCCGGCGGAGGAGCTCGCGAAGCCCGCGCGCCGGTGGGACTCGAGCGTGTCGATCGCGAGATCGAACCAGCTCTCGGTGCGGTAGGCCGCGTGGCAGAAGGAGACCGCGCGCGTGCCGTCGAAGGCCGCGGCCACGGGCCCGCGCGCGAGGGCGCGCCGCAGCTCGGCGGACAGAGCGGGCGGCAGCGCCGCGAACGCCTCCAGGTCCTCCAGCGTCAGGTAGCGCGTCGGGTGCGTGGGCCGCGGCAGCGCGGCGGGCGCGGGATGGACGTGCACGATCACGGGCTGCTCGCGCCAGCCGGGCAGCAGCTCGCGCCAGGGCTCGGCGCTCTCGATCGGCGACAGGACGCTCGCGACCGGCTCGCCCAGCAAGCGCAGCTGCGCCACCAGCGCGGCCGAGGGCCGGTTGACGGCGAAGGCCTTGGGCCCGCCGTGCTCGAGCACCAGGTAGCCGGCGCCGCGCCGGCCCTCCGGGCCGAACAGCACCTCGCAGCGCTGCTCGAGCAGGAGTCCGCGCGGCGCGACCCAGCGCGGCAGGTCCGGCAGCGCGCTGGCGAGTTCCTGGTGCATCGTGTCCTGCGGCATGGCGATGGGGCGCTACCTTGTCGGCCGCGCAGCGCGCCCGCAAGGCCCAGCGCGCGCCTCGCACCCGGATGACGGACGTCGCCCCGCCCCCGCTCGGCCGGCTCGCGCCCAGCCCGACCGGCCGCTTGCACGTCGGGCACGCGCGCACCTTCCTGCTGGCCTGGTGGCACGCGCGTGCGCGCGGCGGGCGCGTGCTGCTGCGGCTCGAGGACCTCGACCGCGCGCGCGTGAAGCCAGGCATGCAGGCCGAGTGCCTGCGCGACCTCGAGTGGCTCGGACTCGACTGGGACGGCGCGCCGCTGGTGCAGTCGGCCGACACCGCGGCCCTGGCGGCCGCGCTCGCGCGCCTGGTCGCGGCGGGCGCGGCCTATGCCTGCGACTGCTCGCGCCAGGACCTCGCGCGCGCGCCTTCGGCGCCCCACGCGAGCGACGGCGAACTGCGCTACCCGGGGACCTGCCGCACGCGCGTCGCGCGGCCCGGCGGGGCGCCGGGCCCCCAGGCGCTGCGCCTGCGCGTGCCGGAGGGCGAGATCGAGCTCGAGGACGGCGTCCTCGGCCGATTCCGCTGCGACGTGCAGGCCGAGGTGGGCGACTTCCTGCTGGCGCGGCGCGACGGCGTCTTCGCCTACCAGCTGGCGGTGGTGGTGGACGATGCGCGCACGGGCGTGAACGAGGTCCTGCGCGGCGCCGACCTCTTGCCGAGCGCCGCGCGCCAGTGGCACCTGCAACGTGCGCTCGGCCTCTCCCACCCGCGCTGGTTCCACGTGCCGCTGGTGCACGACGAGCACGGCCAGCGCCTGGCCAAGCGGCGCGGCGACGAGCTCGCGC
>CAZWAY010000019.1:47779-83656 GCA_964631945.1 uncultured Planctomycetaceae bacterium
GAGCTCGCGCGCCTCCAGCGCGCCCGCTAGCTCGGGTGGGCCCTTCCAGCGCGGCGGCTTGACTCCCCCACCCCCGCCGCTACGCTCTCCCGCCCCGTTCCCGGGTAGCTCAATGGTAGAGCAGCCGGCTGTTAACCGGCGGGTTGTAGGTTCGAATCCTACCCCGGGAGCCAATCCACGCCGACTGGCGTGCGCGCTACGAGTCGGGAGTCGCGCGCGCCGTGCGGCGCGCGAAGGCGAGCATCCACAGCGTGCCCGCCAGGCCGAAGGCCGCGGGGATCAGGAACGCCGCGCGCGCGTGCCCGGCGGCCAGCAGCAGGCCCACGCCCACGCTCGAGAGCATGTCGCCGATGGCGTTGGCCGCCGCCAGCACTCCGAGGCCCAGGCTGCGCTGCGCGCGCGGCAGGAGTTCCGCGGCCACGGCCTTCTCCAGCGTCTCCTGGATGGCGATGTACACGCCAGAGAGCCCGATCGCGAGCACGAGGCCCAGGCGTGAGCCGAGGGAGAACGCGAGCACGGCGTTGGTGACGACGCCCAGGCCGTAGCCGAACAGCAGCACGTGCAGCTTCGAGCCGCGGTCCCCGAGATGACCGGCGGGATAGGCCGCGAGCGCGCTGAGCGCGTTGTGCGCGGCATAGAGGAGCACCGCGATCGAGAGCGCCCCGGCCGGATGGCCGGCGGGCTCGCCGAAGGCGGCCGCCGCCAGGAAGACGAGGAAGGTGCGCGAGAAGTCGCCGACCCCGAACAAGGCCACGCCCGCGGCAAAGGTCCAGAAAGGCCGCGGCAGCCGGGCGCTGGCGACGGCCCGCGGCTGGGCCGTCGCGCGCGGCGGCCGATCGCGGGTCAGCGTCCAGAAGAACACCGCCGCCAGGATCGCCGGCAGCAGGCTCGCGAGCAGCACCGAGCGCAGTTCGATGCCGCGCCACAGGAGCAGCGCGGCCAGCAGCGGCCCGGCCACGGCCCCGAGCATGTCGGCGGCGCGCTCGAGGCCATAGGCCCGCCCGAAGTGGCTCGGCTCGACCTCGTCCGCCAGCATGAAGTCGCGCAGCGGCGAGCGGAAACCGCGCCCGAGCCAGGCGGCCGAGCGCAGCGACACGAGCGCCGCCAGGCTCTGGGTCAGCGCGAGCGCGCCGGTTCCGAGGGCCGTCACCAGGTAGCCGAGCGTGCCGAGCGCGCGCTTCCTCTCGATGCGGTGCCCGAGCCAGCCCCCGCCCAGCTTGGAGAGGCTGTAGAGCAGGTCCGCGAGGCCCTCCATCCAGCCGAGTGCCGCCGCGCCGAGGCCCAGCGATCCGAGGTAGAGCGGCAGGGTCGCGGTGGAGAGTTCGTGCCCGACGTCGGACAGGAACGTCGCCAGCGCGATGCCGAGCACGCCGCGCGTGATCCATCTCCGCGCGGGTGCTGCTTCGCGATTCCTCACGGCCTGTGCACGGCCTTGGTAGCGGGGACGGTCCGGCTCGTCCAGTGCAAGGCTCCGGCGACGATCCGGGGCGAGCGGCCCGGCGCCGGCTTGCTGCGGCTACCCTGGGCGCTGCCCTCCGCGTCCCCATCTAGGAATCGCCGCGTGCTCGTGTCCCTCGCCGCCCTGCTGCTCTTCATCGGCCCTGCGCCGCTTCCGTCCACCGACGCGCCGGACCTGACGGCCGTGCGCGCGCTCGACCTCGACGGAGTGGTGCATCGGCTCGGCTACGACGGCAGCGCGCGGCCCGTGGCGCTGGTCTTCCTGGGCACCGAGTGCCCGGTCTCGCGCCGCTATGGGCCGCGCCTGAACGAGCTCGCCGAGGAGGCCCGCGCGCGCGGGCTGGACTTCTACGGCGTCGTGTCGGATCCGGCCGTCTCGCCGGCCGCGGCGCGCGCCTTCCGGACCGAGTTCGAGCTCGCCTTCCCGGTGCTGTACGACGCCGCCGGTGACCTGGCCGCGCGCCTCGCGCCCGAGCGCGTGCCCGAGGCCTTCGTGTTCGACCGCGCGGGCCGGCTCGCCTATCGCGGCCGCATCGACGACCGCTTCGTCGCACCGGGTGAGCTGCGCGCGCGCATCGAACACCACGAGCTGGCCGAGGCCTGCGCGGCCGTGGCCGCGGGCCGCGCCCCGGAAGCGACGCGCACGACGGCCGTGGGCTGCGCCTTCGAGGGCTGGGACGCGGCACGCACGCCCACCTGGGTGCGCGACGTGGCCCCGATCCTGGCCGCGAACTGCCTCGAGTGCCACCGCACGGGCGACGTGGCGCCCTTCGCGCTCAGCACCTACGAGGACGCGCGGCGGCGCGCCCGGACGCTGGCCGAGGTCACCGAAGCGCGCTCCATGCCGCCCTGGAAGGCGGCCGCGAGCCACGGCAACTTCCGCGACGAGCGCCGCCTCGGCGCGCGCCAGATCGCGGTCCTCGCCGCCTGGGCCGCGGCGGGCGCACCGCTCGGCGAGGCGGCCGAGGCCCTGCCCGCGACCCGGCTCTCCGAGACGCGCTGGCGCCTGGGCGAGCCCGACTACGTGGTCGAGCTGCCGGCCGAGTTCGAGGTGCCGGCCGCGGGCGACGACCTCTATCGCTACTTCAGCATCCCCTCCGCGCTGGTGGGCGAGCACGACGTCGTGGCGATCGATTTTCGCCCGGGGGATCCGGCGGTCGTGCACCACTGCCTCGCGTACCTGGACGTGGACGGCGCGGCCAAGGCGCTCGAGGCACGCGATCCGCGCCCGGGCTTCGCGCTGTTCGGCAAGGACGCGCTCGAGGTCGCGGGCGACCCGGCCTTCCTGCGCGCCGGCCCGATCGCCGGCTGGGCCCCGGGCAACCAACCCGTGCGCTACCCCGCGGGCATCGCCATGCGCCTCCCGGGCGGCGTGGACTTCGTGCTGGAGGTCCACTACCACCTGACCGGCAAGGCCACGCGCGACCGGAGCGCACTGGCCTTCTACTTCGCCGACGAGCCCGTCGCGCGCCACGTCGAGGGCCTGGTGATCGGCACCGAGCAGATCGACATCGCGCCCGGCGACGACGGCTTCGCGCGCTTCCTCTACATGGAGCTGCCGGCCGAGGTCGAGCTGATCGACGTCACGCCGCACATGCACTACCTGGGCCGCGAGGTCGAGGCCTACGCGACCCTGCCGGACGGCGCGCAGCTGCCGCTGATCCACATCGAGGACTGGGACTTCCGCTGGCAGGATTCGTACTTCTATCGCGAGCCCGTGCGGCTGCCGAAGGGCACGCGCATCGAGGCGCTGTTCCGCTTCGACAACTCGGCCGCCAACCCCGCCAACCCGAGCGCGCCCCCGCGCCGCGTGCGCGAGGGCTGGCAGACCACCGACGAGATGTGCCTGTTCTACTTCTCGGTCGTGCCACAGGACCCCGCCACGACTCCGGCGATCCAGCGCGCGGCGATCGAGTCGTTCCTGCGCCCGTCGGATCCGTAGGCCCTCCAAAGGAGGGCAGAGCGTTCCTACGGACCGAGCGTCAGCTTCACGCCGTCCGTCAGCCCGACCGGCACCAGCGCGCCCGGCGTGGCGTCGAGCAGACGGCCTTGCAGGTAGAGCGAGGTCCCGAGCAGGGACACGCTGCGCGGGATGCGGAAGGTGACCGCGGCCGGCTGGCCGGGGCCCTGCCAGGGCGCGCCCATCGTCTTGCGGAAGAGCGGCGCGCGCGGGTCGAGCAGGAGCTCGCCGCTGGCGCCGAGCCCGCCCATCCCGAAGCCTGCGCGCGGCGTGCCACACGGGAACAGCGCGTCCGCGCTGCGGCTGGCGAGGACGTACGGGATGGAGCCGGGGCTCTGCGTGCCGAGCGGGTTGTCGAGGCCCAGCACCAGCGTCGTGCCCAGGCGCGGCGCGCCCGAGAGCACCTGCAGGCTGCCGGCCGGGTTCAGGCCGCAGCCCATGGGCGTGATCGAGCCGCCCGCGTTCGGGTCGCTGGCGACGATCCCGTTCGGCGCGCTCCTGGTGGCGCTGCCGGAGGGGCCCGTGACGCGCAGCACGACCGTGTAGAGGCCGGGCTCGGTGTAGACGTGGCTCGGGTTCACCTCGCTCGAGCTCGTGCCGTCGCCGAAGTCCCACAGGACGCTGGTGACGTCGCCGCTGGAGCGATCGGCGAACGACACCGAGAGCGGCACGTTGCCGGTGCTGGGCGCGGCCTCGAACTCCGCGCGCGGCGGAAAGCGCGTGCCGTCGTTCAGGTAGAGCAGGTAGACCGCGCCCTTGTTGCTCCCGCCCGAATCGTCGAAGCGGCTGCCCACCACCAGGTCGGGCACACCGTCGCCGTTGAAGTCGCCGAGCGCGCCCAGGCCCTCGCCCAGGCGGTCGTACTTGCGCAGGCCTACCCGCAGGCCGCCGCGCGTCTCGCTGATCTTCTGGTACTCGCGCACCGAGCCGTCGGCGCGCAGGAACAGCACGTAGAGCGCGCCCCAGTCGCCGAACAGCTCCGTGTCGCGCACGCCGTTGTCGTCGTCGCGGATGGCCGAGCAGACCACGTCGGGGATGCCGTCGTGGTCGATGTCGCCGACGCCCGCCACGGCCCCGCCGAACTCGTCGTTGGCCTCCAGCTCGCCTGGCACGAGCCCGCCGATGTCGGCGTTCACCAGGCGGTCGCCGAGCGAGCGCCCGTTGCGGTCGAGCCGGATGATGAACAGGCCGCCCGAGGCGTGCGGCTCGCCGTCGTCCAGCAGCGCGCCCACGCCGATGTCGGTGATGCCGTTGCCGTCCAGGTCGCCGAGCGCGGCCACGTGCATGCCGAACCAGGTGCCGCCGCGGCTGCGCACGAAGGGACTCTGCAGGCCGCCCGAGGTGGCGCTGAGCTTCGACCAGGACTTCACGCTGCCGTCGCGGCGCATGAACAGGATCCACACCGCGCCGTTGCTGCCGCCGCCGTCGTCGTCGCCGATCGCGCCCACGGCCAGCTCGGGCACGCCGTCCCCGTCCATGTCCTCGAGGCGCGCGATGCCGCGCCCGAACTCGTCGCCGTTGACGAGCGGGAAGGGCAGACCGTTGCCGCTCGCGAGCTTGACCCACGACTTGACCGTGCCGTCCCGGTTCAGGAAGCACAGGTAGATCGCGCCGCGATTCGAGCCGCCGTCGTCGTCGCGGTTGGCGCCCACGGCCAGGTCGGGCACGCCGTCCCCGTCCCAGTCGCCGAGCGCGGCGGTCTCGCGCCCGAAGCCATCCTCGGCCTCGAGGTCGCCACCGAAGCCCGCCAGGCCCTCGGTGATCTTGACGTGCGAGCGCACGCTGCCGTCGCGCGTCAGGAACAGGATCCAGACCGCGCCCGCGTTGCTGCCGGCCTTGTCCTCGCCGATCGCGCCCACCGCCAGATCGGTGATGCCGTCGCCGTCCAGGTCGCCGAGCGCGGTGCACGAGCGCCCGAACATGTCGTTGGCGCGCAGCGGCGGACTCTGGCCGCCGGCGGTGTTCGAGATCTTGGTGGCGCCGAGCACCGAACCGCGCGTGCGGTCGGCCGGGAAGGCCAGGAAGAACCCGGGCCGCGTGAAGGTGGTGGTTCCGCCCGGGCGCGTCGTGGTCAGGCTGACCGTGTAGCGCCCGGGCGCGAGGTAGGTGTGCTGCGGGCTGCGCTCGCTCGAGCTCGTGCCGTCCCCGAAGTCCCACAGGTAGGCCGTGGCGTCGAGCGGCGTGGCGTTGGTGAGTTCGGGCGTGAAGGGCACGGGGCCCTCGAGGTCGCGGCTCGTAAACCCCGCCAGGGCGGGCAGGTCGGCGCAGCCGAACACCAGGCGCGGCGCGCGCCCGTCTTCGCGGGACTGGAAGGCGCTCTGGCTCGTGCCGCCGCTGCGCACCTCGATCAGGGCCAGCGCATAGCTGCCGTCGGCCGTGATCCAGCTCGGATCGAGCGGGATGTGCACGGTCGCGCCTTCGCCCAGGCGCGGGCCGCAGTAGGCCCCGAGCCGGCGCCCCCCCAGCGCGGGTGCACTGTCCCAGGTGAGCACGCTCTCGCTCCAGTTCGTGTCCACCGCGCGCACCTCGAAGTGCGCGTCGCCGGCCGAGCCCTCGCCCTCGACCAGCTCCAGCGTCAGGCAGTCCGGCGCACGGCCCGCCAGGCCGGCCACGTCGAAGCGCAGGAACGAACGCTTCCAGCGCGAGCCGGCCGAGTAGTCGTCGCGCTGGACCAGCAGATCCGTGAGCGCGTAGTTCGTGCCGCGCGCGTCCTCCCGCACGGCCGCGTCCGCGCTCGGCGTGAACACCAGGTTCTGCGCGCGCGCGGGCGCCGCCAGGGCGAAGAGCACGATCAGGCGGGAGAGACGAGAGTTCATGGCGGAGACGGAAGGACTTTCGCGCGCGACCTGCGCGCGCGGGGAACGGCCTCGCGCGGCGCCCAGGGGTGCACACGCCACGGGAAGGGGGCTGACCCAAGACTAGTCGGTGCGGGCGCGCCGGGTCGGATCGCGCGCGAGACTCCGCGCGGCGGCGCGATTCCGGCTCGCGCGCCGGTTCCTGTTGAGCGCCCGCGGGGGGGCGAATAAGCTGCGCCCCGCGCCGCGCGCCCGCATGCCTTCCCCCGCAGTCCTCTTGATGGCGCTCGCGCTGATCGGCTGCACGGCCGTGACCACGCCCGAGCGCGCCCCGGAGCAGCGCGCGGCGGCCCGCGACGGATTGTCGCTGGCCTACGAGGAGCTCGGCGCGGGCGAGCCGCTGCTGGTGTTCGTGCACGGCTGGTGCGGCGAGCGCGGGGTCTGGCGCGCCACGCTGGAAGCGCTGGCCCCGGCGCAGCACGTGCTGGCCCTCGACCTGGCCGGACACGGGGCCTCGGGCGCGCGCCGCGCGACCTGGACCCTCGACGCGCTGGCCGACGACGTCGTGGCCGTGGTCGCGGCCAGCGGCGCGCGCGAGGTGATCCTGATCGGGCACTCGATGGGTGCCACGGTCGCGCTGCTGGCCGCACCGCGCCTGGCGCCGCGCGTGCGCGGCGTGATCGGCGTGGACAGCCTGCACCGCGCGGACCTCGCCTACCCGAGCGGCTTCCTGGAGGAGGCCGCGCGCGAGCTCGAGGCCGACTTCCCGCGCGCGCTCTCGGCCTCGATCCGCGCGGTGGTCCCGGCCGCGGCCGACCCCGGACTCGTGCGCTGGATCGAGGCGCGGGCGCTGCGCACGGACCGGACCGCGGCGGTGGCGCTGCTGCGCGGGCTCGCGGACTTCCGGCTGGCCCCGGCCCTGGCGGCGGCGGGCGTGCCGGTGCGCGTGATCGACGCGGCCGACGCCGAGCCCGCGCCCGACCTGGCGGGCAATCGGCTGCTGTGCGACTTCGACGCCAGCGAGCTGGCGGGCGTCGGGCACTTCCCCATGCTGGAGCGACCGGCCGAGTTCCGCGCGTGCCTGGTGCACTGGATCGAGGCGCTGTCCGCGCCCGGAGGCGTCCGCGCGCGATGATGTGGTTCCTGTGGATCGGCTTCCTGGTCCTGATCTTCGCGATCCTGCTGTTCGACCTGCTGGTCGTGAACCGCGAGGCGCACGTGATCCCGATGCGCACGGCGCTCGGCTGGACGTGCTTCTATGCCGCGCTCGCGGTGGCCTTCGGTGGACTCGTGTACCTGCTCTTCGACAACGGCTGGGCCGGGGCCGGCACCGAGTTCGGGGTCGGGCTCACGGCCCACGACGCGACCGTGCAGTACCTGACGGGCTGGATCCTCGAGCAATCGCTGAGCCTCGACAACGTGTTCGTGATCGCGCTGGTGTTCGGCTACTTCGGCGTGCCCCTGTCGCAGCAGCACCGCGTGCTGTTCTGGGGCATCCTCGGCGTGCTGGTGATGCGCGGGATCATGATCGCGCTGGGCGCGGCCCTGATCGCGCGCTTCGACTGGATCATGTACGTGTTCGGGGCCTTGCTGCTGCTCACGGCCGGCAAGCTGCTGCTCTCCGGCGACGAGCAGGTCGATCCGGGCAAGAACCCGCTGGTGCGCCTGTTCCGGCGGCTGTACCCGGTCACGGACGGTTTCCGCGGCTCGCAGTTCTTCGTGCTCGAGGACGGACGCCGCAAGATGACGCCGCTGTTCCTGGCGCTGATCGTGGTCGAGTCCACCGACCTCCTGTTCGCGGTCGACTCGATCCCGGCCGTGTTCGGCGTGACCCAGGACACCTTCCTGGTGTTCACCTCGAACATCTTCGCGATCCTCGGGCTGCGCTCGCTGTACTTCACGCTGGCCGGGCTGATGGAGCGCTTCCGGCACGTCAAGCTGGCGCTGGTCTTCATCCTGGCCTTCGTGGGCGTGAAGATGCTGGTTGCGCACCACCTGAAGGTGCCCGACCTGCTCTCGCTGGGCATCATCGCGGGCGCGCTCGCGCTCGGGGTGCTGGCCTCGTTGCGCTCGGCCCCGCCCAAGAGCTGAGGACATCCAGGCCGTGAAGCGGCGCGTGCTGGTCGTCTGCCCCACCGCCTGGGACGAACGCCAGTTCGCGGCCCTCCCGCCGGAGGTGCGCGCGGAGTACGAGCTGGTCCTCGACCAGCCGCGCGACGAGGAGGTGCGCTGGGACCTGGACGTGGCGGCCTTCGTGGAGGAGCGCGTCCGGCGCGCGCGCGGGACGGTCCAGGGTGTGTTCAGCTCGAGCGACTACCCGGGCGCGCTCGCGGCCGCGGCCATCGCGCACGAACTGGGCCTGCCCGGCGCCAGCCCGGCCAGCGTGCTGTGCGCCTCGCACAAGTACTACTCGCGCCTGGCGCAGCAGGCGGCCGTGCCCGAGGTCGTGCCGCGCTTCGCGCTGTTCGATCC
Organism: uncultured Planctomycetaceae bacterium; assembly: GCA_964631945.1. Lineage (GTDB taxonomy): Bacteria > Planctomycetota > UBA1135 > UBA1135 > JABFRZ01. The sequence continues at coordinate 56,465 of CAZWAY010000019.1, forward strand.
CACCGACGAGCGCAGCTGGCCGCCGGCGCGCGACTTCCCGTGCTTCGTGAAGCCGGTCAAGGGCTCGTTCTCGCTGTTCGCGCGACGCATCGCGGACCGCGCCGAGCTGCGCGCCTTCGCGGCCTCGCCGGCGCTGGCCGAGTTCCGCGACTACTACGTGCGCCCGTTCGAGCAGTTCGCCCGGCTCCACGCGCACTTCGAGCACGGCGCACGCGCCTTCCTGGCCGAGGAACTGCTGCGCGGCGCGCAGGTCACGGTCGAGGGCTGGGTCCAGGGCGGACGCGCGCACGTCCTGGGCGTGGTCGACACGCACTTCCACCCCGGCACGCCGAGCTTCGCGCGCTTCGACTACCCCTCGGCCCTGGCGCTCGAGGTCCAGGCGCGGCTGGGCCAGGTGGCCTGCGCGACGGCGCTGGCGCTCGGCCTGGACCACACGCTCTTCAACGTGGAGCTGTTCTACGACGCCGCGGCCGAGCGCATCGGCCTGATCGAGGTCAACCCGCGGCCGTGCGGGCAGTTCGCCGACCTGTACCAGAAGGTCGACGGAACGAGCGGCTTCGAGCTCGCGCTGGCCCTGGCCTGTGGCCGCGAGCTCACGCCGTCGCGTGGCGCCGGGCCCTTCGCCGCGGCGGCCAGCGTGCCCCTGCGCGTGTTCCGCTCGGTGCGCGTACGACGTACGCCCGGCCCGGACGAGCAACGCGCGCTCGAGGCGCGCCATCCCGGCACGCTGGTGTGGAGCGAGTGCCGCGCGGGCGAGGAGTTCCGCGTCGGACCGGAGGTCGAGGACGGCCACAGCGTGCGCTACGGCGTGGTCAACCTGGGTGCGGCCAGCCCGCTCGACATCGCCGGCAAGCTCGACCTGATCCTGGGCGAGCTGGGCTTCGAGTTCGTGGCCCTCGAGCCCGGGGTCGGGCCGGAGCGGGCGTCGGGATCGGCCTGAGCAAGGCGAGAGGCTAGACTCCCGGTGCCTGCACACCCCGTGCGGGCCTTCCGTCCGCTGCGACGTGTCCCGTCGACGGGAGTCCCCTGCTCCGGAACAACACACACCCATGGGAATGATCTCAGAGTTCAAGGCCTTCGCGATGAAGGGCAACGTCGTCGACATGGCGGTCGGCGTCATCATCGGCGGTGCCTTCGGGAAGATCGTCGGCTCGCTGGTCTCCGACGTGATGATGCCGGTGATCGGGATGGCAACGGGCGGCGTCAGCTTCACGGACAAGAAACTGGTGATGCGCACCGCGGTGATGGATGGCGACAAGCTCGTCAAGCCCGAAGTCGCGATGAACTACGGCACCCTGATCGATGCCGTCATCAACTTCCTGATCATCGCCCTGTGCTTGTTCCTGGTGATCAAGGCCATGAACGCCGCCAAGAAGAAGGAAGTCGTCGCGCCCGCTCCGGCCCCGGCCGCGCCGCCGCGTCAGGAAGTGTTGCTGGAGGAGATCCGCGACCTGCTGCGCAAGCGCTAGTCCCCTGGCACCGGCCGGTCCGCGGGGCTCCCTGGACCGGCCGGCCCCGTCCGGCTTAGGCTGGAGGATGGATGGCGACCCCGCTCAGCGCGTCCCAGGAATCCGAGCTGGTGGCCGAGCTGCGCGCCGGCGCGGCCCAGGCGTTCGAACGCCTGGTGCGCGAGTTCGGCCCGGCGCTGCGCGCCGTGCTGCGGCGCATGCTGAAGAACGACGAGGACGCCGACGACGCCCTGCAGGAGGCCTTCCTGGCGGCCTTCAAGGCGCTGCCGCGCTTCGAGTCGCGCAGCTCGCTCGGAACCTGGCTGCACCGCATCGCGGTCAACGCCGCGCTCATGAAGCTGCGCGCGAGGCAGGGCCGCGCCCGGCAGGACACCGGTGGCGAGATCGACGAGCTGCTGCCCGAGTTCGTGGGGCTCGGGGTGTTCCGCGAGCCGCAGACGCGCTGGTGCGAGCTGCCCGAGGACCCGCTGGTGCGCTCGGAGCTGTGCCGGGAGGTGCGCCTCGCCATCGAGGGCCTGCCCGAGCCCTATCGGGCGGCGCTGCTCCTGCGCGACATCGAGGGGCTCTCGAACGAGGAGCTGGCCGCGGCCCTGGGCGTGACCGTGAACGCGGCCAAGATCCGCGTGCACCGCGGCCGCCAGGCCCTGCGCACGCTGCTCGAGCCACGCATGCGGAGCCGTGGGCCGTGATCCCAGGCATGAGCTGCGCGCGCTTCGCGCGCGCGCTGCACGAGTCGGAGCCGGGTGCGCTGGGACCGGCCGAGCGCGCCCTGCTGGACGAGCACGCGCGCACATGCCCGGCCTGCGCCGCACTCCGGGCGGACGGCGCGGGATCCTCGTGCCGCGAGCTACTGGCGGACCTGGTCGCCTTCGAGGACGGCGCGCTCCCGACCGCCGCGAGCGAACGGTTCGCGCGCCACCTCGCCGGGTGCGCGGACTGCCGCGCCTATCGCGCGCGCTACCTGCGCGCCATCGAGCTGACGGCCGAGGCCTTCGCGGCCGGCGCCGAGGCCGCACCCGAGCTGCCCGAGGAGCTCGTGCGCGCGATCCTCGCGCGCCGCCGTGCCGCGCGCGACGAATGAGGAGCCGGTCGGACGACGGCGCTCGAAAGGATTTCGCCCGCCCTCCGGCGCACGTGTAGTGGATCCGTAGAGCCCGCGCAGCGCGTCCAGATCCCCGCGGCCGGGCGCCGATGTTGGCGGGCGTCGGCGGACGCACGACACCGATGAGAGCCGATCGCGAGCAGAAGCCCCTGGGCAGACTGAGCCAGGAGCTCGCGCGGCTCGCCTCGGCCCTGTCGACGCTCGAGCTGCGCCTGGCGGGCAGCCTGGATCCGGAGGCGAGCCCGTTGCTCGAACGGCTGTGCAGCACCAGCCGCCACCTGCTGGCTGCGCAGGGCGCGCTGGCCGGCGTCGAGGTCCCCGCCAAGGACCCACAGGCCGAGCACCTGCAGGGCTCCAGTCGCTCGGTGCCGATCCAGGACCTGTTGTGCTTCCTCGCGACCGCCAAGAAGAGTGGGGTCCTGCGCGTGCAGGCCGAACGCGAGCTGTTCCTGCTGCAGCTCAGCCAGGGCGCGGTGGTGTACGCCACGGGCAACGCACCGCCCTCCGGCGAGGGCCTGAGCGAGCTGCTGGCGGCCGAGGGCGTGAAGTCGACCGAGATCCTGCGTCAGCTGCCGACGGGCTCGAGCGGCGACTGGGTCGACCCGAACCTGGTCGGCACCAGCTGGATCTCGCGCGACTCCCTGGCGGGCGCGATCCAGCGCCAGACGCGGCTCTCGTTCTTCCGCCTGTGCGCGGCGCGCGAGACCTCGTTCCGCTTCTACGAGGGCGCCGAGATCGAGAACATCGTTCCGGTCCGGCAGAGCGCGATGGAGCTCTTGCTCGAGTACTCGCGCGTGCTGGACGAGACCGGCGCCCAGGCCCCCGTCGCAGCCGAGGCCCGCCAGCCTGCCGTGCTGCAACTGCAGCCGCGTCCGCAGCGGACCTAACCGGGGCGAGAACGAAGACGCGGCGTCCCCCCGGCGAAAGGCGGGGTAGGTTTCTCTCGGCGGGGCCGGGGGCGGCTCCGCCGAAGTTCTGGCTGCGGCCCCGCAGGCTCTCTCCCGCTCCTCCCTTTGCCTGCGGGGTCGCAGCGTCTTTTTTCGCGCCACGGACCGCCGCGCAGGCGGATGACGGATTGCCCGGCTGGCGCTAGGCCGCGCTGCGGCGCAGCTGGCGCTGGACGTCGAGCGCGCGCTTGATCTGCTCCCACGAGGCCGCGCCCGTCTCGACCAGGGCCTCGCCGATGTGGACGTTGGCGGCGCGCTGGAGCTGCAGGGCGCGCTCGAGCTGCTCGCGCGTGATCGAACCCAGGCGGATCAGGACCTCGCCCAGCACCTGCGCGTGCATCGACTGCACGAAGCCCTTCTGCTTGGGCGACATGCGCAGGTCCAGACGCGCCGGGGTGCGCTCGGGCTCGACGCGCGTGGCGCGCTCCTCCTCGCGCAGGCGATCCTGGTAGGCCACCGCCCCGGCGATCTGCTCGGGGCTGGCGGCGCCGAGCTGGACCAGGCACTGCCCCAGGGCCATCCCGCTCGAGGTGTGCAGTTGCAGGGCGCGGGTCAACGACTCGGCCGAGATCACGCTGGCCTGCAGCAGGATGCTGCCGAGCAGGAATTCCTGGGTCATGCGCAGGTCCTGGTGCTGCGCGACGTCGGTGTCGGGCGGCAGCGGGCGCGGTCCGCTGGCCCTGCTGGGCGAGCGCAGGCTGCGCTCGTCCACGGCCCCCACCAGGCTGGCGACGATCTGCAGCGTGTCGGCCGTGGCCACGTCCTCGGAGCGGCTCATGAACTCCAGGAGCAGCAGGGCCGCATCCAGGCCGCGGGCCTGCTCCGGTGCCGACGGCTCGTCCAGGTCGTGCCGCAGCGCACGCAGGTCGCTCAGGATGGCGAGACGCCGGGCGGTCTGCACGGGGCGGGTCTCGGAGATGCGCTTGACGAGCGTGCGGATCCGGTCGGTCATGATGCGAGGGGGGTTCGGGCGAGGGGACTCGCCGGGCCCTATCGGCGCAGCGCCATTCGTGCTTGAGCGCCGAGCGCCCGTCGTGGCGAGAAGCGCTTTCCGCCGCGCGCAGCGAGTGTTCCGGACCCGCGCCCGACGTCGCCCGCCCCGCGCGGATAGGTTTCGCTTGGATCCCCCCCGGTCGTGCCCCTCCGCGCGTGGAGCGGCGCGCACCCGTTTCCCAGCATGCTTCGTCCCTCCCCCAACCGGCGAGGCGCGCTCGCGGGCCGTGCGGCCCTGGCGCTCCTGTGCCTCGCTCCGGCGACCGCGGCCGTGCAGCGCACCAAGCCCGGATCGGACCCGTACGTGCCCTTCCCGGTGGCGCTGTTCGCCACCTCTCCGCACGAGGGCGACGCGCCCCTGACGGTGCGCTTCACCGACCGCTCGCTGGGCGTGGTCACCAGCTGGACCTGGGACTTCGGCGACGGGACGAGCTCGAACCTGAGGAACCCGACCCACCTCTACAGCGAGGCGGGCGTCTATGCCGTCAGCCTGACGGCCGTGGGTCCCGGCGGTCGCAGCCAGCGCGTGCGACCCGAAGGCGTGATCGCGCGTGGCTGCTCGATGGGCAGTGCGCGCACGAATCGCGTGGCGCCGCTCGAGCGCGGCGAGGACTTCGTGCCCGTCACGGGTGACGACGCGCTGGGCTTCTACTGCGTCTACAGCGGCAAGGCCGTGGGCGGGGGCAGTGCGGGCCTGGCCAACAACGTGGGCATCTTCGTGCTGCCGTTGCTCGACGGCGAGGTGCTCCTGTTCGGTTCGGGCTACGGCGACAAGAACTCGTTCGTGGAGCCGAGCCGGGACGCGGCCCACGACGTGCGCCGTGTGGACGCGATCATACGCTTCTGTCTGGGGCGGGAGCCCGAGCGCACGCCCATCCGCTTCGTCGCGCCCCACGGGCACATCGACCACATCAACTCCGACTTCATGCGCGAGCTGCGCGTGCGCGGCTATCCGATCGTGGACATCGCCTTCCACAACGGCGATGGCAACACGATCCGCAACCTGCCAGGCTGGACGATCCAGGACCGCACCGCCTTCCGCACGCTGCGCACCACCACCGGCGTCTGCCAGGAGGAGCTCACCCGTTTCGACTCGCCCCTGGGGCGGATCTGGTTCTTCCTGCGCGAGGGGCACACCCCCGGATCGATCGACCTCGTCATCGACGTGCGCGGGGATCCGAACAACCGCTTCGTGGTGCGCGGCTCGGGCGAGGTCTACGGCACCTGCCCGATCCCGGGCGTGCGCGAGGCCGTGGATCCCCATGGCAACCTGGTGTTCCATGCCCCGGCGCCGAAGCTGACCGGCCTGAGCCCCGCCACGGCCTCGGTGCTCGGGAACACCACCGTGGTCCTGTCGGGCAGCGGCTTCGCCGCCAGCCTGGCCGCCCGGCCGAGCGTGCTGATCGACGGCGTCGCGGCCACGGACCTGGTCGTGCTCGACGACAACACGCTGACCTGCGTGGTGCCGCCCGGTCTGCCCGGCAGCACCGTCGACATCCAGATCGAGAACCGCAACGGGCGCGGCAAGCTGGCCGGACAGCTGAGCTACCGGCCGCTGCCGAGCCTGAGCGCGGTGAGCCCCCCCAGCGGTCCCTCCACGGGCGGCACGCTGCTCACGCTGCGCGGCTCGGGCTTCCTCGCCAACGCGGCCGGTGCGAACACGGTGCTCGTCGGCGGCGTGGCCGCGAGCGGAGTGCGCGTGCTCGACGACACCACGCTGCAGTGCAACGCGCCGGCCGGCGCCCTGGGCCCGGTGGACGTGCGGCTGGCCAACCTGAACGGCGTGATCGAACTGCACTTCCCCTTCCGCTACGTGCCCCCCATCGACGTGCTCTCGTCGGCCCCGGCCCTCGGCAGCGCCCGCGGCGGCACCACGGTCCAGATCGACGGCACCGGCTTCGCGGTCGGAACGAGCGTGCCGCAGGTCTTCTTCGGCTCGAACGCCGCCAGCGCGGTCGTGCGCCTCTCGGACACGCGTCTGACCTGCGTCACGCCGCCCGGTCCCGGCGGCACGCTGGTCGACGTGCGCGTCAGCGGCGAGAACGGCAGCGACGCGCTGCCGGCGGGCTTCCGCTACTACAAGCAGCCCGAGGTGCACACGGTCGCCCCGGACAGCGGCCCCGAGGCGGGCGGCGCGATCGTCACGCTCACCGGGAGCCAGTTCACGCGCAACGCCGCGGGCCCGAACGTGGTCAGCTTCGGCGGTCGGGTGACGCCGGACGTCCTGACGGTCTCGGACACGGTCGTCCAGTGCCGCGTCCCGCCCGGCGTGCCCGGAAGCCGCGTGGACATCAGCGTCTCGAACGCCAACGGCACCGGAGTCCTCGCCGCGGGCTACCGCTATTTCGGGCGACCCGTGCTGACCGGGCTCGAGCCGGCCCACGGCGGCGGCGTGGGCGGCACGCTGGTCACGCTGCACGGTGCGAACTTCCTCGAGGCCCCGCCCGGCTCGACCGCGGTGAGCTTCGGCACGACGCCCGCGAGCGCCGTCACCGTCCTCGACGACGGCACGCTGACCTGTCGTACGCCCCCCGGCGGTGCGAATGCGGTCGTGGCCGTGACCGTCTCGAACCCGAACGGCAGCGCCGTGCTGCCGGGCGCCTTCCGCTACGTGAGCGCGCCGGCGCTGGCGGGGCTGCAACCCGACTCCGGCTCGTCCGCGGGGGGCACGCTCGTGACCCTCTCCGGCCAGGGCTTCCTGGCGCCCGGGGCCGGTCCCTGCACGGTCACCTTCGCCGGCGCGCCGGCCAGCGCGGTTCAGGTGCTCAGCGACACGACGCTCACCTGCAGGACCCCCTTCAGCCGCCCCGATTCGCGCGCGGACGTGGTCCTCGGCAACGCCAACGGGAGCGCGCGGCTGAACGAGGCGTTCCACTACCTGCGCTTGCCGACCGTGGCCTCGATCCGCCCGACGCGTGGCCCGCTCACCGGCGGGACGCACGTGTTCCTCACGGGTTCGGGCCTGACGGGCACCCACAGCGTGCGCTTCGGCGGCGCCCTCGCGACCGACGTGCGCGTGCTGAGCGACGGATACCTCGAGTGCACCACGCCGCCGGGTCCGCCCGGAGCCGTGAACGTCAGCCTGGTTTCGCTGGCCGGCCCGGCGCTGCTCAGCCAGGGCTTCGTCTTCGGTCCCGGACAGGTCACGCTGGGCGCGCTCACGCCCGACCGCGGCCCGAGCCGCGGCGGGAACCGGCTGGTGCTGGAGGGCTCGGGCTTCCGGGCCGGGCCGGCCGGAGTCACCACGGTGACCTTCGGCGGCGTACCTGCGACCTCGGTCGTGGTCCAGGACGATCTGCGCCTCAGCTGCGTGCCGCCCGCCGGCGCGCCGGGCTCGCGCGTCGACCTGCGCGTCAGCAACCAGAACGGCAGCGCCACGCGCGCCTCGGCCTATCGCTACAGCCTGCAACCCTCGCTGACCAGCCTGGCGCCCGCCAGCGGCAGCCCGCTCGGGGGCGTGCCCGTCACGCTGCATGGCAGCGGCTTCGCGAGCGACGAGGCGCGCGAGCACGAGGTCCACTTCGGGGGTCTCGCGGCCGAGCAAGTCGTGGTGCTGGACGACGCGACCTTGACCTGTCTGGCTCCGCCCGGTGTCCCGGGTGCGACGGTGGACGTCGAACTCGCCAACTCGAACGGCAGTGCCCGCCTCGTGGCCGCCTTCCGCTACCGCTCCGGGCCGACCCTGGCCAGCCTGAGTCCGGCCACCGGTTCGCCGCGCGGCGGCACCCTCGTCACGCTCCTGGGCACCGGTTTCACGCGTGCGGGTGCCGGAGCGCTGCACGTGTTCTTCGGCCCGAACGAGGCCACCCAGCTCGGGATCGTGGACGATTCGCAGCTCACCTGCCTCACGCCGCCCGGCGCCACCGGCGCAGTCGTGGACGTGTGGGTTGCCGACGACGACGGCTCGAGCACGCTGCCGGCGGCCTTCCAGTATTTCGCGGGACCGCTCATCTCCACCCTCGCACCGGCCAACGGACGCGCCACGGGCGGCACGCTCGTGATCCTGACGGGCAGCGGCTTCAAGACCTCGGTGATCGGCCCCAACGCGGTCACCTTCAACGGCACGCCCGCGCGCAACGTGGTGACCGTGGACGATACGCGGGTGCGCGCGATCGCGCCCAGCGGGCCGGCCGGCCAGAGCGTGGATCTCGTGCTCTCGAACTCGAACGGTGTCGCCAGCGTGACGGGCGGCTTCCGCTACAACGCCCGGCCCACCCTGCTCGCGCTCGATCCGCCTGGCGCCAGCGGGCTCGGCGGGACCGCGGTCACGCTGCACGGCAGCGGCTTCCTGAGCGACGGAGCCGGGACCAACAGCGTGCTCTTCGGCGACCGTCCGGCCGTGGCGGTGCTCACGCTGGACGACCAGACGCTGCAGTGCTTCGAGCCCGGCGGTCCGAGCGGCGCGACGGTCGCGGTCAGCGTCACGAATCAGAACGGCAGCACGGCCGTGCCCCTGGACTTCGCCTACTTCCCGGCGCCACGCATCGACGCGCTGGTGCCACCCTTCGGCTTCTCGGGCGGGGGCACCCTGGTCGAGCTACGCGGCGCGGCCTTCCTGACGAACGAGGCCGGTGCGAACAGCGTCACCTTCGGGGTGGAAGAGGCCAGCGAGGTCACCGTGCTCGACGACGGCACGCTGCGCTGCCGAGCGCCCTCCGGCAGCCTCGGTTCGGTCGACGTGCGCGTGGTGAACGCCAACGGCTCCGCCACGGTGACCGAGGGCTTCTTCTACGACTGGGCTCCGACCGTGACGGCGCTCTCCCCGCAGCAGGGCACTTCGCTGGGCGGAACGGAGGTCCGGCTCACCGGCGGCGGCTTCCAGACCGCGGGAGCCGGTCCGCTGAACGTGCGCTTCGGTCCGGCGCAGGCCACCGACCTGCGCGTGCTGGACGGTGGGACGTTGCTGTGCAACGCCCCCCCGGGGCCGCCCGGGACCGGCGTCAGCGTGCTCGTCTCGAACTCGCACGGCTCCTCGAGCCTGACGGGCTTCGAGTACCGTCGTGAGCCGACCCTCACGGCCGTCGAGCCGGCCTCGGGCCCACCGGAGGGCGGAACGGTCGTCACGCTGAGTGGCTCGGGCTTCCTCGAAGGCGAGGCGGGGCCGCCGCAGGTGAGCTTCGCCGGCGTGGACGCCAGCGCGATCACGGTCGTGGACGACACCACCCTGCGCTGCACCACGCCGCCCGGCCCGGCGCGCGCGTCGGCCACGCTCGTGCTCCGCAACGCGAACGGGACGGCGAGCTTCGTGGACGGCTTCCGCTGGCGCCCGCGCACCCCCGGCGATCTCAACGAAGACGGCCTGGGGGACGTGCTCTTCTCCGGCGGCGACGGCGCCTATCTCTTCTTCGGCGCGCCCTTCGGGCTCGGGGACGAGAGCGCGGGCTCGGCCGACCTCGTGTTGCGGCACGGAGGTGCGAGCACCGACTTCGGCGGGCAGACGTGCACCGGCGACGTGAACGGCGATGGCATCGCCGACCTGGTGGTGGCGGCGCCGCTGGACGACAGCGGCGGCACGGATGCGGGCGCGGTGTACGTGTACTTCGGTCCGCTCGTGCCTTCGCCCAGTCCCCGTCTGGCCAGCAGCGCGAGCGCGATCCTGCGCGGGGCCGCCGCGGGCGATCGCTTCGGGACGTCCGTGGCCGTGGGCGACGTGAACGGTGACGGCCTGAGCGACCTGGTGGTGGGCGCACCCTTCAACGACGCGGCCGGCACGGACGGCGGCGCGCTCTACGTCTACCGCGGGAGGGTCGGCTTCGTGGCCCAGACCACGACCCAGGCCATGGCGCGCTTGCTCGGCCCGAGCAGCCAGGACAACTTCGGCGCGGCCCTGGCGCTGGGCGACGTCACCGGGGACACCCTCGCGGACGTGATCGTCGGCGCGCCCCTCGCGGGCAACTCCGCCGAAGGCGCGGTCTTCGTGTTCCGCGGTGGGCCGAGCCTGGTCAGCGCTTCGGCCGGGTCCGCCCAGGTGCAGCTCACGGGTGAGGACAACGACGACCACCTCGGGGGCGCGCTGGCCGTGGGCGACTTCGATGGGGACGGCGTCGCGGACCTGTTCCTGGGCGCGCCGGATGCGCGCAACGGCGCCGCGAGCGGCGGGCTCCTCTACTACCTGCGCGGCGGTGCGAGCCTGAACTCGCGCCGCGTGGACGTGAACTCGGTCGAGTTGTGGGCCGAGGCCTCGGGCGATCGACTGGGACAGGTGCTCGCCATGGGCGACGCCAACGGTGACGGGCGCGCCGATCTCCTCGTCGCCGCGCCGCTGCACGGCGTCCCGGCCTCCGGCGCCGGCCGCGCCTACCTGCTGCTGGGTGGAGCGCTCAGCGCCGGCTCGATCGGAACGCGGGCCAGCACGATCCTGGTGGCCGACAACTCCAGCGGGGACCAGTTCGGGAGCGGGCTCGCGCTGATCGATCTCGACGACGACGGCCGCGACGACCTGATCGTCGGCGCCCCCTTCAGCAACGGCAACGGCGCCGATTCGGGCCGCGCCTACGTGTTCCTCGGATCGGCCCTGCAGGCCACGCGCTCGGCCGGCGCCGATGATGCGACCTTCACCGGCAGCAGCGCCGGGCAGAAGCTGGGGCGCGAGATCGGCAGTCCGCGCTGACGCGCCGAGCGTTGGCCTGGCGGGCCCCTCGACTCGACCTCTGCCGCTCGCCATGGGGGCAAGGAATGAAGCGGCCGGGCCCCCCCGGGCACCGGCCGCCCCGCGCTCCCCCCGCCGGTCACCCGGCAGGGGCAGTGCACTCGGTTCGCATCAGAGGCCGGGGTGGAAGGGGGAGACCCCGAGGAACGTACGCAGCGGAGCCGCCGAGCCCTGGCGACCGACGGCCGCGAGCGGCGCACGGTTCACCGGGTTCAGCGAGGGGTGGTCGAACACGCCACGCTGGAAGCGCACGTCTTCGTCCGTCAGCGCCAAGAGGAAGTCCACCAGCGCGGTCTTCTCGCCCTCGCTCAGCCCCAGCGGCTCGAGCTCGTCGTTGGCCACGTCGCCGCCGCGATCGTAGAAGTCCACGACCTGGCGCAGGGTCAGGTACTTGCCGCTGTGGAAGTACGGGCCCGTCAGCTCCACGTTGCGCAGGCCGGGGACCTTGAACTCGCCGGCGGCGTTGCCCGGATCCTCCGTCAGCGGCTCGACGCCGATGTTGGCGAAGGCGCGGCCGTTGCCACCCACGTTGCTCGAGGCGTTCGTGAACTCCGCCCCACCGTGGCAGCGGTTGCAATTGGCCTTGCCATGGAACAGGTCCAGGCCCTGCTGCTGGCGCGCCGTCAGGGCCGCCGTGTTGCCGCGCGCGAACTGGTCGAAGGGCGCGTTCGGGGAGATCGTGCTGGCCTCGTAGAGCTGGACCGCGAGCCCCCAGATCAGCGAGAAGTTGGCCTCCATGAGGCTGAACTGGTCGAGGCCCACCGGCGTGCCGCGGCCGATCACGTTGCCAGCGCGATCGACGATCACGTTGGAGTCCCACCAGGAATCCACGAAGGCGTCCTGGATCATCTGCGCGTAGCTGACGCTGAGGCCGCGGCCCGAAGGGTGCCGCAGCGACCCGAGCTGGCTGTCCTGCGGGTGCACTAGCTGCGTCCCCAGCGGACGCAGGCGCAACATCTTCTTGCCGATGTCCGGGAACGACCGGCCAGCCCAGGCCATCTCGACGTCGCTGTTCGGCGGACCGACGGACTGCGAGGCCGCGGCCGAATCGATCAGGGCCACGGGCACGGCGATCACGCTGCCGTCGGGCTGCACCTGCAGCACGGGCACGCCCGCGTTGCCGACCGTGTGGCCGTCGAAGGTGTTGGCCGCGCGGCCATCCCAGAAGAAGACTTCGTTGTAGATCGAGTTGATGTAGGTCGGAGCCTGACGGCCCGTCACCTGCGCGTTGTGGCCGAACACGGCGTTCGGGGTGTTGATGCCGGCATCGACCTTGTTGCCGAGGTTGATGCGCGCGAAGTCCATGTCGACCACGCCCTGGGAACCGACCACGTCGTCGCCCAGCACCGGGAAGAAGCCGGGACGCGTGCGGCCACCGGCCGGCGCGAGTTCGAGCAGACCGTTGTGGCCCGGGTTCAGGGTGTTGATCACGCGCGAGTCGACGCCCGCGGAATGGTGGCACGCGGCGCAGGCCGTGCGGCCGTCGCTGCCGACCTGCTGGTCCCAGAGCAGCGCCTTGCCGAGCTGGACGGCGGCGGCCTCGTTCTTCACGAAGCTGGCGAGGTTCGGGGGGCGAGGCACGCGGACCTGATCGAGGGACACGAGCCCTCCGGAAGCCTTCTGCGTGCCACCCGCGGAATCGATGGCCTGGGCCCGTTGGGCCAGGGTAGGGACCGCCGACGCCAGCACGGTCAAGACCGTGCGAGCCGCCGGAACGATCCACGAGGACGTAGGACGTTGCATTGTGGAACACTCCGTATCCCGGACCGGTCCACCCCCCCATGACCTCCATGAGACGAGCCTGGCCGTACAACCGGGTCGAACGCTGGCCCAATATATAGAATGCCGCAAAGTGCGTAGAGGAATTCCGGACTCCTATGCCCAGCATCTAGACGCTTCAATTCTGAGATATCGACGCCCGGGTCCGAGGTCTCTTCAGGCTCCAGGGCGGGCCCGAATTCTACGTCAGTGGATTTCAAGTTCGCGATCCCATCGAGGCCCGAACCGCCCCTCGCCGGGGCGGCTGGCCCGGCGTGGCGGGCGAGCGCAGAATGCCGCCCGTGACAGCGGTGCAGCTCTTCGCGGTCGGCGGCCAGGGCCCGCTCGCGCTGCCCGTCCGGCCCGGGGTCCAGAGCGCGCACGAACTCTTCGACGGCCTGCCCCTCGGGGTCTACTCGGCCCTGCGGACCTTCGAGCACGCGAAGTTCCTGCGGCTGGAGCGACACTTCGAACGCACGGATCGTTCGCTCGAGTTGCTCGGCCGCGCAGAGCGCCTGGACCGTGAGCGCCTCGCGCACGCCATCGATGCATGCGTGCGCGCCTATCCAGGCGCGGACGCCTTCGTGCGCTTCGACCTCTTGGCGGAGCCGGCGCGCGCGCTCGGCTGCGAGGAGCGCACGCTGCTGGCACTCTCACCCTTCGTGCCCGTGCCCGAGGCCTTCCAGGCGGCCGGCGTGGGCGTGCGCTTCTCCCCGCTGCGCCGCGCCCGACCGCTGATCAAGGTGGCGAGCTTCGTGGTCGAGCGTCGTCCCTATCCGCTCGGGCGCCAGGACGCATACGAGCACCTGATCGTGGATGCAGAGGAGCGTATCCTGGAGGGCACGAGCTCGAACTTCGTCGCACTCCAGGGTCGGACCCTGCGCCTCACCGGCGAGGAAGCGCTGCAGGGCGTGACCCAGGCGATCGTGGTCGAACTGGCCCAGGGTCTCGGCCTGGCGAGCGTGCGTGCGCCGCTGCACCGGGCCGAACTCGGCGAGATCGACGAAGCCTTCCTGACCGGCTCGACGCGTGGGATCGTGCCCGTGATCGCGGTCGAGGAGCAGCGCATCGGCACGGGCCTGCCCGGCCCGTGGACGCAGCGCCTGAGAGCGGCCTACTACGAGCACGCGCGCGCGCACGCGCGACCGGCGATCGGCTAGCCGCGTTCCTTCTGCTCGATCTTGGCCCAGGTGTCGCGCAGCGCGACGGCGCGCTGGAACAGTGGCCGTCCGGGCTGCGAGTCGCGCGCGTCGAGGCAGAAGTATCCGTGGCGCTCGAACTGGAAGCGCTGCGAGGCCTCCGCCCGGGCCAGGCTCGGTTCGAGCTTGCAGCCCCTGAGCACGCGCAGCGAGTCCGGGTTCAGGTGCGCCAGGAAGTCGCCGCCCTCCGGGCTGCCCTCCTGGGCCGCCTCGGGGTGCGACACGCGGAAGAGCGGCTCGCACAGGCGCACCTCGGCCGCCAGCGCGTGCTCGGCCGAGACCCAGTGCAGGGTGCCCTTGACCTTGCGCTTGTCGGGCGAGTCCCCGCCGCGCGTGGCCGGGTCGTAGCGCACGCGCACCAGCGTGGGCTCGCCGCTCACGGGGTCGCACTCGAAGCCCGTGCAGGTGACGTAGTAGGCGTAGCGCAGACGCACCTCCTGGCCCGGCTTCAGGCGCCAGTAGTTCTTGGGCGCCTCGCTGCGGAAGTCCTCGCGCTCGATCCACAGCTCGCGCCCGAACGGCACCTTGCGCGTGCCAGCCGCGGGGTCCTCGGGGTTGTTCACGGCCTCGAGCCACTCGACCTGGCCGGCGGGCCAGTTCTCGATCACCAGCTTGAGCGGCTGCAGCACGGCCATGACCCGCGGCGCGCGCTTGTTCAGGTCGTCGCGCAGCGCGTTCTCGAGCTGCACCGCGTCCACGGTGCTGTTGAACTTGGCCACCCCGATGCGCTCGCAGAAGAGCCGCAGCGCTTCCGGGGTGAAGCCTCGTCGGCGCAGCCCCGAGAGCGTCGGCATGCGCGGATCGTCCCAGCCGGAGACGTGGCCCTCCTGGACCAGACGCAGCAGCTTGCGCTTGGACAGCACCGTGTAGGTCAGGTTCAGGCGCGCGAACTCGAGCTGTTGCGGACGGTGCTCGAGCTCGAGAGCCGCCAGGAACCACTCGTACAGCGGGCGGTGGTTCTCGAACTCGAGCGTGCAGATCGAATGCGTGATGCCTTCGAGCGCGTCCGACTGCCCGTGGGCCCAGTCGTAGGTCGGGTAGATGCACCAGCGCGTGCCGGTGCGGTGGTGCGCGACCTTCAGGATCCGGTACAGCACCGGATCGCGCAGGTTCATGTTGGGCGAGGCCATGTCGATCTTGGCCCGCAGCGTGCGTGTGCCGTCGGCGAACTCGCCCGCGCGCATGCGCGCGAACAGCGCCAGGTTCTCGGCCACCGAGCGCGTGCGCTGTGGACTGTTGCGTCCGGGCGTGGTGAGCGTGCCGCGATACTCGCGCAGCTCCTCGCCGGGCAGGTCGCACACGTAGGCCAGCCCCTTCTCGATCAGGCGCACGGCCCACTCGTGCAGGCGCTCGAAGTAGTCCGAGGCGAAGAACAGCCCGTCGGGCTCGAAGCCCAGCCAGCGCACGTCCTCCTGGATCGAGCGCACGTACTCGTCGTCCTCGGTGCTGGGGTTGGTGTCGTCGAAGCGCAGGTTGCAGTGCCCGCCGAACTCGCGTGCCAGCCCGAAATTGAGGCAGATGGACTTGGCGTGCCCGATGTGCAGGTAGCCGTTGGGCTCGGGCGGGAAGCGCGTGAGCACGCGTCCGCCGTACTTGCCGGCGGCGCGCTCGGCCTGCACGCGCTCGCGGATGAAGTCGCTGCGCCGCTCCTCGGGTGCTTCCCCGGCGGGCGGACTCTCTCGGGGGCTCTGCATGTGGTTCTGGCCGGGTCGCGGCGCGCTCGGTCGTCCCGCGGCTGGCCTGGCCGAGTCGGGACGATATGGGGCGCCGCCCCGCGCGGCAAGGCGCCGCCCGCCGGAGCCCGCCGCGGGGTACCTTTCCCTCCGGTCCCCACGCATGTTCCGCAGCCGATCCAGGACGGAAAACGCTTCCCGCCCCAGCCCGACGCGCGGCTCGGTGGGTTCGGCACGCGTCTGGGACGAGCGCACGCGCGCGCTGCGTGCCGCCGGGAGGCCGGAAGTGGCGCCGCTGGAAGAGCCCACCGCTCTGGCGCCGGCCGAGCTCACGGCCCTGATCGCCGGCCTGGTCGCGGCCACGCTCGACACGCGCCTGCCGGAGTGCGAGCCGGAACGGCGCGCCGCGCTGGCGCGCGAGCTCGAGTCGCGTCTTCTCGCGCTGCTCCAGGGGCCGGCCGAGGATCCCGCGGATCCGTCACCGCCCCCCGAACGCGCGATTCCCTCCGCGCCGGGGGAGGCTGTCGCGTCACGCTCCCCTGCCGCGCTCGCGCTCGGCGGCAGACTCGAAGAGCGCCTGCGCGCGCTGGGCGGAGCGCTGGCCGCGCGCGCCGACCTGCGCACGCGCCTGGTCGAGCTGGCCCTGGCGTCGGTCCCGCTCGAAGCGAACGTGGATGCCGCGCTCCCCGAACTCGACACCCTGGACCTCCTGCAGCGGCGCGCGCGCAAGCTGGAGCGCTCCCTGGCCGACGCCCGCGCGGCTCTGGCCTACGTCGCCGGCCTCGAGCACGTCGAGGACGGCCTGGCCTCGATCTACCGCACGGTGCAGGGCCTGGCCGGGACCGATCCGCAGGTCGCTCGCAAGCGCGAGGCCCTGATCGGCATCTTCCGCGCGAACCTCGCGCTGCAAAAGCCCGGCGAGACGAGTCCGGCCTAGAGCGTGATCTCGAGCCCGACGTACGGGCCCGCGAGGGTGAGGTCCGCGTCGATGTCGGTGCCCTGGTCGTCGTAGTCGAGCTGGAAGCGGGTCAGGCGGTAGCCGACCAGCAGCGAGCTGCGGAAGTGCTGGCGCCCGCCGAGGAACTTCAGACGCGCGTAGGCGTCCAGGTCGAGGAAATCGACGCGGTCGTCCTGGTAGGTGTACTGCATGCCGCCCGCGAAGGCGGCCACTTCCACCGGCCCGAGCCACAGCGCCGCGGTCGCGGCCAGGAACGGGACGGGCACCTGCTCATCGCTCGCGACGAGCGTGCCGGTGGCGCTCTCCTCGAAGCGGAAGTCGAGGTCGAAGTAGGCCGCGCCGAAGCCGATCCCGAGCTCGATCGTGTCGCCCGGGAAGAGATCGAAGACCAGCGCCAGGTCGTACTGCGAGATGCCGAGTTCGGTATCGACCGGCGTACCGGCCGTGATCGTGTTGGTGCCATCGCTGATGGTGACGTCCAGCGTGCCGCTGCCCTCGAAGTGCGGCGCCTGCGCCAGGCCGATCAGGCGCGGTGAGCCGAACTCGAGGTCGGCCCGCGCCGAGAGCGCCTGGTCGTCGTCGAGCCCGGCGTCCTCGAGGTCGGCGGATCCGCCCACCGCGCCCGAGGTCGCCCCGGCGCGACCGGAGATCTGCGGGCGCCCGTAGCGCGGCTGTACCTCGAGGGACGGCACGGCACAGGCGCCCAGGAGCGAAGCGAGCAGCGCGCCGGTCAGGACGGGACGGAAGGAGTTGCGCATGGGAGCCCAGGGGGGATGACGGACGCAGAAGTCTTTCGACCGGCGCGCCGGATTGCCACGCCCCGTTCCGACGAACGCGCTTTCTCCCGACTGGCCTCATCTCGCCCACCTCGGCGACCCGATACCGCTGACCGACCCTGGGGAGGGTCCTATCGCGTGGGGAAGGAACTCGACATCAACGCGCCCGGAGCGCCGACCGGCAGGGAAGCCTTTTCCCTGATCGAGGTCACGATCCTGGCCCTGCTCCTGCTCGTGGCCGTGGGCGGCCTGTCGGGCGCCGTGCTGTCCTCGTTGCGCCTCTCGCGCGTGACCGAGGAGAGCGCCCTGGCGGACGAAGCGGCGCGCGCACGCGCGGCTCGCATGCAGGTCACGGCCTTCGCCGAGATCTTCCGCACCTACAACGAGGCCCCGGGCGACGACCTGGGGGCCCCCGGCTCGGCCCCGGGCGCGGCCTTCGACGTGCGCGGCCTCACGCCGCGCCGCGACGACCCCGATGGGCGCGTGGGACGCATCGTGTTCCCGGCCGTCGACGTCGGTGGCGGGGTCTTCGTCCTGCGTGAGAGCTTCGTGGACGAGCGCATGGGCATGCTGGAAGGCGTGGGGCGCGACCTGAACCTCGATGGCGACGCGCTCGACGACATGACCACCGGCTACCAGCTGTTGCCCGCACGCATCCTCGTCGAGTGGACGGGCGCCGGCGGGAACCGCTCCTACGAGATCGACGTGGTGCTGACGCCGTGAAGACCAACCTCCACGCTTCCGCCCGCCAGGGCTTCACGCTGGTCGAGTCGCTGATCGCGGTGACCTTCCTGGCGGTGATGTTCCTGGCCGTGGCCCAGGTCTCCTCGCGCGCCTCGGACGCCTTCGACGAGGGCAGCGCCGAGCACACGCTCTCGACCGGCACGCACCGCGCGCTCGAGCGCATCTCGAGGGCGCTCGACTTCGCCGACGACAGCATGGTCGCCGGCGTGCCGGCCTGGCCCGCCGAGATCGACGCGGTCGTGTTCCAGACGCCCGTCAGCTTCGCGGGCGGCGTGGCCCAGTGGCAGACCGTCGACCTGTTCCTCGAGCTGGACGCCGGAGAGCTCGACGACGGTGTGGACAACGACGGCGACGGCCTCGTGGACGAGCGTCGCCTGGTCTTGGTCGAGGCCCAAGGCCAGCCCGACGAACGCCGCATCGTGCTGGCGAACGGCGTGGCCGAGCTGCTCGAGGGCGAGCTCGCCAACGGGATGGACGACAACGGCAATGGTCTGGTGGACGAGGCGGGGCTCTCGTTCTCCTCCGAGGGGAACGTGATCTTCGTGCGTCTCACCTGCCAGCGCCGGGACGAGGGTGGACGGCTGCTCCAGACGACCGCGGAAACGGCCGTACGCCCGTACAACTGAGGAGGTTCGACATGAAAAAGCTGCTGATTCTTGGCCCGCCCGAACGCCGTGGCTCCGCCGCGGTGATCGCGCTCGTGGCCGTGACCGTGCTCGTTGGGCTGTGCGGAGCGATGCTGATGATCGCCTCGCGCTCCAGCTCCGAGGGCGGTTCCACGGTGAATCGCCACCAGGCGACCGCCGTGGCCCAGGCCGGCATGGCCGAGGCGCTCCAGCAGGTGGCGGCCGGTACGGTCGCCCCCATCGGCGACGCCGGCGCACCGCGCACCTTCGGGGGCGGCTCGTACTGGGTCGAGATGGACGACAGCGTCGAGGGTCAGCTGCTGGTGCGTACGTCCGCCGACGTGCGCGGCGAACAGGAGACGCTCGAGGCGCTGCTGACGGGCGGCGGGAGCGACATCTACGACCACGCGCTCTTCGCCGGCAACAGCTCCGGCGATCCGCTCTACAAGCTGAAGCTGGGCGGGTCGGGCGCGCAGGCCGACCTCGTCAAGGGCGACGTCTACAGCGGCGGCGGTGTCACGGTGGCGGGGACAGCCTCGGTCACCGGCACGATCCGCGCGCAGGACGCCATCACCGGCGCGAGCGGGGAATCGGGCGTCTACCAGCCCATCCCGGACATCGCCGCGATGGACTATCCCAACTCGGCCGACTTCAACGTGGCCGCGCTGTTCGGCGCGGCCACCTACAAGACGAACGCTCTGGGCGGCAAGGCCTGGCAGCTACCGCAATCGAGCCCGGCTCACATCTTCCGCAAGAACCCGAGCGACCGTGCGAGCGACACCAGCTCGACCACCAAGAACGACTACTTCCTGGAGGATCCGTACGAGCCGGTGCACACCGATGCCGGCAGCACGGGCGCGGACGCCTGTCCGATCACGCTCTCCGGCCTGTCCGGAAAACCGGGCGTGAACGGCAACCACAAGGTCTACTACATCGACGGCAACCTCTGGATCCACAACAAGAGCATCTTCTCGTTCAAGATCGACCACAACGAGCCGAACGGGATCCAGGTCACGTTCGTCGCCAAGGGCAATATCTACTTCTCCGACAACGTGTTCTACGACAACACGGCGGAGGACGGGATCGCCTTCATCGCGATGAAGGACTCGACCGTGCCTGACAGCGGCAACATCTACTTCGGCGACCCCACCTTCGGGACGCTCGAGCAGATGCACGCCTTCATGTACGCCGAGAACAACTTCATCGACAAGAACCTGAACGCCTCGGGCTCGGCCAAGGTCACGGTCTATGGCAACATGACCGCGGGCAACAAGGTCGACATCCAGCGCGACTACGGTGCGCAGCACTCGAAGCTGACCGTCAACTACGACGGCCGCATCTCCTCGGGTGACCTCGACATGCCGGGCCTGCCCGGCACCGACGGGAGTGGTAGCGGCGAGTGGGCCTTCCAGGCCATGCGCCGTGCGGGTCGTCCGTAGGAGCACCATGCTCCCGAGCGCGATACTGTTCGCCTTCGCCGCCGCGAGTCCGTCGCTCGACGGGCTCGCGGCGGTTCGTTCCGTGCTGCAGCGCAGCGAGGGCGCGAGCGCCTGCCGCGAGGACGTGCTGGTCCGGCGCCTGACCGCCCTGGGAGCGGAAACCGCCCCCGTGCTGTTCGTGCTGGTCTCGGGCGAAGGCCTGGAGGACCTCCTGGGCGAGAGCGGTCCCGAAGCCTGGCTGTGCTCACCCGAGCGGGTCGGGGCCCTGGCGCTCGAGACGCTGGCCAACCTACCCGAGGTCCCGGTGCGCACCACGCTGCGCGCTCAGACGAGTGCGCGGCCCGAGCGCACGGTGCGCGTGGCCGCGCTGAGCGTGCTCGGCCGCCAGGGCACGGCCGGGGGCATTCCGTTGTTCCTCGAGCTGCTGGCCGAGAGCGGCGACGAGATCGAGATGCGCGCGCTGCGCGCGCCCGCCACCGAGGCCCTGGCCGCGATCCTGCGCAGCGACGCGCAGGCGGTGAACACGCTCGAGAAGCCGCTGCTCGCGGCGCCGCTCGCGCTGCAGCGCCTGGTGTGCGAGGCCCTGACCGCTTCCGGCCGGGCCGAGGCCTGCGGTCTCCTGCAGAAGCTGGTCGGCAAGGACCTCGAGCTCGACCTCCTGGTGCTCGAGGGACTGGGGCGCTTCGCCGAGCGCTTCCCCTGGCGCATGAACGAGAACACGGGCGCGCTGCTGCGCGCCTGCCTGGAGCACTCCAACCCGAGCTTGCGCGCGGCCGGTGCGCGCGCCCTCGGTCGCGCGCGCGACACCAAGGCTCTGGCCGCCCTGATCGCGTCCCTCGACGACGGCGACGAGGACACCGTGCGCGCCTCGCAGTGGGCCCTGCGCGAGTGCACGGGCCAGACGCGCCTGGTCCAGGCGCAAGACTGGCGCGCCTGGCTCGAGGCCGAGCGCGGCTGGTGGCGCGACACGGGCAAGGCCCAGACCGACAGCCTGGCCCAGGGCGATACCACCAGGCTCTCGCAGACGTTGCGCGAGGCCCAGAAGCACCCGCTCGCACGGCACGCCATGGTGGACGCGCTGCTGCAAGCCCTGGACGACCTGGAGCCGGGGGCCAAGCAGCTCGCCTGCGCGAGCCTGGCCCAGCTCGGCGCGCGTCAGGCCGTGCCTTCGCTGATCGAGCTGTTGTTCGAGAGCGATCCGCTCGTGCGCGCGGCCGCCTGGAACGCCCTGTGCCGGCTGACCGGCGAGAGCCTTCCGGCCGAGCCGCGCCTGTGGGAAGAGTACGCCTTCGGCTGAGGGCCCCGCGGCCCGCGCTCAGACGAACTGCGTGACGCCCGGACGCGCCACGGGCACCGTCTCGATCGGGCCCCAGGCGTAGGCCTTCGGGCGCAGGTCCTCGCTCGAGTTCAGGGCCTGCTCCCAGCTGAGCGCCTGGCCGCTGTAGGCCGACATGCGCCCCATCAGCGCCATCAGCGTGCTGTTGCACATCGTTTCGCCATCGTCGATGGGTCGGCCGGAGCGGATCGAGGCGAACAGCGCGTCGTGCTCGTTCTGGTACATGTCGTCCGCATCGCCCTCGCGCTCGGGACGCCAGCGCCAGCTCCAGCCGGCACCGCCGTCGATCGCGGCCTCCTGCACGTTGCAGCGCCCGCGCGTGCCGTAGATCCAGTCCGAGACCTCGGTCTGGACCTGTCCGCCCCACTGGCGACAGTAGGCGAAGCCCTTCACGCCGTTCTTCCACTCGTAGACCGTGCTGAAGTGGTCGTAGACGTCGCCGAACTCGGGCTCGATGCGCGCGGCACGTCCGCCCGTCGCCAGGCAACGCACCGGATACTCGCCCATGGCCCAGGCGAGCTTGTCGAGCGAGTGGATGTGCTGCTCGGCGATGTGGTCGCCCGAGAGCCAGTGGAAGTAGAGCCAGTTGCGCATCTGGTACTCCATCTCGCTCCACTCGGGCTTGTGCCCCCGGTGCCACAGCGCGCCGGCGTTGTAGGTCGTGTGCAACGCCACGATCTCGCCCACGGCGCCGTCGTGCAAGCGCTGGATCGTGGCGCGCTTCTTGGCTTCGTAGCGGTAGCAGAGCCCGCTCACGATCGAGAGCCCATTCTGCCGGGCGAGTTCGCAGGCCGCGCGCACCGCGCGCACGCCGGGAGCGTCGGTCGCGACCGGCTTCTCGACGAAACAGTGCTTGCCGGCCGCGACCGCGGCCGCCAGATGCAGCGGCCGGAAGTGCGGCGAGGTCGCCAGCAGGACCACGTCCGAGTGCGCGATCACCTGCTCGTAGGCGTCCCAGCCCACGAAACGGCGCTCGGGCGGCACGTCGATGCGGGCCGCCAGGTCGGCCGAGTCCTCGGAGGTGAGCAGGGAAGCGAGGCTCGCCTCCAGCTGGTCGGAGAAGGTGTCGCCCATGGCCACCAGCTTCACGTTCGCATCGGCGCGCAGGGCGTTGACGGCGGCGCCCGTCCCGCGCCCGCCGCAGCCGACCAGTCCGACGCGCAAGAGCTCGGCCCCCCCCGGCCGGCGCAGGACGCCGGGCGAGACCGAGACGTAGGGACCGACCACGGTGGTGGCGACGGCGCCGCGCAGGAGCTCGCGCCGCGAAGGCTGGAAGGACGTCGAGGAAGGCGACATGGGCACTGTGACTCAGGGACTCGGGCCGGGGTCCACCGCGGGCTCGCGGGGGGACGCGCAGGATAGCGGAGGGAAGCCCGGCGTGTGGAAGCACTCGACGCGTCCCGCGCGGCGGACGAGCACGCGCGCCTCGAAGCCCGGATAGCGCGTGAGCAACGCCAGACCGGGCTCCGGCCCGAGCACGCTCAGGGCTGTCGCGAGTGCGTCGCTGAGCATGCCGCGCGCTCCGAGCACGCTGACCAAGCGCTGCTCGCTCAGCGCGAGCCCGCTGCGCGGGTCGAGGATGTGCGAATAACGGACGCCGTCGAGCTCGAGGAACTGCGCCAGGTCCCCCGAGGTCGCCAGCGCGCCCTGGGCCAGGAGCAGGGTGGGCGGCGCTTCGCCGGGCGCCGGCTCGAGGCCGGCCAGGGCCACGCTCCAGCCGCGCTTTCCCGGCGGCGGCTGCCCCGCGCGCAGCTCGCCCCCACCCACCAGCAGCGCGCACGGGACGCCCCGCTGGACGAGCACCGCCAGCGCCTCGTCCAGCGCGTAGCCCTTGGCGATGCCGCCCAGGTCGAGGCGCATCCCGGGCGCGAGCAGGCGCGCCGCGCGCGCTCCGGGCTCCAGCACCAGCTTCTCGTAGCCCACCGCCGTCGCCGCGGCGGCGAGTTCGGCCGCCTCCGGCAGGCGTTCCTGGCGGCGCGCGCGCCGCCACAGGCGCACGAAGGGGCCCGCCGTGACGTCGAAGGCCCCGTCGCTCGCGCGCGCGAGCTCCTGCGCCGCGGCCAGAACGGTTCCGAGCTCGCGCGAGAGCGGGATCGGCGGCGTGGGCGCGCCGCCCTGCTCGGAGCGCGCACCGAGGCGCGTGAGCTCGCTCTCCGGATCGTAGTCCGACAGCGCGCGCTCGAGCGCGGCGATGCGCGCGAAGGCGGCCTCGGCCGCGCCACGCGCGCGCATCTCGTCCGGGGCGTAGCACAGCACGCGGAACTCCGTGCCCATGGCCGCGCGCGCGAACTCGAAGCGCCCGAGCTCGCGCGGCACCGGCTCGAACCCGGCGGCCGCACAGGCGGCCAGCGAGCTGGCCAGCAGGGTGGCCAGGGTCCGGCGCCGCGCGCGGCACACGCCCTCGGGTCTCCAGGGTTTCCGGGCTCTCACGGTCGCGGCAAGCTATCCGACGACGCGCGCATTCCCCGCGCGCCCACTACAATCCCGCGCCGTGTCGCTCCCGCTCCTGGCCCTGCTGGCGTTCTCGAACTCTGCGCAGACCGCGCGCAAGTTCCCGGACCCGCCCCCGGGCGTGCCGCCGGCCGTGCCCCTGGCCGCGGCCGAGGCGGCCTCGCCTGCGGCGATGAAGCCCTACGTCGAGGCGATTCCCGGCACGAACGCGAGCCTCGAGCTCGTGCCCATCCCCGGCGGCACGTTCCGCCTCGGCAGCCCCGCCACGGAGGCGGGCCGCGGCGAGGACGAGGGCCCCGCGCTCGAGGTCGAGCTCGCGCCCTTCTGGATGGCGCGCTTCGAAACGCGCTGGAACGAGTACCACCCGTTCATGCTCGCGCTCGACCGCAAGGCACGCGCCGAGGGCCTGGCCCCCGCCACGCCCCAGGACGCCTGGGCCGACGCGGTCAGCCGCCCGACGCCGCCCTACGTGCCCATGGACTTCGAGATGGGCGTGGACGGCTTCCCGGCCATCTCGATGACGCAGTTCGCGGCCCGCCACTACACCAAGTGGCTGACGATGAAGACCGGACGCTTCTACCGCCTGCCGAGCGAGGCCGAGTGGGAGTACGCCTGCCGCGCGGGCACGAGCACGGCCTACTCCTTCGGCGACGATCCGGCTCAGCTCGGCCAGTACGCCTGGTACTTCGACAACGCCGACGACCGCTATCACGAGGTCGGGCGCAAGCAGCCGAACCCGTGGGGCCTGTTCGACATGCACGGAAACGTGGCCGAGTGGGTGCTCGACGCACACGACAAGGGCTTCTACGCCACGCTCGGCGCGCACGCCGCGAACCCCGTCAACTGGCCGAGCGCGCCCTACCCGCACGTCGTGCGCGGCGGCTCCTGGGACGACGACCCCGCCCGGCTGCGCTCGGCCGCGCGCCGCGCCTCGAACAAGGGCTGGAAGGTGCAGGACCCGCAGCAGCCCAAGAGCATCTGGTACCTCACCGACGCGCGTTTCGTGGGCTTTCGCGTGGTGCGTCCGCTGGTGCCGCCGCCGCCCGAGGAGTGGGCGCGCGCCTTCGAGCCCGAGGCCGATTCGATCCGCGACGTCCTCGCGCGCCAGCGCCAGGGCGGGCGCTGACCCCGTTCCGCTCCCCATCGCCATGAACCCGCCGCAACCCTTCCCGTCGCGTCGCACCTTCCTGCAGGGATCCGGAGCCGTGCTGGCGAGCAGCGCGCTCGCGCGCGAGGTCGCCGGCGACCGCGCCAACGACCTCCTGCGCGTGGCTCTGGTCGGCTGTGGCGGGCGCGGCACGGGCGCGGCGATCCAGGCGCTCTCGACCGCCGGTCCCGTGCACCTCGTGGCCATGGCGGACGCCTTCCGCGATCGACTCGACGCCTCGCTGGCCGAGATCGTGGCCCAGGTCCCCGAGCGCGTGGACGTACCCGAGTCGCGGCGCTTCGTGGGCTTCGAGGCCTACCGCGCGGCCATCGAGCTCGACGTGGACGTGGTGATCCTCACCACGCCACCCGGCTTCCGGCCCGAGCATTTCGAGTACGCGGTCGCCAAGGGCCGACACGTCTTCCTCGAGAAGCCCGTGGCGGTCGACGCCCCCGGTGTGCGCACCGTGCTGGCGGCGGCGGCCGAGGCCCGCAGGAAGGAGCTCAAGATCGGGGTCGGGTTGCAGCGCCACCACGACCCCGCCTACGTCGAGACGGTGAAGCGCCTGCGCGAGGGCGCGATCGGGCGGATCCTCCTGTACCGCTGCTACTGGAACTCCTCCGGCGTGTGGACGCGCGCGCGCGAGCCCGGCTGGAGCGAGATGACCTACCAGATGCGCAACTGGTACTACTTCAACTGGCTGTGCGGCGACCACATCGTCGAACAGCACATCCACAACCTCGACGTGTGCAACTGGATCCAGGGCGCGCCGCCGGTGAGCGCCCAGGGCCAGGGCGGACGCGCGGTGCGCACCGGCCCCGACACGGGCGAGATCTACGATCACCACGCGCTCGAGTACACCTACGCCGACGGCACCAAGATGCTCTCGCAGTGCCGGCACATCCCCGGCTGCTGGGACTCGGTCGCCGAGCACGCCCACGGCACCCTGGGACAGGCCGAGGTCTCGGCCGCGCGCATCAGCAGCCAGGGCGGCTGGGACTGGCGCTGGCGCGGCGAGGGCGTGGATCCCTACCAGCGCGAGCACGACGCGCTGTTCGCCGCCATCCGCGCCGGACACGAGCACGCCGAGGCCGAGCTCGGCGCCCAGGCGACCCTGACCGCGATCCTCGGGCGCATGGCCAGCTACTCCGGGCGCGTCGTGAAGTGGGACGAGGCCATGGCATCGGAGCTGCGCCTCGCGCCCGCGCGCTACGCCTGGGACGCGCCACCGCCCACGTTGCCCGGCCCGGATGGCCGCTATCCCCACGCGCTACCCGGCCTCACCCCGGCCCTCTGATCCCCCACCTCCGCCAGGACATCGCCATGAAGCCCCGCTCGTTCGCGCTGCTGCTACCCCTCGCCCTCCCGCTCGCCCCCGTCCTCCAGGAGCTCGGCCGACACGGGCGCGAGCACGAGAGCGAACTCGCGCGCCAGATGGAGTTGCTCGAGGACCAGCTCAAGCCGCTGCGCAAGCTCCTGCGCGCGGACGGCTCGAGCGTGGAGGCGCTCTCTTCCTTGGTCGAGATCCAGCGCCTCACGCTGGGCTGCAAGCAGCTCGTGCCCGCGGCCGCCACGCGCCTGCCCGAAGCCGAGCGCGCGGCCTTCGTCACGGCCTATCGCCGCACGATGGTCGACTTCCTGATGCGTCAGCTTGAACTCGAGGCCGCGCTCCTCGACGGTGATGCGGCCGCGGCCCAGGCGGCCTTCGAACGACTGCGCGCCATGGAAGACTCGTCCCACGAGCGCTTCGCGCCCGAGGACGACTAGTCTCCTAGTCTCCGGCGGCCGGAAGTGCGTCGCCGGAGCGCGATGCCCGTGCTCGGCAGGCGCTCAGCGCGCGCGCGGACGCGTCCGATTGGGCACGGTCGGGTCGCTGCCGTAGTCGAGCTCGTCGCGGTCGTACCAGCCGTCGCTGTCGCGATCCA
>CAZWAY010000020.1:0-75731 GCA_964631945.1 uncultured Planctomycetaceae bacterium
GCGGCGCGCGCGTGCGCGGACGCGTGCTCGACGAGCTCGGCCGACCGCTCGTACGCGCCCAGGTGATGCTCGGGAGCGAGCAGCCCGAGCTCCAGCGCGTGACGGACGGCTCGTTCGCGCCCGGGCCGCCGCCACAGGAGGCGCGCACGGACGCGGACGGCGCCTTCGAGCTCGCCTGCGCGCCGCTCGGCCTCCAGCCGCTGCAGGCGCGCGCGCCGGGCCGCGCTCCATACCAGGGCGAGCTCGAGGTCCTGGACGACGATCGCAACGCGGTGGAAGTCACGCTGCTGCCCACGCCCCGCCTCGTCGGTCGCGTGCGCGGGCAGGACGGTCGGCCGCTCGCGAGCGTCCAGCTCCGCGCCGGCGAAGCCGACACCTTCACCGGTCGTACGGCCTGGTCGCAGCTCGACGGCTGCTTCGAGCTCACCGGCCTGGGCCTCGCGCGCCAGACGATCGTCGCGCAGCACGCACAGCACGGCGAGGCGCGTCTCGAGTTGCAGCTCGCCGCGGGCGAGACGCGCACCTGGGACGTCGAGCTGCACCCGACGCTGCGGATCCACGGGCGGCTGGTGGACTCGCGCGGGAGCCCGCTCGCGGGCCTGACCGTGGTCGCGCTGCGCGCCGAGGACCGCGCCTGGCGCACGCGCTCGAACCCCACCGACGCCTCGGGCCGCTTCTCGATCGGGGACATCGAGGAGCGCGCGCACCTCCTGTGGGTCCAGCCCGCGCTGGAGCATGGATGGCGCGGCTTCCCGCTGCTCGAACGGCGCGACGTATGGCCGTCGTCGGCGCCGCTCGAGCTCACCGTGCCCACCACGAGCGAGCGCGCACGCATCGCGGCCGAGGTCGTCGCGCCCGACGGCGCGCCGGTGGTCGGCGCAGAGCTGCAGGTCTGGCACGAGGAGGCCCGGCAGTGGCGCTCGTTCCCGAGCACGGGCGCGCGCGGCGCGGTCCTGGCCGAGGGCGTTCCGGTGGGCACGGTCGAGCTCGAGCTGCGCCACCCGGACCATCCCTGGAAGGCTCTCGGGCGACACGCGCTTGCGGCCGGCGCCACGCTCGATCTCGGGCGCGTCGAGCTCGCGGTCGCGGGGCGCCTGCTCGTGCGCCTCACCGGCGCGGGCGCGGAGCCTGGCGTCGAGCACGACCTCGTGGCCACGCTCAGCGACGCCTCGGACCGCGAGAGCGGCGTGGTGAAGATCGCGGCCGGCGAGCTCTCGAGCAACGCCCTCGCGCCAGGCGAGCACCGCCTCGTGCTCGGCGGCGACGGCTTCCGCCAGATGCGCCTGCCGGTCCGGATCGAGGCCGGCGTGGAGACGCGGCTCGAGCTGCGCCTCGAACGCTGCGGCCTGCGCGAGGTCGACTTCCCGCTCCCCGCCGGCGTCGAGCGCGTCGAGTGGATCGCCTGTTCGCTCCTGGACGCCAACGGCCTCGTCTGGGGCGGTAACGCCGACTGCACCCGGACCCCACCGCGCGCACGCGTCTCGGCGCCGCCGGGGACCTACACCCTGATGGTCGGCGGCGAGGGCGGACTCGCGGGCCAGGCCGAGCTCGTGCTCGCCCCGCGTGGCGTGGAAGTCCGTGCGCTGGTGCTGCCACTTGCGCTGCGACCGTAGGCACCGGCCCGCCGCAGGTAGGATCTGGCGCGCCAGTGGACCTCGCCAGCACCCCCGCCCTAGGGCTCTACTTCGCGCTCAAGGGCGCCGCCTACGTCGCCTGGTGCGCCCTCGGCGTGCGCCGCTTCCGACCCGAACGCGCGCGCGTCGCGGGCCTCGCCTTCGGGCTCGGCTTCCTGCGCCTCGCGCTCGGCCTCGTCTTCGGGATCGCGATCTTCGTCGCGGGGGCCCTGGTCTACGCCGGCCTCGACGAGCTCGGCACGTACGGCACCACGACGGTCATGGTCCTCACCTACCTCGCGGTCTACGTGCCCGTGCGCTGGATCGAGTGGGCGATCATCGAGGCGATCCTGACCCCGCGCGGGCGCGGTTTGACGGCCTTCGTGCTGGGCTCCGACAACGCCGCCCGTCGCTGGCGCCTGGGCGGCGCGCTGATCTCGTGCCTGGCCGACCTCCCGCTGATGCTGTCGGTGGGCGGTGTGCCGGTCGGCCGCTTCATGTGCTGAGCGCCATGGAAGGACAACCCTGGTATCGCGACGGCCTGCGCTTCGCCTGCACGCGCTGCGGGCACTGCTGCACCGGTGTGCCGGGCACGGTGCGGGTCGACGAAGACGAGGCCGTCGCGCTGGCCGCGCAGCTCGGACTCGATCTCGCCGACTTCCACGAGCGCTACACGCGCCGGCTCGACGACGGGGCCACCAGCCTGACCGAGAAGCCGAACCACGAGTGCGTCTTCTGGAGCGCCGCACACGGCTGCACGGTCTACGCCGCGCGCCCGCGGCAGTGCCGCACCTGGCCCTTCTGGCGCGCGAACCTGGCGAGCTCGGCGCACTGGGCGCGGGCGGCACTGGACTGCCCGGGGATGAACCGCGGTCCGCGCCATGACGCCGCCACGATCGCGGCGCAGGCCGCGCACGACGGGACGTCGGGCGAGGTGCCGGAACTCGACGGACGCTAGCGGGCTCGGAGGGGCTGGCCGCGCGACGCGGCTCGCGCGCCGCTCAATAGACGATCACGAAGCTCCCGTCCGGGCGCGCGAAGGCCGCGGCCAGGTCCCAGCTCGGCACGGGCTGGATCGGGCGTGGCGCCTTGGCCAGGAACTCCCCCGCACCGTCCTCCAGCTGCCAATCGAGCTTGGCCTCCGTGCCCCACAGGACGTCGGCCAGGCTCACGGTGAGCAGCGCGCCGTCGGCGCCGAGCGCCAGCGCGGGGTGCTTCAGCTCCGCCCGGCGCTGCACTGGGCCCCAGCCGTCGGTACCCGACACCATGCGCGTCACGCGCGACTCACGCCTGGACTCGAGGCCGTCGAACCAGGCGCGCGAGATCGAACCCGCGCGCTCCCAGGCGGCGAGCACGCCTCTGGGGGTGACCAGCAGGCTCGCCGACGAGCGCGGGCAGCGCTCCGTCTGCCAATCGTCCAGCGTGCGGAACTCGAAGCGCTCGCCGCCGTCGCGCGAGAACGCGAGCACCATCCCGCGCTGGTTCCCGGCCCGGGCCGAGCGGTAGACCATGTAGACCTGCTCCCCCGTGCAGGCCAGAGCGACACGGCAATCCGCGCACGCCCCGGGTGCGAGCGGGTGGACGAGCCGCGCGGCCCCGAACGTGCTCCCGCCGTCCGACGAACGCGCGATCCACGGGCGCTGCTCGCCGTCTGCGTCGCGCCCCTCGGGCGCGTGCCAGGCGATCCACACGCGTCCGCGGGCATCGCCCGCGATGCCCGGCCCGGGGTCGCTTCCCGGCGGCACGACGGCGATGTCACAGGCGGGTCCGAAAGTACGGCCGTCGTCGCTGGAACGCGCGCTCCGGATCGACCTCGCCGAGGGCGAAGCGCGCGGCTGAGCGAGGGCCGCCCCCACCCAGACCACGTGCTCGCGGCCCTCCGGCCCGAGCGCGAGCTGCGCGCCGGTTCCCGCGGCGACCGCTCCGGAGCCCACGACGACGGGCTCGGACCAGTGCTCTTCCCGCGCGCCAAAGCGCCGCATCAGCAGCTCGCCCGCGGCCGGATCCCCGCGAAAGGAGAGCAGGTGCAGGAGACCCTCGGGGTCCGTCATGAGCTGGGGCTGGAGCTCGCCCTCCGGCAGGCGCCGGAATTCCACCGCGTGGCCGGGCTCCCGGGCGCGCGCAGGATCCTGCGGCGGGAGCACGCCGAGCAGCGCGAGCAAGAACATCGCCGAGCAGGCTAGTCGCCGAGCGCCCGAGCGCGCAAGCAGCCCGCACTCGAAGCCGTCAACGTGAAGCGCGCGGCGCGTCCCAGTCAGGGGCACGGCTGCCGCGCGAGCCGGCCCACGAAGGTCACGGCATCTTCGTCACGGTGACCCTGAGGTCCTCGCCCTCGGTCACGTTCATCCAGGCCTTTCCGAGTTCGGGGGCGACGTCGACCGAGAAGAGAGTGTTCCCGATCTCGCCCTCCGTCGCGCTCGTGTCACTCACGGCGTACTTCGCCGAGATCGCCTCGGTGCTCGTGGGACTCACCTGGCGGAAGAGACAGACTCGCGCGAGGACCCGGCCGTCGACCGTGCTCTCGAAGGACTGGGTGATGACGATTTGTCGAATCAGCGCCTGCGTCTTCGGGTCGATCAGCGGCGCGGAAAGGAAGGCAGTAAGAGCCACTTGTCTGGTCCCGTCGCCAGGGAAGAACTCGATGATCGAAGTGGGCTCGAAGCTGCTGAGATCGCTCTCACTTCCAGCCACAGGCAATGCCGTCGTGCGCGACCCGAGCTGCGCCGACAAGAGGATCGCACCCACTGCCATGCAGGAAAGAAGCAGGATTCTGGGTTTCATTGGTGGGTAGCTTTCAGGCGGAGCAGTCGAGAACGAGGTCGGAACAGGAGGTTACGCCACCCCAGGTCAGCCCCGCCGCCGGAGCCACCGAAACGTTGTTGAACGTATGGGATTGAGAAGACGAATTGAGAGAGCCACCGAATTGAGAGAGCCACCGAAGTACTTCTGGCCTTGAGAGTCAGTGATCGTGATGTGCTTGTGGTCGGAGTTGAAATCACAGATCCGAACCGAGCCCAAGGCGTTTGGACAAGGGCAAGTGAAGCACGCAAGGAACGTGACGATGGCGGGCAAGAGTAGCATTGATCCTCCTGGGTTGGCGATGCGGCCTTGGACTTTGTGCAACCTGGCCTCGGACGGTACCCCCCCCCCGCGATCCGTCAAGCCCATCTCTTGGCTCGTCGAGACCCACGTGCTGATCGCCTGTCCCCTTGTGTCCCGACGGCTTGCCCTTCGCCTGCGCGGGGTGCGGGCACTCGCGCAAGCAGCCCGCACTCGAAGCCGTCAGCGGAAGCGGGCCGCGTGCGCGTCGCCGCCCGCGAGCACGTAGGCCAGGAGATCGAGGATCTCGTCGGCCGTGAGCGTGTCCAGCAGGCCCTCGGGCATGCGCGAGAGCCGGTGCGGCGAGCGTGCGCTCACGCGCGCCGCGTCGAGCACCACGCGCGCGCCGGCCGTGTCGCGCAGCACGAGTTCGCTCTCGCTCTCGGACTCGATCCGTCCGACGGCGAGCAGGCCGTGCTCGCCCCACAGCTCGGTGTCGCGCCACACGTCCGGGACCTCGCGCGAGGGCTCGAGGGTCGCGAGCAGGAGGTCGCGCGCCGAGTAGCGCCCGGCCGCGCCGGTCAGGTCGGGTCCGAGGTTCTGGCCCTCGCCCGCCAGGCGGTGGCACTGCTGGCAGCTCGCCGCGCGGTAGGCGGCGCGCCCGCGCTCGAAGTCGCGCCCGGCGCCGAGTTCGTCCAGGCGTGGCTCGAGCTCGGTCGCGCTCCAGGCGTGCGGCGCACGCGTGGCGGCGAGCCATCCGAAGGAGGCCGGAGCGGTGAGCGGCGCGGGCGCACCGGAGCGGCTGGCCACGACCCCGGCGCCGACGCGCGTGCACGCCTCGTCGCGCAGGCCCTCCAGGTAGCCGCGCACGCTGGCGCCGCCGCTGGCGCTGGCGAGTTCGCGCTCGAAGGCCTCCAGCAGGCGCCGCCCGCGCACCTCGTTCCAGCCCGTGTCGAGCGCGCGCAGGGCGTACAGGATCGCGATGCGCTGCTCCTGGGTGCCGCCGCGTTCCGTGGAGAGGCCGTCGAGCGCCGCCAGGGCGCGTTCGGAGACGTCGGCGCCCACGTACACCAGCAGCTCGAGCAGCGCGCGATCGAGGCGCGCGTCGACGCCCGGGTAGGCGCCGTCGAGGGCCGTGCGCACGCGCGCGCGCTCGGCGTCGCCGGCGTCGAGCCGCAGCAGCGCGAGTCCGATCAGGCGCAGGGCGTCGAGGCGCTCGGCGGGCTCGGGCGCGGCTTCGAACAGCGCCAGCGCGCGCTCGATCACCTCGTGGGCCGGCGTGGCCGGCGCGCTGCGCACCAGCGCGAGCCAGCCCTCGAGCGCACGCCGCGACGCGGCCTCGCCCGGCCCGGGCTCGCCCAGCCTCTCGCCCAATCCCGGCTCGCCCAATCCCGGCTCGGCGCGCACCGCCTCGGCCCACAGCGCCGGGTCCTGGTGCTCGAGCGCCAGGCGCGCGGCGGTGCGCACGAAGCGATCCGGATCGCCGAGCTCGGCCAGCGCCTTGGTCACGATCTCGGCCGGCGCGAGCGCCTGCGGCTCCTCGCCGAAGGGCGCGCCCGCGCCGTGGAAGCGCTCCAGCGCGCGCCGCCGCGCGCGCGCATCGGCGCCCGCGTCCGCGATCGGTTCGGCCTCCTCGGCGGCCGAGCCGGCCCACGCGATCCGGTACAACCCGGACTGCGTCCGCCGCCCGCCGACCGTGACGTACAGCGCGCCGTCCGGTCCGGCCAGGACGTCGGTGACCGCGAAGGGCTCGCCGCTGGCGAAGACCTCGTGGCGCCCGCGATAGCTCGCGCCCACCGGCTCCAGGAACACGGCGTGGATGCGGCCGTAGGCCCAGTCGCACGCGAACAGGGCCTGCTTCCACGGCGCCGGGAAGTGCGTGTCCGTGCCGAACACGAGCCCGGTCGGCGAGCCGAGCCCGAGCTCGACCGCCGGCGGCAGGGAATCGTAGTGGTCGGCCGGCCACTTGGCCGAGCCGCTGCGCCAGCCGAACTCCGCCCCGCTGACGACGTGCAGCACGCGCGTCGGCCGGTACCACGGCAGACCCACGTCCCACTCCATGTCGGAGTCGTAGGTGAA
Source organism: uncultured Planctomycetaceae bacterium (assembly GCA_964631945.1). Classification (GTDB taxonomy): domain Bacteria; phylum Planctomycetota; class UBA1135; order UBA1135; genus JABFRZ01. The sequence continues at coordinate 6,732 of CAZWAY010000020.1, forward strand.
GAGCTCGCCCGCGCTCGAATAGGCGAGGTCGTAGGCGTTGCGCAGCCCGGCCGCCACGAGCTCCCAGCGACGGCCCTCCGGATCCGTGCGCACGACCCAGCCGCCGGGCGCATGGATGCCGAGCGCGTGGCCGCCGGGATCGGCGAGCGGCGCGAGCAGCACGTCCTCGGCCCAGGTCGCGGGCAGGCGCATGCTCACGAAGGGCTCGGGCAGCGCGGTGTGGTTGCCGCCCGTGATCACGAGCGAGCGCCCGTCGGGGTGCAACACGAGACCGTGCGGGCCGTGCTCGCCGTCGCCCTCGAAGGCGCGCAGGAGCTCGACCGTGTCGAGCTCGTCGTCACCGTCCGTGTCGCGCGCGCGATAGAGCCCGCTCGGGTACTCGCCGGCGTCGCTGACCACCGCATAGAGCGCGTCGAAGGCCCACAGCAGGCCGTGGGCCTCGCCCAGCTCGATCGGGACCGGCGTGACGCGCACGCCGCCGTCCACGAGCGCGACGCGGAACAGGCCGCCGTACTGGTCGCTCACGTAGAAGCGCCCGCGCGGATCGAGGGCCAGCGCGACCCACGAGCCCTGCGTGGCGAGCGGCACCGAGTACAGGCGCTCGACCGTGAAGCCGGGCGGCACGTGGATCGTCTCGGCGGCCGGGGCCTCGCCCGCCAGCGTGAGCTCGGCGCCGAGCTGACCCCACGGCCCCGTTCCGAGCGCGCCGAGCACGGTCGCGCCCTGCCACGGCGCCGACTGGTCGAGCCAGGCGCCGAGCTCGGCTTCGGCCACGCTCGCGGGCTGCGGCGCGCAGGCCTCGAAGGCGGCATCGCTCACCAGCCGCACGCGCGTCCCGTCGGCGAACTCGGCCGTGAGCTCGAGCACGAGCCCGGCCGGGCCACCCTCGTTCTCGGCCCGCACCAGGAGTTCGTTCTCGCCCGCCTCCAGCCAGGCCGTGACGTCCACGCGCAGCGGATGCGCCCAGTCGTCGCCGGTGGCCACGCCCTGGCCGCCGAGCCAGGCATCGAAGTGGTCGTCGGCCGCGATCCACAGCTCGGCGTGCACCGGCGCGCCCGCCAGCTCGAAGCGGCGCCGGAACCAGGCGCCCTGCCCGTCGAAGGCCGCGGCCGTGGGCCAGATCCACTGGGGCAGGGCGCTGGCGCCGGCCCATACCGCCGGGCGCGGCGCGGCCAGCTCGCGCAGGACGAGGTCGCGGTACTCGACCCGCATCGGCGCGCCGGCGTGGAGCTGCAGCGCGAGCGCACCGCGCCGCGCGGCGCGCGCCGGATCGAGGTCGATCGTCTCGGAGAACAGGGTGCCGTTCACCTCGATCGAGAGGCGCGGCCCGAAGGCCGCCACGCGCAGGTGGTTCCAGGCCGTGGGTTCGACGCGCGCGAGCAAGGCACCACCGTCGGCGAAGCGCTCGACCGTGGGCGCGCCGTCCGTGCCCAGCACCACGCGCTCGCCGCGCCGCGCGACCACGCCGCGTCCGTCCTGCTCGTACAGCCCGCCGGTCCAGTCGGGTCCGCTCTCCAGGTCGGCCTGGTAGCCCGAGACGCGCGCGGGCGAGGGCGCGAGCGAGCGGAACTGGACGCCCGAGTTGGCCGGCCCGCCGTCCGGGAAGCGCCACTCGAGCTCGAGCTCGAAGTCGCCCACCTCGCCGCCGCGCCACACCAGGTAGTTCGTCTCGCTGCAGGGCTCCGCGGGCGTGCTCTCGCCCACCAGCGCGCCCGCCTCGACGCGCCAGTAGCGCGCATCGCCTTCCCAGCCCGCGAGCGAGTGCCCGTCGAAGAGTTCGCGCCCAGCCGGCGGTCGTGCCTCGCCGGGCGCGCTCGCGCACGCGCACAGCGCCGCCCCGAGGAGCGCGATCAGGGCCGGACTCAACGCGCGACGCATGGCGCGCTACTCTACCGACGATGCACGCCGTGCAACGCTCCGTCGCCAGGATCCGCAGCGCGTCGTTGGCGATGGCGAGCGCGATGGCGAGCGCGCGCCGCCCATGACGAACGCGGCCGACCCCACGCGCGCGGCGCCCGCGCCCGAGAAGAGCCGGCTGCGACGCACCGCCACGCTCGCCCTGCGCCTGGCCGCGGCGGTCCTGCTCGGGCTGCTCCTGCTGGAGGGAGTCCTGCGCTTCCTCTTGTTCTCCGACACGGCCCTGGCGCGGCGGCTGGGCGCCGAGATCCGCAAGCCCTGGCTCTATTCCAGCCGCTTCGGCGGGCGCGAGTACTGGAAGCTGGCGGCGCTCATCGACGGCGGGGCGGACGTCCGGCCCGACTTCGATGCACGCTTCGGCTGGCTGAAGCCGGAGATCGACCCGCTCACGCTGCGCCACGCCGACGAGCAGGACCTGGCCGGGCGCCGACCGGTGCTCCTGTTCGGCGACTCCTTCGGCGCCTGCTTCGTCGAGCCAGCGGACTGCTGGCAGGGATTGCTCGAGCGCTCGGCCCTGGGCCGCGAGTACCGACTGCTGAACTATGCGGTGCTCGGCTACGGGCTCGACCAGATGCTGCTCTTGCTTCGCGCCACGCTCGACCTCCACGCCGAGCTCCGCCCGATCGTGGTGATCGGGATCATGGTCGAGGACGACCTCGACCGCTGCTACCTCGGGCTGCGCGACTTCCCGAAGCCCACCTTCACGCTGGAGGGCGAGCAGCTCGTCCTGCATCCGGTGCAGGGTCCCTCGCGCCTGGAGTACGTGCGCGCCAACCCGCTCGGCATCCACAGCTATGCCTGGCGGCTGTTCCTGATCAACTCCGGCGTGGTGCGCGGCGCGCGCATCCCGGACTGGACCGGCGAGACCGGCCACGTGCGCGCCAAGAAGGCCGTCTGCCGCGCGATCCTGGCCGAGATGCAGCGCGAACTCTCGGAGCGCGGGCTCGAGGGCTTCTTCGTGCTGTTCCACGGACGCCAGGCGCTCCAGTCCCCCGGGCTGTACGCCTGGCAGGAGCCGTTCCTGTACGACGAACTCGGCGCGCGCGGCCTGCCCTTCGTCTCCTCGCGCCGCTTCCTGCTGGAGGATGCCGCCGCGAACCACACCCCCATCGACGCGGCCTTCATCGCGGAGGGCTGGGGCTTCAACCACTACACCGCGCACGCCAACGCGGTCGTGTTCCCGGCCATCGAACAGGGCCTGCGCGGGCAATTCGAGCCCGCCGCTTCCAGCCCGAAGCGCCGCCGCTGAGCGGCCGAGCCGCCCTTCCCAAGCTCTAGCGCGAACTCCTGGCGCGCGGCGTGAGCGCCAGCAGGTGCTGGATCGCGAAGCGCGGGAAGACCTTGGCGTTCAGGCGCAGCTCCTCGCCCGCGCTGGTGCGGATGGAGAGCACGAAGGGCGATTCGGTCCGCCCGCTCTCGGTCGCGAGCTCGACCGAGAGGATGTCCTGGAGCACGACGCGCCGTTCCCCGCCGAAGGGCGTGGTCAGGGTGAGCTCTCCCTGGCCGACCTGGATGCGGAAGCGCGACAGCCACAGCACCACCACCGCGTACCCCCCGAGGGGCACCAGCAACGGCTGCCACGGAGCCGCGTTGCGCCACATGGCCGCCAGCCACAGCAGGCTCAGCGCGCCCGTGATCGAGCCGAACACGGCGTAGGCCGCGGGCGCGGCGCGATAGGTGCGAGTCTCCATCCTGTTCCCCGCGGGCCTTCTCGTGCCGCGGGGCCGGCGATCTTGAGCTCGCGCGCCCGTCGTTCGCGAGCCGTACACGTCCCGCGAGCGGGACGGAGGGCGCGGCGCTACACTCGCGCGCGTGGTGAACCCTTCCGGTGCCGAGCTCGCCTTCGCCGGCCCGCTCGTGAATGCGCAGCTCGCCTGGTCGGCCCTGCGTGGGCACGGGCTCGAGGCGTGGTTGCTCGACCAGACCCAGGGCAACCTGTACGCGGTCGGCAACGTGATGGTCACCGTGCGCAGCGCGGACCTGCTGCGCGCGCGGGAGATCCTGGAAGGGCTCGGGCTGAGCTCGCGGCGGCCGGGCGGGACGCCCACTCCCTAGCCAGCCTAGCTGGCCGCGTCTACACCGGCGGCAGGACGAACGGCGCGCGGTAGCTCCCCGCCAGCAGTGCGTCGGCGCGGGCGTCGTCCTTGAAGGTCCCGCGCTCCTGGTCGAGCGTGAGGCGCGGCCCCAGGTCGACTTCGGTCGTGAGCAGGTCCACGCCGTTCTGGTCGAGGTGCGCGAACATGCGCTCGGCGGTGGCGGTCAGGACCGCGCGCTTGTCGAGCTCCGCCAGCAGGTCGTCGCGCACCCGCTTGCGACCGAGGCGCTGGGAGATGCTGGCGAGGTGCACCAGGCCGCTCGTGCGCGCACCGACCTCGATGCCGGCGTGCTGATCGGCGACGCGGCGGCTGCGCAGGGCCGCGACCCAGTTCGCGAAGGGCTCGCCAGCGCCCTCCCAGCGACGGATCTCCTGGCCCTCGTCGTCGCACGCGATCGCCAGCTGCTCGCCGTGGATGCGCAGGGTCCCGTGCGCGCAGTGCACGACCACGCCGACGCGCACGCCCAGCGTGTCGTCCATGGCCGCGGCCCAGTCGCCGGCCCGGGCCGCGCTGTTCCTGGGCAGGCCGCGCACCTCGAGCAGGATCGGCACGGGCTCGAAGGCGTAGTGCACGAGCTGGGTGTTGGGCGTCTCGCCGTCGTCGGCGTAGCCGAAGCGACCGCCGAGGGCGAGCACGCTCGCGGGCAGGCCCTCGGCGCCGGCGACCCAGCGCGCGATGTCCAGCACGTGCGCGGCGCCACTCCCGAGCTCGCCCTCCCCGTAGGCGTAGAGCCAGCGCCAGTCGCGGTGCAGCTTGGCGCGCTGCAACGGCAAGAGCGGCCCCGGCCCGCACCACAGGTCGTAGTCCACGACCTCGGGCACGCGCTTGGCTCCCCTGGTCGTGCCGATCGACGGGCGCGGGTCGTAGTCGAGCGCGCGCGCGAGCTCGAGCGCCCCCAGGTTGCCGGCGCGCAGCCACTCGATGGCCGCCGCCAGGGCCGGGCTGGAGCGCGCCTGCAGGCCGCTCTGCACGATGCGGCCGTGCTTGTGGGCGGCCGTGACCACGCGCGCGCCCTCGGCGAAGGTGTGCGTGACCGGACTCTCGACGTACACGTCCTTCTCGGCCTGGCAGGCCCAGATCGTCTGCAGCGCGTGCCAGTGGTCGGGCGTCGCCAGCGTGACCGCGTCCAGGTCGGTGCGCTCGAGCAGGCGCCGGAAGTCGGTCTCCGCACTGGCCGAACCGCCGCGCTCGCGCAGCCGGCGCAGCTCGCGGCCCAGCACGAACTCGTCCACGTCGCACAGGGCCACGATGCGCACCCCGGGCAGCGCGCGCAGGGCCTCGACGTGGGCCGCGCCGCGCCCGTTCAGGCCGACCACGGCCACGGCGAGCTCGTCGCTGCGGTGGCGCGCGAGGCGCGGCACGCGCGCGCCGGCGTAGGCCGCCAGCGAGCCCTGCACGAAGCCGCGCCGGCTGAGGACGGGACGCGCGCCCAGCCCGCGCCGATCCGCGCGCGCGCTCACTTCTTCGCGCGGCTCCCCGTGCCCCTGGCGCCCTTCTCGCCCGGGCGCGCGGCGAAGGTCCCGATGTCGCCCGGCGCGCGCAGCATCTTGTCGACCTCGCCCAGGTGCCGCTCCTCCTCGGCGATCATCTTGCGCGCGTACTCCTCCAGCATGACCGACTCGCCCGCCACGGTCGCGAGCAGCTGCTTGTAGAGCGCCAGGCTCTGCTGCTCGTGCTCCATCGACTCGCGCAGGATCGCGCCGATGTCGTGCTCGTGGGTCTCGAGCAGCGGCCCGATCCCGAGCGAAGGGTGCGCGCCGAGCTGCGTCACGAGCTCGCCGGCCTCGGTCGCGTGCGCCATCGAGGTGGTGGCCTCGCCGCGCAGCCAGCTCACGATCGGGATGCGGTTGTAGCCGTAGACCATCAGCGAGTAGTGCGTGTACCGCACCACCCCGGCCAGCTCCATCTCCATGATCTCGTTGAGCAGATCGACGATCGCCTGGGTCTTCATGCGCGCCTCCTTGGGCGCGCGGATCCTACTCCGGCGTCGCGCGGCGCTCAACGCGCGCGGGTGCGCGGATCGGCATGAGCTCCTGCGCGGGCCGGCGTCTAGAATGGAGCGCATGTGGAGCGCGCGTCCCGAGGGCTGGCTGTCGCGCTGCTACCGCATCGAGGAGCGCGGCCAGCTCGTCGGCCGGCTCGAGTTCGGCCTGTGGAGCGAGCACGGCACGCTCGAGCTCGGCGAACGCCGCCTGTCGATCCAGCGCGAGGGCCTGTGGAAGCCGCAGCACCACCTCGTCGAGGGCGGGACGCGTCGCGCCAGCGCGCGTTCCACCGGCTTCTGGCGCCGCGGGTTCGTGTTGACGGACGGGAACGACGAATACCACCTCGCCCCGAGCTCGCTCACGCGCCGCTCGTTCGCACTCACGCGCGCCGGACGCGCCCTCGGCGGAGTCCGCCCGCTCGGGCTCTTCAGTCGCAGCGCCGAGCTCACGCTAGACGAGGAGCTCGCCCCCGAGCTGCGCCTCTTCGCCTTCTGGCTGGTGGTCGTCGCCTGGCGCCGCGCGGCCGCGGCGGCGAGCTAGTCCGGGCGCCCCACGGGCGCGCCGGTACATTGGGATGTCCTAAACCGGGCCCCGGCGCGGGCTTGGGAATGGAGGCCTGGATCCCGGCCGAACAGGGCCTTGGCGAGGCTGTCTATTCATTTGCAGCTTTCTATGATCCCGTCCCTCGGGCGGCGGGAAGGGCTCGTCCTCGAGGGGGTCCGGGTCACAGGGGGTCACATGCAGCCGTCCGGGGGTCGGACAGGGGAAGAGGCGTCGAGTTTGCGCTCGGCACGCCGACGGAACGCGCGCCTCGCGGCGGCGGACCCGGGGGTGGCGCGGCCGTCGGGGCAGGGTCGGGCTCGCCGGGAGCCCTGGACGCCCACCGGGCTCGCCCCGCGCGTGCTGCGCGAGACGCAGGCGCTGGAGGGCGTGCGCGAGCTCTGGTCGGCGCAACAGCGCCATCCGTGGAGCGACCTCGACTTCACGCTGTCCTGCGCCGCGCGCGAGAGCGGCTTCGTGCGGCCCCACGTCCTGGTCCTCGAGGAAGACGGGCGAGCGCAGGCCTTGCTCGTCGCGAGCCTGCGCGACGAGGAGCTCGCCTGGCGCCTCGGGAGTCGCGCGCTGCTGCGCTCCAGGGCGCGGGTCCTGCGCGTCGCGACCGGCGGCCTGCTGGGGCTCGACAGCGCGGAGCGAGCGCGAGCCGTGGCGCGCGAGCTGCTCGCGAGCCTGGAGCGCGGCGAGGCCGACGCACTGTACCTGCACGAGGTCGAGCGCGGGGCGCCGCTCCTGAGCGAGCTCGCGCGTCAGCCCGGCGTGCTGCAGCGCGATCCCCTGCGGCGACCGGTCACCGGCTGGGCCCTGGACCTGCCGGGCTCCTACCAGGAGTTCCGCCAGGGGCTCTCGAAGAAGACCCGCACCAACCTCAACTACACGGCCAACCTGATCCAGCGCCGGCTCGGGGCCGAGCTGGCGCTGGTGTGCTACCAGAGGCCGGCGGACCTCGAGCTCTTGCTGCGCGACAGCGAGGAGCTCGCGCGGCGGACCTACGGACGGCGCGCCGGGATCGGGTTCGCCGACACCCCGTCCGCGCGCCGGGTGCTGGGCCACGCCCTGGCGCACGGCTGGCTGCGCGCGCACGTGCTGTACGCCGGAGCGCGGCCGATCGCGTTCTCACACGGCCTCGTCTACGGACGCACGTTCTTCGGTCGGCACACGGGCTTCGACCCCGCCTTCGCCGACCTGCGGCCGGGCGTGTTCCTGCTGGCGCGCATCATCGAGGAACTGTGTCGGGAGCGCACCGTCGACTGCATCGACTTCGGCGTCATGGACAACGAGTTCAAGCGCTCCTTCGGGACGCGGCGCTACGAGCGGGTCTCGACCTATGTCTTCGCGCGCGGCTGGAAGGGCGTCCGCCTGGCGCTCGGGCGCGCGCTGGTCGGCGGGCTCGACCAAGTGGCACGCGCCGCCCTCGGCGCGAGTCGCGCGCGCCGCCTGGCGCGGCGGATCTTCGCGCGAGCCTGAGGGCTGCGGTCTCGCGCTACTCGCGCGCGCGTTCGTGGTGCGCCTTGCGGCCGCCGCGCGGGACCTTGGCGGCGCACAGGCTGGTCTGCTTCAGGCGCCGCGAGAGCTCGACCGCGCGTTCGAGCAGCGCGTTCGTGCCCTCGCGCAGCTCGGCGCTCGCCTGCACGCTGCGCACGTTGTTCTCCATGTCCTCGGCCGACCAGCCGCGGCTGTGGGCGACGTAGGGGAAGGCCGGGAAGACGCAGCCGATCTCGGCGAAGAAGCCCAGCATCGAGCCGGCCACGGCCTGCACGTTGTCCTGGCCGCCGGTGATGATGAAACCGGCCACCTTGTCGCGGATCAGGACGCGGTCGCGGATCGTGATCTGGTTCTGCACGCAGTTCATGCGCTCGACCATCTTCTGGTAGAGCGAGCCGGCCGCGCCCCAGCGGATCGGTGTCGCCACCAGGATCACGTCGGCCCAGTGCACCAGGCCCTCGTAGACCTGCTCCATCTGGTCCTTGGGATCCAGCTGCGTGATCGAGCACGGCCAGGTGCAGGCCTGCGCGCTCTTCGAGTAGAAGCCCTCGCAGGCGCGGAAGGCCAGCTCGTGCAGCTTGATCAGGCGCGTCTCGAGCCCGAGCCCGGTGCGCGCGTGCGCCAGCGCGCTCTCGAGCAGGATCTCCGAGGTCGACGGACGCGGATGGCCCTTGTCCATGTTGGTGGTCGAGATCCCGAGCACGCGCGGCGGCCCGTCGTGGTGCTCGGGCTCGCGCTCCAGCGGGTGCGGATCGTGCGGCAGCTTGTTGCGCTTGGTCACCGGATCGGCGCTGACCAGCACGCGCCCGTTCTCGAGCTTGACCTCGTGGCGCGGTACGCAGTCGGCCTCGTAACCGGGCTCGCCCTCGCCCGTGGTGCGGTGGAACTTGTAGTAGTGCCACGGGCACACCACGTACTCGCCCTCGAGCGTGCCCTGTCCGAGCGGCCCGCCCACGTGGTTGCAGACGCCCGAGATCGCCCCGAAGCGCCCGCCCTGGAAGGAGAGCGCGGCCTTCTTGCGCCCGAGCGTGACCTCCTGCAGCGCCTGCTTGCCGAGCTCGTCCGCCGCCCCGACGTCGATCCAGTTCTCTTTCGACATGGCGGGAATCCTAGCGTCGCCCCGCGTTGACAAGCGCCCCCCGGCACGCGAGCCTGCCGCGCCTCGCGTGAATCCCCTGCTGCTCGCGCTCCTCGCCTACGTCGGGCTCCAGCTCGCGATCGGCTGGTGGGTCTCGCGCCGCATCCGCACCGAGGACGACTACCTGGTGGCGGGGCGGCGCATGGGACCGCTGCTCGCGAGCGGGACGATCTTCGCCACCTGGTTCGGGGCCGAGACCTGCCTCGGCGGCGCGGGCGGGGCATACGCGCACGGGGTCTCGCTCGGCACGGCCGAGCCCTTCGCCTACGGGCTGTGCATCGTGTTCCTCGGGCTCGTGTTCGCGACGCGCCTGTGGAAGCTGCGCCTCACCACGCTCGGCGACTTCTTCCGCGCGCGCTACTCGCGCGGGGTGGAGCAGCTGGCGGTGCTCCTGATGATCCCGACCTCGCTCCTGTGGGCGGCGGCGCAGGTGCGCGCCTTCGGGCAGGTCCTGGCCTCGGCTGGCGGCCTGCGCGTCGAGCTCGCGATCGCGCTGGCGGCCGGCATCGTGGTGGTGTACACGGCCGCGGGCGGATTGCTGGCGGACGCGATCACGGACCTCGTGCAGGGCGTGTGCCTGGTGCTCGGGCTGGTCGTGATCCTGTTCGGCGTGGTGCAGGGCGCGGGCGGCTGGCAGGCGACGCTCGCGGCCATCGGGCCGGAGCGCCTGCGGCTCGCGCCGGCGGAGGGTGGCTCGGCCTTCGCGCTGCTCGAGGCCTGGTGCGTGCCGATCCTCGGCTCGGTCGTGGCGCAGGAGCTGGTGGTGCGCGTGAGCGCCTCGCGCTCGGCCGCGGTCGCGCGCGGCGCGGCGCTGGCGGGCGGCGGGCTGTACCTCGCCATCGGACTGATCCCGGTCTTCCTGGGCCTGGCCGGAGCCGCGCTGGTGCCCGGACTCGAGCACGAGGAGTCCGTCCTGCCCGAGCTCGCGCGCCTGCACCTCGCGCCGTTCGCCTACGCACTCTTCGCGGGCGCGCTGGTCTCGGCCATCCTCTCGACCGTGGACAGCACGCTCCTGGTGTGCTCGTCGCTGCTGGTGCACAACCTGGTGCTGCCGCGCCTCCCGGCCGCCAGCGAACGCCTCAAGGTGCGCCTGGCGCGCCTCGGCGTGGTGGCCTTCGGCCTGGCGGCCTTCGCGCTCGCGCTGGTGGGCGAGAGCGTGTCACGGCTGGTCGAGCTGGCCTCCTCGCTCGGCAGCGCGGGCCTGTTCGTGATCCTCGTGCTCGGCCTGTTCACGCGCCGCGGCGGTGCGCCCAGTGCCTACGCCGCGCTGCTGGTGGGACTGGCGGCGTTCCTGGGCGCGAACCTCGGTGGAGCGGAGTACCCGTTCCTGCTGTCGCTCGCGTCGGCCTTCGCGGCCTTCGGGTTCCTCGCGCGCCGCCGCACGGGCTGAAGGAGCGGGCGCGCCGGGGCTCCTCAGCGGGGTTCGGCTCGTTTCGCCGGCGCACGCTGCCAGCCGTGCTCTTCCAGCAACGCCTGCACGCGCGCGCGGACCTCGTCGCGGATCCTGCGCACGTCCGCGAGCGTGCGCCCAGCCGGGTCGGCCAGCGGCCAGTCGCGGCGGCGCACGCCGGGCAGCACCGGGCACTCCTCGGCGCAGCCGAGCGTGATCAGGAGCTCGGCCTCGGCCCCGAGTTCGGGCGTGAGCAGGCGCGGCTGGACACCCGCGAGCTCGAGCCCGACCTCGCGCATGGCCGCGACCACGTGCGGGTGCACGTGCGCCGCGGGCCGCGTGCCGGCCGAGAGCGCGCGCGCCCGGCCCGCATCGGCCAGCGCGCCGAAGAAGGCCGCCGCCATCTGCGAGCGGCCGGCGTTGTGGACGCAGGCGAAGAGCACGGTGTGCACGGCAGGGGTCCTCACTGTCAGGGGGCGGCCGGGGCGGACGCGGGTTCCAACGAACGCCGGGGCCACAACCAGGCGCAGAAGGCGCTGGCCGCGCCGGCGCCCGCCAGCTGCGCCAGCAGGAACGGCGGCACGTCGCTCGGCCGGATCCCGGCGAAGGTGTCGGTGGCGGCCCGCGCCAGGGTCACGGCCGGGTTGGCGAAGGAGGTCGAGGCCGTGAACCAGTAGGCGCCGGTGATGTAGGCCGCGACCGCGAAGGGCACGGCCGCGCGCCGGTGGCGCTCGACGCTGCGCAGCACCAGCACCAGCCCGAAGGTGGCCACGAACTCGCTCCAGGCCAGCGCGGCCCCGGGACGCGCGCGGGTCGCGGCCACGAACAGCGGCTGGCCGAACATCGCGTGCGCGGCGGCCACCCCGGCGAAGGCACCCGCGACCTGGGCCACGAGGTAGCCGGGCACGTGCCGCCACGCGAGCGTGCGCGCGAGCGCGTCGCCCAGCGTCACGAGCGGGTTGAAGTGCGCGCCCGAGGCCGCGCTCAGGGCCAGGATCAGGACCGCCAGGGCGGCGCCCGTGGCGAGCGCGTTGGCGAGCAGCGCCAGCGCCTCGTTCCCGGCGCTCAGGCGCACGCCCATGATCCCGGAGCCGACCACCGCGAGCAGCAGGAAGGCCGTGCCCACGAACTCGGCCGCCAGGCAGCGGCTCACGCTCGCCCTCACGCGCCGAGCTCCGGGCGGACACGCGTGAGCGGCATGGCGACACCTGGATAGCCATGTCTCGCCGACGACGCAAGCGTGCAGCGGGATGGAACGTCCGTGCTCCTGCCCGCGACGCGCGGGCGCTACGCCGCCGGCGACTCGTCGGCCGTCAGGACCAGTTCGAGCGAGGCCAGCAGCGCCAGCGCCGCGCCCAGGTTCGCGCGCCGGCGTGCGTGGCGCTGCCAGAGCTCGAGCGGCTCGAGCCAGTCGACCACCCCGCGCCGCGCCAGGCGTTCGAGGCTGTCCCGGACGAGCGCGCCGAGCGGCGTGGCCGTGCGCAGCTCGCGATCGAAGTCGACGTAGTTGAGCTTCGGATCGGGTGGCGCCGCGGCGCGCGGGAAGCGCCGCACCAGCGTGCGCACGGCCTTGAGGCGCGCGCGGCTCAGCTGCACGCGCCAGTCCGGCGCGTTCACGGGCCAGCCGAGGTAGGTCTTGGTCGGCAGCGCGAAGAGCCGCGGGACGGCGCGCGCCGCGAGCTCGTGGTAGAAGCGTCCGCCGCGGCGGACGGCGCGCGGCAGACGCAGGCTGAAATCGACCCATTCCGGCCGCAGGAACGGGGTGCGCACGTCGAAACCGGGCGGGAGCTGGGCCGGGTCGTTGCGCGAGGGATTGCGCACGGCCATGTGCAGCTGCTCGTAGGCGTTCAGGCAGCTGTCCGCGAGCAACGGTTGCGCGGGCAGGGCCGACTCGGCCCGGAAGTCGGGCGGCGTGAGGTCGATGGTCGTGCTGAAGCGCGTCTCGGCCGCGAAGCGGCGGCAGGCGCTGGCCCAGTCGGGGAAGAGCGCGTCGGCGTCCTCACCGGCCAGCGAATTGGCCTGGCTGCCGCTCCAGTAGGTGGCCTCGCGCCCGAAGCGCTCGAAGACCAGGTGGTTGTAGGCCACCTCGAACAGGAAGGTCCACGGAGCGCGACGGGCCGTGTCGAGCAGCGCGGCGCGCGCCAGCCCGCGCGCGGTCAGGTCGATGGCCTCGTGGCGCACGCCGGCCGCGCGCGCGACGCGCGGCGCCAGGTCGAAGTCGAGGGTACCGGGGATGCCGAAGGTCACGGCCACCATGCGCTCGGCCAGGCCCAGCTCGACCAGCACGCCCAGGATCAGGCGCGAGTCGATCCCGCCGCTCAGCGGCACCACCAGCGGGCCGCGCCCCGCCGGCTCGAGCGCCGCGCGGCAGGCGGCGCGGAAGGCGGCGACGCCCCGGGCCAAGGCGTGCTCGCGCTCCTCGTCCGCTTCGCGCGCGACCTCCGCGGCCAGCACGCGGGCCCAGGCGTGCCGCTCGAACCCGCGCTCGACGCGGGGCAGGAACCCGAAGTAGAGGTAGGTCGCGAGGGTCGAACGCTCGGGCACGGCGAGGCGCCCGGCTAGCGGGCCGTTGAAAAAATCCCGTCGCGAGGCAAAGCGCGCTTCGACGGGGCTAGGAACGCGACAGAGAGACGGCGGAAGCGGCCTTCCTGGCCGCTGAGCACGGCTCGACGAGCGTGACGACGCACCGTCGAAGCGCGCGAAGCCGTAGCAGGGACCTTTTTCAACGGACTGCTAGCGCGGCAGCATCCAGATGTTGCGGTAGCGCACCGGGTTCCCGTGGTCCTGCAGCAGCAGCGGGCCGAGCGCGGCCTCGCCGCCGCCGCCGGTGGTCGGACCGTCGAGCTCGACGTCGTCGTGGATGAGGCGGCCGTTGTGCCAGACGGTCAGGCGCGCGTTCGAGCGCTTCTGGCCGCTCGGGTCGAAGCGCGGCGCGCGGAACTCGATGTCGTAGCTCTGCCAGCGTCCCGGCGGGCGCGCGGCGTTGACGCTCGGGGCGCGCTTGCCGTACAGCGCGCCACAGTCGCCCAGGCCCGCTTCGAGGCCGTAGGAGTCGAGCACCTGCACCTCGTAGCGGCCCTGCAGGTAGACGCCGCTGTTGCCGCGGGCCTGGCCGGTGGCCTCGGGCATCGATGGCGTCATGAACTCGACGTGGTAGAGCCCGTCCCCGAGGTCCTGCTTGGTGAGCAGATCGCCCGTGCCCGCCACGACCTCCAGCGCGTCGTCGACCCGCCGCCACGCGACCGTCTTCGGACCGGTGCGATGCCGCCAGGCGCCGAGGCCGCGGCCATCGAAGAGCCCACGCGCGGCCGTCGGTGCGAGCGCCGGCAGGTCGGGACCGCGGATCACCCACTCGATGCCCGCCAGCAGGAAGCGCTGGAAGCGCTCGTCGTCCCACACCTCCTCGCGGTGCCCGAGGGCGCTGTAGAACACGCGGCCCTCGCCCCAGTCGCGCGTCCAGGCCAGCGCGTAGTCGCCGTCGGCGCGCTTGCCGAGCGTGAGGTCGCACGAGGTCGAATCGAGCGACAGCAGCACGCGCGTCGGATGGCGCCGGAAGCCGCGGAACTGGTAGATCTCGTCCGTGATCGCGAAGGACGACCCGAGCCCGGCCGTGATCGGATGGCGCGCGTCCTCGACGCGGGCCGTGATCTCCTCGTGCCACGGGTGGCCGTCGAAGGTGCCCCCGAGCATCTCGAGGTAGGGCGCGAACTCGTACAGCGTGTCGGTGGCGCAGTGCACGCCCACGAAGCCCCCCCCGCGCGCGACCCACTCGACGAGCCCGGCGCGCTCGGCGGGCGCGAGCGGCAGCTCGCCCGTGGTCATGAACACCACCGCCGCGAAACGCGCCAGCGCGGCGGGCGCGAGGTCGGCGCAATCCTGCGAGCACGTGAGCTCGAACTGTCCCGCCGCGACCCGGGTCAGGATGCGCTCGGCGGGCGCGAGCTCGACCGGCGTCGGCCGCTTCACCACGTCGTGCACGAAGCCGGCCGATTGCGTGAAGAACAGCACGCGCGGCAGCTCGTCCGCGCGCCCGGCGGGAGCGGGCGCCTCCGCCTGCAGCAGCAGCGGCAGCACCAGGGCCGTCAGGAGCGGTGTGGACATGTGGGCGCAGATCCTACCCGCCGGAACCGCTCCAGATCGCCCCTCTCCGCCACCGCTAGAACTGGAACTCGCTCTCCTGCCTGTTGCTCACGTGGAACGGCAACCCGTGCGAGACGCACACGCTCTGCGTGTAGATCACCGTGCCGAAGGCGGCCATGTTCGGCGGGATCGCGTGGTGCAGCTGGGCCCAGCCCGCGCGCGGGATGGACACGATGTGGCAGCGCCGCAGGTCGGTGAAGCCGTTGCCCAGCGCGAGCGAGAGCAGCGGATGGATGCTCGGCTTGCCGGACAGCGACACGAAGCAGTAGTGCACGTGCCCGAGCTGGTCGGAGTGCAGCGTGTCCGCGCCCAGCGAGGAGTACAGGGTGTCGTCCTCGGTGCCCTCGTCGACCTCGAAGCGCGGCTCGCTCGGCGCGACCACCTGGAACGGGAGGTCCTCGCTCGCCGGACCGTCGCTCACCGTGAAGACGTGCGCGCCGAGCACGAGCTGCGGCATGTCGAGGTTGAGCCAGCCGTGCCCGCCGCGCACGTAGCGCGTGGGGTCGAGCGGCGCGCCGTCGATGCGGATCTGCGCCGCGTCGCTGAAGCCCGCGCCCAGGATGCGCACCGTGCGCGAGCGCCCCGGCTCGAGCGCGGGGATCTCCGGCGGCTGCAGCCCGGTCACGTCGAAGGGCTGCGCGGGCGGCGCCAGCGCGAGATCGAGGCCGTCCAGCGTGAGCTGGCCGGTGCCGAGCGGATCGAGGTAGGGCTCGACCAGCGGCCACACGGCGCCCAGGCGCGTGACGAAGTCGTCGTTGGTGCGGAAGGCGCAGGTCGACGCACCCGAGTCCAGGTTGCCGACGAAGCGCCCGGCCGGATCGAACAGCGGCGCGCCCGAGGAACCGCCCTCCGAGACGCCCGACTCCCAGTCGAGGATGCGCCAGAAGTTGCCGTCGATGACCGGCGCGTCGTCGTCCAGGCTGATCTTCTTCACGCCGCCGGCCGGGTGGTGGATCAGCACCGAGGAGGCGTGCGGCACGTCCGAACGGTCCCAGCCGGCGAGGTAGGCCGGGAAGCCCAGCGGCCCGGGAGGCGCGTTCAGGCGCACGAGCTGCACGTCCAGCGTGGCGCTGGCGACCAGCGGCGTCGAGCCCGTGACCGTGTCGGTCTGCGGGGCCGTACCCGTGCGACAACCGGGACGCTCGAAGTTGAACAGGAAGACGGCGTTGGCGAGGTCCGAGCAGTGCGCGGCCGAGAGCAACAGGATCGTGCCGTCGTTGGCGGTGTTGTTGAGCAGCGAGCCACTGCACAGGAGGCCGCTGGGCAGCGACATGACGCGCACGGCCGCGTCGATCTGGTTGGCCCACGCGGCGCCCAGCGGGCAGGCCACGTCCACCTCGCAAGCCTGCGCGACGCCTCCGCCGGCCCGATCCTCGATCATGCCCAGCACGTCGAGGTAGTCGTGGGTTACGGCCGACAGCCGCAGCTGGCCCAGGCCGCGCGCGCGCGCGGGCTCGTAGTACTCGAGCGTGACGGCCTCGCCGCGCAGCGGACGGATCGCGAACTGGCCGTCGAGACGATTCTCGAGCTCGGTGTAGGCGCCGCGCACCGTCGCGCGCTTGTCGTCGTAGACGAAGAGCTCGGCCCCCGCCGGCAGCTCGAAGCGCGCGAACACGAGCGCCAGCGACTTCGCGCCGCGCGAGAGCACGCGCAGACGCCAGACACGGTCGCCACCGCCGAGGTCCTCCCACCTGCCCGCGTTCGTCGGATCGAACTCGACCGGCAGCACCTCGGCGAAGCGCACGGGACCCTTGCCACCGGTGGCGGCGGCATTGGCCGCGTCCTCGGCCAGCAGGCGGTCGGCGCGCACCGGCGGCAGGCTGACGGTGGGCGCCGCGCGGCGCAGGCGCGCGCGCAGCGAGGGCGGCACCCCGCCGTGCTCCGTCTGCGCACCCGCGAGCGAGCCCAGGGCCAGGGCGAAGGCAAGCAGGGCGCAGGAGGTGCGGAGCATGAGCGGGTGGCGGTCTACGAGGCGGGCGAGCGGATTGTAGGTGGTGCCTGCGGATCCAGACAGGTCCGCAGCCCTCTGGACGAACCCGGCGGCCCCTGGGTTCGGCCAGGAGCGCGCGATCCCGGAAGAACCTTCCGCCCGGAGCACGCCTCTCTCCCCCAAGGGTACCCCGGATGACGGAGCAGGGATCCTCCGCCCGCCGGCGCACCTAGTGTCCCTTCCCCGAAGTAGCGTCGACAATCCGCCGCACTGGATCGCCGCTGGCGGCGTTGCGCCTCCTCCGAGTATTGCAGCGAATACGCGTCGTCGGCGCGCCTTGCCAGCGACGATCCATCACGGCGCCTTGTCGACGCTACTTCGGGGAAGGAACACTAGCGCGCCTGGGCGGCGCGCTCGACCTGCTCCAGGTACGAGGCGATGTTGTCGCGCGGCTTCAGGACCTGGGCCCGGCGCAGGAGCGGCAGGGCCTCGGCGAAACGGCGCTGGCTCACCAGGAGCTGCGCGTGGCGCACCTTGGCGTCGGCCTCGAAGGCCTCGAGGTTGGCGGCGCGCTCGTAGTAGAAGACGGCCTGCTCGGGATCGTCCGCGCGGAAGCTGTGCTGGCCGAGGAGGATGAGCGCCTCGCCGTCCAGCGGATCGAGCGCGACGATCTCCTCGAGCGCGCGCACTTCCTCGTCGCCCGCTCCGGAGGCCACCGCCAGACGCGCGCGCAGGCGCAGCAGGTCCTTGCGTTCGTCGCCCTCGAGCCGCTCGCCGTGGACACGCTCGATGCCCGCGAGCAGCCGCCCGGCCTCGTCCAGCGCGCCCCCGGCCGTGAGCGCCTTGGCCGCCCGGATCGCGCGCTCGGGGCGTGCGTCGGGGGCCTTGTCCAGCGCCCGCAAGTAGGCGTCCACCGCCAAGTCGTGGAGCCCGGCATTGACGTAGATGTCGCCCAGCATCGTCAGGCTCTCGGAACTCGAGTGACCGAGACGCTCGACCAGCTCGTAGTTCTCGGCCGCGCGCATGGGCTGCCCCAGGCCGAGGAAGGCGTTGGCCTGCAGCAGCCAGAGGTCCGCGCGCTCGGGCTGGTCCGCGAGCAGGTTGGCGCACATCGCGACGGCCTCGGCGAAGCGCTTCTGCCGGAAGAAGCTGCGCGCCAGACCCATCTTCCAGTCGAGCGTGTCCGGATCGAGCAACGCGGCCATGCGGTAGGCCGACTCGGCCGACAGATCGTCGCCGCGGCTGGAGTGCGCGAAGCCCAGCAGGCCGTAGGTCACGGCGTCGCCGCCGCCGAGCTCGACCACGCGCGTCAGCTCCAGCGCCGCCGCCTCGAACTCGCCGCGGCGCACGTGGATCAGGCCGAGGTTCTTCCAGGCCCGCCGGAACTTGGGGTGCTTCTCCACCGCCACGCGATAGGCCAGGGCGGCCGGCTCGAACTCCTCGCGCTGGAAGTGGAGGTTCCCGAGCGTGAAGTCCAGCACCGCGCTGGAGGCCTCGTTGCGGTTCTTCTCCAGGAGCTGCGCGGCCGCGCCCATCTGCTCGGAGGAGATCAGCTCGAGCACCTTCTGCATCACTTCGCGCTCGGCCACCGTGAGCAGCGGCTCGATCTCGGTCTCGGCCAGGTAGCTCTCGACGAAACGACGCCGGAACTGCGGGTCGTTCCAGAGCTCGAGTTCGACCTCGCCCGGCCCGTCCGCGCGTGGCGCGCTCGCGACCAGCGCCACCCCACGCGCCACGGCGTCCGCCGCCGGGACCGCGGGCAGCGCGCGCGGAGGGTTGACGCGCGGGTCGGAGGACTCGGGCGCGCGCGGCGCGACCGGCGTCGCGGCGCAGGCACACAGCGGCAGGAACAGGGCGGCGAACACTCTTCTCATGGGAGCACTCCGGGGCATCAGCCCTCCGGGAACGTGATCGGGACGCGCATGCGGAAGCGCACCGGCTGGCCGTTCTTCTTGCCGGGCTCGAACTTCCACTGCTTGACCGCGGCCAGCGCCGGGCCTTCGAAGGCGGGATCGGTGGCCTTCTGCACGATCGGGTTCTCGACCCGGCCGCGCTGGTCCACCACGAACAGGACGTAGACCGTGGCGGGCAGCTTCTTGCGCAGCTTGCCGTCGAGCACCGGGCTGGCCTGGTAGAGCACGCGCGGCTGCTGGTCGAGATCGGCGACCGAGAACAGCTCCTCGACCTCGCTGGTGACGGCCGTGGCCACGCTACCGAGGGTCACGGCGAAGTCACCGCTGAGATACCCCTCGCCCAGCGAGTCGCCCAGCGCCAGTTCGAGCTGCGACAGATCGAGCGGCTCGGCCTGCTCGGCGAGCTCGGGCATCGGCTCTTCCTCGGGCTGCTCCTGCTCGGGCTCCTCCTCGACCGGCGGCGGCGGCGGAGGCAGATCGGCCACGTCGATCGACTGCACGATCAGGTCGGACTCGCTCGTCTGGCCGATGGCTTCCATCAGCGGCAGCACCAGGAAGAAGGCCAGCGTCAGGGCCAGCGCCCCCAGCCCGACCAGCACGGCGTGCAGCCCGCGGCGGGCGACCTGGACGAGGCGGGAACTCACGAGCGCGCCCTCACGACTTCGCGCGGCTGGTGGCGATGCTGACCTTGGTGGCCCCGGCCAGCTTGGCCTCGTCGATGATGCGCACCATCATGCCCGACAGCGCGGCCGAATCGGCCTGCACGATCACGGGCACGTCCTCCTTCTGCAGCATGCGCTTGACCAGCGGCTGCACGCCGCTGATCCCGATCTCGCGCCCGCCGTAGACGACCTCGCCCTTGGCGGTGAGCGCGATCAGGATGCTGGTCTTCTCGAGGCGTACGGCCGAGGCGGCCTGCGGCTTGTCGACCTCGACCCCGGACTCGTCCACGAAGGTCGTGGTCACGATGAAGAAGATCAGCAGGATGAAGACGCAGTCGATCATGGGCGACATGTCGATGCCGCCCTCGCTGCCTTCCTCGGCTCCGGCGTCGCGAAAACGTCCCATGCGTGTGTTCCTCGGGCGGCGAAGGACGTGCGCGCCGCGCTAGGCGGCCGGCACGACCTCCGCGCGACCCTCGAGCTGGCGGTAGAGGTTCTGGGTGCAGACCGTCTCGACGTGCGCGAGGAAGGCCTTGTAGCGCTCGAAGCGGCGCCCGAGCTGGTACAGGAAGAAGACCCCGGGCAACGCGATGACCAGGCCGGTCTCGGTCGTGATGAGGGCCTCGGAGATGCCCTTGGCGACCAGCTCCATGGTCTTCTCGCCGCCCGAGCCGGAGGCCAGGGCCGCGAAGGTCGCCAGCATCCCGGTGACGGTGCCGAGCAGGCCGAGCAAGGGCGCGGCGCTGATGCAGACCTTCATCACGCGCAGGTTGCGCTCGAAGGGCGCGAGCTCGGTCTTGCGCACCTCCTCGAAGGAGGCGGCCATGTCGTCCAGCGAGGGGCTGCCGGTCACGAAGGCCAGGAGCTCGCCGATCGGGCCCGCGCGCTCCGTCTCGGCCTCGATCCAGCGGCGCCAGGTCCGCTCGGGCACCGCGTGGAAGCCGGTCGCGAGCAAGTCCAGGTACACGTGCACGCCGAGCGCGAACATCACCAGCGCGACCAGCGCGATCGCGGGCATGCACCAGCCGCCGGCCACCCAGATGCGGGTGGCCTCCGACCACAGGGCCTCGAGCTGCTGCGGGAGCGTGTCCATCACGTCACGAGCCGTCCCCCGCGGCTCATTCGGCCGCCACCGGCTGGGGTGCGTGCTGGCGCACGGTTTCGGGCTCGGACAACGGGCTCGGCACGCCGTTCGGGCGCCGGTAGGGCGTCTTGCCGACCTGGTTGAGGAAAGCCACCGCGGCCTTCTCCATGCGGTCGAGGATCCCGCGCGCCTTGCGCGAGAGGAACGCGTACAGGAGCACCGAGGGGATGGCCACGTACAGGCCGAACTCGGTGGTGATGAGCGCCTCGGAGATGCCGCTCGAGAGCGTCTTGACGTCGCCCGTGCCGAACACGGTCATGAGCGTGAAGGTGTTCATGATGCCGGTCACGGTCCCGAGCAACCCGAGCAGCGGCGCGGACGAGGCCGTGATGGCCACGAACGGCAGCAGACGCTGCAGCCGCAGGCGCGTCGTGAGGACCGTCTCGTACAGGACCTCCTCGATCAGCTGGCGCGGCTCCTCGAGGTGCTCGACCCCGGCCTGCAGCATCTTGCCGCCCGGCCCCTTCATCGCCTGGGCCACGCGCACGGCGCTGGCTCGGTCGCCCTGCGCGACCGCCCGCAACAGGGCCTCGATTTGCTTGCGGGACGGGCCGCGCACGAGGCTCAGGCTGAGCCACTTGTAGAGCGCCACCAGCAGCGCCGCGCCGGCCAGCACGAAGATCGGCACCATCACCGGGCCGCCCTTCTTCACGTGCTCCCACAGGGTCTCCTGGGTGGCCTCGATCTTGTGCGCGTTGCCGAGCGTCGGGTCGAGCGGGAAGGACCCGACCCCGCGCGTCACGAGCTCCGCGGCCGCGGTTGCATCCAGCGGATCCTCGAACGGGACGATGGCCGGCTCGAGCGATCCCAGGCGCTGCTCGGCGGTCCCCACCACGCCCCCGTCGGCCGCGGCGAACAGCGCGGCCGGGCCCAGGAGCACGAAGCTGCCCTTCTGCACGCGCCCGCCCGGATCCACGGCGCGCCCCTCGAAGCGCGTGCCGCCCAGCGCGTCGAGCAGGCGCTCGAGCGAAACGTCCACGAGCTCGGCCTGGGCCTGGTAGACCTGGGCCGCGCTCAGCTTCGGATCGTCGGGCGCCAGCCTGGCCGCCGCGAGGCGCTCCTCGTAGCGCTGGATCTCGGCGATGTGCAGGCGCGACTCGAAGTTGCGCAGGTACTCGCCCAGCAGGTTGCCGAGGTAGGCGCCTTCCTCCTCGCGCGACGCGATCTCGGCCTTCAGGTTGCTCAGGTCCAGCGTGCGGCCGTCGAGCAGGCGCGTCGTGCGCTGCCCCTGCGCGCGCAGCTCGACCAGCTCGCGCTCGAGCTCGGCGAGCCTGCGGCTGAGCGGCAACTGCGCGGCCGCCGTGTCCGCGCGCAGCCGGGCGAGCTCGGCCAGACTCTCCTCGAGCTGGCGCTGCACCGAGGCGGACGCGCCCTCGAAAGTGGCGGCGTCGCCGCTGGTGCTGCCCTGGGCCGCGAGCGTCCCCGTGACCGCCAGGGGCAGGAGCACGCCCAGGGCGCGTCGTGAGTACCGGGCTCGAAGCGTCTTCATCACTGCACCCTCAGGGGCAGGCGCACGAAGGACGCGACCTGCTCGTTCTCCAGGATCGCGAGGGCCGCGCGGATCTCGGGCGCGGACGCGTTGGCCGGGGTCCACACCCAGCCCTGCTCTCCGGGACTGCCCACGCCCGCCAGCGTGCCGCTGGAGTTCGCGTAGTAGGCCTGGCCGATCCCGAGGTAGATCGTCGTCACCTCGGCCGAGCTCCCGTCGGCCAGCGCGCGCACCTCGCTGGTGGCCGTGATCTCGCGGTTGAACTTGTTCACCTCGTTCAGGATCCCGACCACGTTCTGGTAGCGCTCGGCGAGCGAGAGCCGGGTCGGACCCGGACCCTCGGGGAGGCGCTGGCTGAGGGGCGCGATGCGCTCGGCGATCGGCGCGGGCAGGCGCCGGACCAGCGCCAGCGTGCGCGCCTCGAGCGCGACGATGGCCTGCTCGAGTCCGCCTGCGGCCGCGCGCAGGAGCTCGTTCTGGGCCACCAGCTCGACGCGCCTGCGGTCCGCGTCGGCGATGCTGGCCTCGGCCTCGGCGATGCGCGTGCGCTGGGCCTCGAGCTCGCGCTCGACCAGCCCGATGCGCTCCTCCAGCATCTCCCGGCCGAGCACCCAGTCGCGCTTCTCGTCCGAGAGGATGCGGCGCGTCTCGACCCACTTCTCCAGGGTGGCGCGCGTGTCCTCGATGCCCGGCCCCTGCTGCGAGCGGGCCGCCCCGGCCAGGGCGCCCACGCCGCACAGCGTCAGCGCCAGCGTGCGCGCGCGGACCCGAGTCCTGCCGGGCCTGCCCCGGCCTTCGCCTTCGATCTCGTCGTGCATGTCGATCGCCTCGTCGTTTCGTTGCCGTCGTCGGCCGTGGGGTGCGGGTCGGGTCAGAGGTTCCAGCCGAGGCTCAGCGAGAACTCGCGCCCGCGCGTGTACGAGGTGCGCGTCGCGTCGCCGTCGATGAACTCGGAGCGGTAGACCGTCTCGATGTCCGGGTTGGTCAGGTTCTTGGCCTGGATCTGCAGCTTCAGGCCGCGGCCGATGCGGCGCGACAGGCTCAGGTTCAGCGTGCCGAACTCGCGCGCGTAGAGGCTCGGCACGAAGTTGCCCACGGACTCGCCCGCGCCGGCCACCAGCGTGTCGCCCTGGACCGTGTAGAAGAGCGCCAGCTGCGTGGCCGCGTCGTCCAGGTCGTAGGTCAGGTACAGGTTGTAGAGGTACTCGGGCGCGTTGGTCATGTCGCGCGAGGTGATCGGCACCTGCAGCGCGGCGAAGGACGCGATCTCGTCGTCCGGAAGCTGCACCTCCGAGTCGATGAAGGTCGCGTTGGCTCCGAGGGAGAGACCGTGCAGGCGCTCGCCGAAGCGCGCGAGGTCCTGACGCAGCTCGAGCTCGTAGCCGGACAGTTCGCCCTCCGGATAGTTCTCGGGCGTGGTGAAGGTGAAGTTGGTGAGACGCTGCACGTACTCGATCGGGTCCTGGATGTCCTTCTGGAACCAGGAGAGCGAGACCAGGCTGCCCGCGACCGGCGCGTAGTCGAGACGCAGGTCGTAGTTCTCGAGCGCGCTCATCCCGAGCTCGGGGTTGCCGATGAAGACCGGCCCGCCCAGGAATTCCTGCTGCAGGATGGGCGAGAGCTCCTTGAAGGTCTGGCGCGCGATGGTCTGGCTGTAGGACGCGCGCAGCGTCACGGCCTCGACCGGCGTGTACGTCAGCCCGACCGCCGGCAGCAGGTCGTCCTGGGAGAACGCCACGTCGGCGTCACCGGGTTCCAGATCGACGGGCGCGCTGGCGCCCGGCGGGAACCAGGTCGCGAACGGCTCCGGGTCGTTGACGATGCGGATGTCGGTGGACTCGAAGCGCGCGCCTGCCATCGCGCTCACCGACGCCGACAGGGGCAGGTCCACCATCCCGTAGGCGGCCGAGATGCGCTGGTCGCCGTCGTAGTCCACGTCGAACAGCGACTCGCTGATGACGTGGTTCTCGCCCGGGAACGCGGCGCTCCAGGAGTCGTCGAAGCCGCCGTCGAACTGGGCGCCGACGTCGGCGAAGTTGCTGAAGGTCTCCTGGTCGAAGCGGCGCTCGACGTGGTCCGCGAACAGCCCGACCTGCACGTGACCCTCGCGCTCGCTCCACTGCTGGAAGGGCAGCCGCAGGTCGAGCGCGCACTGGTCGCCGTCCTCCTCGATCTCCTTGAAGATGCGCTGGAAGTTGCCGAGCGTGAAGTTGGCGGCCGGCTTGAAGGGCACCCACAGCGAGGACTCGATCCCCGGCAGGGCGGGATTGAACGACTCGGGCAGGAACAGCGAGCCGAACTGGCGCTTGTCGGGCTGCTCGGTCGAGGCGAAGCTGCGTGCCAGCGTCCAGTCGAGCTCGGGGGCGCCGAAGTCCAGCGGGCCGAAGGTGAAGCCCGTGAGGGGCAGGGCGTGCTCGCCGTGCAGCTGCAGCGTCGCGGTGGTGCGCTCGGTGTACTCGAGCGTCTCGGTACGGAGGTACGGGGCCGAGAAGCGCCCGGCGGTGTTGCCGGGATCGTTCGGGTCGTCCGGGACGTAACCGGGGAAGAAGAACTCCTTGCCGCGCGTGTCCTCGGCCAGCGTGGCCACGTCCTCGGCCGTGTGCGTGTACAGCGCGGTCAGGAGCAGCGAGTGCTTCTCGGTCTCGAGTCCGAGCGTGCCCAGTCCGCCCCACTGCACCGACTGCTTGCCCTGGGTCACGTCGAACAGCGCGGTCTTGAAGTCGCCGTCGCTGGGCGTGCCCTGGATCGTCTCGGGCGTCAGCCCCTCGCCCGGATTGTCCACCCACAAGGAATCGTCGATGCCGTCGTCGTGGAACGAGCTGTCGCGCTCGTAGAAGAAGCTCGCGAAGCCGCCCAGCGTGACGCCACTGGCGAGTTCGCGCTTGCCGCCCGCGTCGAGCGACCACTTGTAGTCGATCGGCGCGCGCTCGCGCGTGACGCCCGCGGCCCCGTCCCAGTCGCCGGGGACGGCCTGGATCTCGCGCTCGCCGTGGTCCAGTCCCAGGAAGCTCACGCCGCCGCCCTCGTAGCCGAGGAAATCGCCCTCGCCGCTGGCCTGCGAGTTGGCGCCGATCTGGGCCTTGAAGCCGAGCGCGGTCTCGGCCGGGATGCCGCGCAGGCGCAGGTTCACCGCGCCGCCCGAGGCGTCGCCCTGCTGGTCGGGCGTGAAGGTCTTGCTGACCTGGATGCTCTCGATCACCGCCGCGGGGAACTGGTCGAGCTCGACCGCGCGCTTGTCCTCGTCGGCCGAGGGCAGGCGCACGCCGTTCATCTGCGAGTTCACGTAGCGGTCGGGCAGCCCGCGGATCACGGCGAACTTGCCGTCCTGCACCGAAGCACCGGTCACGAGCTTGAGGCCCTCGCTCGCGTCGCCGGCCCCGGCGCGGCTCATCAGGTCGGAGCTGATCGAGTCCATCAGCGAGGGACTCTCGATGCGCAGCTCGAGCAGCGCGGCCTCGCTCCCGGCGCCGAGCTGCAGCACGTCCTGGACGACGAACTCCTCCATCTCGGTGAACTCGCCCGCCAGGGCGACGTCCACGTCGGTGAGCAGGCCGGCCGCGACCACCACGCCGGTCTTGACCTGGCGCACGTAGCCGTCCTTCGAGAAGACCAGGGTGTAGGTGCCCGGCGGCACCTGGGCGAGCACGAAGTTGCCCTGCTCCGTGGTCGTGACCTTCTCGCCGGTCTCGAGGTTGGTGACCAGCGCCGCCGCCAGCGGGACGTCGAAGTCCTGGTCCAGCACCACGCCGCGGATCGAGCCGGCCGGCTGCTGGGCGGGAGTGGTCGTGCCGAGGGCGGACATGCTCGCGAGGGTCAGGAGGAGGAGCGTGGAGAGGGACCTCCAGCCAGCCGCGGGATTCCGATGCTTCACGTTCTGGAGATCGGGCTGGTCCCACGTCCGGGCGCGCAGGCCTTCCCGACTGCGCGCGCCGCGGTCCCGTGGGGAAGCCGTTCGTCAGGAGGTCGTCGGCGAGCAATGTGAAGACGCGCTGTGAAGGAGGAATGAACGCTGCCTAGGGAAG
The DNA here is from genome assembly GCA_964631945.1 of uncultured Planctomycetaceae bacterium. GTDB lineage: Bacteria > Planctomycetota > UBA1135 > UBA1135 > JABFRZ01. Next base: position 32,598 of record CAZWAY010000020.1, read on the forward strand.
CGGTGAACCTCCCGCGGATCGGCGACCCGCGTCGCTACACCATCGAAGCCGACGCGCTCACCACGGCTCGCCCAGACCGGCGCGCACGGCACCGAGTCGCGCCCACAGGGCCTCGTCGGGCTCGAATCCGTTCACGGCCATCGAGCAGCAGGTCGCGCACAGGTCCTCGGAGCGCGGACGCGAGTTGGGATTGGCGACGCCCGCTTCCACGGCCTGGGCGTAGAGTTCGCGCGCCCCGGCCCGATCGCCCTGCGCGAGGGTGGCCTCCGCCAGCGGACGAAGCACGCTGGCGCGGTAGATGTCGACCATCGCCTCACGCTCGGCCGCGAAGCGCGCACGGGCGCCCTCGAGTTCCTTCCGACCCTCGACCTCTTCCCCCGCCCGATAGCGCAGGGCGGCCAGACGCGCGACCAGCGGAACGTGGCTCGCCGTCGTCCAGCGCGAGCCCGCGAGCAGCGCGCGGGCCTGGGCCACGATCGCCAGGGCCTTGGCAGGGTCCGCATGCTGCAGCGCAGACCCGGCCAGCTCCAGCTGGGTCTCGATCCGCAGCGTGGTCGGCACGTTCCGCGAGGCGGTCTCGATGCGCTGCTCCAGGAGCGCGCGCCTCTCGCCGTCGGCATAGAAGCGCTCGAAGAGCCGGGCATAGACCGAGAGCGCCGAGCGCAGGCGCTCGAACTCGCCCGTCGCCACGGCCGCCTCGAGCGCCCGCACCTGTCCGTCGAAGCCGTCGGCCTGGAGTCGCATGGCCGCCGCCAGTTCGACCGCGCCCGCCTCCGAACTCTCCAGACCCTCCGCGAAGCGTCCGGCCTCCCCGTCCTGCCCGAGCAGGAGGTGCGTGCGCGCGATCTTGGCCCGCACGCGATCCCTGCGCCAGGGCTGCGAACTGCCCTCGCCGTCCTGGAACTCGCGCCCGCTCTCGTGCTCGAGCTCTGCCACCACCCTGCGCGCCAGCTCGAGGCAGCGCTCGGCCTCGGACGCGGCGCCGTTCTGGGCGCAGTAGAAGGCCACGTCGGCGTAGCCCGCGCCGCGGCGCCAGTTCTCGATGCGCTCGGCACAACGCAGCGCCAGGAGGGGCTGGTCGAGCGCGAGGCAGGCCGCGACCACCGCGTCCTGGGCCCGCGAGCGGTTCTTGACGTGCGGATCGAGCGGCATGGCCGAGGCCGACTCGAAGGCCAGCTCGAGCAGCCGTCGGCGGGGCGCCGAGAGCGGCGCATCCGCGAGCGCGGGTCCGGCGCCTTGCGCGAGCACGGCCGGCGCGGGCTCGGACCGCGCGGTCGCCTGCGCCGCGGAGCCGGCTCCGCACAGGGACGCCAGGACGCCAAGCGAAGCCAGGAACAGGACGGAGCGGACGGGCGGACGAAGGTTCGAGTGCATGACCATGGAAGGGTGGGTGCGGAGGGTAGGGGCCGAATGCTGGCGCTCCGTCAAGACTGGATCAGGACCGCATGAGTCGCCCGATCCCCCGCGCGCCGCGGACGAGACAAGGAATCGGGGTGGCCCGCGAGCGGCCACCCCGACGGTCGTCGGCTCTCGTTGCCGCGCGCAGCGCGCTAGAGGCTGCTCGCGAGCTTGTTGGGGAACTCGAAGAACCCGTAGTTGCTGGCGGCCGTCCAGCCGAGGGCCCAGTTCCCGCCGTTCGGCTTGAACGCTCCGCGCCACTGGGCCGGGGTGAAGAAGCCGTCGTTCGGAGCGGTCCCGACGCTGGTGGTGGCCGCGTTCTTCGGCAGCGGGTTCAGCTTGACCACCGGGCGCATGGTCAGGCCCAGGTAGCTGACGTTGGGACCGCGCACGAGCCTCTGGATCGGCGCATCGGCGTCCAGCGAGCCCGCGATCAGCACGTTGTCGTTGGCGACGTTGAACACGTCGCGCGCGGTGGCCTCGGTGTAGGCCGTGGCGAACAGGTTGCGGAAGAACACGCTGTCGGTGATCTGCGCCAGCTTGCCCGAGGCCTGGGCCGCGTAGTTCGTGGCGTAGGTCCCGGTGGTGAAGTCGTTGGCATGGGCCGGCACGGCGTTGTAGTTCGTGGTCCAGGTGTTGGCCCACGAGAGCGTGCCGTTGAATCCGTAGCCCGCACCGCCGTCGCCATCGACGTTGTCGAAGGCCACGAGACGCTCACCGAGGTCCATGAACACGCAGTTGCGGTACTGCACGCGCGCGTTGTCGCGCCAGGCCGTGCCGTGGTCACCGCTCACCGGCTGGCCGATGACCGTGGCGTTGTAGATGGCCGTGGTCGTGACCGGCTGCCAGTCGGATTGTTCGGCGCCGTCGGTCTCGAAGCAGTTGTCGCCCGTGCCGGAGCCCTGGGCCACGCGCGTGCTGTAGCCCTGGACGATCAGCGGGAACTGGATCTTGCCGCGGTAGCCCTGGTCGATGTCGATGCTGTCGTCGCCGATGTTCCAGACGTTGAGGTACTTGAGGTTGACGGTCCCGCCCCAGATCTCGATGCCGTCGTCGACGTTGTTCATGATGTCGATGTGGTGGATGTCGGTGTCGCGGCCCACGCCGCCCAGCGACAGCCCGTTGAGCTCGACCGCCAGGCCGATCACCTTGCCGCCGTAACGCAGCGAGACGTAGGAGATCGAGCCGCTGTCGTCGTTGTCGTTGCCACCGCCGTAACGGTCCGTGCTGGGGCCGTTGGTCAGGCCCTCCATGTCGGCCTCGTTGCCGGCGTCGGGCTTCGAGATGTTGCCCAGACCGGCGGCGTTCTCGGAGATGTAGGCGTTGCCCATGATCGTGAGGTTGCCCCATTCGGTGCTGGCCTCACGCCACGTTCCGATGGCGCGGTTGCCGTTCTCCCAGGTGGCCACGTCGGCCTTGGAGGTCATGATGATCGGATTCGCGAAGGTGCCCTGCGCGAAGATCTGAGCACCGCGGCACACGGCCAGGCTGCCGCCGATGCCGGTCGTGCTCGCCACCACCGTGCCGGGTTGGATCGTCAGGGTCGCGCCGGGCAGGACGTAGATCTGGTTCTGCAGGTTGTAGGTGTTGTCGGACGTCCACGTGGTCGAGGTGCTGATGTTGCTCGTCACGAGGACCTCGCTGGCACGGGCGAGGCCGGCCAGGGCGAGGCTGCTCAGCAGGATCGGTGCGATTCTCTTCACTGGGTTGATCTCCAAGAACAAGGGGTAGGCCATGGAGCTCGAAGGAGACGCTCTCCTTTGCTTCAGCCATGCCGTGGTGCCGAGGAGATTGCGTTCGCTCGGTTGCGAGGCCGTGAAGAGCCCATCAGGGTTTGCCCAACCCGCGGGTCTCGTCCGGGATCCCCCTCCCCCTCCGAGGGCTCCCCTCCGCCACGCCTCCGCGGTTCCCTCCGAGAAGCGTGGCGCGGCGCGGGTCGAAGGAGTGGTCGATCAGCGTGGCGGCAGCGCCACGTGGATCACGACCGTCTCGAGGTCGCTGTCGCCCGCGAGCTCGAGCTCGCTCTCGCCCTCGCGTCCCGAGCGCTGCACGGCGCGGAAGCGGAAGCTGCCGTCGCCCACCAAACCCAGGTGGGCCTTGCCCGCGTCGTCGGTCTCGAGGCTGGCGGCGTAGCGCGGCCCCTCGAGCTGCACTCGTGCCCGGCAACCCTCCGGGGCGTCGCTCACGACGCGCACGTTGACCTGACGGGTCTTCCAGTCGAGCTGCAGGTCCTCGGCCTGGCCCGGCTGCGGCCGAACGCCGACCTCCGGCAGGAGCAGCTGGCGCGCGTCGAGCGGCTCCAGGTCGAGCAGCTCGAATGCGAGCGTGAGCTCGCGCGCGGGCACGGCCGTGAAGCCGAAGCGACCCTCGTAGTCGAGCACCGCCGCGGCCTCCCACGAGGCATCCACCGCGCGCAGCCGCACGCGCCCGCCATCCGGAGCGAGCCCATCGATCGTCAGCCGGCCGCTGACGGTCGCGAGCTCGGGCGTCGCGCTCGTCGCCACGGGCTCGCCAGCCGGGCCGTCCGCGTTCGACACGCGCTCCGGATCGCGCACCTCTGGCCGGGGGGCGGTGGGTCGCAGCGCGCGCTCCACCTCGACCGCGACGCGCGTCTGCGTTCGCGCTTCCTTGCCCCCCAGCGGGGAACGCTGGACGAGCGACCACAGGACGTACAGCAACGCGCCGAGAGCGACGCAAGCGAGCAGCAGGGCCGCGACGGATCGTCCGCTCCGCGCGCCGCTCTCGACTGCGGCCCGCTGGTTCCTCGAGTCCGTGCGGGGTGAGCTCACGTCGCGCCCCTGGACCGCGCGCCTACGCGGCTCGACCTGGACGGCGCCGGCCGTTCGGGGTTCGGTGCGTCGCGTGCGCGTCCGAGCCGGCGTCCGCCCGCCCCCACGGGGCCGGGTGAAGGGCAGGGGTGACCGCGGTAGGGCTCGAACCTACGACCTGATGATTAAGAGTCACCTGCTCTACCAACTGAGCTACGCGGCCGTCCGAAAGGGCGAGGATTATGCCGAGCGGCGGGCGCCGCGAGAAGCGGGGGCCAGGAGCTCGGGCTGCGCGCTCGGCCGCTCCGGAGGGCTTCGGAGACTCCGGAATCGAAAAGAAGCCCGCCATTCCCAGCAAAATGGGCCGGCAGCCTGCCTAGACTGTGCAGGCTGGAGCCCGTCCCGCGGTGAGTCCCGCCCGCGCGACGGTTGCAGTGCTCGAGTCTCCCCCCGGCTCGAGTCCCTCGTGGTTCCTTCCATTGCATGTGACCCCATGGACTCCTCCCCCCGGATCCTGCTGCTGCTGATCGCCACGACTCCGTTCGTGCTGGGACGAAGCGCCTCTGCCCAGGGCCCGGGCCCTCTGGACGACTTCAAGGTCAACGCCGGACCGGACCTCTTCCTGCTGCCGGAGGCCCAGACTCTGACGCTGAGCGCCACGGTCCAGGGCCAGGTGATCGCGCCCCAGCCCGGCTCGAATGGCATCGCCATCACCTGGATCCAGCTCGGAGGCCCTCCTGCGCAGATCCTGGACGCGAGCTCCCTGCGCCCGACGATCGTCCCGAGCCGGCCCGGCACGCTGCGCCTGCGCGTCAAGGTCACGCTCGATCAGACGGCGCGCTCCGACGAGATCCTGGTGCACGCGCTCGGCGCCGCGCAGAGCGCCGACGTCCAGGGCATCCGGCGCAAGTGGCACAAGCTCGCGCTGACCTTCGCGCACAGCGACGTGCTGGCGGAGACGGGCACGCCCAACCCGTTCCTGGACCTACGTCTGCAGACGCAGTTCTTCCATCCGGCCAGCGGCTCGGTCGAGGTCGTACCCGGGTTCTTCGCGGCCGACGGCAACGCCGCGGAGACGAGCGCGACCGCGGGCACCTCGTGGAGGGTGAACTTCACCCCGGACCGCGCCGGAGACTGGTACTACGTGGCTTCCTTCCGGAGCGGCAGCCAGGTCGCGCTGTCGAGCGACCCCGAGGCCGGCACGGCCCTCGGCTTCGACGGTGCGAACGGCGTGTTCTCGGTCGCACCGGCCGACCCGAATGCCCCCGGGCTGCTCTCGAAGGGGCGCCTCGACTACGTGGGCGGCCACCACCTGCGCTTCGCCGAGACGGGCGAGGCCTTCCTCAAGGGTGGCGCGGGCAGTCCCGAGAACTTCTTCGGATACTACGAGTTCGACGGCACCTTCGACCTGGGCGGGACCTTCAACGACCTGAACACGACCCCGCCCTTCGACGGCCTGCACCACTACAACGCGCACCTGGCCGACTACGTCGACCTGGGCGTGCCGCTGTGGAAGAACGGCAAGGGGCGGCGCGCGTTCGGTGCGCTCAACTACCTGTCCTCGCGTGGCGTCAACAGTCTCTACGCCCTGAGCTACAACGCCGACGGCGGCGACGGGCAGGAGATCTGGCCCTGGGCCAGCGTCAACGACAAGCTGCGCTTCGACGTCAGCAAGCTGGCCCAGTGGGAGCGCGCGCTCGACCACATGAACCGCGCCGGCATCGTCTGGCACATGGTGACACAGGAGACCGAGAACGACCACGTGCTCGACGGCGGCACCCTGGACACGCAGCGCCGGCTCTATTACCGCGAGCTGGTGGCGCGCTTCGGCTGGGCCAACGGCCTGATCTGGAACCTGGGCGAGGAGAACACCAACACGCCCGAGGAGCGCCGGTCCTTCGCCGACACGATCCGCGCCCTCGATTCGAACGCGCACCCGATCGCTTTGCACAACATCGTGGGCGACATCGAGGGCACCTTCGGGACCCTGCTGGGCACGCACCTCGAGGTGCTCTCGGTCCAGGGGCACCCCGTCAACACGCCCCCGCGCGTGCGTCAACTCCTGCTCGACTCCGCCGCCGCGGGCCGGCCCTGGGTCGTCAACTTCGACGAGCAGACGCCCGCGAACGACGGCATCGTCCCGGACGCCGTCGACTTCTGGCACGACCTGATCCGACGCGAGTCGCTGTGGCCGATGTTGCTCGGTCAGGGCGGCGGCTGCGAGTGGTACTTCGGCTACGGGAACCCGAACGACGACCTCGATTGCGAGGACTTCCGCAGTCGCGAGAACATGTGGCTGCTGACCCGACGCGCGCGCGAATTCGTGCGGGACACCGTGCCCTTCGACGAGATGCAGCACGCCGACGGGCTGGCCACCGGCAACGGCCCCAGCGTGCTGGCCAAGCAGGGTGAGCACTACCTCGTGTACCTGCCCTTCGGCGGTCCGGCCACGCTCGACCTCCAGGGCGCCTTCGGGACCTTCCTGGTGAGCTGGTTCGATGCGCGCAACGGCGGTCCGCTGCTGGGCACGGCGGTGGCACAGGTCGACGGCCCGGGCGTGGTCGCGCTCGGCTCCCCCCCGGGGCCGGGCGACTGGGTCGCCTGGGTGCGGCGCGCGCTCAATTTCCCGCCCCAGATCGAAGCGGTGGCGGTCGAACCGCCCGCCTACGAGGCCGGCCGCGACTTCGCCCTGCTCGTGCGCGCGCGCGACCCGAACGGTCCCGCCGACGAACTCTCGGTCACGGCCAAGTTCTTCGACCCGAGCGGAACGTTCCGCGGGCTGTTCCCGCTCCCCTACCGGGGGGGCCGGCTGTACTCGCTGTTCGTCCCGAACGCCGCGCCGATCGAGGCGGGCCTCTGGCAGGTGCAGGTGCGCGTGCGCGACGCGAGCGGCGTGCTGACGACGAGCACGGCGAGCTTCGAGGCGCGCTGAAGGTCCGGCGCCGGACGCGAGCCTCGGCGCCGCCCTCAGCGTGCGTGCACCTTCACGCTGCGTCCGATGTCGTCCATCACCGCGCGCAGGCCGTCGAAGTCGGGGTGCTTGAGGCGCACCCAGGCGTTGGCCATGTAGCCGGCGTCGACGCCCTGCGTGGCCGTGCCCGGGGCGGGGAAGTGCTGGTCGAGGATCCACTGGCCGTGGCGGCGGTGCAGCTCGTCCACGCCGTCGTAGTGCGAGATGTGTCCGTCCTGGTCGGGGCGCAGCGCGATCATGCCGGCCGCGAAGCGGCGCGAGGCGCGCACGTCGGTGCCGCCGTGCACGACGGCCTTGGCCCACTCGACGTACAGGTCCATGTCGTTGGCGGCGTTGTAGAGGTCCCACACCAGGACCCCGGGCGGACGGCAGCCGATCTCGGAGAACTTCAGACCCTTCGGGCCGAAGAACCACTCCATGTGCGTGGCGCTCGTGCCGATGCCGAGCGCAGCGATCACGCGCGCGCCCATGGCCATGATCTCGCCGTAGTTCTCGCGCGTGACGCGGTTGGTGGTCACGACCTGGGGCGAGATCCAGCGCGTGCGCATGGACTCGAGCACGTTCGGGTAGTAGTGCGAGACGAAGTCGTGCACCACGCGGCCCTCGATCGCGAGCGTGTCGTAGAAGCCCTCGTGGCCCTCGATGAACTCCTCGATCGCCACCGAACGGCCATCGGCCAGGCCGCTCGCGCGCAGCGCCTGCTCCAGCTCGGCCGGGTTCGTCACGCGGTGCGTGCCCGAGGCCCCGGCCGAATCGCGCGGCTTGAGGATCAGCGGGAAGCCGACCTGGCGCGCGAACTCGCGCGCCTCCTGGGGCGAGCTCGTGCCGATCGACTGCGCGCAGGGCACGTCGGCCGCGCGCAGGGCCTCCTTCATGGCCGGCTTGTCGCGGCACAGGAAGGCCGTGCGCACGCTCGTGCCCGGGATCTGGCAGGCCGCGCGCACCTTGGCGGCCGGCAGGATGTGGGCCTCGACCGTGGCCTCCATGCGATCGACCCACTCGCGCGCCTGCGCGCGCCGCACCGCGGCCAGCAGCGCGCCCTCGTTCGTGACCGACGAGATCTGCTCGTACTTGTAGAGCCAGCCCTCTAGCTCGCCGTCGAGCGCCTCCGGGGCGCGCTCGCCGATGCCGCTGACGCGCGCGCCGACCGCGCGCAGGGCGCGCACGAACTCGCGCTGGTTCTTGGGGAAGGCGGGCTCGACGAAGACGACGTGCATGGGCGTACCTCGGGACAGGGGCTCTCGTCGGCCACAGTCTGACCGATCGTAGGTCGACGGCGAAGGAGTCGCTCCAGCCCGGACGGCGCGCTATCCTCGCGGCCCCCATGACCGGTTTCGTCTTCCACCCCGGCCACGACGAGTGGCACGGCCAGACCGTGGTGGTCTACACCAAGGGCGCGCGCGTGGTCGCGGGGCGCTGGGACGCGGTGCAGGGCGGCGAGCTCCTGATGCGCGATGCGGCCGTGCACGACGACCCGGCCACGCGCGCGAGCTGGGTGGCCGAGGCCAAGCAATACGGCATCCCGGTTCAGCACCGCACGCTGACCCTGCCCCACGCCGAGGTCGAACGCGTGGTACGGCTGCGCGACGCGTAGGCGCCTCCCCCGCCCACGCCTCCCCTCCTTTGCTCCGCGCTCCTCGCGGCTCCGCGGTGCGCTTCTCTCCTGCCGGGGAGCCTCGGAGCGGGTGGCCTCAGCCCTCGAGCTCGGTCAGCTTCAGGCCCGAGCTCGCCAGGAACGGCTGCAGGCGTTCGCAGAAGATGCGGTCGAGTTCGGCCGAGCGCTTGTTCTTGAGGCGCAGGGCGAGGGCCTTGGCGTCGTGCGGCGAGTCCGCGCGGCCGAAGGCGCGGCGTGCGGCCAGGACCCAGCGGTCGAGCAGCTCCTGGGCGTGCGGTCGGTTCGCGGCCTCCGAGCTGTACTCGAGGAAGCGCGTGGGCTCGGGACGCTGGGCGGCGGCCTCGACGTGCTTCTTCGCGATGGCGGCGAAGGGCGCGTAGGCGCACTCCACGAAGCTCTGCATCGCGACCTCCTCGGTCAGGCCGCTCAGGTAGTAGGCCACGCCGAACTCGAGGCGCGACTCGGGGTAGGGCACGTCCTGGGCGCGGTCGCGCACGGCCGATTCGATGTCGGTCCAGCCCAGCTCGCCGTACAGCGCGCGCACGCTCTGGAACAGCTCGAGCGCGCGGTCGAGCTCGCCCACCACGCGCAGCTTGACGTCCAGCTCGGTCACGAACTTCAGCCCGTGCCCGAGGATGTTGATCACGGCCAGCTGGCGCCAGGCCAGGCTCTCCACGATGCGGCGCAGGATGGCGCGCGCTTCCTCGTCGAGCACGGCGGGCGGGGACGGCTGGGTGCGGGGCATGCGCTCTACTCCTGGCCGAGATTGGACGGCGGTTCCTTGCCGGTGAGTTCGTGATCGGGGATCGCCAGGCGTTCGAGCCGCTCGCCGCGCACCAGCTGGCGCTCGACCAGCTCGTCCACGTCGGCCAGCGTGACGCCGCCGTACCAGGCGCCCGCGGGGTAGACGACGACCGTCACGCCGTGCGCGCACTGGTCCAGGCAGCCGGCCTTGTTCACGCGCACGATGCGCTTCAGGCCGCAGGCGTGGGCGCGCGCCTTGAGCGCCGCGGCGACCTCGAGCGAGCCCTTCGCGCTGCACGAGCCGCGCGGATCGTCGGGCGTGCGCTCGTTGGTGCAGACGAAAAGGTGTCGGAGGAACTTGGCCACGGTGCGGTACTGTGCGAGGCGGGAGCGCTGCGCGCTAGTCGCCCAGGAGCTCGCGCGCGAGGATGCCCTTCTGGACCTCGCTCGTGCCCTCATAGATACGCAAAGCGCGCGACTCGCGGTAGAGGCGCTCGACCACGGAGCCCTTCTTGACCCCCAGGCCGCCGAAGAGCTGCACGGCACGGTCGCAGATCCAGCCGGCGGATTCGGTCGCGAACAGCTTGGCGCGCGCGACCGCCAGCGTGGCCTCGAGCCCGGTGTCCACGTGCTCGGCGGCCTCGCCCACCAGGAGCTGTGCCGCGCGCAGGCGCACGTCCATCTCGGCCACGTCGAAGCGCAGGCCCTGGTGCCGCGCCAGCGGCCGGCCGCCCTGACGGCGCGTGCGGAGGTGCGCGCGGCTCTCGTCCAGCGCGCGGCGCGCGAAGCCGTTGGCCGCGGCCGCGACCGAGGTGCGGAAGCGCGCCAGCGTCCCGAGCGCGAGTTCCAGGCCCCGGCCCTCGCTGCCGAGCAGGAACTCGCCCGGCAGCTCGCAACCCGCGAAGAGCACGTCGCCGATCGGGTGCGGGGAGAGCACCTCGAAGGGCTGCACGTCCAGGCCCCAGGCGTCGCTCGGCACGAAGAACATCGACAGGCCGGGGTCGTCGGCGCTGGCCTCGCCCGTGCGCGCCAGGACCGTGAAGAAGCGCGCGATGGGCGCGTTCGAGATGAAGGTCTTGTGTCCGTTCAGGACCCACTTGTCGCCGCGGCGCTCGGCGCGCGTGGCCACGTCGGACAGGCTCGAGCCCGCGCCCGGCTCGGTCAGCGCGAAGGCCGCCACCGCGCGGCCCGCGGCGACCTCCGGCAGGACCTCGGCGCGTAGCTTGGCCGAGCCGCCCAGCACCAGCGGGAACGAGCCCAGGCCCTGCATCACCAGCATCACGTCGAGCATGCCGGAGTGGTAGGCGAGCTCGTCGCGCAGCGCGCACAGCGCGCGCACCGAGACCGAGTACTCGGCCGCCAGCCCGCCGGCGGGCGCGCCGCCGTCGCGCTCGGGCACGCTCCAGGCGAGCAGCCCGGCCTCGGCCAGGCCCGCCAGCGCGGCCAGCGCGGCCGGCTCCTCCTCCAGCGTGGCGAGCTGCGCCCCCAGGCGTTCGCCGAGCGCGCGCGCGCGGGCGCGCAGCTGCTCCAGCGTCGTGCCGTGCGCGAGCGTCATCGCGCCGGCTCCGCCGTGCACGCGCCGGGCGCGCCGGGTGCGTTCTTCGCGAAGTCGGGCGCGCGCTTGGCGAGGAAGGCCTCGTAGGCCTCGCGGTAGTCGGGGTGCTGCATGCACACCGCCTGGATCCAGGCCTCGGCCTGCAGCGCGTCCTCGAAGGTCTGCGCGGCCTCGGTGTTCAGCATGCGCTTGGTGATCGCGAGCCCGCGCGTCGTGCCGGCCGCGAGCTTGCGCGCCAGCACCTCCGTGGCCGCCGCCAGCTCGCCGTCGGGCACGACCTGGTTGTAGAGCCCGATGCGCTCGGCGCGGCGCGCGTCGATGAACTCGCCCAGCATCAGGAGCTCGCTGGCGAGCCCGAACCCGACCAGCCGCGGCAGCAGCCAGGCCGCGCCCATGTCCGCGCCCGAGAGCCCGACCTTGGTGAACAGGAACGCGATCTTCGCGCTTTCCGCCGCCAGACGCAGGTCGGCCGCGGCCGCGATGACCGCGCCCGCGCCACAGGTCGTGCCGTTCAGCGAGGCCACGATGGGCTTCTCGAGGGCGCGCATGTTGCCGATCAGGTCGCAGGTCATGCGCGTGAAGGCCAGCAGCTCGGCCTGGCTCTTCCCGAACAGCTTGCCGATGATGTCCTTGACGTCCCCGCCCGTGCAGAAGGCACGCCCGGTGCCCGTGATCACCACGCAGCGCACCGCGTCGCGCGTGCGCAGCGTCACGAACGCGTCGCGCAGCTCGGCGTAGGAATCGAAGGTGAGCGCGTTGAGCCGCTCGGGCCGATCCAGCCGGATCGTGCCCACGCCGTCGGCCTCGGAATAGCGGAAGTGCTGGGGGTTCATGGCGCGGCGCGCATCATGACACGCGCGGCCCTGGCTGCGGAATCGCCCTGGAGCGCGCGAGTACTCGAACTCGAGCCAGGCCCTGCAGGCGAGCGCGGGCGATGAGCGCCACGAGTCGGATCCAAATCTCACTCGATGGCCGCGACGGCCTGGATCTCGACCAGCGCGTCCTGCTCGAGCAGGTCGGAGACCTCGACCAGCGCCATGGCCGGATAGTGACGCCCGACGCGCTCGCGCCACAGCGCGCCGAGGGCCCGGGTGCTGGCCAGGTAGGCCTGCTTGTCCTTCACGAACACGGTCAGGCTGGCGAGCTGGGCGGGAACCCCGCCGGCGGCGTCCACGATCGCCAGCACGTTCGTGAGCGCCTGCGCGAACTGCGCCACGAAGTCGCCCTTGCCGACCAGCACCTGGTCGGCGTCCCAGGCGATTTGGCCGGCCACGAACAGGAGCCGCGCGCCGCGCGGCGCGAGCACGCCGTTCGAGTAGCCGCGCGGCGGCTCCCAGCCCTCGGGCTGCACGAACTCGAGCGTCACGCCTCGAGCTCCTCGGCCCGGTTCGGGTGGCGCAGCTTGCGCTCGGCGCCGCCGTCGAGCTCGAGCACCGCGCCCTGCTCGTCGCCGCGCAAGAGGTGCACGACCGCGCCCGCGACCTCGTCCATCGTCACCAGGCGCTCGCCCGGGTTCGAGCGCCGGAAGAACTCGCGCGCCATCGACTCCTGCATGCTGGTCTTGCGCACCAGCCGCTCGACCGACTGCGCCAGCATGGGCGAGTCGACGTAGTGCGGGCACACCAGGTTGACGTGCACGCCGCTGCCCTCGAGCTCGTCGGCCAGCGCCAGCGAGTACCCGACCAGCGCGAACTTCGAGGCGCAGTAGGCGCTGACGTAGGCGTAGCCGCGCAGGCCGGCCGAGGAGGCCACGTTGACCACGCGCCCGTAGCCGCGCACCTCCATCTCGGGCACCAGCGCCTCCATCAGCCGGCGTGCGCCGTGGAAGTTGGTCGCCAGGTGGCGCTCGAAACGCGCCTCGCGCTTCTCGTCGGTGTAGGGCGCGCTCTCGGCGATGCCGGCGTTGTTCACCAGCCAGTCGATCGAGCCGAAGGGCCCGGTCAGCTTGCGCGCCTCCGCGAGCGCGCCCGCGATCGACTCCGGATCGCCCACGTCGAGCACCAGCGGCCAGGCCGTGCCGCCGGCGGCGCGGATCGAGGCCGCGACCGTCTCGCAGTCCACGCGGCTGCGCGAGGCCACCAGCACCGAAGCCCCCTCGCGCGCCACGCGCCGGGAGATCGCCGCGCCGATGCCACGACTCCCGCCCGTGACGAGCGCGACGTGCCGCTCGGACCGGTTCGCCATCGCGGGAAAGTGTGCCCGGAACGGCGCCGCGCGGCTACGGGTCGCGTGCGCCGCACCCGCGCGGGCACACGGATTCGGGCGTGATCTCGGGCTCGGACCACGCCTGCGCCGGCGCACTCGGCCCCGTGCGACGCCAGCGCGCGAGGCCGCGTCCATGGCGCCGGGCGCGCGCGCGAGCCCCGCGGCGCGCCCCGCGCGGGCACTATGCTCTGCAGGAGGCGCCGAGCGCGCGTCTCCGATCCCCATGAGCGAACCCCCGCCGGAATCCGCGCCGCGGCGCGTGCGCGTACCCGTCCCGCCGGCGCGCTGGCCGAGCGCGGAAGAGGCGCGCGCGAGCCGGCTCTTCTCCCCGCTGCCCGTCGGCGCGTTCACGACGCGCACCCGTACCTGGGTGCCGGCCATGGTGCCGTGGCGCGCCACCGAGGACGGCTTCGTCACGCGCGAGGTGCTCGACTGGTACGGGCGCTTCGCCGACGGGAAGCCCGGCGTGCTGGTGGTCGAGGCCACGGGCATCCGCGACATACCGAGCGGGCCGCTCCTGCGCATCGGGCACGCGCGCTTCGTGCCGGGCTTGCGCGAGCTGGTGGAGGTGGTGCGCGCGCGCTCGGGCGGCCACACGCGCCTCCTGCTCCAGATCATCGACTTCCTGCGCATCCGCCGGCGCCCCGAGAAGGCCCGCTTCGTGGGCGAGTTCCTGGAGCTCGGCCCGCACCACCGCGCGGGCCTCGAGCGTCTCGGACGGCTCGAAGCGGCGCGCGGCGGCCCGGCCGAGGTGCGCGCGGCCCTGCTGGGGCTCGCGCACGCCGAGCTGCTGGCCCTGCTGACCCCGCGCGAGGCCGAGGACCTCGAGTACGGCCACCGCGAGCGCGTCACCGACGTGCACCAGCCCGAGATCGCCGAGCTCCCGCGCGTCCTGCCCGCGCTCTTCGCGCGCGCCGCCGAGCGCGCGCGCGCAGCCGGCTTCGACGGGGTCGAGCTGCACTTCGCGCACGCCTACACGCTGGCCTCGTTCCTCTCGCGCACGAACACGCGCACGGACGGCTACGGCGGCAGCGCCGAGCAGCGCGTGCGCCTGCCGCTCGAGGTGCTGGGTGCCGTGCGCGCCGCGGTCGGACGCGACTACACGGTCGGCCTGCGCTACCTGAGCGACGAGGGCATCCCCGGCGGCAGCACGCTGGCGGACGCGCTGGTCTTCGGCGAGCACTTCGCGCGCGCCGGGGCGGACTTCCTGTCGCTCTCGCGCGGCGGCAAGTTCGACGACGCCAAGCAGCCGCGCGTGGGCGCGGCCGCCTATCCCTACACCGGCCCGAGCGGGCTCGACTGCATGCCGACCGTGTACGTGCCGGGCGGGCCCTTCGGCCGCAACCTGGCGCAGGTGCGCGCGGTGCGCGAGCGCGTGCGCGCGGCCGGCTTCACGACGCCGATCGTCGGCTGCGGCGGGATCAACTCCTTCGAGCTGGCCGAGGGCGCGCTGCGCGAGGGCAGCTGCGACCTGGTCGGCGCCGCGCGCCAGACCCTGGCCGACCCGGACTGGTGGCTCAAGCTCGAGCTCGGACGGGGCGCGGAGATCCGCCGCTGTCTGTACACGAACTACTGCGAGGGCCTCGACCAGAAACACGTCGAGGTCACGTGCCAGCTGTGGGACCGCAGCGCCCTGGACGGCTCGGTCCCGCTCTCGCGCGACGGCAAGCGACGCCTCGAGCCGCCCCCCTGGGAACGCGGCGGCTAGGCGGCCCGCCTGGCTTGCGCCCTAGAACCCGCGCGCGAGGTACGAAGCCATCTGCGCGCGCAGGCTCAGGACCACGGACGGGTCGAGGGCGAGGACGTCGAGCGCGACGTTCTCCTGGGGATCGCGCGCGAGGTCGTAGAACGTCTCGGCCCCGTCGTCGCGCTTCAGCTTGTAGCGCGCCTGGACCACGGCTCGATGGCGGCGGAGGAACGGGCCGGTGCCCTCGTCCTCGGCGACGAACACGTGATCGTGGACCACCGCGGTGGGGTTGCGCAGCACGGGCACGAGCGAGCGCCCGTCGAGCCCGGCCGGTACGGGCGCGCGGATCAGCTCGGCCAGCGTCGGCAGCAGGTCCACCACGCTCACGATCGAATCGCTGACCCCCGGCCGGATGCCCGGCCCGGCGATCAAGAGGGGTACGCGCACTCCACCCTCGAAGACCGTGGTCTTGAGGCGGTTGCCCGGCTGCTCCGGAGCCCGCGCGTTCCCCGGCGTGCCGTTGTCCCCCACCACGATGAGGGTGGTGTTGCGGAGGTCGATCAGGCCCAGCATCTGCCCGAGGACCGTGTCGAGCGACATCACCATGGCCTCGAAGCGGCGCCGGTTCTCGGACATCCCGGGCGTGGTCGGCGGGTGCGGCACGAGCGCGGGCGGCGGGTCGTGGAAGGGCGCGTGCGCCGCCTGGAAGGACACGTAGGCGAAGCGGGGACCCCGCGTGTGACTCCACCAGGAGAGGAACTCGTCGCGCAGGACGGTCGTGTTGTAGCCCGTCTCGACGTAGCTCGGTCCGCGGTCGAAGCGCACCCAGCGGTCGTAGCTCATCGTCCCGGGCTGATCGCAGGGATCGGCCAGGTTCTGAGCCATGCCCGCCAGCACCTGGTCGAAGCCGTGCAGCCGCGGGGTCTCCTCCCAGGGCCGACCGAGGCCGTTCGTGCCGAGGTGCCACTTGCCCGTGAAGAGCGTCGCATAGCCGCGCAGCTCGAAGCACTTCGGCAGGGAGTAGCGCGTCACGTCGGGCGTCTCGGGCACGGGCGGCTCGCAGGTGCTCCCGGAGTACCGGCCGTAGGTGCCGAAGAAGAGCGAACTGCGCGCGGACGCGCAGCTCGGCATGGCATAGGCGCGCCGGAAGTCCACGCCCGCGGAGGCCAGGGCGTGCAGGTTGGGGGTGTCGATGTGCTCGAAGTCGTAGGCGCCGACGTCGTCGAGGATCACCAGGACGACGTTCGGCCGCGTGACGACGGGATCCAGGGCCTTCGGCTCCGACAGGCCCTGCAGGCAAAGGGACAGGGCGGCGAGCATGGACGCGATGGCTTCCTCGGATCTGTCTTCGGGGCCGTGCTGGCCCCGCACCGATCCTCACCGGGTGTCGCCGGCCTGTCAATCGGGCCCGCGGCGGGAACGATCGCGACCGGACTTGCGACCCCGCGCCCCGGCGCAGGCTTGATCCGAAACCGCCACCGTGTGGAATCGGTCCATGGCCGGGATGATCCAGGGCGAACTCAGCGCGAGTCCCGCGGGCGCACCGACGCAGCCCGCCCCGCGCGACGAGCTCGACGCGCTGCGCTCGGCGATCGCGCACGCCTTCGGCATCCGCGAACTGCGGCCCTTCCAGGAGCAGGCCATGCGCGCCAACCTGGCCGGGTCCGACCTCTTGCTGGTGCTGCCGACGGGCGGCGGCAAGAGCCTGTGCTTCCAGGGACCGGCGCTGGTGCGGCCGGGCTTGACGCTGGTGGTCAGCCCGCTCATCGCGCTGATGAAGGACCAGGTCGACGGCCTGCGCGAGAGCGGGGTCGCGGCCGGCATGCTGACCAGCGCGCAGAGCGCGGGCGAGCGCCGGGCGGTGCACGAGCAGCTCGAGCGCGGGCGCCTGAAGCTGCTGTATGCCGCGCCCGAGCGCCTGATGATGGAGGGCTTCTTCGAGCGCCTGGTCGCGCTCGGCCTGGCGGCGGTCGCGATCGACGAGGCCCACTGCATCAGCCACTGGGGGCACGATTTCCGGCCCGAGTACCGCCAGCTCGGCGCGCTGCGCGGGCTCGCGCCGGCGATCCCGATCCACGCCTTCACCGCCACCGCCGCCGGCAAGGTGCGCGCGGACATCGTGGCGCAGCTCGGCCTGCGCGAGCCGCTGGTGCTGGTCGGCCCGTGCGACCGCCCCAACCTGACCTACCGCGTGCAGCCGCGCACCGAGCTCCTGCGCCAGGTGCTGGCGGTGACCGAGCGCCACTCCGGCGAGGCCGGGATCGTCTACTGCATCTCGCGCAAGGACGTCGAGCGCCTCGACCACGACCTGCGCGCGGCCGGGGTCAAGAGCGTCGCCTACCACGCCGGGCTCGAGCGCGACGTGCGCCGGCGCGCGCAGGAGCGCTTCCTGAACGAAGAGCTGGACGTGGTCGTGGCCACGGTGGCCTTCGGCATGGGCATCGACCGCACGGACGTGCGCTTCGTGGTGCACGCCGCGCTGCCGAAGGGCCTCGAGCAGTACAGCCAGGAGACCGGGCGCGCCGGCCGCGACGGGCTGGCGGCGGAGTGCGTGCTGTTCCACTCGGGCGCGGACTTCTACTCGTGGAAGGGCCTGATCGAGCGCTCGCACCAGGAGTCGGGCGAGGCCGACCCGGCGCAGCTGGCCGGCGCCCTGACGCGCCTGTCCGAGATGATGGGCTTCGCCACGCGCCTGGTGTGCCGCCACCGGCAGCTGGTCGAGCACTTCGGCCAGGCCTACGCGCCGCCGCGGACCGCGGCCCAGGGCCCGGTCGGCTGCGGCGCCTGCGACGTGTGCCTGGGCGAGGTCGAGCCGACCCCGGACTCGGACGTGCTGGCGCAGAAGATCCTCTCGGCCGTGGTGCGCTGCGGCCAGCGCTACGGCGCCGCGCACGTCACCGACGTCCTGCGCGGGGCGGAGACCGCGGCCATGCGCCGCACCGGGCACGACGCGCTCTCGACCTACGGCCTCTTGCGCGCGCACTCGGTGTCCGAGATCCGCGGCTGGATCGACCAGCTCGTCGGTCACGGACACCTGCTGGTGGCCGGCGATCGCTACCCGGTGCTGATGCTCTCGCCCAGCGGAGTCGAGCTCATGAAGGGCCAGCGCGAGATCACGCTGTACCTGTGGCCCGAGCGCAAGGCCGCCAAGCGGCGCCGCGAGACGCGCGTGGAGCTCGAACCCGGCGCGGAGGGCGAGCCGTCGCTGGCGATCGACCAGGAGCTGTTCGAGGCCCTGCGCGGCCTGCGCCGCGACCTGGCCCGCGAGCGCGGCCTGCCGCCCTACCTGATCTTCAACGACCGCAGCCTGGCCGAGATGGCCGCCAAGAAGCCGCGCAGCCCGGAGGAGTTCCGGCGCATCAAGGGCGTGGGCGACAAGAAGGCCGCCGACCTCGGCCCGCTGTTCCTGGCACGCATCGCCGAGCTCGCGCCGACCCAGCAGGGCTAGGAACCCGGCCCGTCTTCCCATCTCTCCCTCCTCAGTCTCCGCGTCCTCCGCGCCTCCGCGGTAATCCTCCGAGAAGTAACCGCGGAGGCGCGGAGGACGCGGGGGAAGAAGAGAGGGAGAGGCAGGCGCGGAACGCGCGCAATTGTGCCGAGTTCCCGGCGCCAGCGCGCGCGCCGCAGGGCTACGATCGCGCCTCGTGTCCGCGCCCGCCGCTCACGCCGTGCCTCCGCCGCGACCGCGCGGCGTGCTGGAACGCTTCCTGGCGCTGATCGAGCGCGGCGGCAACGCCCTGCCGCACCCGGGCACGCTGTTCTTCCTGTTCGCGCTGGCGATGATCGTGCTCTCGGAGCTGGCGCTGCGCTCCGGGATCAGCGCCGTGCACCCGAAGACCGGCGAGACGGTGACGCCCGTGAGCCTGCTCACGATCGCCGGCCTGCACCGCATCCTGAAGGAGACGGTCTCGAACTTCACCGGCTTCGCGCCGCTCGGGACGGTGCTGGTGGCGCTGCTCGGGATCGGGATCGCCGAGTCGAGCGGCCTGATCGGCGTGGCCATGCGCAAGCTGGTGCTCTCGGCCCCGCGGCGCCTGCTCACGGCGGTGGTCGTGTTCGCCGGGGTGATGTCGAACATGGCGAGCGAGATCGGCTACGTGCTGCTCGTGCCGCTCGCGGCGCTGATCTTCCAGGCGGCCGGGCGCCACCCCCTCGCCGGCATGGCCGCCGGCTTCGCGGGCGTCTCGGGCGGGTACAGCGCGAACCTGCTGCTGGGCACGGTCGACCCGCTGCTGGCCGGCCTGACGCAGGAGGCTGCGCGCATCGTGCAGCCCGACGCGCTCGTCAATCCGGCCTGCAACTACTACTTCATGTTCGTCTCGACCTTCTTGATCGCTCTGGTCGGGACACTGGTCACCGAGCGCATCGTCGAGCCACGCCTGGGGCCGTGGCGGCGCGACCCGGAGGGCGCGGGCAGCGCGGCCATGAAGGGGGCCGAGGACGCCCTGCGGCCGCTCGATGCGCACGAGCGGCGCGGACTCCTGGCCGCCCTCGCGGTCACGCTCGTGCTCGCGGCGCTGGTGCTGTGGGGCACGCTGCCGGCGCGCGGCTTCCTGCGCGATCCGGCCACCGGCGACCTGCTGCACTCGCCCTTCATGTCGGGCATCGTGACCCTGATCTTCCTGGGCGGCGCCCTGGCGGGTCTGGCCTACGGCCTGGCGGCGCGCACGATCCAGAGCGACTCGGACGTCATGGCCGGCATGGCGAAGTCGATGCAGTCCCTGGGCGGCTACCTGGTGCTGGTCTTCTTCGCGGCCCAGTTCGTCAAGTACTTCGAGTGGACCAAGCTGGGCCTGATCTTCGCCGTGAAGGGCGCCGAGGCGCTGCAGGCCTCGGGCCTGGGCGGGACGCCGATCCTGGTGGCCTTCATCCTGCTCAGCGCGGGCGTGAACCTGTTCATGGGCAGCGCCTCGGCCAAGTGGGCCCTGATGGCGCCGGTGTTCGTGCCCATGTTCCTGCTGATGGGCTACCCGCCCGAGGCGACACAGTGCGCCTACCGCATCGGCGATTCGTGCACGAACGTGATCTCGCCGATGATGACGTACTTCGCGCTGATCATCGCCTTCTTCCAGCGCTACGACGCCAAGGCCGGGATCGGCACGCTGGTGGCCACGATGCTGCCCTACTCGCTGGCCTTCCTCTTGAGCTGGGCGCTGCTCTTCGGATTCTGGCTCGAGCTCGACCTGCCCTTCGGGCCGGGCGCGGCGCCCTGAGCGAGCCGTACCGGGCCGCCCCGGCGCGCGACTCGGCGATTGAGCGCGCGCCCGGCGCCCGCTAGAAGGTCACGGCTGGAAGGTCACCTTGCCGCGCGACGCCGAACTCAGCTTCCCGCCCTCCACGGAGCCGCCCGAGGAGCGCGCCGAAGCCGAGTGGCTGCGGCTCGCCGCCGAGCGCCTGCGCATCGCGCCCATGCGTATCGCGCACGCGCGCGTGGTGCGCGTCTCGTTCGACGCGCGCGTGCGGCACCGCGTGTGGCGCGTGCTGGTGCGCACCTGGGAACACGGCGAGGGTGCGCCCGAGGCCATCGCCAGCGCGCCGCCGACCTTCGCGCGCCCGCCGGCCGGCGCCGCGCGCGTGGCCATCGTCGGCAGCGGGCCGGCCGGGCTCTTCTGCGCGCTGGACTGCCTGGCCGCGGGCCTGAACGTCACCGTCTACGAGCGCGGGCGCGACGTGCGCGCGCGGCGCAAGTCGCTGCAGCTCCTCAACCGCGGCGAGGGCGTCGAGCGCGACTCGAACTACTGCTTCGGCGAGGGCGGCGCGGGCACCTACTCGGACGGCAAGCTCTACGCGCGTAGCGGCGTCAAGGCCGAGGTCCGCGCGCTGCTCGAGATGCTCGTGGCGCACGGCGCGCCGGTCGAGATCCTGGCGAGCTGGCGCCCGCACGTGGGCTCGAACCGCCTGCCCGAGGTGGTGCTGGCGCTGCGCGAGACGATCCTGCGTTCCGGCGGGATCGTGCGCTTCCGCGCGCGCGTCGAGGAGCTCGAGCTGGCGCAGGACGCGCACGGGCCGCGCGTGCGCGCGCTCGGCGTGCGCGACCTCGAGAGCGAGCGCGTCACGAGCGAGCCCTGCGATGCGCTCGTGCTGGCCAGCGGACACAGCGCGCTCGACTCCTTGCGCATGGCCCAGCGCGCGGGCGCGCGGCTCGAGCCCAAGGGCTTCGCGATGGGTCTGCGCATCGAGCACCCGCAGGCCTGGCTCGACGAGCGCCAGTACGGCGGCCTGCGCGGGCCGTGCGAGCTGCCAGCCTCGTTCTACGAACTGGCGACGCAGCGCGAGGGCCGCGGCGTCTACAGCTTCTGCATGTGCCCGGGCGGCTTCGTCGTGCCGGCCATGACCGATCCGGAGCGCGTGGTCGTGAACGGCATGAGCCTCTCGCGGCGCGACTCGCCCTTCGCGAACTCCGGTCTGGTGGTGCAGCTCGAACCCGAGGACTGGTGTGGGCCGATCGGGGACCTGTGGGGCTTCGGCGAACTCGTCGCCAAGGCGCGCGCGCTGGGCGCGGAGCTGGGCCTCGCCAGCGACGACCTGCCCGAGTCCCCCGCCGCGGACCCGCTCTTCGGCGTGCGGCTGCAGCTCGCGCTCGAGCACGTGGCCGCACACCTCGGCCGCGGCCAGAACCGCGCGCCGGTGCAGCGCGCCGACCTGGTCGCCGCCGGAGCGCGCGCCACCGCGCCCGCGCTCGAGTCGAGCTACCGCCCGGGGCTCACGCCCATCGACCTGGCCGAGCTGCTGCCGCCCGGGATGCTGGAGCGCCTGCGCGCCGCCCTCGGCGACTTCGAGTCGAAGCTGCCCGGCTTCGCGTCCGAGCACGGCCAGCTGATCGGAGTCGAGTCGCGCACCAGCTCGCCCGTGCGACTCGCGCGCGACCCCGAGCACCTCGCCAGTCCGACGCTCGCGGGCCTGTATCCCTGTGGCGAGGGCGCGGGCCATGCCGGCGGTATCGTCTCGGCCGCGCTGGATGGTCGGCGCGTCGCGGCGGCACTGGCGCGCGCCCTGGCCCCCGGCTGAAGGCCGGCTTCCGGGAGGGAAGGGCCTCGGACTAGGGCCCCGTCCGCGCCCCGAGCCGGAGCCGCACCTGCTGGGCTTCGACCACTCGTCCGCTCTCCTCCAGCAGACGCAGGAGCAGCTCCAGGGCCCCGGGCGGACCGGCGGTGTCGCTGAGCGCGCGCTCCAGCTCGCTCAAGGCCTCGTCGCGCTGGCCGAGGTTGTAGAGGCACACCGCCAGGTTGAGCTGGGCCGGAATGCGCTCGCCGCCCGGCATGTCCAGCACGCGAGCGAAGGCCTCGGCGGCGCCCTCGAAGCGCGCGAGGTCCTGGCGCGCGAGCCCGAGCGTGAACCAGGCCTTGTGGTTCTCCGGATTCGCGCCCACGGCGCGCTCCAGGAGCGCCACGGCCCGCTCGCGCGAGCCCTGCTCCTCGAACAGCCGGCGGCCTTCCATGTAGTCCGCGTAGGCCGCCGTCAGGCGGTGCGGGCTCGGGCTCGTGCAGGGGGCCAGCGGCTCGAGGTCCTCCTCGTCCGCATCCGTGCCCGTGCCGGCATAGCCCAGGCGTTCGATCTCGCGCTGCAGGTTCTCCTGGCCCGGATCGAGCGGCGTGCGTTCGAGGCGCGCGCGCGCGCCGAGCTCGGCGATGCGCGCGCGCAGCGCCGCGGCCTGGTCGGGATGGGCGGCGAGGACGCTGTGGTTCTCGCCCGGATCGGAGGCCAGGTCGTAGAGCTCGGGCGCGCTCGAGTGCACGTACTTCCGCTGTCCGTCGGTCCAGCCCGCGAGCGGGCTCCAGCCGAAGGACTTGGTACCGAAGTAGCTCTCGAAGTAGACGCCCGGGCGCGGACCCGGCGCGAGCGGGTCGCGCCCGTCGAGTTCCTCGAGCCCCTCCCCGTCCCAGCCGAGCGCCGCCGCCACCAGCGGCAGCACGTCCACCTGGCTGACGGGCGCGTGCACGCGCTCGCCCGCGCGCGCCGCACCCGGCAGGCGCGCGAGCAACGGGATGCGCAGGGTGGCATCGAACACGAAGGCGCCGTGCGTGTCCTCGTCGTGGCGGCCGCGGCCCTCGCCGTGGTCGGCCGAAGCGACGATCAGGGTCTGCGCCAGCTCGCCGTCGCGCTCGAGGCGCGCCAGCAGCCGGCCGATGGCTGCGTCCATCGCGGCCACCTCGCCGAGGTAGGCATCGCCCTTCGCCCGCGCCAGGAACTCCGGCGCCGGGGCGTAGGGGAAGTGCGGATCGTAGAAGTGCAGCCACAGGAAGAACGGTCGCTCCTCGTCGCGGCCGTCGAGCCAGGCCAGGGCGCGCGCGACGACCTCGTCCGCGTGCCGGCTGGCGGCCAGGTGCTCCTCGACGTCGGCCGGCGTGGGCGGCGCGTCGTAGTGCTCGAAGCCCTGCTCGAGTCCGAACTCGGGCGCCAGCACGACCGCGGCCACGAAGGCCGCCGTCTCGAAGCCGTGCTCCCGGGCGCGCTCGGCCAGCGTGCGCGCCTCCGTGGAGAGCCGCGTCTCCCCGTTGCGACGCAGCGCGTGTCGCAGGGGATAGAGGCCCGTCAGCAGCGAGGCGTGGGCCGGCAGCGTGAGCGGGGCCACCGCGCGCGCATCCTCGAACACCACGCCCTCGCGCGCCAGGCGGTCGAGGTTCGGCGTCAGCCCGCTCGGCCCGCCGTAGCAGCCGAGCGCCTCGGGCACGGTCGTGTCGAGCGTGAGCAACACGAGCGACGGACCCGGCGCGGACACCGGAGCGCAGCCGCCGAGCGCGAGGGCCAGCAGGACGGCGAGGGGCGCGCGCAGCACGCCCCGGCATCGGCAGGCCGCGCCCGGAACCTGTAGCGGAGCCCGCCGGTCGGGCTAGTCGCCGGGCCCGACGTAGCCGAGCTTGCGCATGACTTCGAGCGCACCCTCGTCGACCGCCGTGCCGATCTCGGTGCGGCGCGAGCGCAGCGCAGCCCGGCGCGCGCGCAACTCCTCCCGCAGGGCCTGGGCACGCTCGGGTTCGGTCGGCGCGAGGTCGTGCCGTTCCTCGGGGTCCTGGGCCAGGTCGTAGAGCGTGACCTCGCCCGCGCCGCCCGCGTCGTGCGCTCCGAAGGGCACGCCGTGCGGCGCGAAGTGCAGCACGCTCGTGCCCGTGCGCAGCCCGTACAGCGGCTGGCGGCCGACGCCGTTCCAGTAGCCCTGCTGGGTGGAGAAGAGCTGCGCGCCAGCCTGCGGGTGCAGGAGGTCGAGGGGCGTGCTCAGGCCCTCGATCGCACCGCCGCCGAGACGCGCCAGGGTCGGGCCGAGGGCCGCGCCCGAGACCGGCACGCGCACGCGCTCGCCGCGCGGGATGCCCGGCCCCGCCAGGACGAGCGGCACGCGCACGAGCTCGCGGTGCAGCGTGTGGGCGTGCGCCAGCAGGCCGTGGTCGAAGAGCTCCTCGCCGTGGTCGCTGGTCACGGCCACGATCGTGTTCCCGTCCAGCCCGAGCTCGGCCAGGCGCGCGAGCAGCACTCCGAGGTAGTGGTCGGCGCTCCACACGCAGCCGTCGTAGAGATCGCTGAGCCAGCGCTGCTCCTCGGGCGAGACCACGCTGGCCGGATCGAGCCGGCCGGTCTCGCCGTAGCGACGCAGGAGCTCCCACTGCTGGTCGAGCGAACGACGCGCATCGAAGCCGGCCGGGACCTCGGGCGCGAACTGCCGGCGCCCCTCCGCCAGCGGCACGTAGGGCGCGTGCGGCTCCATCAGGTGCAGGTAGAGGAAGAAGCGCCACTCGCCGACCGTGTCGAGCCATTCAAGCGCACCGGGGAGCACCAGGTCCGAGCGCCGCATGTGGCCCTCGCGGCTCGCGTCGAAGAACTCGAAGCCCTGGTCGAAGAACTTGTCGGGCACGATCAGCGGACTGCCCGACCAGGCCGCGCTCGTGAAGCCGGCGCGCTGCAGGGCCTCGGCCAGGGTGTCGAGCCCCTGCGACAGGAACGAGCTCGCCACGTCCTGCACGCCGTGCTCCTCGGGCAGGAGGCCGGTCAGGATCGAGGCGGTGGAGGGCCAGGTCCAGCTCGCGGTCGCGTAGGTCTCGTCGAACAGCAGGCCGCGCTCGGCCAGGGCCGCGAGGTGCGGCGTGGTCGGACGCGCGTAGCCGTAGGCCGAGGTGCGGTCGGCGCGCAGCGTGTCGATCAGCACCAGCACCAGGTTCGGATGCTCGCGCGCGGCACGCGTGCGCGCCACGCGGCTGCGCTGCTCGAGCGCGAGCCCGCCGAAGCCCGCCGGCAACGGATCGGCCGGCTCGACCTCGTGCCCGGCGGGATCCAGCAAGGTCGTCTCGAGCTCGAGCACCGCGCCCGGACGCACCGCCAAGCCCGCGCCGGCCCCGAGCTCGATCCAGCGGGCCGAGTCCGCGAGCGCGAGCTCGGCCCGGAAGGCGAGGCTCCCGTCGAGCCGCGCCGAGAAGCGCAGCACGTGCCCCGGGTAGCGCTCGGCCACCTCGTCCACCGAATGGTCGAGGCCCGCGCCGCCGACCAGCCAGCGCGTCTCGTCCGAGTCCACCAGCGCGCGCCGCACCCGCGCGGGCGGCGCGAGCACCAGCGCCGGTCGCGCCGCCCCCTCGACGCGGTACTCGGCCGAGGGCGCCAGCAGTCCGGGCCCGGGCGCGCCCTCCGGGTGTGCGCGCAGGACCTCCCAGGTTCCCCCGACGAGGTCGTGCTCGACCCGCCGCACGTCCATGACCTCGCCCAGCGCGCCGAAGGTCGAGCGCAGGAGCAGCAGGGTCAGCACCAGCAGGGCGAGGGGCGCGAGCACGCGGCGCCGCGGACGCACCAGCGCCGAGCACAGCCAGCGCGGCCGTGCCAGGAAGAAGGAGCCCGCGAACGCGAACGCCACCAACCCCACCAGCACGAACGCCGCGAGCCCGAAGGGCGTGTCGAGCCCGATGCGGCGCGACGGATCCGCGTCCAGGCGGCCCCCCAGGAAAGCCAGGAAGAGCCCCACGAAGGCCAGCGGCACGAGCGCGCGCAAGACCACGCTGCGGCCCAGCTCCAGACTCCTGGCACCGAACGCCGCCGCCAGCGCCAATCCGCACGCGCCCACGACCAGCGGCAGGAGGCCGTGCGCGAGCCGCATCCCGGCCAGCCCGAGATCGCCGTGGTGGCGGAACTCCAGCGCGAGCAACACGACGGCGCGCGCCAGCGTCAGCGCCAGCGCGAGCCAGGCGGCCAGGGCGAAACCGGACTCGGGCTCGAGCTCGTCGCGCGCGCGCATCGCCGGGGCCGGTTTCATGGGCTGAGCCGGCTTCGTGGAGCGCAACCGGCGCGGTCGCCTCGTTCAGTGAGCCGCAGCGCCGTAGCCTTGCTTGCGGAGGGCCGCGACGAGGAGCTCGGGCTCGAGGTGCCCTCGACAGTGCACGGTCACCGTGCGCGTCGCGTACTCGACCGTGGCCGAGTCGACGCCCACCACGCTCTCGAGCGCGGCTTCGACGCGCGGCGGACAGCCCTCGGCCGAGGTCATCCCGAACACCGTGAACACGAGCGTCTCGGGCACGGGCTCGGAGTGGCGCGGGAGCTCACAGGCCGCGACCCCCAGGCACGCGAGTACGACGGGGAGCAGCGGCAGCCTCATGGATCGCGCGACGCCCCCTGTCGACCCGGGGCCGAGACGGCGCAGGGCGGAGGCTACGCAGGCGCGCACGACACGGCAACCGCAGCGGATCCTCCAGGTCTCTCGGCGCCGTCCCGACTGTCCTCCGGGCCTGCCGACGTTTCCTTCCCGGCCCGATCCCGGACCGAGCCGCGCGCGCTCGGCGGGTGAGGGAGCCAGGCGCCTCCGGGTTCCCAGCGGATGGGATCCGTCCGGCTGAGCCAATACAAGTGCCTATTTTGAAAGGGATTGCGCCCGAGCGGCGAAGCGCTGGCGCGGCCCCTCCGAAGGCCCTTGGAGAGCTGCTGGCCCGTTGGCCCGAGCGCGGCGCGCTCCGGCCCGGCGAGTCGGGTCGACGGGCGTGCTCCGCCCGCGCACGCCTGGAGCGGAACCCAGCTGTTGCACCCTCACGAAGCCGCCGTCCAGTGCATAGAATCCAGCACCAGACCCGCCTGAGCACAGGAGCGCAGGCTTGCCACAGTTGGAGGAACACATGACGCGATCCCTCTCGAAGATCGTCCAGGCCGAGCGCAGCCGCGCGGCCCTGGCGATCACCACCATGATGCTGCTTTCCACCGCCGTCGCTGCGCAAGCGCAAGCGAAGGGCGGCCCCTCGAGCAACGGCTCCACGCCGACGAACACGACCACGACCATCGGTGGCCCGTCAACGACCACCCTGGGGAGCCGGGGCGGAAGCCCGGGCACCAAGACGGGCACCGCCGGCGGCGGCACGGGCTCGGCTTCGACCACGGTTTCCGTGGACATGTCCCCGAAGAACAAGCTGCGCTTCCCCTACGGAGTCCAGTCCTTCGAGAAGAAGGAGAACATCCGCCTCGGCAACGACCTCAGCGTGCTGCCCGGCTGGCACTTCCAGACCACGCCGAGCATGGTGGACGCGATCATCACCGAGAACCCGAACGGGTTCACGCGCCCCGGTTCGCTCTCGCGGCGCTGGCTCGACATCGAAGACCTCGGCGGGGGCGCGACGGAAGGCTTCACGACGCCCACGATCCAGGCTCCGTCCCCCTGGAACTACGCGTGGTCGTTCGCGTTCCTGGTCGGGGCACCCCCGGCCTCCGGTTCCGAGGGCCCGGCGCTCGCGATCCAGCACTTCACCAACGCGGGCTTCCAGGACGCCTGGGGCGTGCGCCTGACCGACACGGGCGCGGAGCTGTTCGTGAACGGCAGCTGGGGCACGGCCCAAGTGGCCGAGCTGTTCCAGTACGTCGGCGCCACGGACGTCGGCACCTGGATCGACGTGCGCGTGGTCGCCAGCCTGCAGAAGGACCGGCTCGAGGCCTTCGTGAACGGGAACCTGGTGGCCAGCCTGCGCACGCGCAACCCGGCCACGACGGACGTCACCAAGCTGCGCTTCGCCTACCACGGCGGCGGCGCGGGCAACTCGACCTGGATGCAGCTCGACGACGTGGGCGTGGCCTTCCTCGGCCCCGTCTGCGAGGAGAGCCTCAACCTCACCTTCACGACCGAGGACGATCCCAGCCTCTTGCTCGTGAACGGTCAGGACATCTCCACTCCGCCCGAGTTCGGCAACAAGGTCGCGATCGGCGGCTCGGGCCCGAACCGCGGCGCGGCCATCTTCGACTCCTCGAACCCCGGCCCCAACAACCCCGGGCAGGACCTCGACCTGCTGGTCAACCAGGGCAACGTCCTGATCCTGCAGAACGACGCCGCCACCAACCCGCCGGCGGTCGGCGGCATCTTCCCGCGCCCGAACGACGACGAGAACGGGGGCACGCTCCAGTTCGACTTCGTCCGGCCGCTGAAGGCACTCTCGATCGACCTGATCGACATCGACCTCCCCAACCAGGGCGTGACGCTCACGCTGACCGACTTCAGCGCGCTGACGCGGACCTACACGGTCCCGTCCGACTGGACCGGTGACCTCACCCTGGCCCAGCCGGGCGTCGGAACGCTCGACCTGACGACGCTGGCGCCCCAGCCGGGCTTCGCCTCGATCGCCACGGCGGTCGAGGATCCGGGCTTCGACGAGAACGCGGCGGTGGCGATGACGATCGAGCTCAGTGGCTCGGGCGCCGTCGACAACTTCAACGCGCTGATCCCGTGCGTGCTGCTCGACTTCACGAACCAGGACGACAAGACCCCGATCTTCCCGGGCACCCCGCTCGTGAACGGTCAGGACATCTCCACCCCGCCCGAGTTCGGGGTCGAGGTGGCGATCACCTCCGCCGGCCCGAACGCGGGCGCGGCCATCTTCGATTCGACTCCGGGCGGCCCGAACGATGGCGTCGGCAAGCCGGACAAGGACCTGCTCGTGGGTCTCGGGAACATCCTGTGCCTCCAGAACAACCTGGCCGCGGCGCAATCCGTGGCGGGCATCTTCAACGTGCCGAACGACGACACGGAAGGTGGCACGGTGTTCTTCGACTTCCCGGGCGAAGTGCGGGTCAACATGATCGACCTGATCGACGTGGACGAAGAGGAATCGATCGGCGTGACCGTCACGCTGCTCGACAGTGGCGGCAAGACGCGCACCTACACCGCGCCTCCGTCCTGGACCGAGGACCTGCTCAACGACGGGCCCCCGGGCTTCCGCACGCTGGACCTGTCCACCCTCGCCCCGCAGCCCGGCTTCGCGGCCTCGGCCACGGGCGTCGAGATGGCCGGGTTCAACCCCAACAAGGTCATCAAGATGACGGTCGATCTGGGCGGCGCCCAGGACATCGACAACATCTGCTTCTGCCCGCAGTAGCAGAGCCTGGCTAGAACGCGGCGAGGCCGGGGAGCGCGAGCTTCCCGGCCTCGCTCGCATTTCGGGGGCTGGCTCCGGGCGTGAAGACTCGCTGCCGGACGGCGTTCCGACTGCGCGGCTCAAGACCGCGGGTCCGCGCGGCCCGAAAAGGGGGCATGCGTGCCGCCCACCTCGTCGTCGCCGTTCGAATCCTGACGCTCGTCTGCCTCGCCACGGCCTGTGGTGGTGGCGGCGGCGGGGCCAGCGGTGGTGGCGGAGGGGGCGGCGGAGGGGGTGGTGGTGGCGGCGGCGGCGCGCTGCTCTCCGGCGCGAACAGCGATGCCTTCCTGGGCGTCGATCCGACCGACGGCACGACGGCGCGCCGCACCGGCACGGGCCTGATCGGCTTCCGCTCGGTGCGCGGCCTGGCCTACGACACGAGCCGCGCCGTGTTCTTCGGGGTCGAGCTCGACACCCACGAACTGATCACCATCGATCGCCTGACGGGAGCCTGCACGGTGGTCGGACCGCTGGGCTTCCTGGGCGTCGGCTCGCTCGCGTTCGACGCCACCACGGGCTTCCTGTTCGGAGTGGACGACTTCACGGACCAGCTCGTGCGCATCGACCCGCTCACCGGCGCGGGCACCGCGTTGGGCGTGATCCCGTTCACCAGCACCGGCGGCCTGGCGTTCCAGCCCGGCACGGGCGCGCTGTTCAGCACCGATCTGCTGGGTGACCAGCTGCTGGCCATCGACAAGAGCAACGGTTCCGCCAGCGCGATCGGCGCGCTCGGCTTCGGCTTCGTCTACGGCCTCACCTTCCAGCCCTCGACCGGCATCCTCTACGCCACCGATCTCTCCGGTGACGTGCTACTCACGGTGAACCCCGTGACCGGCGCGGGGACGGTCGTCGGCATCCTGGGGTTCAACGAGGTGCGTGGGCTCACCTTCCGCTCGGGCGTGCTCTACGGCATCGACACGTTCACCTCCCAGCTCATCACGATCAACCGCAGCACCGGGCAGGGCACGGCGCTCGTGCCGCTGGGATTCACCAACGTGCGCGGACTCGCCGTGCAGCCGGGCACGGGTGCGCTGTTCGGCGCGGACGCCTTCAGCGATCGCCTCGTCCGTATCGACGCGCTGACGGGCCTGGCCTCCTCGGTGGGCGCGTCGGGCTTCTTCGACCTGCGCGGGATGGCCTTCGACGACGCCGGCACGCTGTACGCGACCGACGTCTTCAGCGACCAGCTCGTCACGCTCGACCCGCTGACCGGCAGCGGCACGGCGATCGGCTCGCTCGGCTTCTTCGGCGTGCTCGGCCTGGCCTTCGATCCGACCACCGACACGCTCTACGGCAGCGACGAGAGCCTGGACCAGCTGCTGGTCATCGATCGCCTCACCGGTCAGGGCACGGTCGTGGGCCCGCTCGGCTTCCCGCAGGTGCACGCGCTCGCCTACGACCCCGTGGCGAACGTCCTGTACGGCTCGAGCGGGACCGAGCTGCTGGTCATCGATCGCTCCACGGGCCAGGCCACCTCCGTGGCGACGTTCGGGCTCGGGCCCGTGGTCGCGCTGGCCTGCACCAGCACCGGCGCGATCTTCGGGAGCACCGGCACGCGTCTGGTCGCGATCGACGAGGCCAGTGGCAGCGCCTCCACCATCGCCGACCTCGGCGTCTTCGACATCGAGGGTCTGGCCTACGATCCGCTGAGCGGACTCCTGTACGCCAGCGACACGGCCGCGGACCAGCTGCTCTCGATCAATCCGAGCACGGGCCGCGCCACGACCATCGGCCCGCTCGGCTTCGGCTTCGTGGCGGGGCTCGCCTACGACCCGGGCTCGGGCACGCTGTACGGCACCGACGTGCTGACCGACCAGCTGCTGACGATCGATCGCGTGACCGGCCAGGCGACGGCGGTCGGCGCACTGGGCTTCTTCGACGTGCAGGGCCTGGCCTTCGACGAGGTCTCGGGGCTGCTGTACGGGAGCGACGTGAACACCGACCGGCTGATCGTGATCGACGTGCTGACCGGCCAGGGCACCGCGCTCGGGCCGCTGGGCTTCCCGGACGTCGAGGGCCTGACGTTCGAGTCCGGGACGGGCATCCTGTTCGGAACCGACGGGCAGACGCTGCAGCTGATCACGATCGATCCCCTGACCGGCGCGGGCACGCTCGTGGGCCCGACGCGCTACCGCGTCGACGGGCTCGCCGATCGCTTCCAGTAGTCGCGTCGGGCGCGGCGCTCAGGACAGCAGCTCTTCCTCCTCGAAGCGCTCGCCCGCGAGGTGCCAGGAGCGCAGCTCGCTCGACGCTCCCGCCGCCAGCGAGACGATCACGTACGACCAGCCGTTCCAGGCCTGGACGCGGTCCGTTTCGGAGGGCCTCGCGGGCTGGTCGGGGTGCGAGTGCCAGATCCCGACCACCTCGAGGTCGAGTCCGCGCGCACGCTCCTCGGCTGCCAGGTGATCGGCGGGGTCGAGCTCGTAGCGCCACCGCGCACGGTTCCCCGCCAGGTTGCGGGCCTCGCTCGCGTGCACCACCACCGCGCCGGCCTGCGTGCGCCGGCCGAGCAGGAGTCCGCAGGCCTCGTGCGGATAGCGCGCGCGAGCCCAGCGCTCGAGAAGCGACCGCAGCGGAAGCGAGAGCTCGAGCCCCAAACCTAGCGCCATTTCTCGGCCTCGTCCGTGCGCCCCAGGCCCTCGTAGATCTCGACCAGCAGCCGCCGCGCGCGCAGGATGCGGGCCGGGTCGGGGAGCGTGGCGCCCAGGGCGAGCTCGTGGAAGTCGAGCGCCAGCGGTTCGGCCTCGTCGAAGCGTCGCAACTCCTTCAGGGTCGTGAGCAGCAGGCCGAGCGTGACGTTCGTCGCGCCGTTCTCGTGACCGAGCAGGCGCTCGCGCAACACGAGCGCCGCCTCGAGCGAGATCCGCGCCGCCTCGAAGTCCCCCAGGGCGACCTGGGCCGCCCCGATCTGGTGCTGCAGATAGGCGCTGGTCGCGTCCTCGATACCGAGGCCGTTGCGCACCTCCAGACTCTCGCCGTAGGCGTCGAGAGCGAGCTCGGGTCGGCCGGCCGACGCGCGCCGGTCGCCGATCTTCATCAGGCACTCGGCCTTCAGCGGATCGCCCGGGTTGCTGCCGGCGCGCATCAGCTCCAGGGCTTGCTCGAACTGCGCCAGGGCTCCGGCCCCGTCGCCCTCGGCCTCGAGCACCATGCCGAGGTTGAAGGTCGTCTTGGCCACGTCGGGATGCTCCGCTCCGAGCACGCGCCGCCGCGCCGCGAGCACCTCGCGCACCAGGCCCTCGGCCGCGCGCAGCGCGCCCCTCGAGAACAGGAGGTTGGCGAGGTTCTCGAGCGCGACGAGGGTCGCCGGGTGATCCGCGCCCAGCACCTCGCGATAGGAGTCGATGAGTTCGCGCTGCATCGGCTCGGCCTCGTCGTAACGCTCGAGACTGCTGTAGGCGAGCGCCAGGCGGTTCAGCGTCTCCAGCGTCTGCGGATGGCGGACGCCCAGCACGCGCCGCTCGACCTCCAGCACGGCGGTGAACTCGGCCAGGCTATCCAGCGCGCGGCCCAGGTCGAGACGCACGCCGGCGAGCTGGTCGCGCAGCTGAAGGGTCGCGGGGTGCTCTTCGCCGTAGCTCGCGCGCGCGATGCGCAGCGCATCGGCCAGGAGCTCCTCGGCCTCCTGTGGCCGCGAGCGCTGCCAGACGAGCACGCCGAGATTGCCCTCCATGCGACTGGTCGCGGGATGCTCGGGCCCGTAGACGTCGCGCGCGAGCACGAGGGCCTGACGCGCCAGGTCTTCGGCCTCGTCCACGCGGCCGAGCTCCTTGAGGACGATCGAGAGGTTGGACAGCGCGGTCAGCGTCTCCGGGCGGCGCTCGCCGTCGCGGGCGCGCCGGCTCTCGAACACGTGCCGGAAGCCGCGCTCCGCCTCGGCCAGTCGGCCCTCGTCCTGGTCGAGGATCGCCAGGTTGCCCTCGGTCGAGAGCGTGATGTCGTGATCGACTCCGAGCACGCGTCGCTCGATCTCCAGGGCCTGCTCGAAGAGCGGGCGCGCCTGGTCGAAGCGCCCGGCCTTCTCGAGCACGATTCCCAGGTCGCTCATCGCGCTCAGGGACGCCTCGCTCTCGGGCCCGAGGGTCGCGCGCGTCTTCGCCAGCGTTTCCTCGTACGCGGCGATGGCTTGATCGAAGCGACCGAGCTGCGTCAGCACGTTGGCGAGTTCGAGCTCGGTCCGGAAGGTCGTCTCGGCCCGGGTGCCCTCGTGCGCTCGACGCAGCGCGAGCGCGCGCTCCAGATGCGTGCGCGCGGGCTCGTACAGCCCCAGCTTCGAGTAGGCGCTGCCGATCGTGTCGCGCAGGGCGGCCTCGACCGCGGGCTCGTCCTGGAAGCGCGCCCCCAGTCGCAGCGCGGCCCGGTCGAGGACTTCGCGCACGGTCACGTCGGCGCCCTCGAACTCGGGGGCGACGGCGG
Source organism: uncultured Planctomycetaceae bacterium (assembly GCA_964631945.1). GTDB lineage: Bacteria > Planctomycetota > UBA1135 > UBA1135 > JABFRZ01. Next base: position 66,314 of record CAZWAY010000020.1, read on the forward strand.
ACAGCAGGTCCTGGTTCAGGAACGAGTTGACCTCCTCGGTGATGCGCGCCTCGCGCTGGGCCGCCTGGGCGCTGACCTCGGCGGCCGAGCGACGCTGCTCGGCCAGCACGGCGCTGGCGCTGGCGCGCCGCCCGAGCACGAGGCTGGCCGCGAGCCCGGCGACCAGCGCGAGGACCGCCGCCGCCAGCGCGCCCGCCAGCGCCCGATTGCGACGCACCCACTTGCGCGTTTCGGCCAGGGTGCCGGTCTCGAAGGCGGCGACGACGCGGCCCTCGAGGAACGCGCGCAGGTCCTCGGCCAGCGCCAGCATGTTCGGGTAGCGCTGGAGCGGCTCGCGCGCCATGGCCTTCTCGCAGATGGCGACGAGCTCCGCCGGCGCGGCGGGCGCCAGCGCTTCGATCGGCGTGGGCGGACCGGCCAGGAGCCGCTCCAGCACGACGAATGGCGAGAGCGCCTCGCCCTCCGCGGCGTGCGGCGCCACGCCCGTGAGCAGGCGGTAGAGCATCGCGCCGAACGAGTACACGTCGCTGGCCGCGCCGATCTCGGCCAGCTTTCCCAGCGCCTGCTCGGGCGACATGTAGGCGGGCGTCCCCACCACGTCGCCGTCCAGGGTGTACAGGTTCTCGCCCTCGGCTCCGACCGAGTCCTCGCGTCGATCGACCTCGATGCGCCCCTTGTTCTCGGGCCGCTCGCGCCGCAGGCGCACGTCGTGACGATCGGTGTGGTCGCGCACGTGCGCCAGGCCCCAGTCCATGACGTACACCTCGCCGAATTGCCCGACCATCACGTTGGCCGGCTTGAGATCGCGGTGCACCACGCCCTTGCTGTGGGCGTAGGCCATCGACTCGCACACCTTCAGCAGGACTCCCAGGGCGCGCGTGGTGGTCCAGCCCTCGGCGCCGCTCGGGACGAGCTGGAAGACCGCCTCCAGGTTGCGGCCATGCACCAGGCGCATGGTGAAGTAGACGTGTCCGCCGGCATCCAGGCCGAGTTCGTGCACCGGGACGATGCCGGGGTGGTCGAGCTGTCCCGTGACCTGCGCCTCCTCGAGGAAGCGCGCGAGCCTCGAGGGATCGACCTTGCTGCCCCCCGAGGTGGCCGCGCCACCCGCGTCGTCGAGGATGACCTTCATGGCCAGCCGGCGGCGCAGGTCTTCGTCGTAGACCGCGAGGATCGCACCCATGCCCCCGCGCGCGATCTCGCCTTCCAGGGTGTAACGCGAGGCGAGCGCGGCGTGCGTCCCCAGCCGACCCAGGACCCTGGAGGAGGACGGCGAGCGCGGCTCGCCTGCCGCTGGGACCGCGGCGGGCCGGGGCGCACCCAGCTCGATGCGGGGGTCGACCTCGCGGCCGTGGACGCGGCGCAAGCGCTCGGCGATGGAAAGGGGCGGCGATCCGGGGGCGGAATCGTGGGGAGGACTCATGGGGTATGCCGATCTTGCCCCGGGCCGACGCTCACGTCATGTCAGCCCGAAATCGTGCGTGGCCGAGCCGGGGCGGGTACGGATCGTGCGGATATCCACCGCAATCCGCAATCAGCCGAGGTGAGTGGATCGGCGCTCTTTTGAGCGGCCGCTAGCTTCGCTCAAAGAAAAGAATGGACTGACCTACGCCGATCTTCTATTGAATGCTTTTGCGAGTATACGCTTACTCACGGCGCTTCTCGCTCTCGAAGTCTCCTCTCGTCCACAAACTCTCATGCCCAGCGCAATCGAAACCCAGATCAAAGAGCGCATCACCGCTTTCGTTTCCGAACTCGACCTCCTCGTCCGCCGGAGCACGCTCGAAGCCCTGCGCGGCGTTCTCGAGAACAGTGGCGCCCCGGCCCGCCGGGGACGCCCCGCGGGCAGTGGTCGCGGTCCCGGCCGTCCCCGTGGCTCCGGCCGCGGCGGGAACGTCGAGGATGCCTCGGCCAAGGTCCTGGCGCACGTCCAGACCAACGACGGCCAGGGCATCAGCGCCATCGCCGATGCCGTCGGCCTCGATCTCAAGCTCGCCAAGAAGGCCGCCGGTCAGCTCCTGGCCGCCGGTCAGCTCGCCAAGAGCGGCCAGAAGCGCGGCACCGTGTACCACGCGGGTTCGGGCCGCCCGGCGCGCGCCAAGAAGGCCAAGCGCGGCAAGCGCCGCGGCCGCAAGGCCAAGGCCGCCTAGCCGTTCGTCCTTCCGTCCCGGCCGCGCTCGACTTCGAGCCGGCCGGGACGACTAGCGCCCGCGCGCGAGCAGGCGCTCGACCTCGGCCTTCTTCACCGGCCCGGCCACGGCCAGGCAAGCCGCGGCGGGGTGCAGGTGGGCGCGCGCGACGCGGCGCACGTCCGCGGCGCTCACGGCCGCGAAGGCCTTCACGAGCTGCTCGAGATGGTCGTCGGGCAACTGGTTGCGCTCGGCCGCGACCAGCGTCTGCACGCGCCGGGCGCTGCGCTCGAAGCCGAGCGCGAAGGAGCCCGTGAGATAATCCTTGGCCAGCGCGAGCTCGTCCGCGGGCACGAGTTCCGTCTGGATCCGCCGGATCTCGCGCAGGAAGCCGGACACCGCCGTGGAGAGGTGCTGGGGCGAGGTCCCGATGTAGGCCGTGAAGGTGCCGGGCAGGACGCCGGCCGAGCCCGAGATCGAGGCGCTGACCGTGTAGGCCAGGCCGAGTTCGTCGCGCAGCCGGCGCGCGACGCGATTGGTGAAGCCCGGACCGGTGCCGAGCACGTGGTCCATGACCGTCAGCGCGGCGTAGTCCGGATCCGTGCGCGTGATCCCGAGGTGCCCGAGGAAGACGTGCACCTGCTGGCGCGCGGCGGGGAACACGGCCGCGCGCGGCGCCAGCGGCGGGAAGACGAGGTCGGGTGGACCGAGCGGAGTCCCGCGCGGCCAGCGCGCGAGCCCGACCTCGAGCAGGCGCCGCACACGCTCGGGCGCGACGTCGCCGGCGAAGGCGATCAAGGCGCGCGAGCCGCACCAGTTCTTGGCGTGGAAGCGCAGGAGATCGGCGCGCGTGATGCGCGCGACGGACGCGGGCGTGCCGACCTCGGAGCGCCCGAGCCAGTGCGAGCCGTACACGAGCTGGCGGAACAGCTCGGCCCCGCGCACGCGCGGTTCCTCGTGCTCGAGCAGCAGGCGATCGATCAGGCGCTGCTTCTGACGCTCGGTTTCCTCGCGCGGGTAGGTCGGCAACGTCAGGCACTCGCACAGCGTCGCGAGCAAGAGCTCGTGGCGCTCGTTCGCCACCTGGCCCGAGAGACCCGTGGCACCGCCCCCCAGGCTGCCGCCGGCGTTCTCCAGGCGCGCGGCCAGCTCTTCCTCGCTCGACAGCCGGGTGCCCTGGTCCACCAGACGCCCGCTCAGGAAGGCCAGCCCTGCGAGTCCCTTCGGGTCGAGCGAGTTCCCGCCGCGCAGGTGGACCTGCACCGCGCACACCCCGGTCCCGGCGCGGCGCGAGACCAAGAGGCGCGCGCCCGAGGAGAGCTCGAAGCGCTCGACCGGGATGTGCGGGACGGCCAGCTCGCGCCTGCGCACGGCGCTCATCGCCCACCCCGCGCGGACTTCGCGCGGCCGTGGCGGGCGGCCTTGCGCAGGATCTTCTTGCGGGCGCCGGCGGCCGGGCGGCGCTTGGCGACGCGGGCGGAGGCGCGCGGCTCGCACCAGCCGACCACGCGACGGGCAGGGGTGAGGTAGCGCCGGACCGCGGCCTGGATCGCCTCCGACTTCAGCACGAGGTGGCGCGCGCAGCCGTCGAAGGCACGCCGCCAATCCGCGTCCACGGCCCACTCACCCAGCTCCTCGGCCACGTCGGTCACGGTCTCGCCCTCGAAGGCCTCACTGGCCAGCAGGATCGTGCGCGCGCGCGCGAGCTCGTCCTTGTGGATCTTGCCCGTCGCCAGGCGCGCGATCTCCTCGTGCAGCACGGCCTCGAGCCGCGCCGGATCGGCGTCCTGCGCGCACTCGGCGAACAACCACAGGGCGCCGCTGTCGATGCGCGAGTCGTTGCTGGCCGAGATGCTCGTCGCCAGCCCCTCCTCGAGCACGAGCCGGCGCCACAGGCGCGACATGCGCCCGCTGGCGAGCACGGTCATGGCGAGATCGAGCGCGTCGTCGTCCGCGGTCCCGACCGTGGTGGTCGGCCACACGACCACCAGGCGGCGGCCGGGATCGTCCCAGCTCGCGTGGATGCGCTTCTCGCCGGCCGGCTCCTCCAGCTTGCGCCGGAATGGATCGGCCTGGGCGAAGGGCACGCCGCGCGGGATGCGCTCGAAGCGCGCCCGCACCGCCTGCAGCGCGACGGTGGGTCGGATGTCGCCGCACACGACCAGGGTGGCGTTGCCGGGGTGGTAGAAGCGCCGGTAGTAGGCGCGCATGTCGGCCGGCCTCATGGCCTTCAGCGTCTCGGGATAGCCGATGATCGGACGCCCGTAGGGATGGTGCGGGAAGAGCGCCTCCTCGACGCGCCGCACCAGCGCGCGCCAGGGATCGTCCTCGCCCATCGCCAGCTCCTCCAGCACGACCGCACGCTCGGCGTCGAACTCGGCCGGATCGATCAGGAGGTGCTGCATGCGGTCGGCCTCGAGCGCGAGCGCCGTTTCCCAGCGGTCCGCGGCCAGCTCGAACCAGTAGGCCGTGTGGTCGTGGGCGGTGTAGGCGTTGTTGGCGCCGCCGAGCTCGGTCGTCAGGCGGTCGACCTCGCCCTTCCCGTGGCGCTTGGTGCCCTTGAACATCATGTGCTCGAGGAAGTGCGAGACGCCCGCCTCGCGCTCGGTCTCGGTGCGCGCTCCGGCCGGATACAAGAGGACGCTGGCCACGACCGGGTCGCGATGGCGCTCCGCCAGCAGCACGCGCATGCCATTGGCGAGGCGATGCTCGCTGACCCGGGCGCCGGCCTTGAGCGCGGGGCGGGCGGAGGCGTTGCGGAAGAGGCGTGCAGGGCGAAGGAGCATCGGGGCGGAATGATAGCGACGGAGAGCGGTGGGCGAACCCTCGTCGACAGCAGCGCGGTCGAGCTGGAGCGTCTCGGCGCACTCCGACTCGCCGGCGCCGCCGGGAGCTGTCCCCGCCCCGGGCCCAAGCGGCCGGGTCGATCCGGGCGAGGCGCGGCCGCGCGGGCGGCGGACCCGCGCAGGATCCGGCGAGGCGGCCACGGCGATCCTCAGCAGCTGCGCAAGCGTCGAGCCCCGTCCAGGCGCCCTGTTGGACGGCCTCAATTCCCGCGCTCGACGCGGGTGAACCCGCGCGTGGCGAGCCACGCCGCCAGGCGCGCGCACTGATCGCCCTGGAGCACGAGCGCACCGTCCTCGCTGCGCGCGCCGAGCCCGAGCGCCCTGGCTGCCGCGCGCGCCAGCGCCTCGAGGTCGCGGCCGGCGAGCCCGGGGCCCTCGGCGAGCGTGACGGTCTTGCCGCCGCGCCCCGCCCGCTCGCGACGCACGGTCACGCGCTCCTGGGTGAGCTCCGCCGCGGGCGCGGCGGGCGGCGGGCTCGCAGACGGTCCGCGCGGCAACGATCCGCCCAATCGCTCGCGCAACGCCTGGAAGGGATTCTTGGGCGGGAGCGGCTCGCGCCGCGGTGTGCGCTCGTCCGGCATCGTGCTCAGAGCTTGTTCAATCCGTCCAGGGCCGCGACCTTGTAGGCCTCGGCGAAGGTCGGGTAGTTGAACACGGTGTCGCGGAAGTACTCCAGCGTCCCGCCGAGCGCCATCACTGCCTGGCCGATGTGGATGATCTCCGTGGCGCCCTCGCCGATCACGTGCACGCCCAGCACCTCGTGGGACGCGGGATCGAACAGCAGCTTGAGCAGACCGCTCCGGTCGCCGACGAGCTGGCCCTTGGCGAGCTCCTCGTACTTGGAGGTGCCCACCTCGTAGGGCTGCTTGGCGGCCGTCAGCTCCTTCTCGGTCTTGCCGACCATCGAGATCTCGGGGATGGTGTAGATGCCGTAGGGCAGGGGCGCGAGGCATTCGCCCGCCGGGCCGTCGAACATCCGGCAGCTCGCGATCCGGCCCTGCTCCATCGAGGTCGAGGCCAGGGCCGGAAAGCCGATGACGTCGCCCGCGGCGAAGATGTGCGCGACGGCGGTCCGGTAGCACTCGTCGACCTTGATCCGGCCGCGCTCGTCGGCGACCAGGCCGGCGGCCTCGAGCCCGAGCGTGTCGCTGTTCGCCTGGCGACCGACCGTGTAGAGCAGACCGTCCGCCTGGATGCGCTTGCCGCTCTCGAGCTGCGCCACCACGCCGCGCTCGTCCTGCGCGACGCTCTGCACGCTCTCGCCCAGCCGGAAGACCATGCCCAGGCGCCGGAGGTGGTAGCACAGCGCCTCGATGATCTCCTGATCCACGAAGTCGAGCAGCGTCGGGCGCTGGTCGAGCAGCGTGACCTCGATCCCGAGCGCGGCCAGCATCGAGGCGTACTCCAGGCCGACCACCCCGGCACCGACCACCAGCAGGCGCTTCGGGATCTCCTCCACGCCCCCGAGCTGGTCGGCCAGCAGGATCCTCTTGCCGTCGCAGGGGACGTTCGGACTGCAGGCCGGACGCGTCCCGCAGGCGATCAGCACGAAGCGCGCCTGGACGACGGAGCTCTCCGGGCCGTCGACCTCGAGCGTGTGGGCATCGCGAAAACGCGCCGAGCCGCGGATCAGCGCGACGCCGTTGCGCTGCAACTGGTCGGTCACCACCGCGACCTCGCGCTCGACCACGCTGCGCACACGCGTGCGCAGGTCCGCGATCGTGATGTCCTCCTTGAGGCGGTACTCGCGCCCGTAGAAGGCGCGCTGGCGCAGGCCCGTCAGGTACAGGATCACCTCGCGCAGCGTCTTGCTGGGCAGGGTGCCGCCGTGGAGCGTCACGCCGCCGAGCATGTCGCGCGTATCGATAATGGCCACCGACTTCCCCAGCTTGGCCGCGGCGATCGCGGCCTTCTGGCCCGCGGGTCCGCTGCCGATGACGGCCAGATCGTAGGTCCGTGTGTGCATGGGGGTGGGCCGGATGCCGCCTCCGCGCCAGGCGCGATCGCGAGCGGAGGGCTGGCCCATTCTCCTCGACCGCGGATGGAATGCCCACCCTGCGCTCGGGCGCTCTATTTCTCGAGCCGGGCGAGGGCGCTGCGCGCTTCGTCGCGGACGGCCAGGCTCTCGTCCCCGGCGAGAATGCCCTCGAGCTGACTCACCGCTCGCAGGCGCCCGAGCCGCTTGACGCTCCGGACGCGTCCGGAAACGCCGTCGCTGGCGAAGTCCTGCAGGACCCTCGCGATCGTCGGGGAGGCGGCCCCGCGGTCCCCGAGCTTCATCAACGCCTCGGCCGCCCGAGTCGCGACCTCGATGTTCGGCGCCTGGAGTTGCCGGGTGAGGAGCGGACGCGCGGCGGCGTAGTCGAGGCGCCTTGCCGACTGGATCGCCTGGAGCACGACCTTCGGATCCCGATCTCCCAGCAGGTCGAGCAGCAGCGGCCCGGCTTCCTCGACCGGAAGGTGACCCAGGCGGTTGGCCACGAGCTCGCGGACCTTGGCCGAGGGGTCGTGGAGCGTGGCCCGCAAGTGCTCGCCCAGTCCGGCCTTGTCCAGTCCGGCCAGCTCCTTCAGCGCCCGCGCACGCACGCCCGCCGACTCGTCGGCCAGACTCTGCACGAGGAGCGCGCGGGCCTCCGGGTCGCCCCAGCGCGCCAGCCCGGCCAGCTCCTCGAGTGCATCCTTGCGATCGCCCGCATCCAGGCCGCGGAAGCCGGTGAGGAGCTCGCGGCGCAGCTCGAACTCGGCCGGCGCCTGGGCGGCGGACAACGCGGGCGGGAGCATCGACTCGCGCGCGCTCGGCGTCGGCGTCGCCGCTCCGCTACCGACCTCCCCGCGCTCGAGGGCGGCGCGCAGCGAGGTGAGCTCCCGCCGCAGGGACCCGAGCTCGACCGCCAGCGCCTCGGTCCGCTGCGAGGACCCCGGCTCGGCGCTGACCGCGCTCGAGCGCGGCCTCGGCGCGGGGCCTGCCGAGCCGTCACGCGCGCAGAACAGGGCCAGCGCGGCGAGGCCGAGGCTCGTGCTGGAAAGAACGAGCGCGAGGCGATGGGGCGTGTTCACGAGGCCGTCCGTAGCGGCTGCGGAGTGCTGCGGTGCAGCATCCATTCCATGGCGGCGTCGGTCGCGGCGCCGGGGTTGTAGAAGAGGTCGGCCGCCATCGCCTGACGCACGGGCGCCAGCCGCTCGGGCTCGGCCAGCTCGGCCGCCACCACGGCCACGACTTCCTCCGGTTGCTCCACGACCACTCCGGCGCGACGGCCCCAGGTAGCGGTGTCGAGCGCGCCCGACTTGGTGGCCCTGTTCAGGAGCTGTGGGACGTCGAGGAACACCATCGGCCGGTCCAGCAGCGCGTACTCGCTCGTGACCGAGGAGGCGTCCGAGATCAAGAGGTCCGCCAGGCGCAGCAGCGGAACGACGTCCGGATCCCGCGCGATCCGCAGGTGCTCGTCCTCGAGCGGCGCCAGGCGCGTGGCCCAGTCGACGGTCTTGTCCTTGGGGTGATCGTGGAGCTTGACCAGGAGGTCGTAGCGACCGGTGGCCGCCAGGCGCCGGAGGACTTCCTCCCCCATCGTCTCCAGGGAATTGCGCTTCTGGCCCGTGGGGGCGTAGAGCACGATCGGGCGCGTGCCGTCGAAGCCGTTGCGGCGGGCCGATTCGCGCCGATCGAAGGGACCGCGGCGCAACGCATCGGTCTTCATGAAGCCCACCTCCAGCGCGCGTGGGTCGCTTGCGCCCAGCAGTCCGGCCTCGACGAACTTGCGGTGCATGTAGGGCCCGATCAGGAAGTAGTGATCGCAGCCCATGTTCTCGTCCCGCACCGACTTGTTGCGGAAGGAGATGCCATGGAAGATCTGCACGCGCAGGCCGGCGCTGCGCGGGCTGATCAGCTTGGTATTGGCGCCGAAGAGCAGGTCGAAGTCCTGCTCGCCGATCTCATCGACCGTGAGGACGTGCTCGGCCGGGACGCCGAAGGGCCGGTAGAGCCCGGCGGAATCGTGCAGCAGGCCGGTCTCGGTCTCCGTGCGCAGTCCGCCCGAGAGGAAGACGTCGAAGTCGTTCGAGCGCACCAGACGCTCGTACAGCGGCTTGAAGCAGACGAAGTGGACGGGCGCGTAGCCGGTGAAGAGGACACGGGTCTTGGGGTTCGACATGGAGAGCTCGCTTGGAGGATCGGTTTCGGATCGCGTCAGGGCAGGCATTCGTAGATGCCGCCCATGCTGCTGAGGGCGCTCATCACCTGGACTGCCAGGGTGGGCAGTCCGCGCCCGTCGCCCTGCGGACGGGCCTGACCGGAGCAGAGCTCCGGCAGCACTTCACACTGTGCGTAGAGGATGTCTTCGACGAAGTCGATCTCGGTCCAGGGCAGGCCGGCCACGTCGATGCAGCGCACGGGCACACGCTGCGCGAGGCGCGCCATGGCTGCCGGCGACCAGCGGTTCTCGCCGC
>CAZWAY010000020.1:75831-83363 GCA_964631945.1 uncultured Planctomycetaceae bacterium
GGCACACGCTGCGCGAGGCGCGCCATGGCTGCCGGCGACCAGCGGTTCTCGCCGCACGAGCGGCCCGGCTCGAGCTTCTTGCCGATGTCCTGCAGCAGTCCGCGGCGGACGACGACCTTCATGTGCTCGTCGTCGTGGCCCGAGCCCGAGTCGTAGGCCAGGGCGCTGCCGCTGGTGGAGAGCAGCCGCTCGTAGACCCGCGGGTGGGCGATCAGGTCGCAGTTGAGCTGGAGGAACGGCCCGCGCACCCATTCCCGCGCCAGCCAGAGCGAGTAGAGGCTGTTGGTCTCGGCGAAGCGCCGGTTCTCGACGTAGTGGCAGCCCTCGCCCACGACGCTGCGCACGCGCTCGGCGCCGTAGCCGACGACCACGCACACGTCTTCGACTCCCAGGCCGTGCAGGACGTCGAGTTGATGGTGGATCAGGGCGCGACCGCCCAGCCTCACCAGGCACTTCGGCAGGCCCTCACCGAGGCGCGTGCCGCGACCGGCTGCCAGGATCACCGCCTGCTTCATGGGTGCTCGTCTCCGCTCTTCCCGTTCACGGACGCCACGACGGGGTCGGGCGCGGGTCGGAGCCCGCTCGCGCGCGCGCGGTACTCGGCCGGGGATCCCACGAAGGCGATGCGCCCCCCGGAGAGCTCGATGACCTGCTCGAAGACCCCGAGGTCCGGCGCGCGATCGCAGGCAACGACCACCGTGGCTGCCCGGCGCAGGGCCATCAGCTTGCGCAGGCGTTGCCTGGCCAGCCTGCGGCCGAGGCCCACGAAGGGATCGTCCAGCAGCACGAGCGAGACCCTCGTCAGCATGGCCCGCGCGAGGATCAGGGCCCGACGCTCGCTGACGGCAAGGCGCTCCAGCGCGACGACCGACTCCAGCCCCTTGCGCAGGCGTCGGGCCAGCGGGCGCACGCCGCAGCACTTCAGCACGGCCTCGACCTCGGGCGTGCTGGTCGCATCGGGCAGGCCGAGCAGGCGCCACAGGGGCTGCTTGGTGCCGCGCGGTTCCTGGGTCAGCAGACTGATGCGCGCCTGGCGCTGGCGCTTCGAGACGTCGACCAGCGCGACGTCGTCCCACCACACTTCGCCGCGCTTCGGCGCCAGGACGCCGGCCAGCAGCTGCAGCAGCGTCGACTTGCCCGACCCGCTCGCACCCAGCACCAGCACCCGGCTGCCCGCGCGGACCGCCAGCTGCTCGACCGCCAATCGCCGGCCCGCGCCCTGGGAAGCGGGGCGATGGACCCTGGCCGCGACGATGCGGAGTTCGCGCTGCAGCGGCGGCAGCGGAGCCTTCGACTCCTGCTCCTGGCCGTCGCGCAGGACCTGCTCGAGTCGCCCGGCGCAGGCGAGGATCTTGCCCGTCCTCGTGCCCTGGCGCGCGAGCTGCACGACCGGCGCGCGCGCCATGAGCGCATACAGGATGAACACCAGCATGTCCGCGCTCGAGAGCACACCATTGGCGACCCGCTGCATGCCCAGCCAGACCAGCAGCAGGATGGAGGCGCCGAAGATGGCGTGCACGGCCCAGGTCGTGCGCCCCTGGATGCGCGTGATGGAGGCCTCGTGTCGGCCGCTCGAGCGATTGACCTCGGTGAAGGAGCCATCGAGGGCCTCGTGCTTCCACGACTCGTGGATCGACTCGGCCAGCAGGCCCTCCCGCTTCCTGGACTTCATCGCGCTGCGGTAGACGCCGATCGTTCCACGGACCGTCACGAAGGCGACCAGCGCGAAGGCCGCGGCGAAGATGGCGCCCAGGGTCGGATCCACCCAGATCAGGACCAGGCTGACTCCGACCAGCATGGCGCCGTTGGTCGCGACGTGGACCAGGAACCCCTTGAGCCCCTCCTTGACCCGCGCGGTGTCGCCGATCAATCGCGCCACGAGATCGCCCGGTCCCGCGGCCGAGATGCGCGGGTCGAGTTCCAGGGCCGACTGGAACGCTCGCGCGCGCAGGTCGCGTACGGTCCCGATCGCGAACTGGGCGAATTTCAGGCGCATGAAGAAGTCCGAGAACCCGAGCACGACCAGCAGCAAGAGGAAGCAGGCGCCGAACAGGAGCGGTTGCTCGACCGCGCTCGCGTTCGGCCACAGCGCGAGCGCCCTGCGCTCCACGTGACCCGACAGGAGCGGCTTCAGCATGCCCCTGAAGATCCAGGGCAGCACGAGACGGGTCCCGATGACCACCAGCGACACCAGCCCGCCCAGCAGCAGTCGCCGGCGGTGCCGGCGCGCGAAGGGTCGCAGCGCAGTGCAGATCTCCACCCACCTGCGGAATGTTCCACCCGACTGGATCATGCTTCTCGTGACTCACGACGCGGTCGTGATCCGTCCACCGCGACGGCCGGCCGCATCCTCGCAGGCGCGCGGCGAGCCGGTATTACCGCGAGATGACGGCCTCGCGCGGTTCGAGCGCGGAGCGCACTCGGCATGGCTCGCGAGCTGCGGGGCTCTTTTCACGGGTCGCGCGCATCGAGCCAGGGCCGCGCGGCATCCTTGGGATGCCCAGCTCCGCTCATCCGTCCCCGACACACCCCCAGCCCATGCCCCTCGCGCACCTCCTCCTGCTCCTGATCCCCGTGCCGCGACCCGCACAGGAGCCCGGTGAGCTCCCCCGCAACCCTGTCTCGTGGGATGGACTCGAGGCGCGCCTGGAGGCCGAGGCCAAGGCCGGTTTCGCGGGCAGCGTGCTGGTCCTGCGCGAGGGCGCGATCGTGCTGGACAAGGGCTACGGCCTGGCCAACCGCGAGAAGGAGATCGCCAACCGACCCGACACGATCTTCGCCATCGGCTCGACGCCGATCGACTTCACGAAGGCGAGCATCCTGCTGCTCGCCGAGGCGGGCGAGCTCGCGCTGGCCGATCCGCTCTCGTTCTTCTTCCCCGAGGCGCCCGAGGACAAGCGTGGGATCACGCTCGACCAGCTCCTGAGCGGTCGCTCCGGGCTGGTGGACTTCGTCGACACTCCGGCCGACCGCGACCCGGACCATGCCTGGATCGACCGCGACGAGTTCCTGAGGCGCGTCTTCGGGAGCGCCCTGCTGTTCCAGCCGGGCCAGGGGCGCGAGCACTCCCACGCGGCCTTCGGCGTGCTCGCGGCGGTGATCGAGGTCGTCAGTGGCGAGACCTATCCCGAATTCACCCGGAAGAGGCTGTTCGAGCCGGCCGGGATGCACGACACCGGCTTCTTCGGCGCGGAGATCCCCGCGCAGCGGCTCGCGCTCGGCTACGGCCCCCGCCAGGACGGGGTGCTCAACGCGCCGCCCTACTGGGGCCCGACCTCGTGGCTCGTCATGGGGAGCGGCGGCCAGGTGTCGACCACCCACGACCTGCTGCGCTGGCACCAGGCGCTGCGCGCCGGGAAGATCCTCGGCCCCGAACTGCTGCCGCGCGCCATCGAACCTCCGGGCGCGCTGCTGAACGGCGGCGACATGTACGGCTTCGAGGTCTACTACACGCAGGGGCCGGGCTCGCAGATGTTCCTGTGCTCGAACGCCGCCGAGAACCGCGCGCGCCGTCGCGCGATCGAGGCCCTGGCCGGCGACCTGCTCGAGCTGGTCCTGCGGCGCTAGAGACAACCCTTCGGCCGCTCCACCATTGCGGGCGCCACGGGCTCGAGCTCGCATCGCTCGGCCAAGTTCCAGCGCGTGTCTTGACGCTGTCGCAAGCCCAGGTGAGAATCCACGCGCGGTGCCGAGGGGCGCCGTGGCCCGAAGAAAGAGCGACGCTCACCCTCCCTGTCCTCCGGGGCTCGACGTCGAACTCCCTGGTTGCTGCACCGGTCGGGCGCGCAGCAGGACGCCAAGGAGCTTTCGTGACCGAATCCCGATTGCCGGAGACCCCCTCCGGCTGCCGCGCCGAAGCGCGGCGCCTGCTGGATCATCTGCGTGGCGACGACCCACAGCGCGCTCGCGCGGCGGCGACGCGCTTCGTACGACTGCGCTCGTTCGCGACCATCGACGTGGATGACCTGCTGACCGTACGCGCACGTGTCCGGCTGAAGCACGCACTCGCCGTCGTGGCCGAGGAACACGGCACGGCCTCGTGGTCGGAGCTCGCGCGCGAACTCGAAACGCGTGCGACGAGCGGCGCAGGGTCGCCGGTGTTCCATTCGCCGAGACTCGACAGCCTGCTCAACCGCTGGTTCCGCACGCACGCCGAGGCCCGCGCCTCGCTGCAGCAACAAGGCGGTTTCCTGCTGCCCTTCCGCCAGCACTGCTTCATCACCGAGTCGGAGGGCATCCTCGCGCTCGGGCTCGACCCGCACGACCCCGACTGGGTCGCGGTCGCCTTCGACCTGGTGCGGCCGCGCGATGCCGGGGCCCATGCGCGCCTGTGCGCCAAGCGGCGCGCGGCGCTCGCGGCCGAGCTCGCCGCGCAATCGGAGCCCAGGAGGGCCTCGTGAGCGCCGCCGCCCCCCGACGCGACGGACCGATCCGGGACAACCCGGTACCCGAGCGTCAATCCGTGATCCCATATCTCATGGTGCGCGACGCACCCGCGGCGCTGGCCTTCTACGCGGCAGCCTTCGGCGCGCGTGAGCGCATGCGCACGTCGCTCACGGATGGGCGCATCGCACACGCCGAGATCGAGCTCTCGACGAACCAGGTGTGGTTGGCGGACGAAGCGCCGGAACTCGACTGCCCCGGCCCGCAGACCCTGGGCGGCGCCGGCGCAATGCTGTTCGTCTACACCGCCGACGTCGACGCCATGAGCGCGCGCGCCGTGCTCGCCGGCGCAACCGTCGTGCGCGCGCTCGCCGACCAGTACTGGGGCGACCGCACCGTCACGCTCCGCGACCCCTTTGGGCACGTCTGGACCTTCGCCACGCGCTTGAAGCGCCCGACGCCAAGACACGCGCCCAACTCGCCGTGGACCTGACCCGGAGCCCGGTCCACCACAGCGGAATCCGGGCAATCCCATCCGCGTCTCAAGTTTGGGAAAGCCGCGCTCGATCATTGACGCCCGGCGGAATCGCAGAAGGCCGCGAGCGGTTGTCTCTGCACCGCGCGCCCCTGGTCCAGTCCCCCCCGTGGACAGCCTCCGCCGCCAGCCCCCCAGGCACGGACGGGGCTGCTGCGCGGAATGAACGTCCTCGCCACCCCCCGTTCTCGATCCGACCCGCATCGTTCCAGCGCGCGCACCTGTCGGCGTGGCATCTGGAGGCTCGCTGGCGTGACGCCCTCGCGTGCCCTGCTCGCCAGCCTCCTCGTGGGGGTGCTCGCTTCCTGCGGCGGCGGCGGGAGCAGCGCCAGACGGACCGTCTCGCTGGCCGTGACCCCGCCCCAACCCTCGATCGCGCTGGGAACGAGCGCGGCCTTCACCGCGATCGGGACCTTCAATGACGGCAGCACGCAGGACCTGACCGCCTCGGTCGCCTGGAGCTCCTCGAGCACCGGCGTGGCCACGATCAGCAACGCTCCGGGAACCCAGGGCCTCGCAAGTGCTCTCTCCGTGGGTGCCACCACCGTCACGGCGACCGAGCCCGCCTCCGGGCTCAGCGGCACGACGACCCTGACGATCACCACGGCCGTCCTGAGTTCGGTCGAGGTCACCTCCACCAACCCATCGATCGCCCTGGGCACGACCTGGCAGTTCGCGGCGACCGGGATCTTCAGCGACGGCACCACGCAGGACCTGAGCAGCTCGGTCATCTGGAGTTCCTCCGGCAACGGCGTGGCCACGGTCAGCAACGCTCCGGGAAGCAACGGCCTCGCCAGCTCTGTCTCGGTAGGTGCGACGACCGTCACGGCGACCGACGCAGCGAGCGGGATCAGCGGCGCGACCACGCTCACCGTCACCGCGGCCGTGCTGACCTCGATCGGCGTGACGCCGGCGCAGCCGTCGATCGCGCTGGGAACGACCGAGTCGTTCACCGCGACCGGGATCTTCAGCGACGGCAGCACGCAAGACCTGAGCGGCTCGGTCACCTGGAGCTCCTCCAGCACCGGCGTGGCCACCGTCAGCAACACCCCGGGAACCCACGGTCTCGCCAGCTCCGTCTCCGTGGGTGCCACGACCGTCACCGCGACCGATTCAGCGAGCGGGATCAGCGGGGCCACCACGCTCACGGTCACCGCGGCGTCCCTGTCCTCGATCGCGGTCACGCCGACCACGCCCTCGATCGCCCTGGGAACGACCCGGCAATTCGCCGCGACGGGGACCTTCAGCGACGGCAGCACCCAGGACCTGACCGCCTCGGTCACCTGGAGCTCCTCCAGCACCGGCGTGGCAACCGTCAGCAACGCCCCGGGAACCCACGGCCTCGCGAGCAGTGCCTCCCTGGGCGCCACGAGCATCGTCGCGACCGACGCCGCGAGCGGTGTCAGCGGCGCGACCACGCTCACGATCACGGCCGCGGTCCTGACCTCGATCGCCGTGACCCCGACCAACCCCGCGATCGCGCTCGGCACCACGCGCCAGTTCAGCGCCACCGGGACCTACAGCGACAATTCCACCCAGGACCTGAGCGCCTCGGTCACCTGGAGTACATCGAGTCCCGGCGTGGCCACCGTCAGCAACGCGCCCGGCAGCAACGGCCTCGCCACCAGCGTCTCGCTCGGTTCCACGACCGTCACGGCCACCGCCCCCGCGAGCGGCGTCAGCGGCGCGACCACGCTCACGATCACCGCGGCGGTCCTGACCTCGATCACCGTGACCCCCGCGGATCCCGCGATCGCGCTCGGCACCACGCGCCAGTTCAGCGCCACCGGAACCTACAGCGACCATTCCACCCAGGACCTGAGCGCCTCGGCCACCTGGAGCTCCGCGAGCACCGCCGTGGCCACCATCAGCAACGCGCCCGGCAGCAACGGCCTCGCCACCAGCCTCGCCGTCGGCTCCACGACCGTCACGGCCACCGACCCCGCGAGCGGAGTCAACGGCGCGACCACGCTCACCGTCACCGCGGCCGTGTTGACCTCGATCGCCGTGACCCCGACCAATCCCGCGATCGCGCTCGGCACCACGCGCCAGTTCAGCGCCACCGGCACCTACAGCGACCATTCGACCCAGGACCTGAGCGCCTCGGTCACCTGGAGTTCCGCGAGCACCGCCGTGGCCACCGTCAGCAACGCGCCGGGCAGCAACGGCCTCGCCACCAGCCTCGCCGTCGGCTCCACGTCCGTCACGGCCACGGACTCCGCGAGCGGCGTCAACGGCGCGACCACGCTCACGGTCACGGCAGCGGTCTTGACCTCGATCGACGTGACCCCGACCAACCCCGCGATCGCGCTCGGGACCGACCGGCAGTTCATCGCCATCGGGACCTTCAGCGACAGCTCGACCCAGGACCTGACGGCCTCGGTCAGCTGGAGCTCCGCGAGCACGGCCGTGGCCACCGTCAGCAATGCGCCGGGCAGCCACGGCCTCGCCACCAGCGTCGCCCTCGGCTCCGCGGTCCTCACGGCCACCGACTCCGCGAGCGGCGTCAACGGCGCGACCACGCTCACGGTCACGGCGGCGGTCCTGACCTCCATCGAAGTGACCCCGACCAACCCCGCGATCGCGCTCGGGACCGACCGGCAATTCACCGCCA
>CAZWAY010000021.1:0-82917 GCA_964631945.1 uncultured Planctomycetaceae bacterium
GGCTCCGCGCGGGCGACGGCGCGCGGCACGGGCGCCGGCGGCGCGCTCGGTGCGCGCCCCGGCACGGGTGCGGGCGTGGACGCGGGCGCGGCGGGGATCGCCAGGAGCTCCTCCTCGGGCTCGGCGTCGCGGAAGGACGCGAAGATCTGCTCGAGATCCTCCTCGTCCTCCGGCGGGTCGGGCTCGCGCCTGACCTCGGCGAAGTCGAACAGATCTTCGTCGAGGTCGAGGTCGGGCTTGCCTTGGGGGGAGCTCACGGGCGGTTCCTGTGCGGGGCTAGGAGTTCGAGGGCGGCCGGACTTCGGCGTCGAGGCCGCCCAGGATGCGGCCGATGGTCAGGGCCATCCCCGGCGGCACGCTGGAGAGATCGGCGCGGCCCTTGCGCAACGAGGCGATCAGGCTGCGGGCGCGGGAAGGATCGAGGAAGTCCGTCTCGGCCAGGTGCTCGCCCTCCTCGTCGAAGCGCACCGGAGAGAGTTCGAAGGTCAGCGCGACGCTCGTTCCGCTCGGCCCCGAGACGAGTTCGTGGGCCTCGCACAGGCGTTCGATGCGTCCGAGGCCGGTCGAGCTCGAGCTCGAGTTCGCCGTGCCGGCGCGGCGCGAGCCGGGCAGCGCGGGCGGGATGCGCTCGAGCCTGGCGCGGGCGACGTCGAAGCCGCGCCCGCGGTCCTCGATCGAGAGCTGCACGCGCGTGCGCTGCACCTCGGCCCGCAGCGTGATCTCGCCGCGCCCGTCCGGGTAGGCATGGCGGCAGGCATTGTCGACCACCTCGGCCAGGGCGCTGGCGATGCGCACGCGGTGCGCATTGGCCACGCCCTCGTTGACCAGGAAGGCCGAGATCTCGCGCGCGGCGCGGCCGACCGTGTTCGAGTCGATGCTGTAGCTGCGCTCGCAGGAGTGCGCCCGCGGCTCGCTGTCGATGCGCGGCTTGCGCGCGCGCGAGGCGCAGGCACGCTGGATCGCCTGGGCCAGCTGGCCCTCCTCCAGTGGACGCAGGACGAGGTCGGAGGCGCCCAGCTCGACCGCGCGGCGCATGTCGTCGAAGCCCGGCCGCTCGTCGATCAGGATGATCGGGGCCGAACGTCCGGTGGCGCGCAGGGACTCGAGCAGCGTGAGCCCGCTCGTGCCGTCCGTGAAGGCTCCGAGCAGGTACAGGTCCGGCTCGGGCGCCGTCAGGAGCGCGCGCGCTTCGTCGTGGATGCTGACCTCGTGACCCTGGTTGCGCAGGGTCTCCGCCAGGACGTTGGCACGCGGCGACGGCTGGTCGGCGTACACGATGCGCAGGGGAGAAACACTCATCGGACATCCTCCTTCAGTTGGACCGTGATGCGCACGCAGGTCTCGCCGCCCGGAGTCGACAGGAATTCCAGGCGGCCGTGCAGGAGCGCGACGTCGCGCTGGGTGAGCGCGAGGCCGAGCCCGAGGTGATTGGGCTTGGTGGTGCGAAAGGGCACCGGTCGGAAGCTCGCGTCGAGCGCGCTCGGGGCGCCGTCCACGACCGCGAAGCTGGCCTCGTGGCCCTCGCGGCGCGCGCTCACCAGCACCGGCCCTTCGCTGGCCTCCAGCGCGTTCTCGAGCAGGCGCCGCAGGCAACCCGAGAGCAACGGGCCGTCCACTTCCAGCGCCGTGCCGGGCTCGGTGCGCGCGACCACCACGCGCTCCTTCTGCTCGGGTGAGAGCGGCGCCCGCGCGGCGTGGACGATTTCCTCCAGCGCACAGGCCAGCGGACTCGGCACGGGCGGCGTGGCGTACTCGACCAGCTCGCGCACGTTCTTCCCGAGTCGATCGACCTCGCGCAGCACGCCGTCGATGCGCAAGGGTGCGAACGCCGTCGCACTGCCCTGCCGCAGCTCCTGGCTGAGGGACTCCATCGTGGCGCGCAGCGCGTCCAGCGGCGTGTCCAGGCCCTGGGCCAGGGCGCGTGAGAACGAGCCGTCATCCACGGATGGACTCGCGCCGAGCGCGCGATCGGGATCGGAGGTGCGCATGGAGATAGGGAGGGCCAGCCCACGCCCGGAGCGGGTTCCGGTGAGGTGCAGTGCATTTCGACCGGATCGGGAAAACCCTTGACACCCGCGCGGCCCGAGTCGGGCTTTTTTTTCGGCTCGCCACGGGCCTGCCCTGCCCCGCACCGCGATTCGGTCGCCCCGCGCTCATGCGCCGCGCGGTGGGGCCGAGAACGGCTGCGGCGTCGAGGAGCGGTCTTCGCGCCCCCCCTCAGACAAGAACCCCTAGAGATCGCAAGGAACCTGAAGCCATGGGACTCCGCGTCAACACCAACATCTTCTCGCTGACGGCACAGACGAACCTCTCGTCCGTGTCGGAGCGGCTGGGCGGGAACTTCTCCCGTCTGTCGTCGGGCCTGCGCATCGCGCACGCTTCCGACGACGCGGCCGGCCTCGGCATCTCCGAGCGCATGCGCGCCCAGATCCGCTCGCTCAACCAGGCCGGTCGCAACGCCAGCGACGGCGTCAGCCTCGTGCAGACCGCGGAGGGCGCGCTCAACGAGCTGAACTCCAACCTGGTGCGCATGCGCGAGCTCGCCATCCAGGCATCGAACGGCACGCTCAACACGGGCGACCGCGCGGTCCTGAACGTCGAGTTCACCGCGCTGATCGACGAGATCGGACGCGTGGCCGGGCAGGCCACCTTCAACGGCGTGACGCTGTTCGACGGCTCGACCACCACGCTGGCGATCCAGGTCGGCACCGAGAGCGGCGAGACCATCGACATCGCGCTGGACGACCTGACGGTGGCGACGCTCGGCATCTCGACCGACGTGACCACCAGCACCAACGCCCAGGCCGCGCTCGACCTGATCGACACCGCGGTCGATTCCGTCTCGACCCTGCGCGGCAACCTGGGCGCGGCCCAGAACCGCATCTCGAGCACGATCCGCAGCATCGCGATCGCCTCCGAGAACCTGTCGGCGGCCGAGAGTCGCATCCGCGACGTCGACATCGCCGCCGAGACCGCCGACCTGACGCGCAACTCGATCCTGCAGCAGGCGGCCGTGTCGGTCCTGGCCCAAGCCAACGTCCAACCCCAGATCGCCCTCTCGCTGCTCCAAGGCTAGCGAGGGGTGACGGCCTCTAGGGCCGATCGCTGAGGGAGGGGCCGCTCCTGTCCAGGGGCGGCCCCTGTTCAGCGCGGGCCCGGCTGGCAGCGGCTCTCTGACAACGCGGATCGGAAGCGAACGGCGCGCAGCGCGAGCTCGAGGAGCGACGCGCAGCGCGCGCCCTCACGCGCCAGCGAGCGAGCACCAGAACACCTTCACCCTCGGGGGAAGGCGTCGTGCGGTCGGGACCCGGAGGTCGGGCCCGCGCGCACGTCCATTACCGGGCAAACGCGCGCCGGACGGGCTCTCGACGTGCCCCCGCGGACTCCAGCCGGAGTGCGCGGGGTCGAGAGTCTCCCGGCGAACGGTCCCCAACGATCCTGTGCAGGGATCGTCTTCATTCCAATCCAGAAGGAAACGACAGCATCATGGGACTTCGAGTCAATACCAACATCTTCTCGCAGGGAGCGCAGCGGAACCTGTCCAACGTGTCCGCACGTTTGGGCGGCAACTTCGCGCGTCTCTCCTCGGGCCTGCGCATCGCTTCGGCTTCGGACGACGCGGCCGGGCTCGGGATCTCCGAGCGCATGCGCGCCCAAGTCCGCTCGCTCAACCAGGCGGGTCGGAACGCCAGTGACGGCGTCAGCCTCGTGCAGACCGCGGAGGGTTCGCTGAACGAGCTGAACTCCAACCTCGTGCGCATGCGCGAGCTGGCGGTCCAGGCCTCGAACGGCACGCTCAACACGGGCGACCGCGCCGTGCTGCAGACGGAGTTCGCCGCCCTGGTCGAGGAAATCGACCGCGTGGCCACGCAGACGACCTTCAACGGCGTCGCCTTGCTCGACGGCTCGACCACCGCGCTGTCGATCCAGGTCGGCACCGAGAGCGGCGAGACGATCGACCTCTCGTTCGACGACATGCAGACGTCGGCGCTCGGTCTGTCCGGTGCCGACATCTCCGACATCACGGGCGCCCAGTCGGCCCTGGACACGATCGACACGGCCATCGACAGCGTGTCGACCCTGCGCGGCAGCCTGGGCTCGTCCCAGAACCGGATCTCGAGCACGATCCGCAGCATCGCCATCACCGCCGAGAACCTGTCGGCCGCCGAGAGCCGCATCCGCGACGTCGACATCGCGGCCGAGACCGCGGACCTGACCCGGAACTCGATCCTGCAGCAAGCTGCGGCTTCGGTCCTGGCCCAGGCCAACGTCCAGCCGCAGATCGCGCTGAGCCTGCTCGGCTAGTCTCGCCAGGAGGACGCGCGTGGGCGCGCCTCCTTCCGACAGGCCCTGGCGGCCTCCAAGGAGCCCCGCCGTCGCGAGACGGCGGGGCTTCGTTCGTCGTGGGCCCACCGACGTGGGGTGATGCGGCGTGATGCGGCGAGGCGTGGGCGCGCGAAGCCCTTTCCGCCCGCGAACACACGGCGATCGGCGCTAACGCGCACTCCGGGTGCGACCGATAACCCCCCGGGAGAAACCGTGAGGAAGGAAGCACCATGACACTCGGAGGGATCCAGTTCGGCGGTCTGGCCAGTGGGCTCGACACCGGGGCCATCATCGACGCCATCCTGCAGGCCGAGAGCCGCTCGCTGCGCGCGGTCGAGAGCCGCAAGAAGGGCGAACAGTCGAAGCTGACGCTGCTCGGGACCTTCGAGGGCCTGGTCAACAAGCTGCGCGACAAGGCGCGCGACCTGCAGGCGGCCAGCAACTTCTTCGCGCACAAGCTGACGGTGGGCGAGGAGGGCATCGCGACCTTCACGCTGGGCGGCAGCGCCGTGGCCGGCGCGCACACGCTGGAGGTGCAGTCCCTGGCCTCGGCCGATCGCTACGCCTTCGCGGGCGTGGCCGACCCCACGGCCGTGCTCGGGGCGGGCACCATCAGCTTCACCTACGGGACGACGCCCTACAGCGTCAACGTGGCGGCCGGCTCGAACCTGAACGACGTGGCCGCGGCCATCAACTCGGCCGCCGGGGCGGACGTCACGGCCTCGGTCGTCAACGCCGGCACCAGCACCTCACCGTCCTACCAGCTGGTCCTCGCCGGCGACGACACGGGCGCGGATTTCACGCTGACGGGGCTGACCTCGAGCGTGGCCGGGCTCACCGGCGCCACGCGCGTCTCGAGTGCCAGCAACGCGCAGGTCGTGATCGACGGCCTGACCGTGCAGCGCTCGACCAACCTGTTCTCCGACGTGCTGCCGGGCGTGTCCTTCTCCGTCTCGCGCAAGACGGCCCTGGCCACGCCCATGAGCTTCACGGTCGACCTCGACCCCAGCGGGATGAAGGAGAACGTCAAGAGCTTCGTGGACGCCTACAACGAGGTGGTCGCCTTCATCAACAAGCAGAACACCTTCACGCAGGAGGCCGGCGTCGGCGGCGAGCTGTTCGGCGACAGGGCGCTGGACTCGGTGCGCAGCACGCTGCGCCGGGCGCTGTTCAACGTCGACCTGAGCACGGTCGTGGCCGACGGCGAGGGCTACTCGACCCTCAGCCTGATCGGGATCGGGCTGCAGGGCGACGGCACGCTGAAGATCGACGACGCCAAGCTGGAGGCCAAGCTCAACGGCAACCTCGACCTGTTCTCGGAGTTCTTCCGGCACGAGGGCGTGGCCACCGACCACAGCGACAAGGGCGTCTTCGGGCGCGTCGACGGGATGCTCGACGACCTGCTCGACTCCTCGACCGCGCCCGACGGGCGGCGCCTCGACGGCCTGATCGGCGGTCGCAAGGCCTCGATCCAGCGCCAGACCAAGGACTTCGACAAGGAGATCGAGCGCCTGCAGACGCGCCTCGACAAGCTGGAGGAATCGCTGGTGCAGAAGTTCGCGGCGCTGGAGCGCCTGATGTCCGGGCTGCAGTCGCAGCAGACCTTCCTCGGCGCGACGAGCGCGATCGGGAGCCGGCGATGAGCCAGGGGCACGCCGCCGCGGCCTACAAGGTCACGCGCTACGAGAGCGCGCCGCCGCTCAAGCTGGTGCAGCTCATGTACGAGGGCGCGCTGCGCTTCCTCGAACAGGCCGAAGCCGCGCTGCTGGCGTCCGAGCCGGCGCGCTTCCAGGAGCGCTGCCTGCGGGCCCAGGCGGTGGTGGCCGAGCTGCGCGTGTCGCTCGACCGCGAGCAGGCGCCGGAACTGGCCGAGCAGCTCGACGGGCTCTACCACTTCACGGAGGGCGAGATCCGCGCCGCGCTGGTCAACGAATCGAGCGCGCCGCTCGCGCCCGCGCGCGAGGTGCTGGCGACCCTGCTCGACGGCTGGAAGCGCCTGGAAATCGCGTCATGAGCGCGCTCGCGCTGGGGACGCTGCTGGACGAGCTCCAGGAGGGGCTCGAGGACCTGCTCTCGTGCTTCGAGGCGCGTGCCTTCCCCGAGGCCGAGGCGATCGACGGCATCTGGCTGCGCGTGCAGGGCGCCTTCGAGCGCCTTTCGGGCGCCCTCGAGGGCCGCGAGCACGAGCGCGCCGAGCAGCGCGAGCGCGTGGACCACTGCCTGCGCCTGTACGCCGTGGCGGCCGGCGTCCTGGTGCGCCGGCGCGAGGAGCTCGTGGCCGAACGCGCGGCCTGCTCCGACGCCCGCCAGCGCCTGCGCGGCATCCGCTCCGCCGGCGCGAGCGGCGATTCCTGCGACGTGCGCGCCTAGGATCGCGCGGGAGCTAGGCCGAGCGCCGGCGCGGCAACGGGAACGGGTGCGGAGCGTCGCTGCTCTCGCGCTCCGGCCCATTTCCAGGGGCGGGCTCGTCCGCGCGCCGGAGACGGGGAGCCTCGAGCGGCGTGGGGCCGACGCCCAGGGCCTGGAGTCCGCGGATCAGGTCCTGCGGGTCGTCGACCTGCAGGGCCGCCTTGGGGTCCTGGCTGCAGCGTGTGAGGAAGCGCACCGTGCGATCCAGGAGCTCGCGCACGTGCTCGATCTCCTGCTCGCGCTCCTGGCGCCTCCCCTGTTCGTCGTCCGGCTCGTGCTGCGGTTTCATGGGATCTCGGGGGTGTCGGTCTCGATGGGGCTCGGTCCGGGTGGGCGCCGGATTCCTGCCGGACCCTCATCGACCGGGCGAGCGGCCGCGCTGACGCCGACACGGGACACGCGGCGCGTTGCGCGGGGGCCGGACCTTCCGACCCCGGAAAGAAGAGTCAGAAAAAGGATCCCGGTCTCGAGGTTTCTTCGGTTTCCGTCGATGCAGGGCGCGACCCCCTCGGCCTCCCGAGGGTGTCCCCCTCATGCGATTCGCCTCCGTCCTCGTCCCCGAGGCCGGGCACGCCAGCGGTCCCGACCTGACGCGCTACCTAGCGGTGTGCGCGGGCTCGATCCTCGCGCTCCTGGCCGCGGCCTGGCTCTTCCGGCGCTTCTTCGCCCGGCACCTGAAGGCGCGCGCGGCCAAGCGCTCGCTCCAGGTTCTCGACGTGCTCCCCCTGTCGGGTAAGCAGAAACTCGTGGTCGTCCGCTGCTACGACCGCAGCTTCCTGCTCGGACTGGGGGACAAGGAGGTGCGCGCCATCGCCGAGCTCGACGGGGCGCCGCCGCCGCCGCCGCCGGGCGACTCGCCGCCCTCCGAGCGTGGCCAACCCTTCGCCGCCGTGCTGGAGGACGAGCTCGTGCTCGCCCCGGCCCAGGCCGCGCGCGTGCGCGCCTCGCTGGGCGCCAAGGAGGGCTTGCTCGCGTGAAGAGCTTGATGAGCTTGAAGACCCGGCGCGCTGCCATTGCGACCCGCTCCGCGCTGCTCGTGCTCGCGCTGGCGCTGCTCGGCGGCCTGGCCGCCGCCCAGGCGACCGGTGCCGGCGCGGGCGCGCTCTCGTCGGCGGCGCCGCTGGCCCAGGCCCCCGAGGAGGGCGTGAAGGTCTCGGCCGCGGTCGAGATCGCCTTCCTGCTGACGGTCCTCTCGGTGCTGCCGGCGCTGGTGATCACGGCCACCAGCTTCACGCGCATCGTGATCGTGCTCTCGTTCGTGCGCCGCTCGCTGTCGGTCAACGAGCTGCCCCCCAATCCGGTCATCATCGCGCTCTCCCTGTTCCTGACGACCTTCGTGATGGGGCCGGTGTTCTCGCGCGCCTACGAGAAGGCCTACGTGCCCTATCAGGCCGGCGAGATCGGGGCCGCGGCCGCGGCTGGCTCGGCCTGGGGTGAGCTGCGCGGCTTCCTGGTGGCGAACACGCGCGCCTCGGAGATCGACCTGTTCCTCGAGCTCGCGCACGTCGAGAAGCCGGTGGACGACGGCGGCATGCTGGTGCCCGAGTCGCTGCCCTTCCGCGTGGTCGTGCCGGCCTTCGTGCTGTCCGAGCTGAAGACCTCGTTCCAGATGGGCTTCCTCCTGTTCCTGCCCTTCCTGGTGATCGACCTGGTGGTGGCGTCGGTGCTGATCTCGATGGGCATGTTCATGCTCCCGCCCGTGATGATCTCGACGCCCTTCAAGATCCTCCTGTTCGTGCTGGTCGACGGCTGGCACCTGGTGTGCGAGTCGCTCGTGACCTCCTTCGTGAGCACCTGACCATGGAGACGCTCGACCTCCAAGTCCTGGATCTGGCGCGCGAGATGCTCGGCCTCACGCTGCTCATCGCCGGGCCGCTCCTGATCGTCGGCCTGATCGTGGGCGTGGCCGTGAGCGTGTTCCAGGCCCTGACCTCGGTGCAGGAGCAGACGCTGTCGGTCGTGCCCAAGATGCTGGCGGTGGTGCTGGTCGGGCTGTTCCTGCTGGCCCCGGCGCTCACCCTGCTGCGCGACTTCTGCGTGCGCGTGTTCGAGCGCCTGCACACCTTCGGACTGAGCTAGCCACCCGATCCCCCATGCCCCTCTCGGCCACCATCGCCGGATTCATGCTGGTGCTCGCGCGCACGAGCGCGCTGGTGCTGGCGTCGCCGGTGCTCGGACAGGGCACGGGCTTCAGCGGCTACCGCGTGGGCCTGATCGGGTTCCTGTCGCTCCTCCTGTTCCTCAGCACCGGCACGCCGGTGGAGGCGCCGCCCCTCGAGCTGGCGCTGATGGGCCTGCGCGAGGTCCTGATCGGGATCTTCCTGGGCTTCCTGCTGCAGCTCGTGCTGCTGGCGGTGCGCGTGGCGGGCGAGATGGTCGGCCAGGAGATGGGCTTCATGGTCGCGCGCCAGGTCGACCCGACCAACGGCATCTCGAGCACGCTGATCACCAGCCTCTACGAGAACCTGTTCCTGCTGGTCCTGCTGGCGCTGGACGGGCACCACTGGCTGCTGCGCTCGCTCGAGCGCTCCTTCGCCTTCGCCCCGATCGGACACCTGGAGCTGGGTCCGCGCATGGCCTCCACGGCCATCTCGATGTTCTCCGAGATGTTCCGGGCGGGGCTGGTGTTCGCCGCGCCGGTGATGGTGTTCCTGCTCCTGGTCTCGCTCCTGATCGGGCTCCTGTCGCGCGCGGTGCCGGGCCTGAACGTGCTCGAGGTGGGCTTCACGCTGCGCGTGCTGGTGGCGCTGGTGGCCCTGTTCCTGTTCGCGCCGGTGATGGAGCCGGCCATGCGCAACCTGCACCAGGACCTCCTGCGCTGGCTCGAGCGCGGACTCACCGCGCTCTGATCCACGACCATGGCCGACACTTCCGATCGCGAGCAACGCACCGAGGACGCGACCCCGCGTCGGCGCGAGGAAGCACGCGAGAAGGGCCAGGTGGCGATCTCGACCGAGCTCGCCTCGGCCCTGGGCCTGGCGGCCGGCGTCGGCGCCCTGGCGCTGGGTGGCGCGCACCTCGCGCGCGTCGTGGCGGACGAGCTGGAGCACGGCATCGCCGCCCTGGCCGGCATGGGCCTCACCGACCTGGGCGTGCCGGAGTCCTCGGCGCTGCTGAAGGAATCGATCCTGGGCGTGCTCGGCGCGCTGTGCATGGTGATCCTGCCGACCGTGGCGGTGTGCGCCCTGACCGGCTACCTGCAGGTCGGTCTGCGCTTCGCGCCCAAGGCGATCGAGGTGGATCCGGGCAAGCTCGATCCCAGCAAGGGTCTGCAGCGCCTGTTCTCGATGCGCGCGCTGGTGCGCACGGGCCTCTCGCTCGGCAAGGTCACGCTGATCACGGCCGCCGCCGCCAGCGTGGCCTGGCTGCACGTCGATCGGATCGCGCACGTCGGCACGAACGAGCTCGGCCCGCTGCTGGCGGCCCTGGGCGTGGTCGGGTTGCGCACGGCCGCGGCCGCGCTGGCCGTGATCCTGGCCCTGGCCATGCTCGACGCGTTGTTCCAGCGTCTGCAGCACGAGCGCGATCTGCGCATGACGCCGGCCGAGGTCAAGGAGGAGCACCGCCTGACCGAGGGCGATCCGCACGTGCGCGCGCGCATCCGCGCGGTGCAACGCGAGTTCGCCATGCGGCGCATGATGGCCGACGTCCCCAAGGCCACGGTGGTGGTCACCAACCCGACCCACGTCGCGGTGGCGCTCAGCTACGAGCGCGTCGGCGACGACGGCCGGCGGGCCGCGCCCGTGGTGGTCGCCAAGGGCGTCGATCATCTGGCCGAACGCATCAAGGAGGTCGCGCGGGCGAACGGCGTGGCCTGCCACGAGGACGTGCCGCTGGCGCGCGCGCTGTACGCGCGCGTGCGCATCGGCCAGGAGATCCCCGCGGAGCTCTACGCCGCGGTCGCGGCCGTGCTCGCCACCGTCTACCGCCTGGAGGGCGCGCCCGCTCGGGGCTAGCGCGCTAGGGCATGGCGAAGCACGGCGGCGACGGGCCCGGTGGCGCGGCGGGTACCCACGTGACGGGTACGGCCCTCGAGCGCTTCGGGCGCTTCCTGACGCGCTGGGCCGACTGGGCCCTGGGCATCGGCGTGCTCGGGCTGATGGTCACTCTGCTGGTGCCGCTGCCCACGCCGGTGCTCGACCTCTTGCTCGCGTTCAACATCACGATCTCGGTCCTGCTCCTGCTCGTGACCATGAGCGTCAAGAGCTCGGCCGAGCTCTCGACCTTCCCGGCCGTGCTGCTGTTCACGACGCTCTTCCGGCTCGGCCTGAACGTCGCCAGCACGCGCCTGATCCTGTCCGAGGGCCGCGCCGGCGCCGTGATCACGGCCTTCGGGCACTTCGTGGTCGGCGACGACCTGACGGTCGGCCTGATCGTGTTCCTGATCCTGGTGGTGATCCAGTTCGTGGTCATCACCAAGGGCGCGGGGCGCATCAGCGAGGTCGCGGCGCGCTTCGTGCTCGACGCCATGCCCGGCAAGCAGATGGCGATCGACGCCGACCTGAACGCGGGCCTGATCGACTCGGACGAGGCGCGCTCGCGGCGCGCGCGCGTGGCCGGCGAGGCCGAGTTCTACGGGGCCATGGACGGCGCCTCGAAGTTCGTGCGCGGCGACGCCATCGCCAGCCTGATCATCACCGCGCTCAACCTGGTGGGCGGCATGGCGCTGGGCGCGATGAGCGGGCTCACGCTGGAGGAGGCCGGCCGACGCTACTCGATGCTCTCGATCGGCGACGGCCTGGTGACGCAGATCCCGGCGCTGCTGGTCTCGACCGCGGCCGCCGTGCTGGTCACGCGCGCTTCCAGCGACAAGACCCTCGGCTACAACCTGATCTCCCAGGTCGCCAGCCGGCCGAAGCCGGTCCTGATCGCCTCCGGCCTGATGTTCACGATCGGGCTCCTGCCGGGCATGCCGAGCCTGCCGTTCACGCTGCTGGCGAGCGTGCTCCTGTTCGCGGCGCGGCGCCTGCGCGGCATCGACGGACCCGAGAGTCTGCTCACGCCCAGCCCGGCCGGCACGGCCGCGCGCGGCACGGGCAAGCTCGAACCCGCGGGCGAGGTCGGCGAGCCGAAGCCCGTGGACGAGGCGCTCGGGCTGCTGGAGGTCGACCGAATCGGGCTCGAGATCGGGTACCGCCTGATCCCTCTGGTGCAGGACAAGAGCGGCACCGGCATCCTCGATCACGTCTCGCAGCTGCGGCGCCGCTTCGCCGCGCGCGAGGGCGTGGTGCTGCCGCCGGTGCGCATCAAGGACAACGTGCGCCTGGAGCCCGGCGCCTATCGCGTGCTGCTCGGCGGCCAGGAGGTCGCCAAGGGCACGCTGGAGGTCGGCCAGTTCATGGCCATGGACTCCGGCAGCTCCCCGGCCGGGAGCGCGGTCCCCAAGCTGCGCGGCAAGGCCGCGCGCGATCCGGCCTTCGGCTTGCCGGCCTGGTGGATCACGCCCGCGCAGCGCGACGAGGCCGAGCTGGCGGGCTACACCGTGGTCGATCCGACCAGCGTGCTGGTCACGCACCTGTCCGAGGTCATCCGCGGTTCCCTGCACGAGATCCTCTCGCGCGACGACGTCAAGGAGCTGGTCGAGCACGTCAAGAAGAGCTCGCCGGCCGTGGTCGAGGAGCTCATCCCGCACAAGCTCGGCTACGGCGAGGTGCAGCAGGTGCTGCGCAACCTCCTGGCCGAGGGCGTGCCCGTGCGCAACATGCCGGCCATCCTCGAGGCCCTGGCGGACGGCGTCGGACGCACCAAGGACCCCGAGGCCCTGAGCGAGTTCGTGCGCGGGCGGCTCGGGCGCGTGCTGTGCGAGCTCCACGCCGACAAGGGCGGCACGCTGCACGCCGTCACGCTCGATCCGCAGATCGAGGCGCGCCTCGCGGCCGCGGTGGGCGTCAGCAAGGATCCCGAGGCCATGCCCGTCAATCCGGCCTACCTGCAGCGTCTGATCGAGCGCATCGCGCAGGCCGTCGCGGCCGCCTCGAAGGGTGGCAAGGATGCGGTCGTGCTGGCGCGCGGCGGCGTGCGGCGCTTCCTGAACGAGCTCGTGCGCGCCTCGCTGCCGAAGGTCGCGGTGCTCTCCTACAACGAGGTCGTCCCCGCGCGCGCGGTCGAGACGAGCTCGGTCGTGAAACTGGAGGATTGAGATGAACGTCGCCTCCCACCCGGAACTGCGCGAGTCGCCTGACGCCACCTGGACCGATCTGCGGCGCGAGCCGGCGCCGCTGCTGCGCGCGCCGCTGACGCCCGACGAGCTGGTGGGCCTCGCCCTGGAACCCGGCACGCGCGACGTGGCGCAGCGCATGCTCGCGCACGGCGCCTCGCCCGACTTCACGCGTCTGGTGCTGAGCGAGGTGCAGCGCGAGGGCGCGCGCGGCGCCTACGCCATCGACGCGGCCGCGGCCGTGCTGGCGCGCGCGGTGTCGATCCTGCCCTCGCCCAAGCGCCCGCGCCGCCACGAGCGCACGCCGCTGTTCGCCTTCGTCGGCCCGACCGGGGTCGGCAAGACCACCGCGCTGGTCAAGCTCGGACGCCGGCTGCGCGAGGCCGGCCGGCGGGTGGTGTTCGCCAGCCTCGACCCGCACTCGCTCGAGGCGCTCGAGCGCGTGGGTGGGCTGGCGAGCGACGTCGACCGGGGCGAGATCCCGCTGGCGCTCGTGCGCTCGGCCGAGGACCTGAAGAAGCTGCTGCGGCGCTCGGGCGCGGCCGACACGGTGCTGCTCGACACGCCCGGGCTCTCGCCGCGCGAGGACCAGCGCCTGGACGAGCTCGCGCGCGAGCTCGTGCTGTGCACGGCGCCGTGCGAGCCGCAGACGCTGCTGGTGCTCTCCGCCGCGGCCGGCCGCGGCGCGTTGCGCCTGACCACGCGGGCCTTCGCGCCCTTCCGCGCCGACGGCGCGATCCTGACCAAGCTGGACGAGACCGACGAACCGGCCGCGGCCTACGAGGCGCTGGTGCGCGCGCGGCTCCCGGTCGCGTTCCTGTGCGACGGCCAGGACGCGCGCGCGCACCTCCTGCGCCCGAGCGGCGAGGCCCTGAGCGACCTGGTCCTGCGCGGCCACCTGGCCGGGAGCCACGCGGGATGAGCGCGCCCGCCCCCAAGGAAACGGTCCGCGCCGCGCGCGAGTTCGGGGGCCGGCTGTCGGCCGCCGCCGCGCTGGCGGTGGCGCTGGTGTCGCTGCTGCAGCACGCGCCGCTGTGGCTGGCCAGCCTGCGCGGCCTGGCGGCGCTCCTGGTTCTCGGACTCGGGACGCGCCTCGGCGCGGCCGTCCTGGCCCGCGCGGTCGACTTCGATCGCCAGCTCGAACGGCCGAAACAGGAGCCCAAGCGATGAGGAGCGCCGACCCCGCATGAGCGCGAGCGAGTTCTCTCCCGCCGGTCCCGAGCTGGACCGCGAGCGCCTGATCCTGGATCACCTGGCGCTGCTGCAGCACATCGTCGGGCGCCTGTCGCTGGACGTGCCCGGGCGCGTGCAGCGCGA
Source organism: uncultured Planctomycetaceae bacterium (assembly GCA_964631945.1). Classification (GTDB taxonomy): domain Bacteria; phylum Planctomycetota; class UBA1135; order UBA1135; genus JABFRZ01. Next base: position 14,210 of record CAZWAY010000021.1, read on the forward strand.
CGACCTGTTCGGGTGGGGCATGCACGGCCTGATCGAGGCCGCCGATTCCTTCGACCCCACGCGCGGGCTGCAGTTCTCGACCTTCGCCTATCCGCGCATCCGCGGCGCCATCCTGGACGAGCTGCGCCGCCTCGACTTCCTGCCACGCGGCCGGCGCGACCGCCTGCGCGAGGTCGAGCGCGCCGTGGCCGAGCTCGAGCAGCGTCACGGCACGCCGCCCTCGCCCGAGGAGATCGCGCAGCACCTCGGCACCACGATCGACGAGGTGGACGAGGTCCTGCACTCGGCGCGCGTGGCCTCGTGGGCCTCGCTCGACGGCGGCCCGAGCGAGGAGTTCGGCGCGCTCCTGTGCGACCCGCGCAGCGAGGATCCGGTCGGCAGCGCCGAGTGGAACGAGATGAAGGCCCTGCTCGTGCACACCATCGGCGCGCTGCCGGAGCCCGAGAAGACCGTGATCACGCTGTACTACGGCGAGGAGCTCTTGCTGAAGGAGATCGGCGAGATCCTGGGCGTGACCGAGTCGCGCGTCTCGCAGATCCACAGCCGCGCGCTCTATCGCCTGAACCGCGACCTCAAGAAGGCCAATCCGGTCACGTAGACGCCATGGAAGCGAACCACCGACGACGCGGCGTCATCAAGCGCGACCAGGTGCGCGTGGACGGCCACGCGGCCCACTCCGCGGCCCACGCCCAGGGCGAGCGCGCCGCGCCCGCTGCGAGCGCGCCCGTGTCGCGCGCGCGGCTCCTGCGCCTGGACGAGCACACCCAGGCCATCGAATTCACCTGCCCCTGCGGCGAGGTCTCCCTGATCGAGATCCACAGCGAGAAGAAGCCATGAGAATCCCCCCGAGAATCCCCCCGCACCTGTGGGCCGCGAGCGCGGCGCTCCTGCTCGCAGCCTGCATCGTCCCGCCCTCCGTGTACGAGCGCGCCAGCTGGGGTCCGCCGCAGGAGACCTGGCAGGACCAGGGCCGCTATCGTCAGACCGCGCAGACCGCGCAGCCCGCGCGCGAAGCCGTGAGCGCGCTCGAACCGACGCCGACGGCCGGCACGCCGCCCGCGCCGGCCGCACCCGCTCGGACCCTCACCACCAGCACGGACCCGCTGGCCGAAGCCCAGGCGAATGCACCCGCCCCGGCGCCGACGCCGCCGGCGCCGCTCTACGCCTGGGACGGCGGCGTGGTCGACGGCGCGCCGCAGGGACGCGTGGCCGAGCAGGAAGGCACGCCGCGCGGCCTCGAGACGCCGCCCGCGGGGCGCATGCACATCATCGAGCTCTACCAGCAGGTGCTGGACGAGCGCGACGCGCTGGCGAGCGAGGTCGAGGTCCTGCGCAAGGGGCTGGAGGAAACGCGCGTGGCGCTCGAGGCCAAGACCAAGGAGTCCATCGACCTCAGCGCGCAGGTGGCGGGGCTGGAAGCCGCGCGCGCCGGCCTGATGAGCGACAACCGGGACATCGCCGCGCGCCTGGTGCAGGCCCAGATCCGCCGTCTCGAGGCCGAGAAGCTGCTGCTCGAGACGCGCATCGAGGTCGAACGCGGCAAGGCCGAGGAGGCCGCCCTGGCCGCGGCCGCGCAGTCGCGGCCCGGCACCGCCAAGCCGCGCGCGCCGAGCAAGGAGCCGGCCCCGAGCGCGGCGGGGGAGAAGCACGAATGAAAATGCGCGTGCTGCCCCTCCTGTGCGGCCTGGCCGTGCTGCAAGGCTGCCTCGTCACGCCCCGCGCGCAGATGCCGAGGCTCGCCAACGCCGTCGTCTCGAGCGACTTCGACTCCTACACCCTGCGGCGCATCGGCGTGCTGCCCTTCACCGGCCGCACCCTGGGCCAGGTCCAGGGCGTCGACCTGCAGCGCGCGCTGCACACCGAGCTCGCCCAGTCGACGCCCTTCGAGCTCGTGCTGCTGGACGGCGAGGACCTGGCCGAGCTCGACGCGAGCGATCCCTACCGCCGTGGCTGGTACAAGCCGAAGACGATCATCGGCCTCTCGCAGCGCTACAACCTGGACGGCGTCCTGTTCGGCACCGTCACGCAGGAGCGCTTCTTCCCACCCCAGCTGCTCTCGCTGCAGGTCGACCTGGTCTCGGCCGAGACCGGGCTGGTGATCTGGTCCGGCGCCGTCAACCTGGACGCCTCCGACAGCCGCGTGCTCGAGGGCCTGAAGGTCTACTACGGTTTCAACGAGGACGACGACCAATCCTGGCGCGTGGCCCTGCTCAGCCCCGAACGCTTCGCGCGCTTCGCGGCCTTCCAGATCGCGTGCCTGCTGTAGGGCGGTAGGGCCGCGACCTGCCGGGCGAGCCCGAGGCCGGTTCGAGCGCGTGCGCGCGGCTGCCGATGGCGGGCGGTGGGTTCCTCGGCTACGTTCGAGCCATGGTGGTCGAGGGCAGGGTCGGCGGTAGCTTGCTCGAGCCCGTCCGCGAGCGGGCGGCACCGGGATCCGGTGGCGACGACGTCCAGCCCGAGGTTGCCGCCAGCCGCGCCGCCCTCGTGGCCCTGCTGCAGCTCGCCTTCTCGGGCGAGCTGGCGGCCGCCTACGCCTATCGGGGACACGCGCGCTCGGTGCGCGCCGCCGAGGAGCGCCGGCGGATCGAGGAGATCGAGCGCGAGGAGTGGCACCACCGTGAGCTCGTCGGGCGGATGCTGGCCGAGCTCGGTGCTGGCCCCGACCGCGCTCGTGAGCGTCGTGCGACCATGGTCGGGCGCACGCTGGGCGTGCTGTGCCGCCTCACCGGCTGGCTCGCGCCGATGTACGGCGCCGGGCGACTCGAGAGTCGCAACGTGCGCGAGTACGAGAGTGCCGCGCGGCTGGCGCGCGCCGCCGGCCACCCGGAATGGGTCGACTGCCTGCTGACGATGGCCGAGGTCGAGTGGGAGCACGAGCACTACTTCCGCGGCCGCGTGCTCGCCCACGGCCTCGGCCGGCGCCTCCCGCTGTGGCCCGCGCCGCCGCCGAAGGCGAGCATCCGCCAGGACTGAGGGCGCTCGGCGACGGTCGATCCGACCTTGCGCGGAGGAGAGCGGGCGGAGACCCTCTGCGCCCCAGGCGATGGAGCCCGCGCCCGACACCCGTTCCTGGTGGCAGATCGTCGTCGCCGCGCTGCGCGGGGAGGCGCACGACTACACCCAGGGCAGCCTGACGCGCGCGATCTGGCTCCTGGCCATCCCGATGGTGCTCGAGATGGCGATGGAGTCCACCTTCGCCATCGTGGACGTGTTCTTCGTGGCGAAGCTCGGCGACGAGGCCGTGGCGGCGGTGGGTGTCACGGAGTCGATGCTGACGATCGTGTACGCCTTCGGCATCGGGCTGGCGATGGCGACCACGGCGCTGGTGGCGCGTCGCATCGGCGAGAGGAACGTGGACGGGGCCGTGCGCGGCGCGAGCGCGGCGGTGGCGCTGGGGCTCGGGATCGGGCTCGTGCTCGGACTGCCGTGTCTCGTGTACGCGCCCGACCTGCTGGCGCTGATGAAGGCCGAGCCCGCGGTGATCGAGGTGGGCACGGGCTACACGCGCGCGGTCCTGGGCGGGAGCGTGGTGGTGCTGCTCCTGTATCTGAACAACGCGATCTTCCGCGGCGCGGGCGATCCGGCCCTGGCGCTGCGTGCGCTGGCGCTGGCGAACGGCATCAACGTGGTGCTCGACCCGTGCCTGATCTTCGGCTGGGGGCCGTTCCCCGAGCTGGGCGTGACCGGCGCGGGCGTGGCCACGCTGATCGGGCGCGGCATCGGGGTCGGGTACCAGACCTGGATGCTGCGGCGCGGCGTGGGGCGGATCGCGCTGCGCGGCGCGGCGGCGCGCGTCGAGGCGCGCATCCTGCGCGAGCTCGTGCGCCTGTCGCTGGGCGGCGTGGCGCAGTTCCTGATCGCGACCGCCAGCTGGGTGGCGCTCATGCGCATCGTGGCGCCCTTCGGCAAGGAGGCCCTGGCCGGGTACACGATCGCGATCCGCATCGTCGTGTTCGCGCTCATGCCGGCCTGGGGGCTCTCGAACTCGGCCGCCACGCTGGTGGGCCAGAACCTCGGCGCGAACCGGCCCGAGCGCGCCGAACGCGCCGTCTGGCTGACGGGCTCCTACAACATGGTCTTCATGGGCGTGGTGACGGTCGTGTTCCTGAGCTTCGCGCCGACGCTGGTCGGGATCTTCACCGCGAAGCCCGAGACGCATGCGCTCGGCGTGAGCGCGCTGCGGACCCTGGCCTACGGCTACGTCTTCTACGCCTGGGGCATGGTCATGGCCCAGGCCTTCAACGGCGCCGGCGACACGCTCACGCCCACGCGGCTCAACTTCTTCTGCTTCTGGTGCCTGCAGATCCCGCTGGCCTGGGCCCTGGCGCATCCCTTCGAGCTCGGACCCGTGGGCGTCTTCTGGTCGGTGTGCGCGTCCGAGTCGGTCCTGGCGCTGGCCGGGATCCTCGTGTTCCGGCGCGGGCGCTGGAAGACGGCCCGCATCGCGCCGGACGTCGTGCCGCAGTAGGGAAGGGGAACGAGCGCGGGGCGGCTCGCAGCGAGCCTGTCAGCGGGCGCTGCGCAGGGCGCGTTCGTCCGGTTCCCTTAGCCCTCGAGCAGACGCTGAGCGGCGCGCTCGATGCGCTCCGGCGTGTGCAGGCGCTCGAGGCGGTGATCCGCCGCCAGCTCGCGCACGCGCGCCTCGCGCTCGGCGCTCGAGGGCTCGCTGGCCGCACGCGCGGCCGCCGAGATCTCGAGCTCGTCCGCGCGCGAGGTCGTGCGCGGGTCGGCGCCCTGGGTGGAGCGTTGCTCCCGCGCCGCCTGCGTGTTCGCGAGGCGCTGCTGGGCGGCGGCCGACAGGTCGTCGCGCGCCGCGCGCACGCGGGCACGGTTGGCGTCGATCAGAGCGCGTTGTTGCTGCTCGTAGGCGCGCTTGGCTCGGTCCGGTCCGGGTTGATTCGATTGGATGTCCATTGGCCCTCCCCGACGATCGGGAAGAAGGTTCTGCGGTCCTGTTATCGGCATTCCCGGAGCCGAGATGAGAGGAATGAGCGAGTTCCGCGCGGGCCCCGCGCGGAGCCCGGGGTCGGGTTGCTAGGCTCTTGCCCGCAATGAGGTTGCGCTCTTCCCGACCTGGCTCCGGACGACCCGGCGGGTCCGTGCCCGGGGTGCGCGGCGCGCTGGCCAGCGCGCTCCTCGGCCTGCTGGTCCTCGGCGGCGTGGCCGCGTCCCAGGAAAAGGGTTCCGGGCGCGCCGACTACCGCATCGAGGCGCGGCTGGAGGGCGAGAGCAAGCGCCTGGACGGCAAGCTCGAGCTGCGCTGGGCCAACCGCAGCGGTGAGGCGGTGCGCGACCTCTGGTTCCACCTGTACCTGAACGCCTTCTCGAACAACCGCTCGACGCACCTGGTCGAGTCCGAGGGCAAGCTGCGGCGGACGGAGATGAAGGAGGGTTGGTCCTGGATCCGCGTCAAGGCGATCCGGGTCGCGGGCGCGGCCGACGGCGGCTTCGTGGACGTGCTGCCGAGCCTGCGCTACCGGCGCCCGGACGACGCGAACGAGGAGGACCGCACCGTCTTCAGCGTCGACCTGCCGCAGCCGCTCGGAGCCGGCGAGACCGTGCGCGTGCAGATCGAGTGGGAGTCGCAGCTCCCGCGCGTGCGCCGCCGCACGGGCTACAAGGACGACTTCCTGCTGGTGGCGCAGTGGTTCCCGAAGCTCGGCGTGTACGAGGCCGGGCGCGGCTGGAACTGCCACCAGTTCCACGCGCGCACCGAGTTCTACTCGGACTACGGCACCTACGACGTCACGCTCGACCTGCCGATCGAGTACGAGGGCAAGATAGGGGCCTCGGGCGTCAAGGTGAACGACACGCCCAAGGGCGATCGCATCAAGGTGAGCTTCGTCGCGCCCTCGGCCGGCGACCAGCGCCGCGAGGACGCCTTCGGCAAGCGCCCGCTGGTGCACGACTTCACCTGGACCGCGGACACGCGCTACGAGGTCTGGCGCCAGACCTTCCGCTTCAAGGAGTGGGCCGAGCGCTTCCCGGCCGAGGTCGAGAAGGCGCGCGCCATGTTCGACGAGGAGCCCAGGCTGCGCGACGTGGACGTGACCGTGCTGATCCACCCGGAGCACGCCGCCCAGGCCGAGCGCCACTTCCGCGCCACCTGCGCGGCGCTGTTCTTCTACGGCCTGTGGTTCGGCGAGTACCCCTACGAGCACATCACCGTGGTCGATCCCGCCTGGGGCGCGGCCGCGGGCGGCATGGAGTACCCGACCCTGTTCACCTGCGGCTCGCGCCTCTTCTCGAGCGAGGACATGCACCAGCCCGAGGGCGTCGTGGTGCACGAGTGCGGGCACCAGTTCTGGTACGGCCTGGTCGGCAACAACGAGTTCGAGGCCTCCTGGCTGGACGAGGGCTTCAACAGCTACACCGATTCCGAGGTGCTGCAGCGCGTCTACGGCCTCGACCGCGGCACGACCGACTACGCGCTCGTCCCGGTGGACGGCGTGCGCGTGGCCGACCTGCCGGGCGGCGGGCCGGTGGCCGACGCGCTGGCCGCGCGCGAGCTGCGCCTGCCGTTGCCCTTCCTGAAGGATCCCAAGGTCCGCCTGCTCGAGCCCTCGGGCGCGCTGGACTTCTGGCGCGACCAGCCGCTGTTCACCTTCGTGGGGCAGTGGACCGATCCGCGCGCGGCCGATCGCGTCGGCTACCTCGCCGATCCGGACACCGATCCGATCGAGACCCCGGGCTGGCGCTACGCCGACGGCACCAGCTACCGCGTCAACAGCTACCCGCGCACGGCCGCCGCGCTGCGCACGCTGCGCGGGCTGGTGGGCGAGGAGCCGTTCTACCGCGGCCTGCGCCACTACGCGCGCACCTGGCGCTACGACCATCCCTACCCGGCCGATTTCTACAGCGCCTTCCAGCAGGGCTCGGGCCTGAGCCTCGAGTGGTACTTCCGCGAGCTGTTCCAGGGCACCGGCACGGTCGACTGGAGCATCGCGGTGAAGCAGGCGCGCCGGCCCGGGCCGCGCGGTTTCTTCCAGGGCGAGGGCGGCGAGTTCCTCGAGCGCTCCGGCGAGCCGGCCGAGGGCGGCGAATCCAAGGCGCCGTACCACATCGAGGTCGAGCTGCGCCGCAAGGGCGAGCTGCGCCTGCCGTTGCCCGTGCTCCTGACCTTCGAGGACGGCCGCACGGAGGAACTGGTGTGGACGCGCGACGAGCAGGCACTCGCGACCTGGAAGCGCATCGAGCTCGACAGCGACAAGAAGCTGAGCTCGGCCGTGATCGATCCGCAGCGCGCCTACTACATCGACCGCGATCTCTCGAACGACCGCTGGTACGACCGGACCGACTCGGTCGCGCCCGTGCGCTGGGCCGAGCGCGTGCTGGCGCAGTACCAGCACTACCTGCACTTCATCCAGGGGCTGGGCGGATGAGGACCCCGCCGACGAGGGAGCGCGCCCGGTGAATCGACTGCTCGACGACGACCTGACCGGGCCGCGCCCGCCGGTGTTCCTCGGCGCGCTGCGCACGGCCCTCGGACGCACGCCGATCTGGCTCACCTGCTGGCTCGTGCCGCTCGCCCTCGCGCTGGCCCTGGCCGTGCCCTGGCACGGCTTCTACGCCGGCGTCCTGGCGCACCACTACGAACCGGGCAGCGTGCTCGCCTCGATGGACGAGGGCTTCCGCTTCGACCACGGCCCCGAGCTCGGGACCCTCAAGCGCAGCACCGCCGGCCTGGCCGCGGCCCTGGCGCTGGTGGTGATGCTGTTCGGCGTGTTCTCGGGCGGCGGTTGGCTGCAGGTCTTCCTCGAGCGTACGCAGGGGCACTCGATGCGGCGCTTCCTGTGGGGCGGGGCGCGCTACTTCTGGCGCTTCCTGCGCGTGTGGCTGCTGACGCTGGTCACGCTCGCGCTGCTGACCTGGATCTTCCACGCCTGGCCCTGGAAGACGGCCCTGGCGCTCCTGTTCGGGGCCGAGGACGGCGACCTCGAGGTGCTGGCGTCGGAGTCCGGCGCCGTGCTCGTCACCTGGGTGCAGGACGGGCTGTACGGGCTGGCGCTGGCGTTGCTGCTGGTGTGGGGCGACTACACGCGCACGCGCCTCGCGCTGCAGGACACGCGCTCGGCCGTGTGGGCGGGGTTGTGCACGTGGGGGCTGATGCTGCTCCATCCGCTGCGCATGTTGCGACCGATGCTGGTGCTGTTCCTGCTGGAGGCGGCGCTCGTGCTGGGGCTCGGGAGCCTCGCGCGCGGCCTCGACCGCGGCCTGGGGCCGGCCTCGGGCGTCGGCACGCTGCTGGTCCTGTTCGGGCTGGGCCAGGTGGCCCTGCTGTGGCGCGGGATCACGCGCGGCGCCCGCTACCACGCGGCGGCGCAGGTCTCGAAGCAGCTCGTTCCGCCGCTGGCGCAGCCCGATCCGTGGGCCGGACGCGTGGGCGGGCCGGGCGGGCCGCAGTACCCGATCGACATGACCGACGACTACGGCGTATCGGTCTAGGGCGGTACATCTGGATCGTATGATCCGCCGCACGTGTCCTCCTCCGCTCCCATCGTCGCCGTCGTCGGCGCCACCGGGCTGGTGGGCGAGATCGTGCTGCGCGTGTTCGAGGAGCGCGGTTTCCCGGTGGGCGCGCTGCGCGCGCTCGGCAGCGCGCGCAGCGCGGGGACGCGCGTGCACTTCCGCGGACGCCCGCAGGTCGTCGAGGAGGCGACCCCGGCCGCGCTGCGCGGGGCCGACTTCGTCTTCTTCGCGGCCACGGGCGAGCTCTCGCGCACGCTGGCGCCGATCGCGGCGGCGGCGGGCGCGGTCGTGATCGACAAGTCGAGCACCTGGCGTCTGGCCGAGCACGTGCCGCTGGTCGTGCCGGAGATCAATCCGGAGGCGCTGGCCGCGCTCGGCGGCGCGGGCGGCATCGTCTCGTGCCCGAACTGCACCACGATCGGGCTGGTGATGGCGCTGGAGCCGCTGCGGCGCGCGGCCGGGCTCGCGCACGTCACCGTGACGACGCTACAAGCGGCGAGCGGTGCGGGGCGTGAGGGGCTGGAGGAGTTGAATGGGCAGCGCTCGTCGCTCTTCCCGCGCCCGCTGGCCGGCAACGTGATCCCGCAGTGCGAGCGCTTCCTCGAGAGCGGCTACACGAGCGAGGAGCAGAAGCTCTCCGACGAGACGCGCAAGATCCTGGCCTTGCCCGCCCTGCCCGTGACCATGACCTGCGTGCGCGTGCCGGTCGCGGTCGGCCACTCCGCGGCCGTCCTGGTGGAGACCGAGCGCGAGCTCACGGTCGAGGACGCGCTCGCGGCCCTGCGCGCCTTCCCGGGCGTCACCGTGGGTCCCGCGAACGAGTACACGACGCCGCTCGAGCTCGCCGGCCGCGACGACGTGCACGTCGGCCGCGTGCGCCGCGACCCGACCCACCCGCGGCGCCTGTGGCTGTGGACCGTGATCGACAACGTGCGCAAGGGCGCCGCCACGAACGCGGTGCAGATCGCGGAAGAGCTGCTGACCGGCTAGTGCGGTTGCCCGAAGCGCGCGAGCCAGGCCGACCACTCGGAGTTGAGCGCCAGGAGTTCGCGCCGATCCAGGGCGGCGAGGCGGAGCAGGCCCGCGCGCAGGTCCGGGCCGTCACGCTCGAGCGCGAAGAGGACCAGGGACATGGCCAGTCGTCGCGCCGAGACGTCCGTGTCGGTCACGGGGAAGCCCTGGCGCCACTCGAGCAGCGCCGCCATCGCGCGCGGGTCGTGCGGCAGGCGTGCCGCTTCGCCCAGGATCGCCGCCACGGGAGCCAGCTCGAAGCGGCCGCCCTCGATCGAGGTCGCACCCACCGCGTGGGCGATGCCTTCGCTCAGCCAATCGCTGCGCTCGATGCCCAGCAGGCGCGTGGCGACGTGGGTCAGCTCGTGTCGGATCGTGTCCGCGTACATCGAGGGCTCGAAGGCGCCCGGGATCGAGCGGCCGTCGGGGAGCTGCAGCACACGCTCGGGGTCGACCTCGATGATCACGAGGTCGATCGTGGCCTGGCCGTTGATGCGCTCGTTCGCGACCTCCGACACGCTCTCGACCGTGATGCGATCGCCCTGCACGGACAGCTGCACGCCCAGGCCCGGATTGGGATGCAGCTGGACCACCAGCGGGCGCTCCTTGGCGACCCCGAAGAGCGCGAAGACCTCGGTCCGTTGCGCGCGGATGAGCTCCAGGAACGCGCGCGTGCGGAGCGGGTCGTAGGGCGAGTAGAGCGAGAGGTCCTCCGTGAGCACGATCGTGCGCGCCCCGCTCGTTCGCGCGAGGGCGTCGAACTCCTCGAGCGAGAAGGTCGTCGCGCACGCTGCGAGGGCGAGGTGCAGGACGGGTGCGAGCCAGCCTGGGCTCACGCCGCTTCCCGGACTCCTCCGCTGCGCGCACGGCATCCGGCCGCCTACTTCACGCGCAGGCAGTAGAGGTGCGCGATGCCGCGCAGGAGCAGCGCGTCGCCCGCCACCGTCGGCGTGGCCCAGAAGACGTCGTCGAGCTGGCCGCCGCCCAGGACCTCGAAGCTCGGCTTGGCGGCGAGCACCAGGCCCTTGCCGGACTCGCCCACGACCACCAGGCGCTCGCCGACGGCGATCGGCGAGCCCACGACCGGGCCCGTGCCCTCCAGCCGTTCCTTGAAGCGCTGGCGGCCGCTGGCGGCGTCGAAGCACGCGAGGAAGCCGCTGCTCAGCGTGTACACCTGTCCGCCGGCCGAGACGGGCGAGGGCATGCCGGGCGCGGAGCTCGCGACCTGCCAGGCCTCGCCGGCGATCGCGCCGCTCCCGTCGGTGGCCAGGAGCGCCCCGCTCAGGCCCGCGCCGAGGGCGTGCAGCGGGCCGTTCACGCGCGAGCCGCGGAAGCCGAAGTACAGGTGCTCGGCGTCGCAGGCGGGCGAGGAGGAGTCGGGCGTGTCGAGGCCGGCCAGCGACCACAGCTCCTTGCCGCTCGCGGGGTCGTAGCCGGCGATGTGCTTCTTGCCCGAGGCCACGAGCTCGACGCGCTCCTCCGTGCGCCAGAGGAGCGGCGTGTTCCAGGCCGTGCCCGGGCCGCGCTCGACGCGCCAGAGTTCCTTGCCGGTGGCCGTGTCGAGCGCCACCAGGAACGAGCGCTCCTCGCTGAAGACCTGCACGAAGAGCCGGCCCTCGTGCAGCACCGGCGAGCTGCCGGTCCCGAAGGCGTCCTGGGTCGGATAGGCGCCGAGCTCGACCCTCCAGCGCGCCTTCCCGGCCGGATCGAAGGCCGCCACCGCGCCGGTCGAGCCGAAGTAGGCGTACACGCCGTGCGCGTCGGCCGCGGGCGTCTCGGAGGCGTGCGTGTTCGAGGGGTGGATCGGGAAGCGCGCCGGGCCCTTGCCCGCGCTGGCCGTCCAGCGCGGCGCGCCGCTGGCGAGCTCGTAGGCGCACACGAGCCACTCGATCTCGGCCGCCGCGACCGGGTCCTTCGACGTGTCGGGCGCGTCGATGCCGGCCTGGTAGGTGAGCGGCACCGGGCTGCCCGGGCCGACCGCGGTGGTCACGTAGACGGTGTCGCCGACCACGATCGGCTGCGACCAGCCGTGACCGGGCACCTCGATGCGCCAGGCGACGTTCTCGCGCTCGCTCCAGCTGAGCGGGATCGCGGCCGCGGGCACGACGCCGTTGCCGGAGGGACCCCGGAACTGGGGCCAGTCGCCGGGGACGGAGAGCACGAGAGCGAGAGCGGAGGCGAGGAACATGCGCTCATTCTCCCCGTTCCGAGCAGGCGGTCACAACCACGGCGTGCCGGAGGGCGGGCGAGAAACACGTAAGCGGCGCCGCGGCGTGGTGCGCGTCCGCGGCGTTCACCCCGGAACCCACACCAGGGCCACGCGCTCGACCAGCGTGTCGGCCTTGCGCGGCTTGACCGCGACTTCCAGCAGGCCGAGGGCCTCGGGCTCGGGCAGGCTGCCGAGCTCCTCGGCGTCCTTCTGGAAGGCGAGCTCGAGCGCGATCAGCTCCTCCTTGGCGGCGCGCAGGGCGTCGTCGGCGCTGGCGATGTCCTCCTTCTCACGCGCGGCGCGGGACAGGCCACGCGCGGCGGTGGTGGCGCGGCCGACGGTGGAGGCACTCGCGACCTTGCGGCCGAAGAGCGCGCCCAGCAGCGTCGCACCGACCGAGATCATCGACTGCGACTTCTGTTGCTCGTACTGGGCGGATTCGCGCCGGCGTCGCTCCTCGGCGCGGCGGATCTTGTCGTTTGCGCTGGCGACCCGCGGGGCGTACTTGGCCTCGAGCTTCACGAGCTCGCGGTCGCGCGCCTCGCGCGCGGCCAGGCGTACCCGCGCGAGGAAATCGGCGCGCGGCTCGGCGGGCCTCGAGACGAGCTTCAGCGTCGGACAGGCGAGCAGCGCGAGCTCGCGGGCGCCATACAGGTACAGCGCCAGCGACTTCGACCACGACTCGAAGGTCTTGGCGCGCTGGGCCTCGGCCGGGAGCAGGTCGAAGGCCGCGCCCTCCTGCGGGGCGTGCACGAGCGCGTCGAGCTCGTCGAAGTCGGAGGCGGCCTCCCACGGATTGCCGCCAGCGCGCGTGAGCGGCGCGAGCAGCGCCAGCGATTGCCACGCGTCGACGCCGCGCTTGGCATCGACGAAGTGTACGCGCGCCTCGCCGAGCAGCGCTGGGGCGTAGCGCGTGACGCCCGCCCGGACCGGCGGCAGGAAGAACTCGGACACGCCGGCGGGAGTGGGCGGGCGCGTGCCGCCTGGCGCGCCCGGCGGGGCGGTGGCGCGCGGCGGGGCGGGCGGAGCGATCTCGGAGCCGGGCGTCGCGGGGAGCGCAGGGGGCGCGGCGCTCGCCTTGCGCGCCTGCATCAGGGTCGCGATCTGGCCCTTCGTCAGCGGCCCGCGCAGGTACGAGAGCGCCCAGCGCGTCTGGAACAGGCGCGGTTCCTCGGCGTGCACGTTGTGCAGCAGGAAGGTGCGCTTCGCGAGCCCGGCCAGCGTGCGCTCCATCGACGCTCGGTCGAAGTCCGCGCCCGCGCTGGCCGAGGCGCCCTCCAGGCCGTCGAGCACGCGCAGCTTGTCGCGCTCGGTCTGCAGGCGCCCGAGGAACCACGTCCCGCAGTTCGCGAGGCCCTTGTAGTCGAGGTCGACCGGGTTCTGCGTGGCGAGCACGCAGCCCAGGCCGAAGGCGCGCCCCTGCTTGAGCAGCGTGAGCAGCGGCGTCTTCGTGGGCGGGTTCGCCGTGGGCGGGAAGTACCCGAAGATCTCGTCCATGTAGAAGAGCGCGCGCAGGCTGGTCGTGCCGGACTGCGTCCGCATCCAGGCCACGAGCTCCTCCAGCACCAGCGTGACGAAGAACAGGCGCTCGGCGTCCGCGAGGTGCGCGATCGAGAGGATCGCGATGCGCGGCTTGCCCGTGCTCGACCACAGCAGCCGCTGGACGTCGAGCGCGTCGCCCTGCATCCAGGCCTGGAAGCCGGGCGAGGCCAGCAGGTTGTTCAGCCGCAGCGCCAGCGCGCTGCGCTCCTTCGACGGGAAGAAGGACTCGAGGTCCAGCACGCCCACGCGCTCGATCGGGGGCGCTTGCACCTCGCGCACGAGATCGGCCAGCGTCAGCGCGCGACCCTCGCTCCAGGCACGCTCGAACAAGAGCGAGAACAGGATGTGCTCGCGGCTCTGGATCGGATCCGCCTCGATCCCGAGCAACCCGAGCAGGCCCGAGACCGTGCCGAGCACGCGCTCGCGCAGGAGGTCCGGATCCGAGCCGGTGCTCGCCGGCGGCGGCGTGAACGACTTCAGCAGCGAGAGCGAGAGCCCCGCGCTCGAGCCGGGCGTGTAGATCGCGACCTCGCACGCGTTCTTGAAGCGCGCGATGCGCTCCGGCGACTGCCCGGAATCGGCGAGCCCCTTGCGCCACAACTCCGCCGTCGCCGCCGCGAACTCGTCGGGTGTCTTCCCTGCGCGCGCGGCCTCACTCTCCTCGATCCACGGCCGGAAGTCCGCCGGCAAGAGCTCGGGGAACGCGAGCAGCAGGTTCCCGAGGTCGCCCTTCGGATCGATCGCGATGGCCGGGATCCCGTCGATCGCCGCTTCCTCGAGCAGCGCGAGGCACAGCCCCGTCTTGCCGCTGCCCGTCATGCCCACGCACAGTGCGTGCGTCACGAGGTCGCGCGCGTCGTAGAGCAGCGGCGCGTCGAGCGGCTGGCCCGCGTCGTCGAGGGGGCGCCCGAGGTAGAAGAGCCCGAGTTTCTCGTAGTCCTGCATCGTTCCGCAGCCGTTCCGTGGGGCGCGCTACGGTAGCTGGGGATTCGCCGCGGGCCGAGGGGGAGCGACGCGGCGGCAGCCGGCGGGGTCTAACCGCCGCTCGCGAGCACACCGAGGGCACCGCTCCAGTCGCTCTCGCCGAAGGTGCAGCCCTCGCAGATCTGGAGGCGCAGGTCGAGGGTCGCGAGCTTGGCGATGGTGGTGGCATCGGCGGGATCCAGGGTCCCCTGCCGGAGCAGGGCGTGGGCGGCGAAGACGCGTGCCTCCGGATTCGGACCACGCAGGATGGCGCGCAGGAGGTCCAGGCGATCGGCCGCGACGATGGAGTTCGTGGCCAGGAACCCGGGCGTCGGTGAGCCGAGGAAGCCGCAGCCGGTCCCGACGCGGAGCTCGGTCAGCGGGTCCATCAGCGTGCGCTGGGCGCCGGCGAGCTCGGCGAGTGGGGCGAGCGTGGGCCCGGGGCCCAGCTCGTCCCGGAGGGCTCGCCCGAACGCTTCCTCGAGCTCGGGCTCGCCGTGCTCGATGCGCAGGCTCGGGCGCCCGGACTCGTCGTCCGTGCGACGCTGGACGGCGAGCGCGGGGCTTCCCGCCCACGCTTCCGCCAGCGTCGATTCCATGCGTGCCCATTCCTCGGGCCGGTGGGGCGACTGATCGATGCGGATCCGCGCGAGCTCTCGGCCCGCCTGCGCGGGAACGACGAGGACGACGATGCGCACGTGCACGAGCTGGGAGCGCAGGTCGAGCGCGACGCGACGGGCGCCGAAGGCGAGCTCGCGAACCTCGCGCGCGCGCGGGTAGCGTGGAGGCGGAAGGCCCGCGAGAAGGGCCTCGAGCGTCGCCGGACGCGCTTCGAGGCGCTGGCGCAGCTGCACCGCTTGCGCGCGGTCCTCCTCGAGCTTGCGTCCGAAGGCGGCGGGATCGATCTCGGCCTGGGGCTCCCTGTCGAGGATCTCGCACGCGGTGAGTGGCGCCCAGACGAACCCCAGGCAACCGGCAAGGAGCACGCCCATTCTTCGCGGTAGAGGCATCGTCCTGTTTCCTCCTCCGTCAGGGCCTAGCCCGTCTTCGTGGGAGAGTAACCGGCTCCGCATTCCTCCTGCCCCGGCGTGCAAGGCACCGGGCGCATTTCGTAAGAAGGGGGGAGCGTGACGCTCCCGGCCATCCTGTACACGCTCTCGAGCGTTCCGATCTTCGCCTCGCGCCCGTTCCTGGCGGCGTTCGTGACCGCCTTGCTGGCGCGCTTCGGCACGGGGCTGCCCTGGATCGGGGACAACGCCATCGTCGTGGCTCTGGCCGGTAGCCCGGCCTGGTTCCAGAGCACGACCTGCATCGTCGTGCTCGGCTTCTGGGCGCTGCTCGAGGTGCTCTCGGCGAAGTCGCCGGAGGTGCGCCAGATCCTCGAGCAGGTCGATGGCCTCGTGAAGGCCGGCGTGGCGATGCTCGTGTCGTTCGCGCTGCTCGACGCGGACACGGCCAAGACCATCGGGGCGATCCAGAAGGCCGGTCTCTCGTTCGACTCGGCCTGGGCGCTCGTGATCGGGGCCTCGACCTGGCTCGCGGCGGGCGTGCGCAGGAAGGCGGTCGAGCTCGTGTTCGAGGCCGACGAGGGCGACGACATCGGGCTGCAGTCGCTCCTGGCCTGGGCCGAGAACTCGTGGGCCCTGCTCGGGATCCTGTTCCTGGTGATCTTCCCGCTGGCGGCGCTGGTGCTGTCGCTGCTGACGACGCTGGGCATCGTCCTGGTGCGGCGGCGCGCTGAGGCGCGCGAGGAGCGCGCCAAGGTCCCGTGCACGAGCTGTGCGACGCCGATCCGGCCGCACGCGACGCGCTGCCACGTCTGCCGACGGGAGCTCGCGGCTCCGCGCGCGGTGGGGGTCTTCGGGCAGCCGAAGGCGCGCGCCACCGACGACCCCGCGCGGCACGCCTTCGACCTCGTGGCGCGCAAGCGCTGCCCGCTGTGCGCTTCGCGGCTCTCGAAGTGCGCCGTGCAGCAGGCCTGCCCGACCTGCGCCAAGGTCACCTTCGCCAGTCCGGCCGAGTTCGAGCGCTACCTCGAGGTGCTCGCGGCGCGCCTGCCGCGCACGCTGCTGGTCGCGCTCGGTCTGGGCGCGATCCCGCTGCTCGGCGTGATCCCCGGGGTGATCTACTACCGGCTCAACCTGGTGGCCGGCCTGCGCGGCTACATCCCGCCGCTGGCCGGCTGCACGACGAAGTGGAGCGTGCGCGTGCTGCACTTCGCGGTCATCGTGTTGCAGCCGATCCCGCTCTTCGGCGCGCTGGTGCTGCCGTTCATGTGCTGGAGCACGTACGCGATCTACCGGCGCTCGCTGGCCGAGCGGGTGCGCCTGGACCTGGCGCCGGTTCCGGCGCGCTGAGCTCGAGCGCTCGGGAGCTCGATCACGAGCGGCCGCAGGAGCTCGAGCCGGCGCGCCTCGACGCGCGTGGCGTAGGCCACCAGCTCGACCCCGGCCGCCGCGGCGCGGCGCAGGGCTCGGCCGTAGGCCGGATCGATCGAGTCGGCGGGGCGGAAGCGCTCGACGTCGGCGCGGTTGACGAAGAAGAACTGCACGGCGCGCAGTCCCGCGCGCGCGAGGCGCGTGAGCTCGCCCAGGTGCTTCGTGCCGCGCTCGGTCACGGCGTCGGGGAAGAGCGCGACCCCGTCCACGACCAGGGTCGTGCTCTTGATCTCGACGTGGCAGGTGCCGCGCCCCGCGTCCTCGAGCAAGAGGTCGATGCGCGAGCCGCGCCCGTAGGCCACCTCGCGCCGCAGTCCGGCGTAGCCGGCGAGCTCGCGCACGCGCCCGGCCGCCACGGCCTCGGCCACGACTCGATTGGGCAGGGCCGTGTCGACGTTGACCCACGTGCGTCCGACGCGCACGGCCTGCCAGGTGAAGCGCAGCTTGCGCGCGGGGTTGCCGGAGTCGCGCAGCCAGACCGGGCTCCCGGGCGCGAGGCAGCCGAGCAGGCTGCCGGTGTTCGGGCAGTGGGCCACCAGGCGTGCACCGCCCGCCAGCTCGACCTCGGCGAAGAAGCGCTGGTAGCGGTGCAAGAGGCGCGCCGAGAGGGGTGCGGCGGGGAAGCGCAAGCGGTCGATCCTACGCCCTGGCGCACTCGTACGGAGCCCTGACGGCGGCGCGCCGCACCGACCGCTATCCTGCCCCTCAATGAAGCACGCCCTCACCCTCGCCCTGACCCTGCTCGCGCCCTCGTGCATCTTCGTCCACAAGTCCGAGCTCGTCGCGGGCGCGGGTGGCGCACCGCTGCGCGCGTCACAGGAGGCCCCGGCGGCCCCGAAGGAACCGCTGGCGCTCGCGCGCGTGGGCGATGGCAAGCCCGTCTGCGGCCTGGGGAAAGCCTTCCACGCCGGGCGCCGCGCCGAATTGATGCGCCGCGTCGGCGACGAGCTCCTGGTGTTCCGCGGCCTGTCCGGCGTGCGCGAGAACCTGGCCTTCCGGCAGGACAAGAACTTCTGGTACCTGACGGGCGTCGAGAGCGAGGGCGCGGCGCTGGTGCTCGACGGCAAGAGCCAGCAGGCGATCCTGTTCCTGCCCGAGCAGGACCTCGCCAAGGAGGGCTGGAACGGTGAGGTCTGGGACGCGAGCGACGCCTGGGTGCGGACCCTGACGGGCATCGAGGACGTGCGCGCCAGCGATCAGCTCGTGAGCGTGCTCCAGAAGCTCCTGGACGGGCGCAAGAAGCTCGGCACGAACCTCGGACCGTCGATCGGGCTGTCCGGCAGCTACGACGCGGCCGGGCCGTTCGAGCAGGACCAGGCGCACGACCCGCTGGACGGCCGGGGGAGTCGCGAGCAGGCCCTGGCGAAGAAGCTCGAGGAGAAGCTCGGCGTCACGGTCTTCGACGTCAATCCGACCCTGGTCGAGATGCGCCTGGTGAAGACGCCCGAGGAGGTCGCGGCCATGCGCCGTGCGGCGCGCGCCGGGGCCCTGGCGCACATCGAGGCCATGCGCTCGACGCGCCCGGGAATCGGCGAGTGGGAGCTCGACGCCGTGATGAGCTTCGTGCAGACGCGCGAGGGCGCCTTCGGCAAGGCCTACGAAGCCATCGTCGGCTCGGGCGGGAACGCCTGCGTGCTGCACTACACGGCCAACGACCGGCGCATGCAGGCCGGCGAGATCGTGCTGATCGACTACGGCCCGGAGCTCGACCACTACACGACCGACATCACGCGTTCGTGGCCGACCGACGGGAAGTTCTCGGCGCGCGCGGCCGAGCTCTACGACGCCGTGCTCGCGGCGCAGAAGGCCGGCATCGCGGCCTGCAAGCCCGGCGCGACCATCCGCGACGTGAGCAAGGCCTGCAGCGAGGTCATCAAGCAGCGCGGCCTGAGCGCGCTCGTGCGCCACGGCCCGTGCCACTACATCGGCCTCGAGGTCCACGACCCGGGCGACACCCGGAAGCCCTTCGTCCCCGGCGTGGCCTTCACGGTCGAGCCGGGTCTCTACGACCGCGAGGCCGGCATCGGCATCCGCATCGAGGACGTGGTCGTGATCACCGCCGAGGGGTGCGAGGTCCTGAGCGCGCTCGCGCCCAAGGAACGGGCCGAGGTCGAGGCGACCGTGCAGGCCGAGGGCATCCTCGACCGGCTGCCCGCGAGCGGCGAGTAGGACCGACCTCCGGATCGTCGCGGGGACGTGAGACTCGTTGCACGCTGTGCGCGGTTTCCTATCATCGCGCGCGCCATGCCCAGCCTCAGCGACTTCCAGGAACGCGCCCAGCTCGTCCAGCACCGCCTGGCCCAGTTGAAGGAGGGGCTTTGACTACGCTCGCAAGACGGCGCGCTTCGACGAGCTGAACGCGCTGCAGGCGCGGCCCGAGTTCTGGAACAACCAGGGCGAGGCCCAGAAGGTCGTCCAGGAGATGAAGGGGCTGCGGCGGGTCGTCGAGACCGTGCGCGCGGTGGACAAGGCGCTCGAGGAGGCCGAGCTGCTGGCGCAGATGGGCAAGGAGGACGGCGCCGCGCTGGCGGAGGTGCTGGAGGAACTCGCGCGCACGCTCGACCAGGTCGAGAAGGACGTCGGCGCGCTCGAGTTCCAGGTGCTGCTGGGCGGAGCGCACGATCGTGCGGGCTGCTTCCTGCAGATCGCGGCCGGTGCCGGCGGACTCGACGCCTGCGACTGGGCCGGGATCCTGCTGCGCATGTACGCGCGCTGGGCCAACGCCCACGGCTACGAGCTCGAGGAGATCGAGCGCATCGACGAGCCCGAGGCCGGCATCCGCTCGGCCACGCTCCAGATCAAGGGCGACTACGCCTTCGGCTACCTCAAGGCCGAGGCCGGCGTGCACCGCCTGGTGCGCATCAGTCCGTTCGACTCGCAGGCGCGGCGCCACACGGCCTTCGCCTCGGTCGACGTGACGCCCGACGTCGAGGAGGACGGCGAGATCGAGCTGGACGAGAGCGAGCTGCGCATCGACACGATGCGCGCGGGCGGCGCCGGCGGCCAGCACGTCAACAAGACCGAGTCGGCCGTGCGAATCGTGCACGTCCCGACCGGCATCCTGGTGCGCTGCCAGAGCCAGCGCAGCCAGCACAAGAACAAGGCCATGGCGCTCTCGATGCTCAAGGCCAAGCTAACCAAGCTGCGCGAAGCCGAGCGGGACGCCGAGGTCACCAAGCTCTACGGCGAGAAGGGCGAGATCTCGTGGGGCTACCAGATCCGCTCCTACGTGATGCAGCCCTACCAGATGGTCAAGGACCTGCGCACCGAGGTGGAGAAGGGCAACATCCAGGCGGTCCTGGACGGGGATCTGGACGACTTCATCCATGCCTACCTGCGCCGGCTCGGAGGCGAGGGAGGAACCCTCAAGAAGGCCGGGAGGTAGACCGAAACAAGACAACCCACCCGCCATGGAACCCTTTTCGCGCAGCCTCCCGTCCTCGCTCCTCGCCTGCGCGCTGGTCCTCGGCGCGAGTTGTTCCGAATCCGCCCCGGCCGTGCCCACCCCGGCGCCGCCGCCCGTGCCGCGCGTGGTGTGGAAGCCGCCGGCACCGGTGAACGTGATCTTCATCGTGGTCGACACGCTGCGGGCCGACGCGCTGCTCGACGTCGCGGGCCACTACGACACGCCCAACCTCGATCGCCTGGGCCGGGAGAGCATCGTGTTCCCGCGCGCGTTCTCGGCCGCGCCGATGACGTTGCCCTCGCACATGAGCCTGTTCTCGTCGCGCCCGCCGTTCGAGACCAAGGTCCTGAACAACGGCCAGAAGGTGCCGCACGAGCTGCCGCTGGTGGCCGAGTGGCTGGCGCAGAACGGCTACCACACGCGCGCGGTGATCAGCCTGGGCACGCTCAACCCCATGAATCCG
Source organism: uncultured Planctomycetaceae bacterium (assembly GCA_964631945.1). Lineage (GTDB taxonomy): Bacteria > Planctomycetota > UBA1135 > UBA1135 > JABFRZ01. The sequence goes on from CAZWAY010000021.1 coordinate 34,711, forward strand.
CGCCAGACCGACAACGCGCCCAGCCGCGGCTTCGCCAGCTACGACATCGACTACTGGGACATCGCCCGGGCCGAGGACACCACGCGGCGGCTCTTCACCAGCCTGGATCAGCGCGACCAGACCGCGCCGCTGTTCCTGTTCGCGCACTTCGCCGATCCGCACGAGCCCTACGACGCGCACGGGACCACCGAGAGCCGGATGGACGTGTTCATGAACGGCGAGCTGCTGGACACGGTCGTGACCTCGGACATGAACCAGTGGTCGCGCGAGGTCCAGCTCGCGGGCGGACGCACCGTGTTCGAGTTCCAGGTGCACGACAAGGCGCCGCGCCAGCACTTCGTGCGGCGCTTCGACTGCCTGGTGGACGGGCGCGCCCTGCCGCTCGAGTGGGAGCTCGGCAAGCCCATGGAGAAGCTCGCCAAGGCGCGCGTGGCCGTCGAGCGCGGCGAGAGCGCGGAAACGACCGCCAAGCTGCGCTTCTGGGCCAACGACCTGCCCGAGTCCGACGCGGCGCGGCACCGGCGCTACGAGCTCGAGGTGGCCTACGTCGATCGCCAGATCGGCGAGCTCCTGGCCGAACTCGAGCGCCGCGAGCTCTACCGGGACAGCCTGATCGTGTTCACCTCCGACCACGGCGAGGGCCTGGGCGAGAAGAAGCTGGTCGGGCACGTCGAGCGCCTGACGGACGAGCTCATCCACGTGCCGCTGATGATCAAGCTGCCCGCGGACGACCCGCGCCGGGCCGAGCTGGAGCGCGCCGCCAAGGGGCTGGTCACGCACCTCGACGTCGTGCCGACGCTGCTCGAGATCATCGGCCTGCCGCCGCTGCCGGGCCAGCGCGGGACCTCGCTGTTCGAGCCGCACACCTCGGTGCACATCGCCGAGACGCACCGGCCCGAGGCCCGGCGCACGCAGGTCGCGCTGCGCGACGAGCGCTTCAAGATGGTCTACTTCCCGGCCGACCCGGAGACCACGCCGCCGCAGCCGGAACGCTTCGAGCTCTACGACCTGCTCGCCGACCCGGGTGAGCTCGTGAACGTCTTCGCACGCCGCTCGAAGGAGCGTGCCGACTGGCCGGAGCGCTTGCGCCTGCTCCACGAGCACAGCGCCGGCAGCTTCGACGGAGGCGTGACGGAGAGCGAGGAAGAGCGCCGCGCGCGCGAGGACATGCTGAAGGCCCTCGGGTACGGCGGCGACGGCGACGCCTCGGAGTGAGGCCGGCCGGCTGACGGGCGTCGTCGGCGCGGCTTCGTTCGGGGCCGAGGAGCGCGCCACGACCCAGCCCACAGGCGGGTTCCGAGCCCGTCCAGAGCGCGCTACCATGACGGGCTCGCGCCACGCGGCGCGATCCCCGCATGAAGATCCAGCGCGCCCTGCTCAGCGTCTCCGACAAGACCGGCCTCGAGTCCTTCGCGCGCCAGCTGGCCCAGCTCGGCGTCGAGCTGCTCGCCACGGGTGGGACCCTGAAGCTGCTGCGCGCGGGCGGCATCCCGGCGCGCGAGGTGTCCGAGCACACCGGCTTCCCGGAGATGATGGACGGGCGCGTGAAGACGCTGCACCCGAAGATCCACGGCGGGTTGCTGGCCCTGCGCGACGAGCCCACGCACCGCGCGGCCATGGAGCGCCACGCGATCGCGCCCATCGACCTGGTGGTGGTCAACCTCTATCCGTTCGAGCAGACGGTCGCGCGCGAGGGCTGCGAGCGCGCCGAGGCCATCGAGAACATCGACATCGGCGGGCCGTCGATGCTGCGCTCGGCCGCCAAGAACCACCGCTTCGTGACGGTGGTCACGGACCCGGCCGACTACGGGCGCGTGCTGGACGAGCTGCAGCGCAACGACGGCGCGACCACGGAGGGCCTGCGGCGGGCGCTGGCGCAGAAGGCCTACGCCCTGACGGCGCGCTACGACGCGGCCATCAGCCGCTGGCTGTTCGAGGAGGACAAGAAGGGCGCCGAGACCTGGGAGTTCCCGAGCGCGTTCGCGCTGGCCGGGACCCTCGCGCGCGGCCTGCGCTACGGCGAGAACGGGCACCAGAAGGCGGCCCTCTACGTGACGCCCGAGGGCGGCCCGAGCGCGGCCAAGGCCGAGGTCGTGGGCGAGGGCAAGGAGCTCTCCTACAACAACCTGGTCGATCTCGACTCGGCCCTGGCGCTGTGCCTCGAGTTCGACGAGCCCTTCGTGTGCGTGCTGAAGCACAACAACCCGTGCGGCGCGGCCACCGGGCGCACGAGCGCAGAGGCCCTGGCCGGTGCGTGGGCCGGCGATCCGCTCTCGGCCTTCGGCTCGGTGCTGGGCTTCACGCGCGCGGTGGACCGGGCCGCGGCCGAGTTCCTGGTGTCCGAGAACCGCTTCGTGGAGGCCATCCTGGCACCCGCCTTCGAGCCCGACGCGCTCGAGCGCCTGAAGACCGGCGCCAAGTGGGGCAAGAACGTGCGCCTGCTGGCCTGCGGGCCGCTCGGGACGCAGCAGAAAGGCAGCGCGACCCTGGAGGTCAAGCCGCTGCGCGGCGGGTTCCTGCTGCAGGAGCGCGACCTCGCCCTGGGCGGCACCGGCAAGCTCGGGGTGGTGACGAAGGCCGAGCCCAGCCCGGCGCAGCTCGCGACGCTCGTCTTCGCCAACAAGGTCGCCAAGCACGTCAAGTCGAACGCGATCGTGCTGGCGAGCGCTGCATCCGCGAACGCACACACGGTCGTGGGCGTCGGCGCCGGTCAGATGAGCCGCGTCGATTCGGTCCGGCTCGCGGCGGCCAAGGCCGGTGAGCGCGCGCGCGGCGCCGTGCTGGCCTCGGACGCCTTCTTCCCGTTCCCCGACGGCGTCGAGAACGCGATCGCGGCCGGCGTGAGCGCGATCCTCCAGCCGGGCGGCTCCATGCGCGACAAGGAAGTCGTCGCCGCCTGCGACGCGCAGGCGGTGCCGATGGTGTTCACCGGCGTGCGCCACTTCCGGCACTGATCCGGACGGGGCGTTCCGGACGGGTCTGTACGAACGAGAGCGGGCCGGCCCCCGCGAAGAGTCCGGCCCGCGTGGGACTCGTGGTACGCCTCAGGATCGCGCGCCCATCGGGCCCCACACGACGTCCGTGAGTCGGGCCTTGGCGGCCGTGACGGTCGCCATGACCTTGGCGCGCGTGGGCGCGATCGCCCCGGCACGCACCATCACGGCGAGTTCGCCCGTGGTCGCGTCGAACTTCGCCTTGACCTCGTCGAACAGCTTGGCATCGACCAGGGCCTTCTCGATCGCCGGCGTGGTCTCGGCGCTGGCGCCCTGGATCAGGAGGCGGGCGTGCCCGGGCAGGGTGCAGTGCGCGTCGTCGAGGTGCACCGCGTTCTTGCCGAGCACGCCGTCGAGCTCCGACAGGCGCAGCGTGGCCGCGGGGTCGAGCGTCAGCGCGACCGTTGCGGTCTCGGCCGAGGGCTGGACGTGCTTGAAGATCGGGTGCGTGACCGCCTTCAGCGCGCCCTGACACTTCGGGCAGTTGCCGGCGCTCGCTTGCTCGACCTTGCAGGCCTCGCAGGCGTAGGCGCGGGTCGTGAGGGCCAGCAGGCCCTCCTTGACCTTGGCGAGATTGTCCTTCGTCAGCCCGCTGACGCCGAAGGCCAGCTCGCGCCCCGCCTCGGGCTTCAGCGCGGCTTCCTTGGGCTGGATGTGCGCGGGCTCCTGCTTCTTGGGGGCAGGCTGGACCGGTGCGTTCTGGGCGCCGGCGAGCGCGCCGAGCGCGGCGAGGAGAAGGGAAGAGGACAGGGTTCGGGTGGCATTCATGATTCTCGACTCCGTTCGGAGGCCGTTCTGGTGGCGCGCGGACCGGACGGTCGAAGGCGCGCTTCCGAGCCGCCTACGAGGCGCGCCGCCTGCGCCCGCGGTTACAGCTCGGAGAGACCCGTACCGAGTGGGTTACGCGCCGCGCTCGCAGAGGCGATGGGCGCGGCGACGGCGGGAGCTGCACCGACCGGAACCGTCGTGAGCGGCGAAGCTCCGCGCTGCACCAGCCACACGCCGACCAGCACGACCGACCCGCCCAGCAGCGTGCCGAGGACCAGCGGCTCGTCGACGAAGGCCGCCACCAGGGCCGTGACGAAGGGCTCGACGTAGAGCGTCGCCGCCGTGAGCTGCGAGCCGTGGCGCTGCTGGGCGTGGTACCAGGCCAGGAAGGCCGCGGCGCTGGAGACGAGGCCGAGGTAGACGAGCGCGGCCAGCTCGCTGGCATCGGGGCGCTGGCCGAAGCCGGTGGCGGGCGTGAGCGCGAGCATGAGCAGCCCGGCGAACAGCGTGGTGCAGGCCGTCACGCAGAGGGCGCCCGAGCGCCGCACCGGGCGGGCGCCGAGCAGGGTGTAGGCCGCCCAGGTGAAGCAGCCCGTGAGCTGCAGGAGGTCGCCGAAGCCGGCGCGCGAGCCGGGCGCGCTGGCGTGGCTCTGCGTCACGCCGAGCACGCCCACCAGCGCCACCGCCACGCCCAGCCAGCCGAGCGCCCGCAGTCGCTGCCCGAGCAGGAAGTGCGCCGCGAGCGCGATCGTGACCGAGGAGAAGCACACGATCCAGGCGGCGTGCGTGGCGAGCGTGAAGGCGAGCCCATAGGTCTGCAGCCCGATGTGCAGGCCCAGGATCAGGCCGAGCAGCGCCACACGCCCGCGCTCCTCGCGCGCCGGCAGCAGCGGCCCGCCGCGCACGATCAGCACGCCGAGCAGCACCAGCCCGCCCATCAGGAAGCGCAGCGCCACCAGTCCGAAGGGCGTGAACACGCGCGCGCCCTCCGGCCCGAGTGCGTGCTTGGTGGCCACGAACGAGCCGCCCCAGACCGTCACCGCGAACAGCGCCGACCACGGCCACTTGCGGCCCATCCCGAGATCATCCGGGAAGCCCGGGGCGAAGCCAGGGCCGACTTGTGGTCGTACAGGCTGCGGCCGGTGGGCGCGGCTCGCGCGCTCCGGCGGCCCGCGCCGCCTACCGTCCGGTCGTCGCGCTCGGGCCGGTGTGCGCGGCCTCGCCGGCGTGGGCCTCGCTCGGGACGAGCTGGCCGTAGCCGACCTCGGCGAACCAGTCGTAGACCTTGGTCAGGGGCGTGACGAGCCCCATGTGCGGCACGATCGTCGGGCGCAGCGAGCCGTGCGTGTAGATCTTGGAGAAGATGCCCATCAGCTCGTGGGTCTTCGAATCGAAGATGCCGCCGCCCGAGTTCCCGATGTAGGTGGGCGCGTTGATCATCCAGTAGCGCTCTCCGTCGACCTCGTGCTGGCAGGTGGCGATCTCGCCGCGCGTGGGGATCGGGTCGTTGCCGAGCGGGCAGCCGACGGCCACGACCGGGTCGAAGATGCGCGCGCTCTCGAGGCGCGTGCGCGGCGCCAGGCGCGCGCCGAACTCGAGCGCATCGGGGGTCAGGACCTCCAGCAGCGCCGCGTCGAGCTTGGGCTCGTGCGCGAGCAGCTTGGCCTTCTCGTGCCGCATCGTGCCGTCCTCGTGATAGATCTGCACCGGCACGGGCAGCGCCAGATCGGGCGGATCCCCCTGGATGTCGCGCACGACGTGCCAGGCCGTCAGGAGGTAGGTCTGGTAGCCGCCCTCGGGGAGCGGGTGCGAGCGCAGCAGCACGCCGCTGCCCACGCTGGCCTCGCCGGCGAGCTGCACGACGGGTCCGACCAGCTCGCGCCACATCCCGGTCAGGTCGGGCGGGGCCGTGATCGTGCCCTCGAGCTGGCTGACGCGTTGTTGGCTCTCGCTGGCGGCGCGGCGCGCGGCCTCGGCCAGCTCGTTGAGCGCCTCGTAGCGCTTCTGCAGGCGCTCGTCGCGCTCGCTCAGCTCCTTCTCGAGGTCCGGCGCGAAGCTCGCCTGGGCCCGTTCGAGCACGAGCAGGCTCGACGACTGGGCCTCGATCGCGGCACCGATCGTTCCCAGGTGCTCCTCGGCGCCCTGGACGCGCGCGGAGAGCGCGGCCGCGCCCTCCAGCCCCTCGAAGGCGGTCCCGAGCTCGCGGCGGATGCCCGAGAGTTCGCTGCGCACGCCCTCGATGTGTTCGTTCACGTCGGCCGACTGGCGCGCGCGCGCCGTTTCGACCAGCTCGAGGCGCTCCTTCAGGGTCGCCAGACGCTGGGTGACGAGGGCCGCGGAGGCCAGCAGGCCAGCCGTGGCGAGTCCGACCGGGAGCCAGACGCGCGGGCGGGGAGAGGTGGGGGAACCAGGGTGTCGGTCCATGAGGGGGCGGCCGGAATGGGGTCGAGACCGCGCCCCTTTTCGGCTGCGTCGAGCGCCGCGGTCGAGCCCAGGCGCGGGAATCCGGCGCCTCCGTCGAAGCCCGGAAAGGAAGCCTTTCTTGAGCACAAACTCCAATAGGGCATGGAGTTGCGAGCGCCATTCCGTTCGGATCGAGGGGAGCCGCCGGACGCGCGTGGCCTAGCGCACGACCCGCGCCGAGAGGATGCGATCTCCCATCTCGAGGCGATCCAGGACGTCGCCGCCGGTGCGCAGCTCGCCGAAGAAGGTGTAGCGCCCGTCGAGGTGCGGGGTGGGGAGGTGCGTGACGAAGAACTGGCCGCCCCCCGAGTCGGGGTCGTCGTTACGGGGCATGCCGAGCGAGCCGCGCGTGGACTTCCGGGGCGTGAACTCGGCCCGCAGCGCCTCGCCCGCCCAGGGCGCGCCGCCGTTGCCGTCGCCGCGTGGGTCGCCACCCTGCACCACGAAGTCGGGCACGACGCGGTGGAAGGTCAGGCCGTCGTAGTACCCGCGCTCGATCAGGGTCAGGAAGTTGAAGACGTGCAGCGGAGCCTCGGCCGGGAAGAGCTCGAAGGTCAGCGGTCCGCGCGTGGTCGTGAGCTCGACCAGCGGGTTGAAGCGCCACAGCGGATAGTCCTGGCCCGGTTCGGGCACGTCGCGCTCGGGCGACCAGGGCGGTTCGACGTCGCTCGGGACGGCGCCGAAGGTCTTGCCCACGAGTTCCTTGGCCACCGCGCGCACGTAGGGGCGCGGGTCGCTCTGGGCGGCCTCGACCGCGGCCCGGGCCTCGTCGGTTCCGATCGCAGCCAGGACCCGCAGCGCGCTGAAGGCGACCTCGGCCGCACCCTCGCCGCTCGAGCTGGCCGCGGCCAGCGTCAGCGCCGTGACGTCGCTCGGATCGGGGATGGCCTTCAGGGCCGACACCGCCGCCAGGCGCACGCCGTTGTCGGCTTGGGCCAGGAAGCCGTGCAGCGCCGCGCGCACCGCGCTGGAGGGGTGCTGGCCGAGATGCTCGATCGCGCGCGTGGCCACGAGCATCGACGGATCGCGCGCGAGCTCCAGCAGGGTCCCCTCGGCGCGCGCGTCGCGCCAGGCTCCGGCCGCGTCGGCGGCGGCCGCGCGCAGCACGGGATCGTTCTCCCGCGCGCCCCGCGCGAGCTCCTCGAAGGCGTCGTCGGGAGCCGCCGAGCGCACGCGCGCGCGCAGCGTCGCCGCGCGCACGCTGACGGCCAGGTCGAGCCGGCCGCGCTGGAGGATCAAGAGCACGCGCCGGCCGTCGCCGAAGCCGGACAGGGCCTCCATCACCGCGGCGCGCACGTGCGGGCTGGGGTGTTCGGACGCGGCCTCCAGCGCGCTGAGCAGGGTCTCGCTCGCGAGCTCCTTGCGCGTCGCTTCGTCGAGCCGCGCGCGGTCGAAGGCGGCGAAGGCGCCGAGCGCCACCACGGCCTCGTAGGTCACGCGCCAGTCGCGCGCGGCGGTCGGTTCGACCAGCGCCGCCGTCACCGCCTGCAACCCGGCCACGCTGGGGGGGAGCTGCGCCAGGCCGCGCAGCGCGAACAGGCGCTCGAGCACGACCTCCGAGCGCGCGTACTCCAGGAACGGGCCGCGCCCGAGCTCGGCCTTGCGCCGCCCGAGCGCCCACAGGATGCGCCACACCAGTTCGGCCTCGATCGCCGACTTGGGCGAGGCGGTGATCCGGTAGGGGCTCAGGGCATCCAGCAGCGCGCGGTCGACCTCGCTCGCGCCGCTCTCCGTGCGCTCCCAGCGTCCGGTGCCGATGGCGGCCTCCATTCGCACCGCGAGGTCCGGATCGCGCAGCGCGAGCAGCAGCTGGGCATGCTCGCGCGGGCCGGGCAGCCGGCTGGCCGCTTCGACCACGCGCGCGCGCAGGCGCGGATCGGCGTCGTTGCGGTAGGCGAGCAGCGTGCCCGCGCCCACGGGATCGCCGCGCACGCCCAGGGCGAAGGCCGCGGCCAGGCGCACCTCGAGCTCCGGATCCTCGAGCGCGCGCACCAGCGCCTCGGTCACCGCCGCGCCGAAGCGCGGGAAGGGGAAGCGGCCCAGGGCCGTGGCCGCGCGCGTGCGCACGCGCACCTCGCGATCGCCGGCCACGAGTTCGAGCAGGCGCCCGTCGCCGAGCGAGCGGGCGTCCTCCAGGCGCGCGACCTCGGCGAGCTCGCGCGAGGTCACGAGCTCGACCGGTGCGCCGCGCGAGCCCGGCAGCACGACCGTGTTCGCCTGTACCGGCTCGGGGCGGTCGTCCGACGAGCCGCAGCCCGCTCCGAGGAGCAGGAAGGCGGCGACCAGGCGGCGGAACATGCGCTCGTCCTACCCTCTCGGCGCGACGGGAACAATGGCGCCCGACGTCCCCGCGCCTTCGCCCGTGTTCTCCGCTACGATGCCCGGTCCGCCCCATGCCTCCGAGCCCGATCCCCGAGATCCTGGTCGAGCTGCGCGCCGGCCGCATGATCGTCCTGGTGGACGACCCCTCGCGTGAGAACGAGGGCGACCTGGCCATGCTGGCCGAGTACGCCACCCCGGCCGCGATCAACTTCATGGCGCGCGAGGCGCGCGGCCTGATCTGCTTGCCGCTGGCGGGCGAGGTCTGCGACCGCCTGGGGTTGCGCCCGCAGGTCGAGCGCAACGGCTCGCGCATGGGCACGGCCTTCACCGTCTCGGTCGAGGCCGCCAGCGGGGTCACGACCGGCATCAGCGCGGCCGACCGCGCGCGCACGATCCGCGTGGCCTGCGATCCGGGTTCGTCGGCCGAGGACCTGGTCAGCCCCGGCCACGTCTTCCCCTTGCGCGCCCGCGACGGCGGGGTGCTGGTGCGCGAGGGCCAGACCGAGGGCATCGTCGACCTGGCGCGCCTGGCCGGGGCGAAGAGCGCCGCGGGCGTGATCTGCGAGATCATGAACGAGGACGGGACGATGGCGCGCATGCCCGAGCTGGAGGCCTTCGCCGCCGAGCACGGGCTCAAGATCGCCACCATCGCCGACCTGATCGCCTACCGCCGCCGCAACGAGCGCCTGATCGAGCCGGTGGTCATGGACGTGCCGCTCCCCACCCGCCACGGGCGCTTCCTGGCGCACCTCTTCCGCTCGCGCGTGGACGGCGCCGAGCACGTGGCCCTGACCCTGGGCATGCCGGGGCCCGGCCTGGACGGGCCGCGCGAGGCGCTGGCCGAGGTGGTCACCGTGCGCGTGCACTCCGAGTGCCTGACGGGCGACGTGTTCGGCTCCGAGCGCTGCGATTGCGAGCCCCAGCTCCACCAGGCCCTCGAGCGCCTGGCGGCCGAGCCGCGCAGCGTGCTGCTCTACCTGCGCCAGGAGGGCCGTGGCATCGGCCTGGCGAACAAGCTGCGCGCCTACCAGCTCCAGGACCAGGGGCTCGACACGGTCGAGGCCAACCAGGCCCTCGGGTTGCCGGCCGATCTGCGCGAGTACGGGATCGGGGCCCAGATCCTGCATTTCCTGGGGGTGCGCCGGATGCGCATCCTGACCAACAACCCGAAGAAGCTGCATGGTCTGGCGGGCTACGGCCTCGAACTGGTCGATCAACTGCCCCTGCAGACCGAGTCCAACCCCAATAACGTCAAGTACTTGGAGACGAAGCGCAGCAAGCTCGGACACCTCCTGCGGGAGCAGGGTCTCGGCCCCGAGCGCTTGCACAGGACCCCGGACGGGCGGGAATAGACCCCCGTTCCGGGGCGTCGACACAGGGCCGCCGATCGGTCCAATGATCACGATGCACGAAGTGGCCCGCGAGGATGCGCAGCTCGTGGAGGAGTCGCTGGGCGGGAACCCGCTCTCCTTCCAGCTCCTGATCGAGCGCTACCAGGGCCGCATCTTCGCCCTGGCGCGCCACTACACGAAGAGCGCGGTCGAGGTCGAGGACATCGTCCAGGACACGTTCCTCAAGACCTACCGGCGCCTCGAGACCTTCCAGCGCCAGAGCTCGTTCTCGACCTGGCTGTACCGCATCGCGGTCAACACCGCGCTCGACTTCCTGAAGCGCGCCGGTCGCAGCCCGGTGAGCGCGGTCGAGGATCCCGAGCTGACCGCCGCGCCCGTGCGGGCCCAGGCCGGCTCGGGCGTGGCCGTGGCCGGGCCCGACGCCTCCATGCGGCGCGAGGAGATCGCGCGCATCACCCAGGAGGTGCTGGCCGAGCTGCCCGAGATCTTCCGCACGGTGCTGGTGTTGCGCGAGTTCGAGGACCTCTCCTACCAGGAGATGGCCGAGGTCCTCGGGATCTCGATCGGGACCATCGAGTCGCGCCTGTTCCGGGCGCGCGCGCGCTTCAAGGAAGCCATGATCCGGCTGCACCCCGAGTTCGCCGCCCCCGACTAGCCGAAAGGAGCCATGACGTGAAGACCACCTGTGACGACGCCCGCTTGCTCGTGCCGAGCTATCTGGACGGCGAGCTGTCCGAGGCCCAGGCCTCGCCCCTGCGCACGCACCTCATGGACTGCCCCGCGTGCCGCGAGGAGGCCAAGCAGGGCAAGACCCTCAAGCGCTGGTTCGAGCCGGAGTCCGCGCCCGTGAGCGTGCCGGCCGGCTTCGCCGCGCGCGTGGCGCGGCGCGCCTTCGCCGGCGACCCCGGGCTGCTGGTGCCCGAGCCGCCGGCCGTGCGTGCGCGGCGCCCGCTCCTGCCCTTCCTGCTGCTCGCCACGGCCGTCGCGGCCGCGCTGCTGTTCGTGCTGGCGCTCGCGATCCAGCGCGAGAACCTGCCGCGCTCGAACCGCCTGGAGGCCCGCGAAGGGGGCCGACCGCCCTGGCTCGCCCAGCCCGCCGCCGAGTCCGGCCTCGAGCCCGCCGCCGCGCGATGAAGTCCGAGCGTCTGTGGGCCCTCGTGCTCGCGCTGACCGCCTTTTGCGCCGGGTTGGCCGCGGGCGTGCTGCTATCCTTCGGCCGCCAACCCGTGCTCGCCGCGCGGCCCTTCGCCGGCTACGAGGCGCGCCTGACCGAGACCTTCGGCCTGGACGAGAAGCGCGTGGAGAACCTGCGCTACATCCTGCGCGACTACGAGGACCAGATCGACGCCTTGAAGGAGCGCAACATCGACGCCCTCGACCCCGAGCTGGTCCGGATCGGCCTCGACCACCGCGATCTGATCCGCACCTGGGTCGTGCCCGAGCGGCACCGCCAGCAGTTCGACCTGTGGGTCGGCGGTCTGCCCGTCCTCTCGTCCGGCGCCCGACCGGAATAGCCCCCGCATGTCCCAATCCATCGGCATCCACCTGGGCGAGCGCAGCTACCGTCTGCTGGCGCTCGACGGCAGCCTGAAGCGTCACAAGGTCCTGTGCAGTGCCGCGGGCGAGATCCCGACCGGCGAGGGCGCGACCGAGACCCTGAACGAGCGGCTGAAGGAGCTCGTCAAGGAGCACAAGCTGCGCGCCGACAGCGTCTACCTGGCGATCGATTCGGGTTCGGCCGCCTTCCGGGGCCTCACGCTGCCCTTCGACGACCGCGAGAAGATCGAGGAGGTCATCAAGTTCGAGATCGAGGGCAACCTGCCGCAGTACGACATCGACCAGGTCGTGGTGGACTTCCAGGTGCTGGCCTCCAAGCCGGGCGTCGAGTCGAACCTGCTGATCTCGGCCGTGCCCAAGGAGCGCCTGACGGCCGCGCTGAAGATTTGCGAGCGCGCCGGACTGGAGCCGCTCGACGCCGAGCTCGAGGGCACGGCGCTGTTCGACGCGGCCTTCGAGAGCGGCCTGCTGGTGGAGGACGCCGGCACCGTGCTGATCCACGTGGGCGACACCTCGACCACGGTGGTCGTGGCCGACGGGCGGCGCCTGGCGAGCCTGCGCGCGATCCGCGTGGGCGCGTACTCGCGCGGGAGCGCGAGCGAGGGCGAGGAGGGCGAGGCCGTCCCCGCGCCCGGCGAGGCGTCCGCCGACGTGCCCGACCTGCCCGACGAGGCCGCGCGCCTCGCCGTCAGCGCCCAGCGCATCCGCCGCGAACTCGTGCGCACCCTCTCGGGTGCGCGCACGACGAACGAGATCAAGAAGGTCTACCTGTGCGGCCACGACCTGCCCGGCCTGGTCGGCGCGACCCTGACGGACGTGCCGATCCAGCCGCTGCCCTTCGTGCTGGAGGGTGCCGAGCCCGCGCGACAGTTCGTGATCGCCTTCGGCGCGGCCCTGCGTGGTTTCGAGGGCGGGACGCTGGCTCCGCACCTGCGGCGCGAGGAGCTGCGCTTCAGCGGGCGCTTCGAGCGCCTGGAGCTGCCCCTGGCGGTGTTCACGCTGCTCCTGTTCACCTTCCTGTTCGTGCAGTACATCGTGCTCGACAAGCAGCTCGAGTGGCGTGACGAGGGCAAGCTGGCGGCCGCGCAGCCGGTCAAGGGCGACCTGCAGATCTGGCTCGAGGCCTCGAACCAGCGCATCTTCCCGGACCCGAGCAACCCGCGCCCGGCGCGGCTGTCCGACATCGGCGACAACCCCGGCGTCAAGGCCCTGGCCGACTACGCGGCCAAGGCCCAGGCCGGGCACGACGACCAGCGCACCAAGTTCCAGGAACTCGGCGAGATCCGGCGCCAGCTCAAGATCAACATCGACAGCCTGTCCAAGGAGCTGGGCCAGGTCAGCGAGATCAAGCAGCCGCAGTCGGCCCTGTCGGCGGCCACGCTGGTCATGGGCGTGATCGCCTCGATGGGCGACGGCCTGCGCCTCGGCATCCGCCGCTTCGAGGCCAACTACCAGCACAGCGTGGCCAACAAGGACGACTTCGTGGTCGTCACGCTCGACGCCGACTTCTTCGGCGAGAGCAGCCTGGAGGCCACGCGCGCCTACAACCAGCTCGAGAGCCAGTTCAAGTCGCAGTCCTGGTGCCTGGAGTTCGAGGGCAAGTCGAGCAAGGCGCTGGAGGGCGACAAGGGCATCCAGGTGGACGGCCTGACGATCCAGGTCAACGTGGACAAGTCTCGGCTGGGAGGTCAGCAACCGTGAAGAGCTTCTTCGGCAGCATGAGTTTCCCGCGCGCGGTGATCCTGTTCTGCTCGCTGGGCTCGCTGGTGCTCGGGGCGCTGGTCTACCTGCGCGCGCAGCGCCTGAGCGAGGTCAAGGACGAGCTCACGCGCGTCCCCGCCCTGGTCAAGGAGATCCAGACCGACGCCTACCGCCTGAGCGACCTGCTGCGCAGCGCCAGCACGGACAAGTTCAAGGCGCAGTCCGAGCCCGAGAGCTTCATCCGTTCGATCGCCGTGGACAGCAAGATCAACATGGGGCAGATCGACATCGTCAAGACCCCGAAGTCGCCGGCCAAGGGCATCGAGGACATGATCTACAAGATCACGCCCCAGACGAAGACCCAGCGCTTCACGCGCGGCCAGATCGGGAACTTCCTGTACAAGCTCGAGTTCGACAGCCCGCGCGTGAAGGTGACGCGCATGAAGCTCACGCCCTTCGAGAAGGTGGCGCCGGGCGAGATCGGCAAGGACTCCTGGGTCTACGAGGCCGAGCTGACGACGCGCTCCAAGCTCGAGGCTCCGGGTCAGGGCTAGGACCGTCCTGCCCCGCGGGGCGCGCGTTATCCTGCCGGGATGGCGCTGCGCATCGCGATGTGGTCCGGGCCGCGCAACATCTCGACGGCGCTGATGCGTTCGTTCGGGAGCCGCGCGGACACGAGCGTGTGCGACGAACCGCTCTACGCGCACTACCTGTCGGTGCGCGCGCTCGAGCACCCCGGGCGCGACGAGATCGTGGCCCAGGGCGAGACCGACTGGCGCAAGGTCGCGGCCTTCCTGAGCGGGCCCGTGCCGGGCGGCCGGGCGGTCTTCTACCAGAAGCACATGGCGCACCATCTCGTGCCGGAGATCGGGCGCGAGTGGCTGCACGAGCTCACGCACGCCTTCCTGATCCGCGACCCGCGCGAGATGCTGCTCTCGCTGGCGCAGGTCACGCCGCACCCGAGCGCGCTCGACACGGGGCTGCCGCAGCAGCTCGAGCTCTGGCGCGAGCTGGAGGCGCGCACGGGCCGCGCGCCGCCGGTCATCGACGCGCGCGACGTGCTCGGGGATCCCCCGGGCGTGCTCGCGCGGCTGTGCGCGGCGCTCGGGCTCGAGTTCACGCCGGCCATGCTGGCGTGGGAGCCGGGCCCGCGCTCGACCGACGGGATCTGGGCGCGCCACTGGTACGGCGACGTGCTGCGCTCGACCGGCTTCGCGCGCTGGAAGGCGCGCCCGGGCGAGCTCACCGGCGAACTCGCGCGCGTGCACGCCGAATGTCGCGCGCCGTACGAGGCGCTGCACGCGCGCCGTCTCCTGGCCTGAGGCAGGCGCGCCGTTTCGGGCATCCGCCCGCGCGGCACGCCGGCTAGAGTACGCGCGCCGCTGCGAGCCAGGCTCCAGACTCCATGCTCCAGACCTTCGACGAGCGCAACGCGAACCTGCTGGTCAACGTCGACGGCGAGCTCGTGCACCGCGACCAGGCGCGCATCAGCCCGTTCGACTCGGCCGTGCAGGGCGGCGACGCGGTCTGGGAGGGCCTGCGCCTCTACGACGGGCGCATCTTCAAGCTGCAGGAGCACCTCGACCGCCTGCGCGGCTCGGCCCTGGCGCTGGCCTTCGCCGAGATCCCGAGCCACGAGCGCATCACCGAGGAGATCCGGAAGACCCTGGCCGCGAACGGCATGCGCGACGGCGTACACGTGCGCCTGACGCTGACGCGCGGCGTGAAGATCACCTCGGGCATGGACCCGCGCCTCAACCGGTCGGGGCCGACCCTGATCGTCCTGGCCGAGCACAAGGCGCCGGTCTACTCCAAGCAGGGCCTGACGCTGGTCACCAGCGCCATCCGGCGCTTCCCGCCCGATTGCCTCGATCCGAAGATCCACCACGCCAACCTGCTGCAGTCGATCCTGGCCAAGGTCCAGGCCAACGCCGCGGGCGCGGACGACGCCGTGATGCTGGACACGCGCGGCTTCGTGGCCGAGACCAACGCCACGCACCTCTTCCTCGTGTACCAGGGCGTGGTCATGACGCCGCGCCCCGTCGCCTGCCCGGAGGGCATCACGCGCGCGACGGTGATCGAGCTCTGCAAGCAGCACCGCATCCCGAACGCCGAGCGCGACCTGTCGCTGTCCGAGTTCTACCGCGCCGACGAGGTCTTCTGCACGGGCACGCTGGGCGAGCTCGCGAGCGTCACGCGCATCGACGGACGTACCATCGGCGACGGCACCGTGGGCGAGGCCACGCGGCGGCTCGGACAGCTGTACCACGAGCTCGTGCGGCAGAGCGGCACCGTCGTGGCATGACGGACGCCAGCGCAGCGGCGGCGGCGCACGCAGCGCGGGGCCGGCCGCGGCTGCCGCGGCGCGTGGCCCTGGCGGCCGGGCTGCTGCTGCTGGTGCACGCGCTGCTGATCGTGCTCGACGCGCGCGCGATGGGGCGCACGACCGACGAGGCCAACTACTTCAACAGCGCGCGCGTCATCCTGCGCCACGGCTGGGTGCACGAGTCCACGCTCTTCCAGGGTCCGCTGGCGCTGTACGCGAACCAGCTCTTCGTGGGCCTCCCGGGGGGCGCGTTCCCATCCGGCGGCCTGGTCGACTTCGCGCGGCAGCGCGAGCTCGTCCTGCGCGGGCGCCTGGGCACGCTGCCGTTCGCGCTGCTCGGTGCCGTGCTGGTGTTCCTGTGGGCGCGTGCGCTGTTCGGCGACGCGGGCGGGCTCCTGGCGCTGCTGCTCCACGCGCTCGACCCGGTGCTGCTCGGCTACTCCAGCCTGATGCTGGTCGACGCCCAGCACGCGGCCACGAGCTTGCTGGTGCTGTACGTCCTGTGGCGCTACCTGGAGGCGGACTCGGCACGCCGCCGGCGCTGGCTGGTCGTGACGCTGGGCGTGACGCTCGGTCTGGCGCTGGCGACGAAGTACCTGGCGGTCCTGCTGGCGCTCGTCGTCGGCGTGACGGTGGGCGTGGCGGCGGCCTGGCCCGCGCGCGCCGGCGAGCGGCGCGTGCGCTGGGGGAGCGCGGCCGCGACGCTGCTCGCGCTGGTCGCCTGCGCCCTGGTGACGCTGCACGCGGCCTATCTCTTCCGCGGCGGCTTCGCGCGCGGCGATCCGGCGCCACGCCGCAGCGAGCTCGTGCGCGAGGTCGTGGCGCTGCCCGTCCTCGGGCCCGCCGTCGGGCTCCTGCCGCGCCCGTTCCTGGCGGGGGTCGACTACCAGCTCGGCCAGAGCGAGCGCGGCTGGCGGCCGTTCCTGAACGGCGAGTTCGCCGAGCGCCAGCCCGCGACCTACGCCGTCGCGATCCTGTGCAAGACGCCCGAGGTGGCGCTCCTGTGTCTGGTGCTGGCACTCGTCCTGCGCGCGCGGCGCTTCGGGCGGCGTCCCTCCGAGCCGGGCTGGCACACGGCGGCCCTGGCCACGCTGCCCTTCGCCGTGGTGCTGTTCGCTTTCCTCAGCCTGAGCCCGATGCAGCTCGGGATCCGCTACGCGCTGCCGCTGCTGCCGCTCGGCTTCCTGGCGGCGGGCGCGCTGGCCTGGCGCCCGGAGCCGCGCCTCCCGGGCCTGCGCTTCTTCGGCCTGCTGGCCGTGCTCGGCGCGCTGCACGCGCGCGAGCTCGCGGGCTCCTGGCCGGACTGGATCTCGTACTTCAATGCCTCCTCGGGCGGGCAGCGCCTCGCCTTCCGGCGCTTCCGCGACACGAACAACGACTTCGGGCAGTACCACGACGACGGGCCCGCGCAGCTGCGCGCGCGCTACGGCGAGGTCGCGCTGCTCTCCGCCCACAGCGGCGCGCGCTTCGGCCGTCTGGCGGTCGACAACGAAGCGCTGAGGTTCGACTCGGCCGCCGTGGACGGCCGGCCCTTGGCGTGGCTGACCTGGCTCGAGCCCGTCGAGCACCTCGGGGCCTCGTGGTGGCTGTTCGAGCTCACGCCCGAGGCCTTCGAGCGTGGGCTCGCGGCCCACGCCGCGGATCACGGCGAGGCCCGCGGCGCGGCCGAGCTGCGGCGCGATCTCGCGCTGGCCTACCTCGGGGTCGGGCAGCGCGCCGAGGCCGCGCGCCACCTCGCGCTGCTCCCGGCGGATCTGGCGGCCCCGCTCCGGCGCCTGATCGCGGCCGAGGACGCCGCGCGCGCGCGTCCGGAGCGTGCCCCGTTGCAGGCCCTGATCCAGGCCTGGCTCGAGCTCGCGCGTCCCGACCGCGCCCTGGCCGTGGCCGAGGAGCACGCGGACGTCCTTTGGGACTGCGACGAGGCCGCGCTGGCACGGGTCGAGGCGCTGGAGGAGCGGCGCGACTTCGCCGGCGCGGCGCGCGCGCTCGAACGCGAGTGGAGCACGCGCTTCCGCCCGCGCATGCGCCAGCTGCAGAACTTGCGCGATGCCGGCGACTTCGAGGGCGCCGCGGCCGTGCTGGAGGAGGTGAAGCGCCACCCCGGCGCCGAGCCCCACTCGCAGGCGCTGCAGAGCATCGAGCACCAGATCGAGCTGCGCACGGAGTTCCGGCGACTCCTGAGCTCAGGGGCGGAAGCCGTCGATCCCGAGACACCCGCTCCAGGTTCTCGGCCCAGGTAGAGGACGAGCGCGTCGCGCCGTGGAGCTCGAGGCTCGCCGGCGCGCCGCGGTCGCGGTCGTAGCCGCCGGACCCTCAGGGTGTCGGGGCGAGGTCGAAGCCCTGCATGTTCGTTTCCGTGGTCCGCGGGAAGTCCCACTGCGACAGGGCGGACGGGCTGGCCACCGTGATCTCGGCATCGGTGCACAGGTTGGGCGTGCAGCCATTGAGCAGGACGGAGGATGATGCAGACTCGACGATGCCCTCCACCTGCACGATCAACTGGTCGGTAGGTTGAACGAAGCTACCGCTCACGCGGAATCGAAGCTGCGTGGAGCTCGCAGGCGTCGTGTTGATCACCAGCGTGCCGGCTCCGGCCAGAGTCCGGGTGGAGCTGCCCGCTCGGACGCGCAGGGTCTGCGTGAATCGCGTACCGGTGAGCGTGCTCGCGAGACCAGCGCCGGAATCGAGCCGGAGCGGAGCCTCCGTGCCTCGCTTCCGATAGACCCGCACGGCGAAGATCCGGCTGGCGGCCGCCGCGTGGCCGGCACCTTGCTTGAGCGTCGCGGACAGGTCCACGGTCACGAGCCGGTTGCCCGCTCCGTTGAGCACTCCCACGTCGACCAAGGGGGGCGTGGTGAGGACGTGCTCATGTTGCAGCTGGAGCCGCGGGGATCCGACGGATGCGTCGGGGCCGAACGGCATCGAGAAGTCGGCGGTCTTGTTCAGCACCAGGGACTCGGAGTCCGTCAAGCCGGCCGTGTCCGTCGCCACGATGTCGACCTGGTAGTCCACGTTCTCGCCGGCGACCTGGGGATCCGCGGGCGAGGGAGCCGCGCTGGACGGCCGCAGGTTGGTGAGCACGAGCGAATGCACGCGCGCGAGGTGTGGGCTGGTCACGGTGCGAGAGCCGCTCGCGGGAAGCTCGTCGTAGGTCACGGTCAGGGTCGTCGGCTGGTCCGTCTCGACGTACAGCCGCACGCTGTTCGTCGAGGCATCGAAGAACGTCGTCTGGTCGGTCGCCAACCGGCCGAAGCGAGCCAGAGAGATCGTCGGCGGTGTCGTATCCAGCGGGTCAGGATTGACCACGTAGAGATCGCTGGCCGTCTCGTCGCGATTGCGGATGCCGTCGGCGTCGAAGTCCGCCACGAATCGTTCGGCCATTCCGACGGGTAGCCCGATGAACAGGAACGACGGAGCGGGGCTCGGTGGAATGGTGGTCGCGGAAGCCTGGTTGAGGAACCACTGCAGGCTTCGGTTGGGTTCATCCTTGTCGTCGGGGCTGAAGACGGACTGGTTCTTCGTGATCAGGTCGGTCGTCATCAGGCTGCGGTTCAGGTACCAGGTCTTCTTCACGCCCAGCGAGTACTGGATGACCCCGATGTCACAGTTGGGCACCAGGGCGGAGCCCGGTGCCGCATCGCGCACGGCGCGGGAAGCCTGCCCCAGGAGGTAGGTCTGCAGCTCGGGTAGGACGTCGAGTCCGGTCGGCCCACTCTTGAGCCAGTACGCGTAGTGCACCGCGGGAGCCAGGCCTTGATCCCATTGCTGCATGAGCGCTGCCACCTGGGGCGCGAAGACACCATTGGCTGGGCCGGCTGCAGCCTGCGCAAAGCGCAGGACATCGGGGACTCCACCGGCATGCGCCACGCCGGCGCCGAGGAACGTGCGCACGTCGATGGACTGCGCTCCACCGTCCACCTGCGTGTCGGCCACGACGAGGGACTGCTTCTTGCGCCAGATCTCGTGGAACGGCGCGTTCTTGAAGTGCATGCGCTCGGGTAGCACGGTGGTCGCCTGGGCCTCGTCGTCGGTGATGTCGTTGTTGGTGCCCACGGGGAAGGAGTGGCACTGGGTGCACCGCCACCGTCCCTCGAAGATCAGGTCCTGGCTGAACCGGTTCAGCCCTTCGACGGCCTCGCTGCTCGTGGCGAGGGCTGGAACGCTCTGGCCAGAGACCAGTTGGTGTCCCGGGTTGGCGGTGGCCAGCGCGCGCAGGTCGCTGCGGAACTCCTGCGTCTGCGTCGGGGCGATGAACTGGGTCGAGGCGCCGTTGGCGATGATCCGGTCGCGGTGCTCGAAGGGATTGGCGGGGTTCTTCAGCGCAAAGAGCCAGGCCTTCATGCTGGCGAAGGCGGCTGCGGGCAGGGGGCCGGTGTGGCCGAGCAGCCCGGGGAAGGCGAAGCGGTTGAAGTCCTCCAGGCTGCGCTCGCCTCGCCAATGGAACGGGCTCACGCGCTCGAGGCCGATCAGCGTCTGGGTGACCATCGGGCCCTTGTCGTCGTAGGGCAGCCCTGAGAGGTTCCAGGCCAAGAAGTCGGTCCCGCCGTCGACGTGACACGATGCGCAGGAGAGGTTCTTGCGATCCGGATTGGAAAGCGTGCCGTCGAAGAATATGCGGCGCCCTTCCTTTTGTTCAGCGGTCAAGGGGTCGTTGCTGAGGTCGTAGCTGCCGACGTGGCTGGACGGAATGGTGAGGTCGCCGTGGTCGGTCGTGTACACCTCGAGCTTCGCGGTTCCCCAGCAGTAGACGGCGAGATACTTGGAATCCGGAGGTGCAATGGCGAGTCCCCTCGGGATGGAGCCGAAGGGCAGGTCGATCTCGTGCTGGCGCACGCCCGAGGGGTCGAAGACGGTGACGTTGTTGGTCAACAGGCCCGCGATGAAGGCATTCCCTTCGGGGGCGTGGAACGCCAGCGCGAAGGGCTGTCCGATGGTGGTGTCCGCGGTGAACGGCGCAACCGCGTCGAAGGACACGTGGCTGTGGGGCGGTCCCAGCACGGTGAGTCGGTTCACGAGGAAGTCGCCGTTCAACGCCGGCTCGCTCTGACGAGCAGGGTTGCCATTGTCCGCGTCCGTGTTCAGCACCCAGTACGCGCCTGTCCCCGGATTCCGGCCGTGCGCGAAGAGGATGGTTCCCACTCCCGTTGCGAGCGGGGACACGGCGTCCGTGATGTTGGCCGCGTCGGGATCGATCTCGAACACGTCCTTGTCCGGCAGCTGATTGGTCCGTCCAGCAAGGCTCACGACGTTGTCTCGGTTGGCGAACATCGGCTGAGTGACGGTCGTGTTGTTACCGGAGTGCAGCGGCGCGACGCGCACTTTTCCGTCGGGCATCAGGTGCAGGAAGTACGGACTCTTGATCTGCAGGTCCCCGAGGAGTTCCGTTGCGCCGCGCGTGGTGTTCTCGTCGTAGCGGCGATGGAACTTGCCGTCGCGAACCAAGAGGTTGATCTGGACCACGGCGTCCGCCCCGGTGCAGGAAACGAAGGCCCGGTCATTGACCGCGTCGACGACGATGTCGGAGGGCTCGGCCGGCAGGGGGATCCACTCCTTGTAGTTGCCGTTGGCCTTCGCCATCCGCAGGAGACCCCAGGTGTTCCGGCAGACGATGAGCAACTCGGCATTGCCGCCCGAGGATGGGGTCCACTCCGCGATGGACACCGGGCCCCAGGGGACCTGGCGTACCTCGAGCGGCTTTGGATTCAGCGGTTGCTGCATGATCGCCTCGAAGCGCTCGACGGTGCTCTGGCCCGTGTTGACCGCCCAGACCTCGCCTGCCGAGTCGATGAGGACCGGCCGGACCGGTGCCGCCGCGGTCTGGATCAGGGAGCCCTGCACGTGGTCCAGGGCCGGATAGAGGGTCGTCGACTGCGCGAGGGCCGTCGCGGCGAGAAGCGTGAACGGGGCGAGGCGGAGGAGCGGCGATCGGGACGAGTGCATGGCGCAACCTCGTGGAACGGTGGAAGCGCGGCCCTCGCGCGCCGTGCACGTACAACCGTGCTCGCACCGAGTGAGGGGTCCGCTCGACCGTGAGTGGCCGGAGCCCGCCCGCCCGCCAGGATTTCGCGCAGAAGTCCGGGCGTCGCTTCCCGCCCTCGCTCCAGGACCCAGAGGGATCCCGGGTTCCGCTCAGACCCGCACGGTCCCCGGACGGCCGACCTCGGCGCGCACGCGCTCGTGGTAGCTCTGCAGGCTGCGCACGACCAGCGGGCTCTTGTGCAGCGAGGTGAGCGCGCTGACGATGGCCTGGATGCCGGCCAGGGTGGTGATGCAGGGCACGTTGGCGTGCACGGCGGCGGCGCGGATCGAGGAGTCGTCCTTGCGCTCCTTCTTGCCGTAGGGCGTGTTCAGCACCAGCGCGATCTCGCGGTTCTTGATGAGGTCCACGATGTGCGGGCGGCCCTCGCCGACCTTGTTCACGCGCTCGCAGGCGATGCCGTTGGCCTTGATCGCGCGGTAGGTGCCGTCGGTGGCCACGAGCTCGTAGCCGAGTCCGGCCAGCGTGCGCGCCTCGGCCACGATCGCGCGCTTGTCGCTCGACTTGACCGTCAGCAGGATGCGCCCGTGCCGCGGCAGCTTGATGCCGGCCGCCAGGTAGGCCTTGTGGAAGGCCGCGCCCAGCTCGCTGTCGATGCCCATGACCTCGCCGGTCGAGCGCATCTCGGGTCCGAGCGAGGGGTCCGCGTTCGGGAAGCGGCTGAACGGGAAGACCGGGACCTTGACCGAGAAGTACGGCGGCACGATCTCCTCGAAGCAGCCCAGCTCGGCCAGCGTCTTGCCGCACATGACCTTGGCCGCCAGCTTGGCGTAGGGCACGCCCGTGGCCTTGCTGACGAAGGGCACCGTGCGCGAGGCGCGCGGGTTGACCTCCAGCACGTAGACCACCTCGCCCTTGACCGCGAACTGCACGTTCATGAGGCCGACGACCTGCAGCTCCAGCGCCATGGCCCTGGTCGAGCGCGCGATCTCGCCCACGATCTCGGGATCGAGCGTGTGCGGCGGCAGCACGCACACCGAGTCACCCGAGTGGATCCCGGCCTCCTCGATGTGCTCCATCACGCCCGCGATCACGACCGTCTTGCCGTCGGCGATGCAGTCGACGTCGACCTCGATCGCGTCCTCCAGGAACTTGTCCACCAGCACCGGGCGCTCGGGCGAGGCCTGGACCGCGAAGGTCATGTAGCGGTCGAGCGTGGCGTCGTCGTAGACGATCTCCATCGCGCGCCCGCCCAGCACGTAGCTCGGGCGCACGATGACCGGGTAGCCGATGCGGCGCGCGACCTCGAAGGCCTCGCCCGGCGAGCGCGCGATGCCGTTCTCGGGCTGGCGCAGGCCGAGCTTGTGCAGGACCTTCGAGAAGTGCTCGCGGTCCTCGGCGCGGTCGATCGACTCGACCGAGGTCCCGATCAGCGGCGCGCCCTGCTGCGCCAGGCCGCTGGCCAGGTTGAGCGGCGTCTGCCCGCCGAACTGCACGATGATCCCGACCGGCTCGATCGTGCGCACGACGTGCATCACGTCCTCCAGCGTCAGCGGCTCGAAGAACAGGTGATCCGAGGTGTCGAAGTCGGTCGAGACCGTCTCGGGGTTCGAGTTGATCATCACCGACTCGTAGCCGATCTCGCGCGCGGCGTAGGAGGCGTGCACGCAGCAGTAGTCGAACTCGATGCCCTGCCCGATGCGGTTCGGGCCCCCGCCCAGGATGACGATCTTCTTCTGCGCAGTCGGGCGCGCCTCGTTCTCGTCCTCCCAGGTGGAGTAGTAGTAGGGCGTCTTGGCCTCGAACTCGGCCGCGCACGTGTCGACCAGCTTGTAGACGGGCTGGATGCCGTGCTCGGAGCGCAGCGCCGCGACCTGGGCCTCGCTCGAGCTGGCCGCGCAGGCGATCTGGCGGTCGGAGTAGCCGAGCGCCTTGGCCTCGCGCAGCAGCGCGGGCGTGAGCGGGCGGCGCTTCAGCTCCTCCTCGAAGTCCACCAGCTGGCGGATGTTCTCCAGGAACCAGCGGTCGATGCGGGTGGCCTCGTGGATCTCGTCCAGCGAGAGCCCGGCGCGGAAGGCCGTGCGCAGGGCCGGCAGGCGCCGGTCGTTGGGCACGCGCAGCGCGCGCTGCAGCTCGTCGTGGTCGACCTTCAGCGGCTGCAGCGACTCGCGCGGGTCGAGCCCGAGGCCCGGCATGCCCGTCTCGAGCCCGCGCAGGGCCTTCTGCAGCGACTCCTTGAAGGTGCGCCCGATGCTCATGACCTCGCCCACGCTCTTCATCTGCGTGGTCAGGGTCGCGTCGGCGCCCGGGAACTTCTCGAAGTTGAAGCGCGGGATCTTGGTGACGACGTAGTCGATGGTCGGCTCGAAGCAGGCCGGCGTCGACTGGGTGATGTCGTTCTGGATCTCGTCCAGCGAGTAACCCACCGCCAGCTTGGCCGCGAACTTCGCGATCGGGAAGCCGGTGGCCTTGGAGGCCAGCGCGCTGGAGCGCGAGACGCGCGGGTTCATCTCGATCACGACCATGCGCCCGGTCTTCGGGTCGATCGCGAACTGGCAGTTCGAGCCGCCGCACTCGATCCCGATCTCGCGCATGATCTGGATCGAGGCGTTGCGCAGGTTCTGGTACTCGCGGTCGGTCAGCGTCTGCGCCGGCGCGACCGTGATCGAGTCGCCGGTGTGCACGCCCATCGGGTCGAGGTTCTCGATCGAGCAGATGATGACGACGTTGTCCTTGGCGTCGCGCATCACCTCCATCTCGAACTCCTTCCAGCCGTGCAGGTACTCGTCGATCTGCACCTCGGAGTTCATCGAGAGCGAGAGCCCGCGCGCGACCGTGGCCTCGAACTCCTCGACGTTGTAGGCGATGCCGCCGCCCGTGCCGCCCATGGTGAAGCTCGGGCGGATCACGCACGGCAGCCCGATCTCGGCCAGCACCAGGCGCGCGTCCTCGAGCGTGTGCGCGATGCCGCAGCGCGGCAGCTCCAGCCCGCAGTTGCGCATCGCGGCCCGGAACAGGTCGCGGTTCTCGGCCTTGCGGATCACGTCCGGGCGCGCGCCGATCACCTCGACCCCGAACTTCTCGAGCACGCCCATGTCGTGCAGCGCCAGGGCCGTGTTCAGCGCGGTCTGCCCGCCCAGGGTCGGCAGCAGCGCGTCCGGGCGCTCCTTCTCGATGATCTGCGCCACGACCTCGGGCGTGATCGGCTCGATGTAGGTCACGTCGGCCGTGCCCGGATCGGTCATGATCGTGGCCGGATTCGAGTTGACCAGGATGACCTTGTAGCGCTCCTCGCGCAGCGCCTTGCAGGCCTGCGTGCCGGAGTAGTCGAACTCGCAGGCCTGGCCGATGATGATCGGACCGCTGCCGATGATCAGGATGGATTCGAGGTCGTCCCGGCGGGGCATCGAGGGGTGGGTTCGGACGTCGGGCGGGGGCGCGGATCCCCGTCATCATGGCAAAAACGCCGCGCCGATGCGACGCCGGGGCACGTCGCGGCGGTCAGGAGAGGAACCGCGGAGGCACGGAGAACGCGGAGGAAGAGGAGGGGCGGAATGGGGCTAGGCCAGGAGCGCGCGCAGCCCGCGTTCGTCGAGTTCCTGATCCGGCACGAGCTGCCCGAGCCCGCGCACGAGCACGAAGGCCGGGCGCGCGGCGCGGCCCTTCTTGTCGTGGCGCATGCCGGCCAGGAGCTCGTCCGGGCCGAGGCGCAGGCCGGTGCGCGCGCGCAGGGCGCCGAGGTCGCTCGGCAGGCCGAGGCGCGTGAGCAGGCGCGCGACGCGAGCGCCGAGCTCGTGCTCGACCAGCACGCCGGCCCGCGCGCTGGCGGCCAGCGCGAGCCCGAGCCCGACCCCGACCGCCACGCCGTGGGGGATGCGCCCGAAGCCGGCGGCGTGCTCGAGCGCGTGCGCGAAGGTGTGCCCGAGGTTCAGGAGCTTGCGCTCGTGCCGCTCCTCCTCGTCGCGCGCCACGATCCCGGCCTTGAGCTCGACGCAGCGTGCCACGACCTCCGCCAGCAGGGCCGCGTCGCGCGCCAGGAACGCGTCCGCCTCGCGCTCGAGCAGCGCCAGCAGCTGGCCGTCGCCGAGCAGGGCGCTCTTCACCACCTCGCCCGCGCCCGAGCGCAGCTCCTCGTCCGGGAGAGTCGCCAGCACCTCGGTGTCGGCCAGCACCAGGCGCGGCTGGTGGAAGGCGCCGGCCAGGTTCTTGCCGGCCCGCAGGTTGACGGCGGCCTTGCCGCCGACCGACGAATCGACCTGCGCGAGCAGCGTCGTCGGGCACTGCACCAGCGCGATCCCGCGCATGAAGAGCGCCGCCGCCAGGCCGCCCAGGTCGCCGACCACGCCGCCCCCGAAGGCCACCAGGGTCGCGCGCCGATCGAGTCCGGCCGCCAGCAGGAAGTCGAGCACGCGCTCGAGCGTGGCGAAGGACTTCGAGTCCTCGCCGGCCGCGACCACCAGGCGCGGCAGCGCGGCCGAGCCCGCCAGGCGCGCGACCTGCAGGCGTTCCACGTTCGCGTCCGTCAGGACCGCCGCCGGCCCGCCGGCCAGGGCCTCCGCCAATCCGGACAGGGCTCCCGCGCCGACCTCGACCGCGTACGGCTGGCGCGTCGCGACCTGGATGCGCCTCGCGCTCACCGCGCGGCCGTGCCCGGGTCGCCCTTGCGCCGCGCGCGCCGCCGGCGCACGAGTTCCTGCTCGAACTCGGCCGAGCGGCGCTTGTCGCGCCGCGCCAGGATCGCGAACAGGCCCGCCAGGAAGGCCCCCAGGCCGGCCACGAACCAGGCGATCCCCGCCAGCGTCGTGCTGGTCTTGGGCACCAGGTGCTCGAGCGTCTGCAGCACGAACACCGGCGCCACGCGCAGGCCGCGCTCGGACGACTCGTAGGAGAAGTCGTGCAGGAAGAAGCCGCGCCCGTAGACCAGGTCGGTGACGACCAGCTCGGGGCGCAGCACCGGCGAGCGGAACTGGATCGCGCCCTTCCAGGTGTTGTTGCCGATCCAGCCCTGCATGTAGCGCTGCATGCGCGCCGGGTTCTCGCCGGCCAGGCGCACGCGCCCGTCCTGCAGGCGGCTGATCGGCAGGGTCACCGGCAGGGCGCGGAACTCGGACGGGTTCTCGAGCAGCTGGTCGAGCAGGCGCTGGTCCAGCGTCGGCGCCCGGCTCCAATCGATGGCGCCCTCCGGCAGGTCGCGCGCGTAGGCCATCAGCCGCCAGAACGGCTCGGCCGGCGTGTCCGCCACGATGCGCGGCGGATCGGTCGTGAGGTCGGCGTCCTCGACCTCGTCGAAGGCACCGAGGTCGAGCACCGTGACCTGGCCGAGGCTCGGGTAGGAGCGCTCGGCGCGCGCGCCGACCAGGAGCGGCCCGGGCTGCCAGGTGCCCGGGGTGAGCTCGTCCTCGGTGCTGAAGAGCTTCAGGAACAGGCCGTCCACGCGCACGAAGCCGCCCACCTCGGCCGCGTGCTCGGGCACGGACAGCACCAGGAAGTGGGCCGTGCTGCCGTCCTCGAGCTCCAGCCGTCCGAGGAACTGGTCCTCGTGCGCCGCGCCCGCGCGCGCGCGCAGGCCGACGATGCGGCCGCGCGCCGTGAAGGGCTTGCCGCGCGCGGCCGACGGCTCGGCCGCGAGCGCGGCGATGCCCGCGGCCGTCAGCTCCGGGGCCGCGAGCTCGGCGTAGTGCCGCGGCGTGTAGCGGCGCGCCGCCGCCAGCACGAGGTCGGCCGCCTCGCTCTCGAGCACCACCTGGTCGGCCGGATCGGCGTCGTGCACGAGCGCGGCGAGCCGGGCGAGGTCGAGCTCGGGCACCGCCAGCAGCGGCTCCTGCACCACGCTCTCGTCCACCACCGCCCGCGGCGCCTCGCGCTGGCCCGGCTCGCGCGCCTTGAAGAGGGCCGAGAGCAGGATCCCCGTGACGACCACGAAGCCGCCGATCAGGAAGCCGAGGCGGCGCTTCTCGCCCGTGGCCAGGCCGCCCGAGGTCGGCGCGTTGGGCAGCTTGAACTTCACGCCCGCGCTCCGCTGGCCAGGCGCGCGCCGGCGTGGGCGCGGGCCGCCGCGACGAGCGCCGCGAACAGGCGCGCGTGGGCGGGCTCGCTCGAGAGCTCGGGATGCCACTGCACCCCGAGCGCGAACGGATGCGCGTCGTGCTCGATGGCCTCGATCAGCTCCTCGCCATCGACGCCCGCCACGCTCCAGCCCGGGCCGACCCCGGCGACGGCCTGATGATGGCGCGAGACCACGTCGAGCGTGGCTACCCCGAGAGTCGCGCGCAGTTTCGTTCCCGCCAGGGCCGTGACCGCGTGGCGCACGCCGCCGGAGTGCGCCTGGCAGCCGGGGCGGTCGTCCGGCAAGTGCTGGTGCAGCCTGCCGCCGCCCGCGAGCGCGAGGAGCTGCATCCCGTAGCAGATCCCGAGCGTGGGCAACCCGCGCTCCAGCGCCAGGCGGGCCAGCGCGAGGTCGAAGTCCTGCTTCTGGCTCGGGACCGGCTTGGCGGCCGGGTGCGTGGGCCCGAGTCCGAGGCGCGCCGTGTCGAAGTCGTCGCCGCCCGAGAACACGAGCCCGTCGGCGCGCTCGCAGAGTCCCGCGCAAGCCTCGACCGAGGTGTAGGGCACGACGAAGGGCTGCCCACCCGCGCGCTCGACCGCCGCCGCGTAGCGCAGCGACAGCCGCACCTCGGGCCGCTCGGCCAGGGCCAGCTCACCGACGATCGCGATCCACGGACGCATCGCGGGGATTGTAGCCGAGGCCCGCGCCCGGGCTGGCGCCGGGCTATGGCTCGGTTTCGCGGGCCCAATCCCGCCACGCCTTCGTTTCCCCGCGCAGCGCGATCTCGCTCAGCCACTCGGCGAGTTCCGGATCGGCTCGCCGCCCGACGACGTGCAACTTCGCGAGGGCCTGGAGGCTCGCGATGTGACCGGGCCAGACCTCGAGCGCGGTCCGATACGTCGCGATGGCTTCGTCCGTCTTCCCGGCCTGCTCCAGCGTGAGCGCGAGGTTCATGCGCGGATCCGGATGCCCAGGCATCAGCTTTCGCGCCCACTCGAATTCCCCCGCCGCCTCGTAGAGCTTCCCCTGCTTCAGGTAGACGACGCCGAGGTTGTTGTGCGCGGGCCCGAAGAAGAGGTCCGCGCCCAGGGCCTGGCGCAGCAATGCCTCGGCCTGATCCGGGTCCTCCCCGATCAGGTCCGCGGCGCGCGAGGAGAGCTCCTGGGCGCGGACAGGGTCGCGCCTGGCCTCGTTCTCTGGTGCATAGGGCCCAGTGTCCGCCGCACGGCATCCCACCAGCGCCAGAGCGATCACCCAGGCCCTCACCGGATCACCCTCGGCTCGACGACCGGAAGCCCGTCATCCACGCCCGCCGCAGCCAACGCCGGCCGGCTCATGTAGCGCAACTCCTCGAACGAGGCGCTCCGGAGCACGCTGCACCGCAGGAACACGAAGAACCTGCTCCTCGTGCTGGTCTTCGACTGGCT
Source organism: uncultured Planctomycetaceae bacterium (assembly GCA_964631945.1). Taxonomy (GTDB): domain Bacteria; phylum Planctomycetota; class UBA1135; order UBA1135; genus JABFRZ01. The sequence continues at coordinate 63,643 of CAZWAY010000021.1, forward strand.
CTTGAAGAGGTTCCCAAGCAGCGGAATCGAGCCGAGCCACGGCACCCGCGACTCGGCCTCCGTCTCCGCCTCGACCTCGAGGCCCCCGACGACCACTGTGTAGCCATCCGGCACGGTCGCCTGGCTCGCGAGCTTCGTCTCCTGGCGCGGCGGCGGCAGGGTCGGGTCGGAGGAGTCCCCGACGAAGGTCGAGAGCGAGACCTGGTACTCGATCAGGAGCTGGTCCCCGTCGGTGATCTGCGGCGTGACCTGGACGCTGGTCCCGGCATCGAGCGTGCCGCCGAAGCTGATGGTGGCGAGGTTGGTCGAGGTGTTCGAGGTCGCGAAGGGCTGCTGGAGCAGGGAGTCGAGGTGCGCGGTCTGGTTGTTGTTCACCAGGACCTTGGGGATGGTGAGGGTGCGGCCGTGGTTGACGGTCTCGAGCGCGCGCAGGAGTCCGGAGAAGCTCCCAGGGTCCAGGATCACGCCCTCGCCCCCGATTCCACCCGCTTGCGGCAGCACCACGTCCGCGGCATCGGGCACGCCCGAGCCGAAGAGCGACGCCAGGCGCCAGAGCGTCCCGTCGCTCTCGCCGATCTTCTGCAGCTCGACCGCGAGGTCACGCGTTTCGGAGTCCGAGAGCGTGACGATCAGCGTCTCGACCAGGACCTGGGGGTGCTGGACGTCGAGCTCCACGATCAACCTGCCGAGCTCGTCCAGGAGCCGCGGCAGCCCGATGGCGAGGATTCGGTTCGTGCCGGAGTCCTTGGAAAGGGAGAGGTCACTCGCCTCCGGCACCGGCCGGCCGCCGATCAGGGAGGGAGGCGCGGGCAGGGCATCCCGCGCAGGGGTCGGCCCTGCCGCGCTCTTCCCATTGCCCACCTCCGGCAGCGGAGTCCCCTGGAGCAGGCTCTCCAGGAGCCCGAGGAACTCGTCCACGTCCCGGTGCCGGATGGAATAGGCCCGTAGAGCGATGCGCGCGTCGGCCTCGGAGGACTCGATCCGTGTGAGGAGCCGCTCCACCTCCTCGTGCTGGGCAGGCGTCCCGGTGATCACGAGCGTCCCGGTGAGTTCGTCCTCGACCAGGCGCCAGCCCGCGGTGCCCCCCTCAGGGCCACGCACGACGTCCTGGATCAGCTTCGCCGTCTCCGGCATCGAGAAGCGCCGCGGGATGTAGTTCCGGGTGACCGCCGGCTGCGCCTCGTCGAAGCGCTCGATCTGCTCCTTCCACCAGAGGAGCTCGGGCTCCGGCGCGACCACCAGGATCGTGCCCGAGGCGGGCTCGGCGAGGGCCACGCCCTCGGGCTTGTACCGTCCGACCTGCTCGATCGCCTTCGTGACCCGCTCGAGAAGCGCCGTGACGGCGGTGGGGGTGGAGTTCCGAATGCGAAACGCCTCGACCACGGGCGGCGTGGGGGAATCGATGAGCCGCAGGAGGTCGAGCGCCTCGATCACCTGCGGCTTGGCGCCCGCGATCAGGATCTGGTGCGCATCCTGGATCGGCTGGATCAGGCTGCCCTCGCCCGCGACGATTGCCCTGAGCGGGTCCGCCGCCATCTGTGGGTCGGCGTAGTGCAGCGTCTGCAGCACCTTCACGAAGCCCGCGCGGGCTACACGCACGTCCGGCTCGATGCGCGCCACCTTCGCTGCCTCGCTGAGCGACACGATCCCGAGGGCGTTCTCGCCCGGGGCCTGCACCGAGGCGAGCTTCTTCGAGGAGAGCAAGCGGTTCACGAGCGCCCACATGCCCTCGTTCGTGTAGCCGCCCTCGGAGCGGATGGTGACCTTGCCCTGGACCTGGGAGCGGTCGTAGTCGAGCGAGAGCCCGAGGCCCGCGGCGCAGGCGTCGAGCACCTCCACCAGCTCGACCTCCTCCCCGGTCAGGTACCAGCGCGGCGGATCTTCCTGTGCGCGCGTGGAGTGGGCGGTGAGGAGGAGCGCGGTCAACGCCCAACGAAGCGTCCTCCCCACCTGGGGCCGATCCTCGCGGGGACGCGGCTCCTGCACGGTGTGGCCTGGCTACTGCGCGGCCGAGTTCCAGGCGGTCTGGACGGCGGCCATGCCCCCATCGAGGCTGACCTTGGCGGTCGCGATCTCGCTCTCGGCGTCGATCGCCGCGAGCCGGCTCTGGGCTTCCGCGGGGAACGGGATGGTTGCCTCCCGCGCGTGGATCTCCCTCGCGGCGAGCAGGTCTCGGAGCTCGACCCACTGGGCCTCGGTGCGGTCCTTCACCAGGTACGGGGTCGGGAAGCGCCAGGAGCCGTTCGCCTGGATGCGCGTCACGAGCGTGCGCTGGCCCTGGGAGACGGTGGCGAGCCCGGCCGTGCGCAAGCCGGTGAGGTAGCTCTCGCGCTGAGCGGTTGCGCTCGCAAGCGTGGTCTCGGCGGTTCGCAGCGCGGCCACATCCTGCGGTGAGCCCTTCCCGCTCGTGACGGTGCGACGCAGGCGATCGTGCGTCTGCTTGGCCGCGATGAACGCCTGGTCTCGGCTGGCGAGCGTCTCCGCGCTGTAGCCCTGGTGCACCGCGGCGACGAGGGCCGTGACCTGCTCGCCCGAGATGCCGGCCGCGGCCAGCGTGTCGGCGCCGAGTCCAACGCGCAGCAGGACGCCTGCGAACTCGGTGCTCACCGGCGGCGGCGGCTCGAGCGGATCCGCTCCGCCGCCTCCTGCGAAGCCGAAGGCCAGGGCACCGGCAGACACGAGAACCAGCGAGAAAACGGCCGCGAATGCGCGCATAGGACTCTCCCTTGGAAATGGCGGCCGGTCAAGCGGGCGCCGGACTCGCGCGATAATAGGCGCGACAAGGTCCAATGGGTACGTCGAGCATGCATTTATTTGGACCGATTTGGAGAGTGATCATGGAGAGCAACCAAAGATTTATTGGAGCGTTCGACCCTTTTTGTTTTTCGACCACTCTGTGCTGGCCTGCCTGGAGTTGTGACGGAATTCATGATGAAAAGCAGCTCCCTGACAGGACTGGACCGTTGCCCCTCAGCTCGCAGCTGCGTACCGTCCCAACTCGGCTCGCTGCGGCAGGCGTTGCGCGCCGAGGTTCCAACGGAACCGAGGGAGAGATCTATGCAGCATCTCGTTCGACCCTTCGTGGGCATCGCGGTCATCGTCGGCGCTCTGACCCCGTTCGTGTTGCCCGCGCGTCGCGCGAGAGCGGTGCAGGCATCACCGCCGATCCGCTACGAGAGCTCGGATTCCTTGGTCTCGATGAAGCTGACCACGGCGACGGCGGTGCAGGACATCCTGCCGATCCTTTTTCAGCGCGGCGTGCAACTGGATGGGCGCCTGCGCGCCGCGCCGCCGCAGCACGTGGTGGTTGCGGCCAACCCCTTCGAGGACGCCTGGGGCGCGCCGACGGTCGGAGGGATCAACCTCGCCACCGGGGCCTTCGAGCTCGAGGACGTGGACATCGCCCTTCCGGCGTCTGTGCCGTGGACGATCGGGCGGGGCTACAACGCCCGCCAGGAGAACTCGGGCTCGCACCGCGATTCGGACGGCCCGATGGGAAGGAACTGGGCCCAGTCCAGCCAACCCGAAATCCGCTTCTATGACGATGCAACAAACTCGAAGGACATGGTCTTCCTCATATATGGGGCAGACCGCTTCGCCGAGTACAAGCGCGTCGATTCTACCGGGCCGACGTTTCGCGGGGTGAACGGAGCCGCCGGAGTGTTCGAGTCCGTCCCGGATACGGGAAGCGGCCCGGACACCTACGTCTTCACCGACCAGAACGGAGACGAGCTCACCTTCTTCGCCTTCGACAACGACTCTGGGGTGGCCAAGGGCCAGCTCTGGAAGATCGCCGACCCGGCCGGGAACGTGGCCTACGTCGGCGATCCCTCCACCGCATCGACGGCCATCACGAACGGCTACGACGCGGGCGGGCGCATCCTCAAAGCCTACGATTCCGCCGACCGCAGGTTCACCTACACCTACTCGACCCTCGACAGCGTCGTGCGCCTGACGCAGGTCAAGGCCGAGACGAAGACCGGCGGCACCTGGGCCAGCCCGAGCGGCGTCGCGACCGTGATGACGGTCGACTACAGCTTCTACACGAACGAGTCCTACGGGGACATCGGCGACCTGAAGCAGGTCACCCTGACGACGCCGCTCACCGATTCGGGCGTCAGCCTAACGCAGAAGCGCTACTTCCGATATTGGGAAGGCAGCTACGACGCGACCACGAACCCCGGCTATCCGCATGCGCTGCAATACGTCGTCGACTTCGAGGGCGTGCGCAAGTTCGACTGGTCGGACGCGACCTTCGACGACGATCACCTGACGGCGAGCGAGGTGAACCTGCGGCCCTACGCCAGCGCCTACTTCGAGTACGACTCCTCGCACCGGATCCGCGAGGCGTGGTTCAACGGGGAATGCGGCTGCTCGGGCGGAAGCAACGGCACCTACGAGATCGAGTACGAGACGAACGGCAGCTTTTCTGACACGGCGAACACCTACGACTCGGCGTGGAAGACACGCACGGTCGTGCAGCGCCCGGACACGAGCTACATGACGCAGTACTGGGACGAGATCGGCCAGCCGCTCTCGCAGGTGATCACGGATGCCGATCCGGACAACACTGGGCCGGCGCCGTCGCGCTGGGTCACCCGGGTCGAGCGGGACGCCTACGGAAGCGTGTCGAAGATAGGGACCCCGGCGAACTGCACGGGGTACACACACTCGACGGGCGCAATCACGGCGAGCTCGAGCGTGGGGCTGATCTGGGAGTTCACGCGCAGCGGCTCGGGCGCCATGACGCACTTCGTCACGGCGAAGAAGTACAGGGAGGGGACGAGCGGTACGCTCTATTTCGACTCGGAGGTGGCCTACGCCCAGGCGACCTGGAGATCATCGCGAGTGGCAACCCGGGCGCCGTGGATGTGACCCGCCCGGTGATCGACGACACGACGCGCTACCCGCAGTACGCGACCTCCACGTCGAGTACCTACAAGAGCACGCGCACGGTCACCTTCGACGGCACGGACGAGGTGTCGGTCGTCTCGGATCAGGTGACGCAGCCGGCGATCACGACGGGCAACAACGGCTCGAACTCGGCGCTCTCGGCGACGCAGTACTACACCGTCGACGGCCGGCCCTCGTACACGAAGGCGCGCGATGGGATCCTCTCGTACCGCGCCTACACGAACGGCCAGGTCACGACCTCGATCGAGGATGCGGACACGAGCATCCTCTCGGACGAGCCGGGCGGTCTCTCGAGCACGGGCACGCCCTTTCACCGCGTCACGACCTACACCTACGACGCGCAGGGCCGGCCTGATCTCACGACTGCGCCGGACGGGCAGAAGACCAAGCACTACTACTCGAAGCTCGCTGACGGCCGGATCGTGTCGCTCTCCTACGCCGACTACGAGGCGACGCCAAAATTCCACGGGCCGGTGAGCTACCAGGTCCAAAACCACGCCGGCGAGGTCGAGGTGGACGCGACGGTCGGCCTCACGAACAACGAGTCCACGACCGCGTTGACGGGGCACGTGGACGAGTCTCTGAGCGACCCGATCACGGCCATGGATCTCGGGGACCTCGTGCGCCTGACGACGAACCTCTACAACGAGTCGGGCGAGACGATGGAAGAGTCGCGGCTCTACTTCGACATTCCGGCCTCGGGCGCGGGCTCGGACGGGACGAACTACGACGGCACTTTCTTCGGCTACGACGACAGCGGCCGCCGGGTGCGGGTGAAGCAGCCCCACGGCACGATCACGCGCACCGTCCATGACGCGATCGGACGAGTGGCTTCGCGCTGGACGGGTACCAACGACCACAGCTTCGCCGGCGGCGAGGCTTCGGGCACCGACAACATGGTCAAGACCGAGGCCCTGGAGTACGACGGCAACGCCGACGACGGGAACGGCCACCTCACGAAGCGCACGCTCTACGTCGAGGACTCGACCACGGGTCAGCGAGTGACGACCTACGCGCACGACGCGCAGGGCCGGGTGCTCCTGCAGACGAACCCGACCGCCCCGCACCAGTTCACGAAGTACGACAACGAGGGCCGCGCCAACGCGACCGGACTCTTCAGCTCGACGGCGAGCATCGTGGTCGGCACTGACGACCCGATCACGGAGACGGCGAACCGGCTCGCCTTGAGCGAGTCCGCCTTCGACGAGGTCGGCCAGATGTGGAAGTCCGTGCGGCACAAGATCGACGCGGCCGACGGCTCGGACGACGATACCTTGGAGCATCTGTGGTGGCGGGACGCGGAAGGGCGAGTCCTCAAGGAGGACGGACCCCAGCTCTCGAAGACCGCCTACGATCGCATCGGGCGCACGACGCACCGCTTCGTCCTGTGCGAGGACAACGACGCGGCCTACGCGGACGTGGACGACGTCAGCGGGGACTACGTCCTGGAGGAGCACCAAACGGTGTACGAGTCGGGCACCTCGGACGACGCCTTGATGTCGGTTAGCATCGATCGCACCCACGGCGATTGGGGCGGGGGGAGCACCACGGGCGCCCTCGATACGAACGCTGATGCCGATGCGCTGCTGCTCACGGCTGGGAACCTCGAGGGCCGCGCGCAGATCACCTGCTCCTGGTTCGACCGCTTCGGGCGCGTGACGGACACCGTGCAATACGGGGACTACGCCGGGGCCAACTTCGACCGCGACGGACTCTCGGTGCCGAGTCGCTCGGACACGGCGCTGGTCACCAGCTACTCCTACGGCACTGACGGCGACGTCTTGACCGTGACCGATCCGCGGGCCCTCGTGGCTCGCACCGAGCGCGACGATGCGGGCCGCACGACGAAGGAGATCAAGAACTACAGCTCTGGTGTCAACAGCGGCAACCCCGCCAACCCCGACGACAACCAGACCGTGCGCTACGAGTACGTGGACGGCCTGCGCACGAAGATCGTGGCCGACATGCCCTCGGGCGAGGCCGATCAAGAGACGGTCTACATCCACGGCACGACCAAGGGCACCCCGGCGGCCTCGAAGGTCGCCTCCGGGCACCTGATCCGAGGGGTGAAGTATCCGGACACGACGAACACTGGCACCACTTCGGCCAACATCGACTCCGACAGCTCGGACGTCGTCAGCCATGCCTACAACGCGCAGGGCCAGGAGGTCTATCGAAAGGACCAGGCCGGCAACGTGTTCGAGCTGGAGTTCGACGATGCTGGCCGAGAAATCCATCGCCGGGTCACCACGCTGGCCAGCGGCTTCGATGGCGCCGTGCGGCGCCAGTCGCGCACCTACGACAGCCTCGGACGCGCGAGCCTGGTGACCCAGTACGACGCCTCGAGCTCTGGGAGCGTCACCGACGAGGTCTCCTACACCTATGACGGCTGGGGCGGGGTCACGAGCTACAAGCAGGACAAGGACAGCGCGGTCGGCGGCAGCGGCTACTACGAGATGGCCTACACCTACGCCAAGGCGACGACGGGGCGGAACACCGTGCGACGCTCGCAGATGACGTTACCCGGCGGAAAGGCGGTCGATCTCCTCTACACCGTGAACAAGGACAACTCGTGCAGTCGAGTTTCCCGCCTGTCCACCGGGGGAGTGGCCGTCGTGGATTACGCCTACCTCGGGGCGGCCCACGTCGTCCGCACGACCTACCCCCAGCCGAACGTTGCCTCGAAGACGTTTGACCCGGTCTCTCTCGACTACGACGGGTACCTCGATCGCTTCAACCGCATTGTGAAGAACGTCTGGGCCTCCACGACCCCGAACCCGGACATCAACTTCTACGACGTCGACATCTCCTACGACCGGAACTCGAACATCACCTGGGTCGAGGACAACGTGCACGTCGGGTTCGACGTGAAGTACACGATGGACGACCTCGATCGGCTCATCGACGCCGAGGAGGGCACGCGCTCGAGCGGGAGTATCGCGTCGCGCACGCGCCACCAGACGTGGACTACGCTCGATCACGTTGGCAACTGGAGTCGCTCGAAGCTCGATTTGGATGGCGACGACAACTGGAACGAGACTGACGAGTATGACGATACGCGCACCAACAATGCGGTGAACGAGCTCTTGACCCGTGACACGGACTCGAACGCCTCGGTCAACTACACGCTCGCCTACGACGCCGCCGGCAACCTGACCGACGACGGGGAAGACTACGAGTACGTGTACGACGCGTTCAACCGGCTCCGGAAGGTGAGGAGCCAGTCGAGCACGGTGCTGGCCGAGTACCGGTACAACGGGCTCGGCCACATGATTGCGGTCCTCGAAGACACCGACGCCGACGGGGACGCGGACGGGTCGGACGTGACCTTCTACCCGGCCTACGACGAGGGGTGGCGGGAGGTAGCGCGGTACCGTGCGGGTGACACGTCCCCGAAGGAGCAGTTCGTGAATGCCATGGCGGGGCTTGACGGGTACGGCAGGTCCTCGTACATCAATGACGTGGTCTGCCGAGAACGGGACAACACCTCTGAGTGGCTGGCGGCTTCCGACGGGACGCTCGAGGAGCGCTACTTCTACTGCCCGAACTGGCGCGGGGATGTCTCGGCGCTGGTTCACCACCAGCGGTACGCGGTCGAGTGGGCGAAGTACTCGCCCTACGGCATTCCGTTCGGACTGCCGGGTGGGGACACGAACTCGGACGGAGACAACGACGCAGCGGATGCGACGCAGATTCAGACGTGGATCGATGCGCCGGCGTACGACGTGCGCGGTGATGTAGATCTCGACGGAGATGTTGATGGCTCAGATAAGACGTTGGCGCAGACCGGACCGCTGAACGGAAATCTTCTCGGGTGGATGCGCCTTAGTGATGAAGCCTTTGGCTCCCGAAAGGGTATGTCGGGATTTGAAGTGTTGTCTTCAGTTTCACACTACGTCGCAAGAAACCGCGTGCAGAGTGCGGGACGGGGGAGCTGGGTACGTAGGGATCCCCGAGAAGAGGCCTCAAGGCCAAACCTGTATGCCTATACATCAAGTAACCCCCTGATTTGGGTTGATCCCCTAGGTCTAGTAAGTTCGCCGGTCCCCGGAGGCAGGGGGGACCCCCCGAGAGAGCCGGACTGTTGCGAGAGAGCAGAGCGCGCTGGCCTAGGCTCTCTCTTTTCTTTCGCCGCTGTCATTTGCTGCGACGGCATTCCACGCATCTGCATATTTTTTAAGCCAAAACCTGGAGACTACTTCGATGGAGAGCTATACGAGTGTGTTCGTGTGCACGAGCAACATCATATGGACAATGACTTTCCTCAATGTAGAAACTCAAGTCATGAGCCATCTGTTGGCCTTACGGCGAACAGTGAATTAGGAGCTTCTCAAGCGACTGGAGACTGCTTGGCTAACATAGACTGCCAAAACGCTCCTCCAGACCAACAGGAGGAGTGCTCTGCAAGGCTTGAGGAGCAAAGGAGGCAAAACTGCATTCGAGTGTGGGACCTGGTGCATCCAGGTCTTTCGCACGATACGTTGCGAGGCTTGGCCGCACTGGGCCCAGGTGGTGCCGCGCCGTGCGATCAATAGGTTCAAGGCGTTCAAGGTGCCTTTGGATCTCGGGGATACTCCTGGCAGTTGCGTTTGGAACTCTATTGGGATACACATGGGCATGTCGGAACAAGATTGAAGAAACCGCTCGGGTCACGGCATACAATGGCAGCCACAGCGCCGATTGTGTCGTGATGACGTACAATGCGCCCAGGCCATCGACTCCACGTACAATTGTCTCTATTGTGCGTTCTCCTAGTGTCGTAGTTGTCTCGTCTGATGAGGAAAAGGGTGGAGCTCCTTGGAGCGTTAGTGGCTTCTATGGCGACGGCTTCGATCGTCATATTGCCGATGTGGTTGCCGGCCACGCGTCTGAAGTAAGTGATCCTGCTGAGGCGTTTCTTGAAATCCGTGTGTTATGGGGCGATCTTAGTCTTACCTGTAGGAAAACCGAGTATGGAGAGTACAGCGGCCTTGATGCCTTGGGATGGGCCTCCCTGGAGCGTCTGCTGCGAAGTCTGGCTCCCCCCACGGGCCGAGATTTCGACATTAGCCTCATCATGCCAGCCGAACTAAGGGAGTTTGATTGCTGGTAGGATATGGGCCTGTTCGGCCTGTTGGGCTGGCGGAAAGTCGTGCCGCCATGAGGCCCTGGGACGACCCGGCCGTCAGCCCTGGCTGCGTAGAGCGAACCCGATCATGCGATAGAGCAAGCGCGCGCCGACGTTCTCGTCCCAGCCCGCGCCGTTCTCGCTGCCCGCGGCCGGGGCCACCTCGTTCAGGTCGAAGCCGACCAGGCGGCGGCCCGAGCGCACGAGCTCGTCCAGGAGCAGCATGGCCTCGTTCCAGTTGAGGCCACCCGGCACCGGCGTGCCGGTGTTCGGGCACAGGGCGGGCTCGAGCCCGTCCACGTCGAAGGTGACGTAGACCGTTTCGGGCAGGGCCGCGAGCGTGCGCCGCACCAGCGCCTTCAGGTTCTGGCCGGAGTGCTTGGCGTCGGCCCAGTCGAGGTCGAAGAGCGTCTGGATGCGGCCGTCCGAGGCGGCGATGAAGTCGCGCTCCTCCTCGCTGAAGTCGCGCACGCCGATCTGCACGATGCGCGCGACGCCGGCGATGCGCTCGGCCACGTTGCGCAGGATCGAGGCGTGCGACCAGGTGAAGCCCTCGTAGGCCGGGCGCAGGTCGGCGTGGGCGTCGACGTGCAGGATGCCGAGGCCGGGGAAGCGCGTGGCGTGGGCCTGGATCGCGCCGAAGGGCGTGGCGTGGTCGCCGCCCACGAGCGCGCACAGCTTGCCTTGGTCGAGGCTCGCGTTCGTGCGCTCCTCGACCCAGCGGTTGAGCTCCAACCCGATGGCGTCCACGCGCGCGACGGCCTGGCGCAGCTTGGGGTCGTTCCCCACGCCACCGGCCGCGATCACCGGCTCGGCGGCGCGCGAGGCCTCGTCGTTCCAGGCCACGACGCGCGCCTCCGGGGGCGCCATCCAGATCCCGGCCTGGTAGGGCCGGCCGTTCCAGTGGTCGAAGAGGTCGACCTGGCGGCTGGCGGCGCGGATCGCCTCCGGGCCCCGGGCGGTGCCCTTGCGGAACGAGGTCGTGGCGTCGAAGGGCACGCCGAGGACGTGGACGCGCGCGCCCTGCGGGTCGTCGGGCAGGCCGAAGAGGCCGCTCTCGGGCGCGGCGGCGGCGTTGGGGTCGAACTTCACGGTCTTGGCGGACGTCGCGGCGGACTTCATGGCTCCGAGATCCTACTGTCGCGCGCGCCGCGCGCCGTGGAAGGGGTTTCTCGCCCCGCCGGCGCCTTTCCCGTAACCATCCCCAAGAGCCCGCTAGGACACGGCGTTCGAGGACGTGCAGCCAAGAGGCGCAAGCCAAGTGGCAATGGACGAGCTTTCTGACGGTCAGCTGCTCGCGGCATGGATCGGGAACGACTCCGGCCGGGGCGATGCGAGTGCCTTCGAGGCGCTCGTCGCGCGTCACGAGCGCGCGCTCCTGCGCCACGCGCGCGCGCTGCTGGGCGACTGGCGAGCGGGCGAGGACGTGGTGCAGGAGTGTTTCCTGCGCTTCGCCCAGCGCCCACCGACCCTGAGCGCGGACGTGCAGGGCGATGCGCGCGCGGAGTCGGCCGTCCTCGCCTCCTGGCTGCACCAAGTCCTGAGGAACCTCTGTATGGATGCGAAACGCAGCGAGAAGCGACGTCGGCGACGCGAGCAGGAGGCCGCCGCGGGCGAGGCAACCTCGGGCGGCACGGAATCGATCGACGCGGCCGACACCAAGGCGGCGGTCGAGCGCGGACTCCTGCGCCTGCCCGAGGAACAGCGCGAGGTGCTCGTGCTACGCCTGTTCGACGAGAAGAGCTACGCCGAGATCGCGGCCATCACCGGCCGCAAGGTCGGCACGGTGGGCTGGCTGATCAGCATCGGCATGAAGGCGCTCGCGGCGGAGCTGGCGCCGCTCGCGAGCGGGTTCGAGATGGGTGCCCAGCCGGCGATCCCCGAAGTGCGGAGCCTCCAGGGAGGTGTGTCATGAAGAACGAGAACGAGAACACGGATCGGAACGTCGATGGCGGCCGCGAGCCCGAGCTCGGCCAAGTTCGCTACGAGCGCCTGTGCGCCTACGTCTTCGGCGAGCTGCGCGGCGAGGAGCGCGCGGCCTTCGAGCGCGAGCTGATGCAGTCGAGCGAGCTGCGGGCCGAGCGCGCCGCGCTCGAGGCCACGATCGGCCTGGTGAAGCGCGCCATCCCGGACGAAGGCCTGTCGCTGGCGGTGCGCCGCGATGTGCTGGCCTCGGCCCGGCGCTCGCGCTTCCGCTTCCTGGGCGGGCGCAGCCTCCTGACGCTGGCCGCGGCGGGCGTGCTGCTCTTCGGCGGCGCGCTCGTCGTGCGTTTCCTCGCACGTGACGGCGGGCGGCCGCGCGGCGCCGCGGAGAAGGTGGTCGCGCGGCTGGAGGAAGCCGCGGCCCCGAGTTCGAAGGACGCGGATCGGCAGGCAGGCGAAAGGCGCGCGGACGCGCCCAGCGAGCTCGATGCGCTGAAGGGACTCGGCTACACCGGCGGCGCGGCCGCGGAGTCGAGTCCGAGGGCCGTGTCGGCGCTCTCCGACGAGTTGCAGGAGCAACTCTCCAACTTGGGGTACTCGGCGGACGGGGCGGGAGTCGCGCGGGAGTCCTCGAGAGCCGTTGCCCCCGCGGCCCGGATGCAGCCACAGCCCATCCTGCAATCCGAAGCCGAGCTCCCGGCCGCCGCGCTGTCGGTCGCTCGGGCCGCGCCCGCGCCGCCGGCCGAACCCGCCGCGGTCGTGATCGGAGGTGGGGCGGGCGGAAGGTTCGGGGTCAAGAAGAACCTGAGCGGCGCTGGCCCGTCGAGCCCGGGGCTCAATACTGGAACGGCGGGCTTCTTCCTCGGGCACGGAGCCAAGGGCGAGGGCAAGTACAAGGGGCCGGGGAACACGACTCCTGCGGGCCGAGGGGGTCTGCGCAGTCTCGGCTACGCCGGCGAGGGAGCCAGCGACGACAAGGCGCAGCAACTCGGGTTCTACGAGGGCCACGAAGAGCTCGACGGAGAGCAGAGAGTCCGGCGCGAGCCCCTGACTCGCGAGCAGGTCGCGGTGGAGGTAGGGCGTCTACTGGAGTCCACGCGCCCCCAGCCCGACGAGTCGCCGCGCGACATGTTCTTCCGCTACTGGGGTGACGCGCCCTTCGTGCTGGCGCGCGAGGAGCCCACCTCGACCTTCGCGCTGGACGTGGACACGGCCAGCTACGCGCTGGCGCGCTCGTACCTGAACCGCGGCCAGCTGCCGCCGCGCGAGGCCGTGCGCACCGAGGAGTTCGTCAACTACTTCAAGGCCGACCAGGCGCCGCCCAGCGACGGCAAGCCCTTCGCGATCGGGCTCGAGCTCGCGCCGAGCCTGTTCGCGACCGACACGCGCGCCGAGCTCTTGCGCGTGACGGTGCGCGCCAAGGACGTGGCCGACTTCGAGCGCCAGCCGCTCGCGCTGACCTTCGTGATCGACAACTCGGGCTCGATGAACGAGGAGAACCGCCTCGGGCTCGTCAAGCGCTCGCTCGGCCTGCTCCTGCGCCAGCTCTACGCCGGCGACTCGGTCGCGGTCGTGAAGTTCAGCAACACCGCGGCCGTGGTCACGCCGCCGCTCCCGGCCTCGCGCCGCGGCGAGCTCGAGAGCGCGATCCAGGCGCTCGGCATCGAGGGTGGCACGAACGTCGAGGCCGGCCTGCGGCTCGGCTTCGAGCTCGCCAGCCAGAACCTGCAGCGCCGCGCGGTCAACCGCGTGATCCTGTGCTCGGACGGCGTCGGCAACATCGGCGAGACCAGCTCCACCGGCCTGCTGGCGCTCGTCAAGGACGCGCGCGCCCAGGGGATCTACCTCAACACCGTCGGCGTCGGCATGGGCAACCACAACGACGCCTTCCTCGAGCAGCTCGCCGACCAAGGCGACGGCGTGTGCCACTACGTCGACTCGGACGCCGAGGCGAAGCGCGTGTTCGTCGACGGTCTCGCCAGCGCGCTCCAGCCGGTGGCGCGCGACGTCAAGCTGCAGGTCGAGTTCGATCCGGCCCAGGTCGAGAGCTGGCGCCTGCTCGGCTACGAGAACCGCGCGCTCGAGAACCGCATGTTCCGCGACGACGCGATCGACGCGGGCGAGGTCAACGCCGGCCACCAGGTCAGCGCGCTGTACGAGCTCGTGCGCCAGCCCGGGCGCAGCGGCGCGCTCGCGACCGTGCGCCTGCGCTACAAGCCGCCCTTCGCGATCGACCATGGCAAGGAGGGCACCGCGGCGCGCAAGGAGGCCGAGCAGGCGCTCGAGCTCGAGCGCACGATCGGCTCGGTCGAGGCCCGGCCCGGCTTCCACGGCGCGAGCAGCGGCTACCAGCGCGCCGTGCTCGTGGCCCAGTTCGCCGAGGTCCTGCGCGGCAGCGTGCACGCGCGCGGCGACTCGCTCGCGACGCTGGTGCAGGAGTCGCGCCGCCTCGCGGACACGCTCGGCGACCCGGACTTCGGCGAGTTCGTCGCGCTGCTCGCCAAGGCCAACCCGCTGCTCGACGCGCGCGCGAAGGATGCGCCGCCGAGGGTGCAGGGGCTGCTCGACGAGCTCGCGCTGGCGCGCTTCGAGCTGGCGCGCGGCGAGCGCATGCGCCAGCTCGAGACCGACGCGGCCGCCTCGAGCGAGGATCTCGAGTTCCGCCTCGGGACGCTGCGCGCCGGAAGCGCCGGGGACGACGAGATGAAGCGGCGCGACGGCGACCTGCGTGACGACGAACTGCGCGGTCGCATCCAGCGCCTCGAGGACGAGGTGCGCGCGGAGCTCGGGCAGGCCAACGGCTACGGCAGCGACAAGTAGCCTGCGAGATCGCTCCTCCGTCGGGTACCCTGGCCCGGCAATGATCGAGACCTTCAAGCCGCTCCTCGAGGCCGCCCAGGGCCTGGACCTCTCTTCTCCCGCCGCCGCGCGCGCCGAGCTCGTGCGGCGCTTCGATCCGGCCGGGCCGGGCGCGGTCGCGCTGAACGCGGCCCTGAAGGCGCTGCTCGAGTCCGGCCAGATCGCCAACCGCGGCGCGCTGCCGGTCAAGTTCGGGCGCGTCGCCAAGGCCGGCGAGACGACGCTCGGCTTCTCGATCGACGTCGTGCACATGACCGGCCCCGGTCCGCTGCACCGCCACCCGAACGGCGAGGTGAACTGGTGCGTCGAGCTCGAGGGTCAGCCGACCTTCGACGGCCACGCGCCGGGCTGGGTCGTGTTCCCGCCCGAGTCGAAGCACGTGCCCACGGTCGCCGGCGGCGCGATGCTGATCGTCTACCTCTTGCCCGAAGGCGCGATCGAGTTCCTGGCGTAGGGCCGCGGCCCGCCGCGCGCGTTCTCGCGGCCGATCTCAGTTGGCCGTGCCCGAGAGCTGCACGCGGAACGGCTGGGTGGCGTTGGTCGCGTCGTGCGTGAACTCGAGCGTGGCGCTCTTGGCGCCGGTCGTGAGCAGCGGGTTGAAGCGCACGCGGTACTGCACGAACTCGCCGCCGCCCAGGGCCGCGTCGTCGAGGCAGCTCGCGTTGACGCGCTGGCGCATGATGTTGGCCGTCACCGGGTGGAAGTACAGGTCGATGTTGCCCATCCCGCCGCAAACGTGGCAGTAGCTCATGATCGTGCCGCGCGTGCAGACGGTCGCGCCCCCGTTGCAGTTCGCGTAGCACTGGTCGAGCGGGGGGCAGTACGAGTGCGTGTGCTGCGAGCCGAAGTTGTGCCCGAGCTCGTGCGCCACGACCACGAAGTCCCAGGTGAAGTTGCCGGCCGCGCCGGTCCAGGTGAGCCAGTTGATGTTGCCGGACAGGTTGGCGCTGACGCCGAAGCCGAAGCTCTGGTTGCAGAGCACGTCGACATAGGCCACGCCGCCGCCCAGGTTGGCGCCCGAGAGGAAGTGGAACAGGTTGGCGTTCGCCGCGCCCACCGGGCGCGTGTTGGGCGCCGGGTCGGTCCAGGCGTTGCGGAACTCGTCCAGCAGGTCGCCGGCGTCGGCGCCCGGCGTCTCCGGCGTCGTCCAGCCGTCGTTCGCGTCCGTGTGGATCCCGAGGTAGGCGATCGAGAGCGTGGTCTGCACGTCCGTGGAGTACTGGTCGCTGACCGCGGCGATGAGCTCGGTGACGTAGTTCGTGAGCAGGACGCTCGAGCCGAAGGCCTGGTAGAACTGCCAGTCCGTCTCGAGCGCGAGCCGGCAGTCGGCCAGCGTCAGCGCGGCGCTCGCGGGCGCGTCCGGGTCCGCGTCCAGGCCGAGCACGCTCGGCTGGCCCGGCACCAGGCGCTCGCCCGCGCAGAAGGTGTCCGGCGCGCGCATGCCGAGGGCCGCCAGCTCGGGCTCGCGCACGAGCCGCACACGACCCTCGCCGTCGCCCAGCAGGTGCACCATGCGGTCGAACGCGAAGGGCAGCTCGATGAAGCCCTGGGCCGAGCTCGGGCTCAGCGCCAGGAACACGCGCGAGCCCTCCAGCCCGGCCACGCGTCCGCTCCAGATCTGCAGGTTCCCGACCAGCGTGCGCGGGCCGCCCGCCAGCTCGACGCCGTCGATCACGAGCTTGGCGTCGTCGCTGAAGGGCAGCCGGCGCCGGCGCAGCTCGAGCGTCACGGGGCCGAGGTCGGGCAGCTGGAAATCGTGCAGCACGACCTCGGACAGCGCGCCCAGACGGGCGAGCTGGTCGGCATCGATGCGCAGCGCCACGCCGGGCCCCGAGTCCTGCGGCAGCAGCGCCAGCGGCGCGGGCGCCTCGGGCACGACGAAGCCGCTCGTCCCGTCCGGAGGCAGCGACGTGCTCTCGATCTCGAGCGCGAAGTCGTTGGTGTTCGTGCCGTACACGCGCGGCGTGCCGAGCGCCATGCTGGTGCCGCCGCCGTTGGTGACGCGCACCAGGGTGCCGGCGTTCGGGCCGGTGCCGACCGCCTGCGTGCCGAGCGGGATCAGCTCGTCGTAGGCCAGCGAGTTGCCCGTGCCGCCCGGACCCTCGCTGGGCAGGAAGGCCGCGTTGTTGGCCAGGTCGTCGTCCTGGATCGTGAGCGTGTGCGCGGTGTTCGTGCCCAGCGTGCACCTGGCCGAGGGCTGCGACAGGCCGAGCACGATCGTCTCGGCCGTCTCGAGCGCGGTGTCGTCGACGACGTCGATGTTCACCGTCTGGATCGCGCCGTCCGCGCTGCCGGCCGGGAAGGTCACCGTCCGCGCGGCGAAGGAGGCGTAGTCGCCGGGCGGCACGGCCGAGCCCGTGCGCAGGTCGGAGACGCGCACGCTGACGGCCACCGCCAGCGACACGCCCGCGCCGCAGTCGAGCTCGAGCGCGACCGGCTGCGCGCCGCCGGCCTCGTCGGGCGTGGTGGCGCCGGAGGTCGCGAAGGCGACCACGGCCGTGTGGATGTCGGTCAGGGTGGCGACGAACTGGGTCGTGCCGGAGAGTCCGCCGCCGCTCGGGTTCTGCAGGCGCAGACGCACGGTCTCGTTGCCGGCCTCGACCAGGAGGTCGTCGAGCGGATCGAGCGCGACCGTGCGCGTGGCTCCATCCATGTCGCCGGTGTGGAACGTCAGGGTCTGCGGCGCGAAGGTGGCGTAGTCCGTGCCCGCCACGGCCGTGCCCGTGCCGGCGTCCACGACCTCGACCGTGACGTCGGCGGTCAGCGCGGGCAGCGAGGTGTGCATCACCACCTGCAGGCTCTGGGACGCGGCGCTCTCGGGCAGCGTGACGCTGCCGTTCACGAAGGAGAAGGTCACGGCGCTCCCGCCTCCACCCCCTCCGCAGGCGCCCAGCGCCGAGGCGAGCATCAATCCAACGAGGGTCCGGATCCGGGTCGGTCGTGCGTCAGCCATGGTGCGAACTCGGGGGGAACCGGCTCCTGGCGGACGCCCGCAACGCTGCGAGCAAGGATTTCCGACCTGTTCCCCGACCGCCCCCTCGATCGGTAGGCGCGCGCGCGGAACTGGAAGGAAGCCGGCGCTTCGCGCGCTCGCCCGGACGGCGTCCGGGTCAGCGCCGCCGGAAGAGCACGAAGTCCGGCGGCAGGCCCGGCGCGTTCACGCGACTCCACTCGCGCTGGAACCAGCGCCAGACCAGCGGGTGCGAGTCGCTGAAGCGGCGCTCCTGCTCCTCGCGCGTCGACTCCATGACCAGAGCCCAGTCCACGCCGTCCAGCTCGGTCTGCAGCACCTGCTCCTCGGCCGGCGTCGCATCCCAGAAGAAGAACAGCCACCAGCTGGGCGAGCGCTTGCCCAGCACGCAGTAGAAGGCCGCCAGGTTGGGCGCCAGGAACACGGGTTCGTCGCCGACGGTGCGCGCGAGCGCGCCCTGCAGGCCGGCCATCAGGCTGGCGTGGCGCGGCGGCAATTCGAGCGTCTCGGCGCCCACGCGCTGCGCCACGAGGCGCTGTCCGAGGGGCAGGCCGAGGTCGGGGTTCGAGCTCGCGCCGAAGGCGAGCGTGACCAGCGCGAGTCCGCCCCAGGCGCCGACGGCGACGCTGCGGCGACGCGCCGGGAACAGCTGCGGCAGCGCCAGCAGCGCCAGCAGGAACGGCGGCGAGCACTGCGCCAGGTGCCAGGCGCCCGAATTGACCGAGGCGTGGTGCAGGAAGAACAGCGCGACCACCGCCGAAGCCAGGCAGGCCGCGCGCGCGTGCAGCTCGGCCGCGCGCGTGCGCAGCGCGGCCAGCAGGATCGCGGGCAGCGTCAGCACCGGCACCAGGAACGCCAGCGCCAGCATCCAGTTGCGGAAGGCGATCTCGGCCGGGAGTCCCGCGCTCGCGACGCGCCAGGGCCACGGCCAGGGCCGCGGGATGTTGGCGCCGTGCGCGAGGATCGCGCGCAGCGAGTCGGCGAACGCGCCCGCGAAACCGGGCACGAAGACGAACATCGCCAGCATGGGCGCATAGCCGAGGCCGACCCCGAGGGCCCAGGCGCCCGCGCGCCGCGCGCAGTCGGGTGCGCGCTGCTTCCAGGCCACGAGCAGCACGAGCGCTCCCGTCGCGAGGCCGCAGTAGAGCCCGAGGTTGCGCCCGAAGTACCCCGCCAGGCCGACGAACACGCCCGTCGCCAGGTGGCGCGCGAGACTCGCCCGTTCCACCAGGCGCACCGCGACCCAGCAGGCCATCGCCGCCAGCGCGGGCTCGAACACCTTGTGACGCGGGAACATCCACAGCATCAGGACCAGCGCCACGAAGAGCTGCCACGGCCAGCCGCGCGCGACGCGCTGCGCCACCAGCAGTCCGCACAAGAGGCCGAGCGCCTGGAACACGGCCAGGGAGGCGCGCAGGCCGCGGATCCCGTCGCCGAACAGCGGCGCCAGCGCGACGCAGAAGTGGTAGCGACCCGGGTCGTAGGCCTGGAAGTCGCGCAT
>CAZWAY010000022.1:0-81763 GCA_964631945.1 uncultured Planctomycetaceae bacterium
GTGCGGATGATCTCGGCTCCGAGCGCCTCGAGCACGACCTGCTTCTCGCGGCTCATCTTCTCGGGCATGGTGATGATCATGCGGTAGCCGTACACGGCGGCCGCGAGCGCCATGCCGATGCCGGTGTTGCCGCTGGTGGGCTCGATCAAGGTGTCGCCCGGCTTGATGCGGCCCTTCCTCTGCGCTTCCTCGACCATGCGCTTGCCGATGCGGTCCTTCACCGAGCCGCCGGCGTTCAGGTACTCGCACTTGGCCAGGTACTCGCAGCCCGTGCCGCGGCCGATGCTCTTCAGGCGGACCATCGGCGTGTTGCCGATCGATTCGAGGATCGAGGACTGGATCTCGGGCACGGGACGGAGCTCCTTGGACGGTGCACCCGGAGGGCGCGGGGACGCGGGAGAGCGCTAGTGTTCCGCGCCGCGTCCTTCCGGGCAACCCGCGCGAGTGCCAGAATCGCGCCCGCATGCCCCAGGAGACGCTCGTGTTCCAGCTCGCGCCCGCGGCGCAGGCCCGGCTCGAGCGCGAGCTCTCGAGCGGTGACTTCGAGCGCCGCTCGGTCGAGCACGCGCGCTTCAGCGTCAAGGGCGCGGGCGTGGTGGCCACGCTCTACCGTTCGGGGAAGCTCGTGCTGCAGGGCAGCGAGGTGCGCCTGTTCGCTGAGCGCTACCTGGCCGACGCGCGTGCCGCCGAGGGCGCCGGCGAGCCGGCCGACGCGCCGATCCAGGTGGGGGAACGAACCCTGATCGGCAGCGACGAGGCCGGCAAGGGCGACTACTTCGGTCCGCTGGTGGTGGTGGCGTTGCGCGCCGATCCGCAGGAGCGTGCCGAGCTGGTGCGGGCCGGGGTGGCCGACTCGAAGACGCTCTCGGACGAGCGCATCCGCACCCTCGCCCCGGCCCTGGAACAGCGCTACGCCTCGGCCGCGGAGGTGCTCGAGCCGGCCGACTACAACCGCGAACACCCGCGCTTCAAGAGCCTGAACCCGCTGCTGGCCGAGCTGCACGCGCGCTGCATCCGCAAGCTGGCCCAGCCGGGGGCGCTCGTGCTGGTGGACAAGTTCGCGGCCGACGAGCTGGTCGCGAGCCGGCTGGCGGGCGTGGACGTCGAGCTCCACCAGCGCACGCGCGCCGAGCGCGAGCCGGTGGTGGCCGCGGCCAGCGTGATCGCGCGCCACCTGTTCCTCGAGGGCCTGAAACGGCTGTCGGAGGAGTGCGCGGTCGACCTGCACAAGGGCGCGGGCGAGCCCACCGATCGCTCGGCGCGCGAATTCGTCAAGCTGCACGGGCGCGAGGCGCTCGGGCGCGTGGCCAAGCTGCACTTCAAGAACACGCAGAAGATCCGGGACTAGCCGCCATGCACGCGCCGCGCTTCTATTCCGCCACCGGCAACCGCTTCGCCGTGCTGGACGTGTTCGAGCACGAACCGGCCGATCCCGGCGCGCTCGCGCGCGCACTGTGCACACAGCACGGGCTGGACGGGCTCCTGCTCGGCGCGCGTCCGCGCGCGGGCGGCGACTGCCGCATGTTCGTCTACAACCGCGACGGCAGCCGCGCCGAGGCCTGCGGCAACGGGCTGCGCGTGCTGGCGCGCTGGGCGGTCGAGAGCGAGCACGCGCGCGACGAGCTCGTGGTCGAGACCGACGGCGGGCCGCGCCACGTGGCCTGCCTGCGGCGAGGCAGCGAGATCGTGGCCGCGCGCGCCGAGCTGGGCGTGCCGCGTCTGGTCGAACGCGAGACGGTGATCCCGCTCGGGACGCGCGCGGTGCGCGCCACGCTGGTCGACCTCGCGAATCCGCACTGCATCCTGTTCGTGCCCGACGTCGGACGCGCCGAGGTCGCCACGCTGGGCGCGGCGCTCGAGCAGCACCCCTGCTTTCCGCAGCGCATCAACGTGTCCTTCGTGGAGCCGACCGGCGGCCGTCTGCTGGTGCGCACCTGGGAGCGCGGCGTGGGCGAGACCGCGGCCTGCGGCACCGGCGTATCGGCCTCGGCCGTGGCGGCGCTGGCGCACGGTCTCGTGCGCGCGCCGGTCGAGATCGGGACGCGCGGCGGACGTCTGCAGGTGGACTGGGACGGCACGGGCATCCTGACGCTGGCCGGTCCGGTGGAAGCGCTGCGCGTGGCGTGAGCTACGTCTTCCCCATCCTCTTCGCGCTGGTCACGCTGGCGCTGCCGGAGCTCGGCTGGAGCACGAGCGGCGATTGGCCATGGGGCGTGCTGGCGCTCGCGCTCGTGCCCTATCCGCTGGCCTGGGCCACGCACCGTCTCCTGATGCGCGGGCGATTCCGTACCGGCGCGGGGCTCGAGCGCCTCCTCGTGGCGCTGCCGGTCGTGCTGCAGGCCGTGGCCATCTCCGAGCTGGGCTGGGGCGCGAGCCTCGTGCGCTGGGGCCTGGCCCCGCTGTCGCTGTCGGAGTGGCTCGATCTGCGCATCCTGTGGGCGCTCGCGCCGTTCCTGGTGTACCAGCTCGCGGTCATCGACGCGCACGCGCGCTACCTGGCCTTCTCGTCCGACACGCCCGGCCGGCAGCGCGTCTTCCAGCTGCGGCTCTTCCTCTCGGCGCTGTTGCCGTTCATGGCCTACCTGGCGGGCTCGAGCCTGATCGGGAGCTCACCCGAGTGGAGGGTGCGCCTGGAGGAGGTCGGGCTGCTCGGGGCCGCGGTGGCGGTGGCGTTGCTCGCGCTGTTCCTGTACGGGATGCCGTTCTTCCTGCGCTACGCCTGGGACACCGTGCCGCTCGAGCGCGGCTGGGCACGCACGATGCTCGAGGGCGCGGCCACGACGGCCGACTTCCGCTACCGCGAGCTGTTGCAATGGCGCACGGGACTGCAGATGTCGAACGCCGCGATCGTCGGCTTCACGCCGCGCTCGCGCTTCGTGTTCTTCTCGGACCTCCTGCTGCAGCAGCTCGGCCCGCGCGAGCTCGCCTCCGTCTTCGCACACGAGATGGGGCACGCGCGCCGCGCCCACGCGGCCGTGTTCGGGGCCTTCGCCCTGGGCTTCTTCCTGGGCGCCCAGGAGCTGATCGAGGCCTTCGCGCTGGAGAGCGTCGTCTGGAGCGGCGTGACCCTGCTCGCCCTGGTCGGACTCTGGTACCTCGCCTTCGGCTATCTCTCGCGGCGCTTCGAGCTGGAGGCCGACCTCGAGAGCCTGCGCGTGGTGGGCGAGAGCGGTCCGCTGATCCGCGCGCTGGAGCTCGTCACCGGCGCGCACGCCCACAAGCGCTCCTCGTGGCGCCATTTCTCGACCCGCGACCGCGTCGACTTCCTGCGGCGGGCCGAGCTCGACCCGTTGGTCGGGATCCGCCTGCGCCGCAAGCTCGCGCGCTGGCGGAAGCTCGGCTTCTCGCTCTTCGCCGTGGCGGCCCTGGTCCAGGTGCGCGACCTGGCGCGGGCCTGGGACGGGGACTGGCTCGAGGCCGACCTGCGCCTCGGTCACTTCGAGGCGGCCCTGGCGCGGGCCGAGGCCCCCGGGGTCGAGCCGAGACTGGCCGAGCTCGCCCGTCGTGGGGTCCAGGTCCCGGAGCGGCTGCGCGATCCCCACAGCCTCGGCTCCAAGGCGCTGGCGGCCTGGAATCGCGACGATCCGCAGGCCGCCCTGGAGTGGCTCGAACTCGCGCGTCTGCGGGGCGCCCAGGGGCTCGACCCGCTCATCACGGCCCTCGAGGAGGGGGCGACCCAGGTCGAGGACCTCCCCATGAGCTGGCGCGAGGCCCTGAAGACCGTGCTCTCCAAGTAAGGAGAAGAGAAAAGAGGAAAAGGAGGGGGGTGCCGCCCGCGCTTTGGCGTTCACAGGGCTGGCGCGCACGGTTGACCCCAGACGCGGGCCACTCCGAAAGACAGGGAACCAAGACAGGCAGGACCGAAGACAGGCAGACGTAGACGAGACGACAGACAGAGACAGAGACAGAGACAAACAGAGACAAGCAGAGACAAACAGGGAGAGAAGACCAGCACGGCCGGCCGGATGCGCGAGGCGCAACGACCGGCCGGAGCTGTTTCTGGGGGCAGCGTGGAGCGTGGGGGGCTCCGGTCCGCCGCGCGCTCCGACCCCGTCAGGCCTTGCGGCGCGCCTTCCTCGGCTTGGCCGGGCGCGCGGGTCGCTCCAGCATCCGCCGCAGGAGCACCAGTTGGCCGAGGTGATAGGAGTTGTGGCTGGCGGCCAGCCCGAGCTGCCCGGCCCAGGTCGTGACCGTGCCCTCGAGGCGCGCATCGAGGTCCGCCTGGGGATCGCGGGCGACGGCCACGAGCGTCGCCAGGTCGCGCAGGAACGCCCGTGCAGCTCGGCTCCAGGCGCGGGTGTCGGGCGGCGCGGGCTGGGCCGGCCAATAGCCTTCGGGCCAGGGTGGCGAGGCATGCCCGGGGTCGCGGGCGAACGCCAGGATGTCGTGCTGGGCGATGCGCAGGTGCTCGAGCAGTTCCCAGGGCGTGTGCGGCGAGCCGCGCGGCTTCGCGCCGCGCAGCGCGGACGGGAACTCGAGCAGCGTCTCGCGGTAGGGCGCGTGCGCGCGGCCCGCGAGCAGGCGGACCAGGGCTTCGCGACGCTCGATCTCGTGACGGCGGTGACGGGTGCGTGCACGCGACATGCGAGTCTCCTGCAAGGGGTGGGTTCGAGGATCCGGACCCGGCGCGCGCGCGCAGCGGACCCGCGCGCGTGCGTGCTACGCTCCCCGGCCCCCCGGAGGATGTCCATGACGCTCTCGAAGTTCTCGCCCCTGCTCCCGTCGTTGGTCGCCGCGCTGGCGGGCTGCGCCGCGCCCGAGACGGCCCTGTCCCAGACGGCCGATTCGCTGGCCGTTCCGGCCCCGGCCCGGGCCGTGCCCGCGAGTTCCGGCGCGAAGCGGGCCTTCGAGGTGGCCGACTTCTACCGCGTGCAGCAGGTGGGCGCGCCGAGCCTCAGCCCGGACGGCCGGCGCATCGCCTTCCAGGTGCGGCGCTACGACCTCGCGGGCGACAAGAGCTGGACCGAGCTGTGGATGATGGACGTGGACGGCTCGAACGCGCGGCGCATGACGCAGGGCGAGCACCAGGACAGCGCGCCGCAGTTCACGCCCGACGGTGGCGCGCTCCTCTTCAGCTCGAACCGCGCCGGCGCGAACCAGCTGTTCACGATGCCGATCGACGGCGGCGAGCCGCGCCAGCTGACGAAGTTCCCGAACGGCGTCGCGGACCCCGTGTTCTCACCCGACGGCAAGTACATCGCGGTCAGCGCCGACGTCTATCCCGAGGCCGGCATCGATCCCGAGAAGAACGTCGAGCCCGAGGGCAAGCTCAGCGTGCACGTGGCCGACGAGCTGCTCTACCGCCACTGGACCAGCTGGCGCGACGGGCGCGCCACGCACGTGCTGCTGGTGGACGCCAAGAGCGGCGAGGTCCTGAAGGACATGACGCCCGGGCGCTTCGACGCGCCGATCTTCTCGCTGGGCGGTGAGCGCGGCTATGCCTTCTCGCCCGACGGCAAGGAGCTGTGCTTCGTCTCCAATCACGACGCCAAGCCGGCCGAGTCGACCAACGCGGACCTGTGGGTCGTGCCGGTCGAGGGCCCGATCACGGAGGCGAGCGCCCGCAACCTGACCGACGCGAACGACGGCTGGGACGGCGCGCCGCTGTACTCGCCGGACGGCAAGCACATCGCCTTCGTGAGCCAGGCGACGCCCGGCTACGAGTCCGACCTGCGGCGCCTGGCGCTGCTGGAGCGCGCCAGCGGCAAGGTGCGCTATCTGACGGAGCGTGGGGGCTTCGACGACTGGATCGGCGAGTTCACCTGGGACGGCGACGCGGCCCTGGTCTTCAGCGCCGATCGCCAGGGTCGCAACCCGATCTTCCGCCTCGAGCTCGCGGGCGGCGAACCCGAACTCCTGCTCACCCACGGACAGATCGACCACTTCGAGCTCAGCCCCAACGGCTCGCGCCTGATCTACGCCGCGCGCTCGGTCGGCGATCCGCACGAGCTCTACGCGGCCGCGCCCGGGGGCGGTGCGCCCACACAGCTCACGCACTTCAACGACGCGCTCGAGGCCGAGGTCGACATCCGCCCGGCCGAGGAGCTGTGGCTCGAGGGCGAGGGCGGCTACCCGCTGCACGTGTTCCTGGTGAAGCCGCACGGCTTCGATCCCGCCCGGACCTACCCGTTGATCCTCAACGTGCACGGCGGTCCGCAGCAGCAGTGGACCGATGCCTTCCGCGGCGACTGGCAGGTCTATCCCGGCGCCGGCTACGTGGTGGCCTTCGCCAACCCGACCGGCTCGAACGGCTACGGCCAGCCCTTCTGCGACGCGATCGGCGGCGACTACGGCGGGCGCGTCTATCGCGACCTGATGAGGGTCACCGACGCGCTGGCCGAGCTCCCCTTCGTCGATCCGAAGCGCATGGGCGCGATGGGCTGGTCCTACGGCGGCTACATGATGATGTGGATGCAGGGCCACACCGAGCGCTTCGCGTGCCAGGCCGCGATGATGGGCATCTTCGACCTCGATTCGTTCCACGGCGCCACGGAGGAGCTGTGGTTCCCCGAGCACGACCTCGGCATCCCCTGGGAGGACGGGGACAACTACTCGCGCTGGTCGCCCGCCAACTTCGTCGAGCACTTCAAGACGCCCGCGCTCGTGATCACGGGCGAGCTCGACTACCGCTGCCCCTACACGCAGAGCCTGGGCTACTTCACCGCGCTGCAGAAGCGCGGCGTGCCCTCGCGCCTGGTCGTCTATCCCGAGTCCGGGCACTGGCCGAGCTGGCGCGAGATGGCCTTCTACTACAACGCCCACCTCGACTGGTTCCACCGCTGGCTGGGCGGCGCGCCCGCGCCGCACGACGTGAAGGCGTACCAGCGCAACAAGGGCTGGCCCAAGGAGAAGGCCAGCGGCGGGACGTCGCTCCCGTAGCGAGCTCCTCCTGCCCACTCACTCGGGCGGGCGGAAGTCGGCGTCCGTGAGGCCGGGATCGAGCTGGAGCTCGGTGTACAGGTACTCCTCGAGCAGCGCCGGCCCGTCGGGGCCGAGCTCGGCCGCGGCGTAGTAGACCAGCAGGCCGTTCTGCGAATCGAAGCCGAAGCGGTAGCCGAGCGCCGGCTCGGGCGCCGTGCGCGCGAGCTCGGCCTCGACCAGGCGCGCGGGGCGGCCGCCGAGCGTCGTCGCGGCCCAGCGCAGGCGCGCGGCGCCGGCGGCGAGGGCGGGCTCGAACTGCTCCTCGATCTGCTCGCACAGGCGCTGGAGGCCGATGTCGGTGAGCGGGTGGCGGCGGTTGCGCAGCGCGAGCGCGCCGCGCGGATCGAGCGAGACGCGTCCGACCAGCCGGCCGAGGAAGCCCGGCGTCTCGGCCACCAGCTCGCCGTCGTTCCACGCCTCGTCGAACCAGACGCGCTGGCCGCGCTCGGCCGGCGGCTCGTCGGTCTCGATCGCGACGGCGAAGGGCGCGTGCCGCAGCGCCACGCGCAGCACCCGGCGCGGGAAGAGTTCGTCGCCGATGCGCTCGCGCGTCGCCAGCACCGCGCGGTAGTCGGCGATCGGCACGAGCCGCGCGCGCGCCTCGTGCAGCCAGCGCTCGAACCCGTCCTGCGCCAGCGTGCTCCAGGCCCCCGGCCCGGGGGTGTCCACCAGCTCGAATCCACGCAGGGGCTCGAGTCTCGGGCTGGCGAGGCAGCCCGCCGCAGCCAGGCATGCGAGGGCGAGGGCGAGCGGCCGGAGCATCGGTGAGGGAGGTGATGAGGATGGAGCCCGGGCCCAAGCCCTCCCCGACCCTCCCTGCGATGACCCCCCCAGCAGGCCGACAATGCCAGCAAGAGGCCGTGGAACCCAGGTAGCTAGGTACGCGCGGAGGCATACCTCCGCCGCTGGGCGACGCGCATAGGAGAGGCGTCGGTTCCGTTTTTCCGGCAAAACCCCTTGCCGGACGCGGGTTGATCGCGGCCCTCTTTCTCGGGGACGCCGGGCCGCGCGTGCGGGGAATCCGGCCTACCTAGCGGCCCTGGCCAACCCTGCTAGACTCCTTCGGTCGAGCGGCTCACTCGGTTCGAGAGTGCGCCGCGGGAACACGAGGGAGCCCCCTTGGCTCCTCGATGACCCATCGGTCCCAGCCAAACTCAGGTAGGAACAACAACAATGAGAGTCGCGCATTCCCTTTCGTCCGCCGGTATCGGCGTGGCCCTACTCGCTGCCTTCGGGTTCGCGAGTCAGTCCCGTGTCTCCGAGAATCAGTCCAAGCTGAAGCAGGCCCAAGCGGGGCAGCTGCTCAGCGAGAAGATCACCGTCGAGCCCATCCTCTTCACCTGGGAAGACCTGCTCAAGGTGCAGGCAGCGCAGCCCAAGGCAAGGATGATCACGGAGCAAGCACCCCCGGCCAGCCCTGATCTCCCCTTGCAGGAGCTCGAGCTGTTGCGAGCGGCACAAGGGTTCATGCCTCTCCCGAGTGGCGGCGTCCAACGGGCGCTGTGCGCGGGCTACGCCAGCGAGCCGGCGCTCTCGAAGCGGTTCGACGGGCAGCTGGATGGTCCGGACGGGGCGGGCTTCTCTTTCATCCCAGCCGATGTCACGGGAAGCGTTGGGCCCGACCACGTGATGACCATGCTCAACAACAAGACCAAGATCCAGGACCGGTTGGGCGGAGCCGTGTCCACCGTGGACACGAGTGTGTTCTGGAGTCCGCTGGGCGCCACGCCTCTTTCTCCGACGAACTCGTTCCATCGCGTCAACTACGACGCGGTCGATGGCCGCTGGTACGCCACCTGCAAGAACGGGGCGGCTGGCGCCAACTCGATCTTCTTCGCCATCAGCGCCACGAACAATCCGACGGGCCTGTGGACGTACTATTCGTTCCTCGCTGGCGGGACGGCTGACTGGGTCACGCAAGGCTACAACCAGACCTGGATCGCGATCGCTGCAGAGGTGGGAACCTCCAAGTTGTGGGCAATCGACAAGGCCACGGCCCTCGCCGGTGGTCCGCTCACGACGACCGTCTTCGGGCCCGGCTACCCCGCCGCCATCAACGGCATCGGCGGTACCCGCTGGACGCCGTCCAGGGCGTTCGACACCTCGGCCGCCGACATCTACCTCGTGGCCGGGAGTTCGTTCATCGGTGGCAACAGCATCGCCAACCAGCTGATGAGGCTGACTGGAACGGGCCCCCTTCCGACGGTTGCTGCCACTCCTGGCGTGTTCACTCCCGCGGCGACTTCGAGCGCCTACGTGACGAACGGGTTTGGAGCCTTGCCCCTCTCCCAGTTCCAAAAGAACATGCAGGAACTCGGGGAAGCCACTCGTAACCTCAGCGCGTTCTCCATCCGGATTGCGGGTGTCGTCCTTCGCAACGGGCGGGTCTGGGTCGTGCAGTCCATGGGAGGCCCGGGCGATGTCAACAACTCAGCTTCCACCAGCAATGACATTTCCTGGCTGGAGCTCGATCCCGCACTCATGCCGACACCCATCATCCAGGGTGGTGGCATCACCGTTGGACCGGGTACCTACAGCATGTTCCCGAGCATCGCCGTGAACTGTGGCAACGACGTGCTCATCGGCTTCTCCAGCGGTGACGCGACGATCTACCCTCGCGCTTGCTACGCGATGCGCCTAGGCACGGATCCGCTCAACTTCATGGGCACCGTCAAGGAGCTCAAGGCGGGCGAGTCCTCCTACTGGAAGAACTTCGCAGCCCCCGCCACCACCTGTGTGTACGGGCGCTGGAGTGCCACGACGGTCGATCCGATCGACGACAAGGCCTTCTGGACTTGCCAATCGTACGCCGACACGCGCGTCGGCCCGCTCGACAACGACAGTCGCTGGGGTTCCCACTGGGGCCGTGTTGGCATGTGCGGTGCGCCTTCGATCACGGATGACCCGGATGGAGTGACTGTGTGTCTGGGCGACCCGGCGAGCTTCTCGGTCCTCGCCACGCCCTTCGTGGCTCCGCTCGCGTACCAGTGGCGTCGGAACGGCGTCGATATCCCGGGCGCCACGGCGAGCACGTACTCGATCGCGTCGACGGTCTTCGCCGACGCCGCGACCTACGATGTGGTCGTCGATGATGGCTGCGGCTCGTCGACGAGCTTGCCGGCCGTGCTCTCCTTCGGTGGCGCCGTAGTCACGAGCCAACCCCAGAACCAGCAGGTCAAGAAGGGTGGCACGGCGACCTTCACCGTCGCGGGCACGGGGTCGGGCACGATCACTTACGAGTGGCGACACAACGGGGTCTCGATCGTTCCGCTCGAGACGAACGCGACCCTGATCATCGCCGGTGTTCAGACCTCCGACTTCGGCTCCTACGATTGCATCGTCAGCGATGCGTGTGGCCCGACGGTCAGCGCGACCGCGCAGCTGACGGCCAAGACGGGCGACAACAACAAGAAGCCGGGGTCGCTGGACCTCACGATCTTCGAGCAGCCCGAGTCGGCCATCGGTTGCGTGGGTTCGTCCCTGACGCTGGACATCACCGCCTTCGGCCATACCGGCCTCGTGTGGCGCAAGAACGGTTCGCCGATCGTGCCCGCCGAGACCAGCGCCACGCTGGTGCTGAACCCAATCGTCCCTGGCGATGCGGGTAGCTATGACGTGGTCGTGAGCGGTCCTGGCGGCCCGATCGTCAGCGCCACGGCCGTCGTCACCGTGAACGACGTCCCGACCGTGACCCTCAACCCGTCGAACCAGAGCAAGCCGATCGGTGGCACCGCCACCTTCACTTGCGCCGGCACGGGCGATGGCACCCTGACGTACCAATGGCAGAAGGCCCCGCTGATGGGCGGGTCGTTCGTCAACCTCCCGAACCAAGAGGAAGACACCCTGGTCATCTCGCCGGTCGTCGCTGGTGACGCCGGGCGCTACCGCTGCGTGATTTCGAACCACTGCGGCGGCACTGCCACCGCTTCGGCGAAGCTGAACATCAGCATCTAGGTTCGATCCGGCCCCGGGCGCCGCATGCCGGCGCTCGGGAGCTGGCAAGAAGAACGCCCGCCGTCGCGAGCCCAGGCTCGTGGCGGCGGGCGCTTTCTTTGCGCTCAGGCCGCGCCGTACACCGGTGCGAGCGTGCCGCTCGCCATGCAGGCGGGCGAGGCCAGGAAGAGCATCGTCTCGGCCAGCGCGGCCAGCGGCACCCACTTGGTCGGGTCGGCCTGCGGCATCGCCGCGCGGTTGGCGGGCGTGTCGAGGACCGAGGGCGCGACCGCGTTCACGCCGATGCGCTCGGACGTGAGCTCCTCGGCCAGCGCGACCGTCAGGGCCGCCACGGCGGCCTTGCTCATCGCATAGGGCACCATCCCCGCCCCGCGGCGCGGATCCAGGGCCTGGCGCGCGACCACGTTGACGATGCGGCCACCGCGCCCGCCGGCGCGCAGCCGGCGCGCGGCCTCGCGTGCGCACAGGAAGGCCGAGCGGGCGTTGACGGCCAGCATGCGCTCCAGATCGCTCGCGCTGGCGGTCTCGATCGACCCCGCGGCGAAGGCCCCGGCGCAGTGGATCGAGGCCCACAGCCCCGGAAGATCGCGGTAGAAGCTCGCCACGCTGGTCTCGTCGACGAGGTCGATGCCCGGCACGACGTGGGCGCTCCGCAAGGCGGCGTCCAGCTTGCCGGCCGAGCGCACGGGAAGGTGACAGAGCGCGCCACGCTCGATCAGGAGCGCGGCCACGGCGCTGCCGAGCTCGCCGGTGGCGCCGGTGACGACGACGTGCAGGTCCTGGAAGGGCTTCATGGGTGGGCTCGGAGGGTCATGGGCGGAGGTTCGGGCCGAGAGGCGCAGGGTGCCATCTCGTCGCGCGGATGCGCGCGTCGAGGTCGGAAAGCGGGCCGGGGTGCTGCCCCGGACTTCACTGGGCTGCCGGCCGGGCGCCGGGCGCGCCCGGCGCGTGCAGCTCGAGCGCGTGGCCGTCCGGGTCGCGCAGGAGTAGCGCGCTCCGCTCCGGGGCGAGCGCGACGATCCCGGGCGAGAGGTAAGCCACGCCGCTCGTGCGCAGGCGTGGCTCGAGGGCCGTGAGCGAGCCGAGCGCGAGGCGCGTCTCCCAGTGCAGGAGGTCGTTGGCGCGCGCGTCGCTCGGGAACGGGCGACCGTCGCTGGGCGCGAGGTACTCGAGGAACTCGATGCCCGGGCCCGCGCTTCCGCGCAGCGCGGTGATGCGCAGGCGCGCGCCGAAGACGTTGTTCAGGTGTTCCTGCTCGGTGCCGTAGTTCTCGCTCGTCCCGGCCACGCGCAGGCCGAGCACGTCGCGGTAGAAGGCCAGGCTGCGCTCGGTGTCCGCGACCACGATCGCGGTGTGATCGATGCCCAGGAACAGCCGATCCCCGGCGCGCGCCAGGCGCTGCCACTTCGGATCGCCCTTGCCGGGGGGGAAGGCCAGCACCTCGAGCACGTGTCCGTCGGCGTCCTTGAAGTAGAAGGCCTCGATCCCGCCCGCAGCCGGGTTCCAATCCGGCAGCCGCTGGGGCCCGCTGGAGGCGTGGCGCACGTGGTGCTCGCGCAGACGGGCGTAGGCGCGCGGCATGTCGCTGACGACGATGGCGACGTGCTGGAACCAGCCGTCGTTGCTGCGCGAATCGCTCGGCAGCGCGCGGCCCTCGGGCGCGAGGTACTGCGTCAGCTCGAGCCGCTCGTCGCCGAGTCGCAGGCTGGCGACGCGCGTGCGCAACCCGAAGACGCCCTCCAGCGCCTCGTGCGCGGGCCCGGCGTGCTCCTCCTCGCCCAGCAGCTCGAACGCGAGCACGTCGCGGAAGAAGGCCACCGAGCGCTCGAGATCGGAGACGGTCAAGCCGATGCTCTCGACGGCGATGCCGGCGGGCGCGTCGCTCGCGGCCGGGACCTGCTGGGCGCGCGCGCCGGCGACGAGCGCGAGCGCGGCGAGGGCCTGGAGGAGGCGCGCAGCGAGGCTCATCCGAGCCTCCCGAGCAGGTGCTCGCCGACGCGCAGCGCGTTGGCCATGATCGTGAGCGCGGGGTTCACCGCGCCCGAGCTCGGGAAGAAGCTGGCGTCGACCACGTACAGGTTGTCGAGCTCGTGCGCCTTGCAGTTGCGGTCGAGGGCCGAGCTGCGCGGATCGTCGCCGAAGCGGATCGTGCCGTTCTGGTGCGCGACGCCCGCCAGCGGGATGCGCTGGCCCACGAACAGCTGCAACGGGATCAGGTGGTCGTGGCAGTCGAGCGCCTTGAGCATGCTCTTGAGCTTCTTGTGCAGGCGCTCGTGCCCTTGTTCGTTGTTCGGGCGGTAGCTGAGCACGATGCGGCCGTCCGAATCCAGCGTGACGCGGTTCTGGGGGTCGGGCAGGTCCTCGGAGGTCAGCCAGAAGTCGAGCGAGTGCTTGGCCATGATCTCGAGCGTCATGCCCGGGACGAGCTTGGGCGCCCCGGCCGAGAGCGTGTCCGCGTCCATCTTCCCGACGAACGAGATGTGGCCCAGCGGGAAGTCCCAGTCGTCGGCGCGGAAGTAGAAATCGTTGAGCGCCAGCGTCTTCTGGAAGACCGAGGGATTCGGCTCGCGCGAGATCGCCAGCATCACCGAGTTCAGGTGGCCCATGTAGTGGCGCCCGACCACGTCCGAGCCGTTGGCCAGGCCGCGCGGGTGACGCTCGCTGGCCGAGCGCAGGAGCAGCGCGGCCGAGTTGATCGCGCCGGCCGCGACCACCACCAGGTTCGCCGTGTAGACCTCGGGCACGCCGTTGCGCTCGACGTGCACGCGCGTCACGACCCGCCCGCTGGCGTCGGTCTCGAGCCGCGACACGAAGGCGCCGGTCAGCAGCGTGACGTTGGCATGCTCCAGGGCCGGATCGACGCCGCAGGTCTGCGCGTCCGCCTTGGCGTTGACCAGGCACGGGTGCCCGTCGCAGGTCGCGCAGCGGATGCAGGCGCTGCGCGCGCGGTTCTTCTCGTCCAGCATGATCCCGAGCGGCACGTGGAACGGCCGGTGGCCGAGGCGCACGAGGTCGTCGTTGAGCTTCTGGATGCGGGCCTCGTGCGAGACCGGCGGGTGCGGATAGGGCGCGCTGGCGTGCGCCTCGGTGGGATCCGCGCCGCGCTCGCCGTGCACGTGGTACAGGCGCTCGGCCTGGGTGTAGTAGGGCTCGAGCTCGTCGTAGGTGATCGGCCAGGCCGGCGAGATGCCGCCGTGGTGGCGCAGCTCGCCGAAGTCCTCGGCCCGCAGGCGGAACAGCGCGGCGCCGTAGAACTTGGTGTTGCCGCCCACGTAGTAGTTCGTGTGCGGGTGGAGCTTCTTCCCGTCCCTGTCGAGCCAGTGCTCCTTGGTGTTGTAGCGCGCCTCGACGTTGACCGCGCGCGTGCTCCAGTTCTCCTTCTCGCGCGGCACGCGCTCGCCGCGTTCGAGCAGCAGGATGCGCTTCCCGCTGGGCGCCAGCTGGCGCGCCAGGGTCCCGCCGCCCGCGCCCGTGCCGATCAGGATGACGTCGTAGTCGTTCGCTGCAGTCATCGAATGCCTCCGTGCGCCCTCTGATGCCGCCGCGGCGGGGGTGTTTCGTGCTTTCCGGCCGGCGCGAGCGGGGTGGGCGGGCGGGCGGCGCTTGACAGGAACGCCCGGGCCGCAGACAACGGCCCGGCTTGTCCGGCCCGCGACGACCGCTCGAAACCTGGATCGCGCTCGTCGCGCTGGCGGTCCTGGCCGCGGCCGTGCTGGCGCGCGCGCCGCACTACCTCGCGGGGCCCGAGCCGCTCGGCGACGACTCGTCCTCGCACATCCTGGCCTCGACGCGCGCGGCCGAGTACCTGCGGACGGGCTCGGACGGGTGGTGGGTGAGCGATCTCAACCTCGGCTTCCCGCTGGTGCACTTCTACCAGCCCCTGCCGCACGTGGCGACCGGCGCGCTGGCGCTGCTGCTGGGCGGGCCGCAGGAGGCCACGCAGGCCTACAAGCTGCTGCTGGTCCTGCTGCTCTGCGCCGGGCCGTTCGCGACCTGGTTCGGGCTCCGGCGGCTCGGCTTCACGCCGATCGCGGCGGCCTGTGGCGCGCTCGCGCTGGCGACCTTCTCGGCCGCCAAGGCGTACTACGGGCTCACGGCGCGGCACTACCTCCTGTCGGGGCTCTACACCATGGCGTGGGGCGCCGTGTTCGTGCCGCTGGCGCTGGCCGAGGGCGTGCGCTTCCTGCAGGGGCGCGGGCGAGCCTCGCTGGCGGTCACCAGCTTCGCGCTGCTCTTCCTCACGCACGCGCTGCTCGCGCTCGGGCTGGTGCCGGTGTTCGTGTTCACGGCGCTGTTCGCGCCCGAGGGCGAAGCGCGCCTGCGCGCGCGCTTCACGCGGCTCGTCGTGCTGGGCGGCGCCACGGGCGTGGTGATCGCGTTCTGGCTCCTGCCGCAGCTGATCAACTCGGACTACTTCGGCGGCTGGCCGGTCTCCGACGCGGAGCGCGCGGACGGCTTCGGCCTGACGGGCGTCCTGTCCGACTGGTTCCACGGGCGTTTCACGGACCACCGCCGGCTGCCGGTGCTGGCCGTGGCGTCGATGCTCGGCTGCGTCGCGCTCGCCCTCCGCCCGCGCCGAGCGACGAGTCGGATCGTGCTCTTCGGGGTGCTCCTGTTCGTGGTGTTCTCGGCCGGGCGCGTGACCTTCGGCTCGCTGGTGGACTGGGTCTTCCCGCCCAACGCGCGCATCGAGGGCATGATGCGCTGGATCGCGATGCTGCACTTCTTCCTGGCGCTGGCGGTGGCGGCCGGCGCCGGTGAGCTCCTCGAGCGCGCGGCGCGCGGACCGCGCTGGCTGGGGCTCACCAGCGCGCTGGCGATCCCGGGCACGCTGCTCGCGCTGCTCGTGCCGAGCTACGTGGCCGACCTGCGCTGGGGGCTCGATACCTTCTTCGAGGACGCCGATCGTCCGGCCTACCTCGAGATCGCCGCGGCGCTGCGCGAGGCCCCGACGCCCGGTCGCATGTACGCGGCCGAGCCGGTGGGCCAGAACAGCCACTGGGTCATGGCCTACCTGCCGCTCCTGAGCGGCAAGCCGGGCACGCTCTCCTACGGCGTGGGCGTGCAGGACAGCCTGAACC
The DNA here is from genome assembly GCA_964631945.1 of uncultured Planctomycetaceae bacterium. Taxonomy (GTDB): domain Bacteria; phylum Planctomycetota; class UBA1135; order UBA1135; genus JABFRZ01. The sequence continues at coordinate 15,957 of CAZWAY010000022.1, forward strand.
TCTTCTACCTGTGGGGCTTCGGCGGCGCGCGGCAGAACGTGCTGGTGCGCGAGCGCCAGCGCGCGAAGGCGGCCTGCGAGCTCTTCGACGTGCGCTACCTGGTGGTGCGTCCCGGCTTCGACGGCTCCTACCTCGATGCGCGCACGATCGCGCGGCGCGGGCCCTACGAGCTGCTCGAGCTCCCCGGCGAATACGGCGTCTTCGACCTGATCGAGGCGCCCGAGGTGGTCGAGGACGTGCCGCCCGTGCACCTGCGCGCGCGCTTCGAGCACTGGTTGCGCGCGGGCTACCCGCGCGGCGCGCGCTTCCTGCGCCTGCCGCGCCCGGTGCAGGGCAAGCTCCCCGGCTTGCCCTCGGCCAAGCTCGACTACCGCGCCGACCAGGTCGGGGGCGCGAGCGAGGATTTCGTGCCGCGCACGCGCGTGCGGCCCGGGCGGGTGCTGGCCGAGGAGTCCGGCTCGAATCGCTACCGCGCGCGCGTCTCCGTCCAGGACGAGCAGGCCTGGCTGCTGCTCAAGGTCACGCCGCACCCCTGGTGGCGCGCCGAGGTTGACGGCGAACGCCAGCCCGTCTATCACCTCTCGCCCTCGTTCCAGGGACTGCCCCTCGGACCCGGGGAACACGAAGTGGTCTTCGTCTTCGAGAATCCCGGCTGGCAGGCGCTCCTGCTGGCGTTCGCGCCGCTCTTCCTGGCGGGGCTGTTCGCGTTCGACTTCGTGGGTCGGCGCGGGAGCCGGCGATGAGCGCGCATCCGAGTCCCGCCGCCGGCGTGGAGTTCCCCGGGCACTCGCTCTCGGTCTTCTTCCCGATGTTCAACGAGCAGGAGAACGCCGCGGAATCGGCGCGCCGCGCGCTGGCGGTCCTGCCCGGCCTGGTGACGGAGTACGAGGTCATCCTGGTCGACGACGGTTCGAGCGACCGCACGGGCGCGATCGCCGACGAGCTGGCCGCGCGCGATCCGCGCGTGCGCGCGGTGCACCACCCGCAGAACCGCGGCTATGGCGCGTCGCTCAAGTCGGGCCTGGCCGCGGCCCGCCACGAGCTCGTGTTCTTCACCGACGGCGACCTGCAGTTCGACTTGCGCGAGCTGGCGCTCCTGTTGCGCGCGCTGGAGGGCGCCGACGTGGTCGCCGGCTACCGCCTCGATCGCCAGGACCCGCTCGGCCGGCGGCTGAACGGGATCCTGTGGACGCGCCTGGTGCGGCTCGTGCTCGGCCTGCGCATCCGCGACGTCAACTGCGCCTTCAAGCTCTTCCGGCGCAGCGCCCTGGCCAGGATCGCGCCGCTCGAGGCCGAGGGCGCGATGCTCTCGGCCGAGCTGATGGTGAAGCTGCAGCGCTCCGGCGCGCGCCTCCGCGAGGTCGGCGTGCACCACTTCCCGCGTCCGCACGGCCAGCAGACCGGCGCCAAGCCGGGCGTGATCCTGAAGGCCTTCCGCGAGCTCCTGGCGCTGCGCCGCAAGCTGCGCGACGGCGCCGCGCCGCCGCGGCCGCGCGCTTAGGGCCCCAGCGGCTCGACCAGCAGCCGCTCCCAGCCGAGCGCCTGGCGCGGCGTCTGGCTGTGGAGCTCGAGCAGGTATTCCCCGGCTTCGAGGCGGGCCTGCAGCACCACTGCCGAGCGCTGGGGCTCCGCGGGCGGGTTCCAGCGCGTGTAGTGGCGTCCGCCGAGGCGGACGTAGAGCGCGGGCGAGACCGTGGGTTCGCTGGCGCTCAGCGTGACGCGGTAGCGGCCCGCGCTCTCGATGCGCAGGCTGGCGTAGGCATCGAGCAGCAGCCCGTTGCGGCGCACGCCCAGGGTCGCATCGAGTCCGTGCGCGGTGCCCAGGGCGAGCTCTGGCACGCGCTCGCGCTCGACCCTGCCGAGCATGTGCTGGACCTGGGCGCGCGGCAGCGGGCCCTGCCAGGCCTCCGGCAGGGCACGCTTGCCCGAGTAGAGCTCGCCCATCAGCGTCCCCAGCGGCTCCGAGCCGGGCGTGTTCAGGTGGCGCGAGTCGTAGAAGAAGCGCTGCTCGCCGGAGATCTCGGCGCAGTAACGCAGGTCCACCAGGGTCACCCCGAACTCGGCCGCCAGCCCGTTGAGCCAGTCGTGGTACTCCTGGAACTGGCCGGTCAGGACCTGCTCGGCGTGCTTCGAGCTGCGCTCCAGGACCGACTCGTAGTAGGGCGTGAAGAAGAACCAGACCGCGATCCCGCGCGCGTGCAAGCGGCGCAGCGTCTCGTGCACGTGGGCTCGGGCCGTGTCCAGGTCGGTCGAGTAGTTCTGGCCCAGGAAGCCCGTGTCGCCGCGGGCCGGCCCGTCCTCGTCGTTGCCGTCCTCGCGCTCGCGCGCGGACTGCGGCTCCTGGCGCGTGAGGGCCGAGAGCTGGGTGCGTCCGAAAGCGTCGAGCGGCTCCATCCACGAGCGCAACTCGGCCCGGCGCGCGTCCGTGGCCGACTCCCATTCGAGGCGCCGGAACGAGCTCGACAGCTCGCGCACCCAGTCCAGCAGGCGGCGGCGCTGGAACTGCGGCAGGTACTGCGCCGCGCGCAAGGCCCACGGGCCGCCCGGGCCCGTGGCGCAGCGCAGGGCGGCCGAATCGAGGTACTGGCGATTGATGTTCGAGCGCGTCAGCACCTCGTCGCGCAGGCCCCACAGCACGGCCTTGGGCGGGTTCTCGCGCAGCCTGCCCTGCAGCAGCACGTCGCGCAGCAGCAGCGACTGGAAGTACATGTCCGTGCCCGGCACGCCCAGGTTGATGGCGCGCACGTCGGCCACGGCGCCGAAGCGTCCGGCATCGAAGCCCTGGTCCACGTAGGACGGCCCGATCACGAGCACCTCCAGCGGACCGCTGCGCTCCAGCTCGTCCAGGCACACGAACTTCTGGGCCAGCTTGCGGCCGCCGTAGAAGGCCGTGCGCGGCAGGGGCGCGATTTCCACCGCGCCCCAGGCCAGCGCGCACGTGAGCGCCCCCAGCGCCAGGGCGCGCCTAGAACTGGAAGTAGACGAACGGAACGACATGGTTCTCGCCGACCAGCAGGGTGAGCACGATCAGCAGCGCGAGCGCGACGCTCTCCGGCACCCAGCGGCGCGACACCAGCATGGACAGCGGCTCGTCGCGCCGGCGCTCCAGCAGGAAGTCGAGCGCGAGAGCGCAGCCCACGTACAGCGCGACCTCGAGCTCGTTCCAGCCCGGGGCCTGGCCGAAGTGCAGCAGTCCGCGCAGGTAGTCGCGCGCATCGCCGAAGCTCTCGGCCCGGAAGAACACCCAGGCGAAGGCGACCAGATGGAAGGTCAGCAGCACGCCGACGAACCGGCGCGCCCGCCCGGCCGGCCGCCGGCCGGCGAACAGGGCCTTGTCCAGCGCCAGGTACAGCCCGTGCAACCCGCCCCACATCACGAAGGTCCAGCGCGCGCCGTGCCACAGCCCGCCCAGCAGCATCGTGAGCATCAGGTTCACGTAGGTGCGCCGCGCACCGCGCCGGTTGCCGCCCAGCGGGATGTAGAGGTAGTCGCGCAGCCAGCTCGAGAGCGAGATGTGCCAGCGCCGCCAGAACTCGGTGATGTTGCCGGCCATGTAGGGCTGGTCGAAGTTGCGGATCAGGCGGAAGCCGAGCAGCCGCGCCGTGCCGCGCGCGATGTTGGTGTAGCCCGCGAAGTCGCAGTAGATCTGCAGCGCGAAGGCGTACAGCCCGAACAGCAGCACCGTGCCGTCGTGCTCACGCGGACCGCTGAAGGCGTGGTCCACGGTGGTGGCCAGCACGTCGGCGATGGCGACCTTCTGCACGAAGCCCACCACGATCAGCTTGAGGCCCTCCAGCCGCGCGCCGAGGTTCAGGCGCGGGCGTGGCTCGAGGACCTGCGGCAGGAGCCGCGTGGCGCGCTCGATCGGGCCGGCCACGAGCTGCGGGAAGAACGAGATGTACAGCAGGTAGTCGAGGTAGCGGCGGCACGCGCGCAGCTCGCCGCGGTACACGTCGACGGCGTAGGACAGGGCCTGGAAGGTGTAGAACGAGATGCCCACCGGCAGGATCACCTGCAGCGTCGGCCGGTTGGCCTGCACTCCCAGCGCGCCCAGCAGCTCGACCAGGCTGTCGAGGAAGAAGTTCGCGTACTTGAAGAAGCCCAGGATCGAGAGGCTCGAGACGATGCTCAGCGTCACGAAGGCGCGCTTGGCGCGCGGCGTGCGCGCGTTCTCGAGCGCCAGCGCGCACAGGAAGTCGATGCTGGCCGAGGCCACCAGCAGGACCAGCAGCTTGGCGTTCCACGAGCCGTAGAAGAACAGGCTCGCCGCCAGCAGGAACAGGTTCTGCGCGCGGTGTCCGAGCCGCCAGTAGAGCGCGAAGACGACCGCGAAGAAGACCAGGAACTCGAGTGAGTTGAACAGCATCGCGGTTCGGGGCCGAGATTGTTCCCTGCGCGCCTCGGCTTGGCAACGCGGCTCGCGTCGCGGCCTGGATCCAGCGGAGCCGCGGAGAGCGCGGAGGAAGCCGAGGGGCGAGAAACGATCAGTGCGCGCGACCCGTGCCGCGCGCGACGGTCCAGTCGCGACCCGCCGCGAAGGGACCGAAGGCTTCCTCGGCGCCGTCGCTCCAGCGCACGACGACCTCGTCCACGCCCCGCGCCTCCCCGAGTCCGAGGTGCACGCGCGCATCGTTCGCGGCGCAATAGCTGGTGTCGCTGTGCACGCGACGCGTGAGCACGCGCGCGCCGACCCGGATCGTGAGCCGCGCGCCGAGGGCATCGCTCCCGCTCCGCTCGCGCACGCGCAGGCGGATCCACGCGGCGCGGGCGGGGACGCGGTTCATCAGGAGGTGCGCCGGGCCGTCGCGGTTCACCACCAGGATGTCCACGCCGCCGTCGCCGTCCACGTCGCCGAAGGCCGCCGCACGGCTGGTGGCGGCGAGCGGCACGGCCGTGCCGCCGCGCGGCGCCAGCTCGTCGAAGCGCAGGTCCGCGCCCGTGGCGCCGGCGACTCCGCGATAGAGCAGGTTGAGCTCCGCGAACGGATCCGCGCCCGCGCTCTCGGGCCCGCGCGAGACGCGCCCATTGGCCTGATAGAGATCGATCCTGCCGTCGTGGTCGAAGTCCTGGAAGCCCGTGCCGAAGCGCGTGAAGCGGCGACCGACGCGGGTGAGCCCGACCGACGCCGTACGGTCGGCGAAGTACGTGCCCTCGTTCCGGTAGAACGAGTCGTGCTCGTTCATGAGGTTGACCACCAGCAGGTCCTCGTCCCCGTCGTCGTCCAGGTCGAGCACGCTCACGCCCATGCCGGCCTTGAGCTGTCCGTCCTGGTCCACGGCGCAACCCGCGGCCAGGGCCCGGTCCTCGAAGCTGCCGTCGCGCCGGTTGACCCACAGCTGGTTGCGCGAGCCGTCGTTGGCCACGAACACGTCGAGCCAGCCGTCCGAGTCGAAGTCGAGGATCCCGATCCCGAGGCCGTTGCCGAAGGCGCCCAGCATCCCGGCCGCGAGCGAGCGGTCCGTGAAGCGGCCGTCGCCGCGGTTCTCGTAGAACGTGTCGGGCGCGGGGTTGTCGTAGGCCTTGGGGCCGCAGTAGTCCTCGCCGACCGGCGTGGCGTAGCACACGCGCTCGGACTCGAGCGTCCAGAGGATGTAGTTGACGACGTACAGGTCGAGGTCGCCATCGCGGTCGGCGTCGAAGAAGGCCGCGCTCGTGCTCCAGCGCTCCTCACCGGTGCCCGTGGCCCGGGTGACGTCCGTGAAGCGTCCACGGCCGTCGTTCGCGAGCAGCGCGTTGGCCTCGAGGTTGGTGAGGTAGAGATCCGTGTCGCCGTCGGCGTCGTAGTCGCCGCTCGCCACGCCCATGCCGTAGCCGCGGTCGTCGGCGCCGCTCCCGGCGCTGACGTCGGCGAAGCGGCCCTGGCCGTCGTTCTCGAACAGCTGGTTCCCCGGCCGCTCGGCGCGCGGGCGCAGGACGCCGCCCGCTTGCACCAGGTAGGCGTCGAGGTCGCCGTCGTCCTCCTTGTCGAACAGCGCGGCCCCGCCGCACAGGATCTCGGGATACAGGTAGCGCCCGCGCTGACCGCTCTGGTGCGCGAAGACCAGGCCGCGCGCGGCGGCCTCCTCCACGAACCAGGCCTGCCCCGCCGGGCCGCCGGCCGGCGCCGGGTCGGTCCCGCCGCAGGCCGCGAGGGCGCCCAGCAGGCCCAGGAGTGCGCGTCTCATCGCGGCGCTCCGGGCGGCGACTCAAGGGGCGCCGATTCTCCGGGCGCTGCGCGCAGCTCCTGCAGCAGGACCTCGCCCGCCCGGCCCAGTCCGTCCGCGTGCGTCACGAGCTCGAGCGCCTCCGCGTGTCGGCCGGCCCGCGCGTAGGCACGCGCCAGCCCCAGCACGAGCTCCGGGCGCTGGATGCCGGCGGCGCGCGCGCGCTCGAAGCTGCGGATGGCGTCGTCCACGTGCTCCAGGCCCAGTTCGAGCGCGCCGATCTCGACCAGCACGTCCGGCTCGCGCTGATCCAGGGCGAAGGCGCGTTGCAGCGAGGCGAGCGCCGCCTGGCGCTGGCCCGCGTTCGTCTCGAGCCGACCCTTCGCGCGCCAAACCGAGACGTCGTTCGCGTCGATCGCCAGCATGCGCGCGAGGGTCGCCACGGCCTCGTCGAGCTGGCCCTGGGTCTCCTGGATGCGTGCGAGCACGCGCAGCACGTGCAGGTTGTCGGGCGCGCGCCCGAGGGCCTCGCGCGCGACGCGCAGCGCATCCGCCGGGCGACTCGCCTGCAGGTAGGCCTGCGCCAGGTAGGCGCTGGCGTTCAGGTCCTCGGGCGCCTCGGCCGTGAAGGCCTCCAGGATCTCGAGCGCCTGCGCGGTCCGGCCCGTCTGCATGGCCTCCAGCGCGCGCTCCATCTGCGGGCGCTCCCAGTGCTCGCGGAACTCGCGCTGCCACGGGTCCTTGCCGTAGTTGGGCGGGCGTCCGCGCGGCGAGACGTCGATGCGCGCGGCCTCCTCGGCGCGTCCCGCCTGCAGGTAGGCGCTGTGCAGCAGGCGCGCGAGCGTGCGGTCCTCGGGGCGCTGGCGCAGCACCGGTTCGAGGATCGCGAGCGCCTGCTCGGCCTGGCCGCGCTGCAGGTGCACGCGCGCGATGCCGATCGGTCCGCCCAGGTGCTCGGGATCGAGGCGCGTCACCTGGCGGAAGGCGAGCAGGGCCTCGTCGAACTGGCCGAGGTCGAAGAGATAGGTCCCCAGGCGCCACTGCGACGGCGCGTAGCCGGGATCGAGCGCGAGCGAGCGACGCATGGCCTGCGCGGCCGCGGAGGGGTCGCCGCGCGAGGCCTCGGCGCAGGCCAGGCGATGCCAGGCCTTGGCGCTGGGCTCGAGCTCGAGCGCGCGGCCGTAGCACTCGACCGCGGGCGCGAACAGCTCGTTGGCCTCGTAGGTCATGCCGAGCTCGAGCCAGCGCGCCGCCGCGCTCGGCTCGAGCCGTACGGCCGCGATCGCCTCGTCGATGCGCGCGCGCATGCGGGCCTCCAGCTCCGTCCGGGCCGGCGGCACGGGGATGGGCCAGCTCGTGGCCCCGTCGCGCGAGCAGGCGTTGGCGAGCAGGCCCAGCGCGCCGACGAGGAGGGCCGCTCGCCGGCGATTGGAGGGCGGCTTCATGCGCGCCCCGAGATCCTAAGGCGTCGGGCCCAGCCCGAGAAGGGCGCGTGCGGACCCCTCGGGGCCTAGCGTGCGCGCGCGAGCTTGCGCGCCGGCGTCGCGGCGGGTCGGGTCGCGGCCAGGCCGTCGAGCAGGGTCGCCACCAGCGCGGTCCAGCCGGTCTGGTGCGAGGCGCCGACGCCGCGCCCGGTCTCGGCCTGGAAGTACTCGTGGAACAGCACGAGCTCGCGCCAGTGCGGATCGTCGCGGTAGCGCGCATCACCGCCGTGGCAGGGGCGCGCGCCGCTCTCGTCCGGCAGGAACGGGCGCGCGAGCCGCGCGGAGAGCTCGTGCGCGACGCCGTCCAGCGTCAGCTTGCGGCCCGAGCCGGTCGGGCACTCGACCTCCAGGCTGTCGCCGTAGAAGTGCGCGTAGCGCTCCAGCGCTTCCACCAGCAGGAAGTTGATCGGCATCCACACCGGGCCGCGCCAGTTCGAGTTCCCGCCGAACAGCGCGGTGTCGCCTTCGCCGGGCGCATAGTCCACGCGGTACTCGCGGCCCTCGAGCGTCAGCACGTAGGGCTCGGCCTCGTGCACGCGCGAGAGCGAGCGGATGCCGAAGGGCGAGAGGAACTCGCGCTCGTCGAGCAGGCGCGCCAGCACGCGCTCGAGCCGTTCGCGCGAGGGGATCGAGAGCAGCTGGTGGTCGTGGCAGTTGCGGCACTCGACGTAGCCGATGTGGCGCGCCAGGTCGGCGCGGTTGTCGAGGAACCACTGCATGCGCTTCTTGAAACCCGGCAGCGCGTCGACCGTCTCCTTCTCGATGATCTCGACCGCCAGCAGCGGGATGATCCCGACCAGCGAGCGCACGCGCAGCGGGATCGTGCTCGTGCCCAGGTGCATCACGTCGTAGTAGAAGCCGTCCTGCTCGTCCCACAGGCCCGAGCCGCCGAGCGTGTTCATGGCGTCGACGATCGAGACGTAGTGCTCGAAGAACTTCGAGGCCAGATCCTCGTAGCTCTGGTCGAAGCGCGCCAGCTCGAGCGCCATCGACAGCATCGTGCCGCAGTAGAACGCCATCCAGGCCGTGCCGTCGGCCTGGTCGAGCGTGCCGCCCGAGGGCAGCGGCGCCGAGCGGTCGAACACGCCGATGTTGTCGAGCCCGAGGAAGCCGCCCGCGAAGATGTGCTTGCCGCTCTTGTCCTTGCGGTTGACCCACCAGTTGAAGTTGAGCAGCAGCTTGTGGAAGACCTTCTTCAGGAAGTCGACGTCGCGCGCGCCGCCCTTCCCGGACTTCTTGTACACGCGCCAGGCGGCCCAGGCGTGCACCGGCGGGTTCACGTCGGACAGCGCCCACTCGTAGGCCGGGATCTGGCCGTTGGGGTGCATGTACCACTCGCGCAGGAAGAGCTCGAGCTGCTGCTTGGCGAAGTCGGGATCGATGCGCGCGAAGGGCAGCATGTGGAAGGCCAGGTCCCAGGCCGCGTACCAGGGGTACTCCCACTTGTCGGGCATCGAGAGCACGTCGCGGTTGTAGAGGTGCGGCCAGTCGGAGTTGCGACCGTTCTTGCGCTCCTCCGGCGGCGTGGGCTGGCTCGGATCGCCCGCCAGCCAGTGCGGCACGACGTAGTGGTAGAACTGCTTCGACCACAGGAGGCCCGCGTAGGCCTGGCGCGCGACGGCGCGCTCCTCGGCCGACAGCGTGGCCGGGATGCGCTCGGCGTAGAACTCGTCGGCCTCGGCCAGGCGCGCGCGGAAGAGCGCGTCGAACTCCCGTCCGAAGCGCTGCGCCGGCAGGCGCTCGCTCGCGCCGAGGCGCAGGCGCAGCGCGAGGCTCTGCCCGGGCGCGAGCCGCAGGCGGAAGTGCGCGCCGGCCTTGGTGCCGGTGAGCTCCGGATTCACCGCCGCGCGCTGGCCGCCGATCACGAAGTCGTGGAAGGCGTCCTTCACGAAGGGCTGAGGGTTCGGGGCGTTCCACAGGCGCTCGAGGTTGCTCTCGTTGTCGGTGAAGACGAGCTCGGGTCGGGCGCCCGCCGGGGCGTCCTCGATGGCCAGCGCGAAGTTCCCGAGTCCGTGGTGCTCGGCCACCAGCTCGCTGGTGCCGGCCGAGCCGCGGCCCGCGCGGATCACCGGCTTGGGCCCGTGCTCCTCGCTGTCGCGGCCCCAGCTCCAGTGGTTGCGGAACCACAGCGTCGGCACGAGGTGCAGCTCGGCCGCATCGGGCCCGCGGTTCGAGACCGTGATGCGCACCAGGAGGTCGTCGGGCCCGGCCTTGGCGTACTCGACCTGCACGTCGAAGTAGCGGTTCTCGACGAACACGCCCGTGTCGACCAGCTCGTACTCGAGCTCGTGCTTGCCGCGCCGCGCGTTCTCCTGCACCAGGTCCTGGTAGGGGAATTCGCGCTGGGGGTACTTGTAGAGCGCCTTCGCGTAGGAATAGGTCGGGGTCGCGTCGAGGTAGTAGTAGAGCTCCTTGACGTCCTCGCCGTGGTTGCCCTGGGGGCCCGTGAGGCCGAACAGGCGCTCCTTCAGGATCGGATCCTTGCCGTTCCACAGGGCCAGCGCGAAGCACAGGCGGCACTCGCGGTCGGTGATGCCGAGCAAGCCGTCCTCGCCCCAGCGATAGGCGCGACTGCGCGCCTGCTCGTGCGGGAAGTGCGTCCAGGCCGAGCCGTCCGCCGAGTAGTCCTCGCGCACCGTGCCCCACTGGCGCTCCGAGAGGTACGGACCCCAGCGCTTCCAGTTCTGCGCGCGCGCGGCGTCCTCGGCCAGGCGCTGAGCCTCGGCGGTCGGCTGGGGGTTCGTCATGGCAGTCGGCCCTCCGCGGGCGGGGTGTTGGCGCCGCAGAAGATGCAGCGATAGGGGTTGTCGTGGTGCAGCTTGGCGCAGTGTACGGGCGCGGCGCGCCGCGAGCGCGCATGCAGGTACGCGGCCGCGCCCATGCCGGCCAGCGGCGCCGTGAGGTAGACCCAGAAGTCCATCCAGGAGCGCGCGCTCAGGGCCGAGCCGAAGCTGCGGGCCGGGTTCAGGCTCATGCCCGAGAGCGGGGCCTCGAAGGTGATGTAGAGCGCCACCAGGACCCCGGCCGCGAGGCCGGTGTAGCGCTCGAGGCGCGGGGTGCTCGAGAAGCGCAGCACCAAGGCCATCAGCAGGAACGAGATCGCGAACTCGGCCAGGAAGGCCACCGCGCTCCCGCGCGCTCCCGGCTGCGTGACCACGTAGTTGACGCCGGGGTCCGCCAGGAGGCTCCCGAAGGCCAGCACGGCCAGCGCCATGCCCGCCGCGCCGCCCACGAACTGCGCCAGCACGTAGAAGAGCGCGTCGGCGCCGCTCACCTTGCCGAGCCGCAGGAAGCTCAGCGTCACGGCCGGGTTCATGTGCGCGCCCGAGCGCTGGCCCAGCGGCGAGTAGATCAGCGCGATCGCGGTGAGCCCCATGGCACAGCCCATCAGCGCGCGCCGCAGCAGGGGGTCCGCCAGCGCCGCGCGCACCGGCGAGACGGGATGCTCGAGCAAGACCCCGAAGGCGCTGGCCGAGAGCATGAACAGTCCGAGCAGGGCACCCTCGATCAGGAACTCGGGCCAGTGGCGGCGCAGGATGGTGAGCATGGGCAGGGGTCGCGCGGCGAACGCCCGCCTTGGATGAGATCCGACTCGCCCGGTTTCGCGAAAGCCATCCGTCGACGGCGCGCGCAAGCTCCCGTGGCGTCCTACGTCCAGCTCGAGCGCCGCGCCGACGGTCGGGTGCGGATCGTCGAGCCCTTCCAGTGGGCCTCGCGCGAGGGCACGGGCACGAACGTCATCGCTGAGCTTCGCTAGCGTCCTCGAGGCACGCGCTGCGGCGCCGCGGCCGGGGCCGTGGGCGCCAGCACGCTGCGCTCGAGGCGCAGGAGCTCGCCCAGCGACCAGGCCTGGAACGGACAGCCGCCGGGCCGATAGGGCGGATCGCCGTCGGCGACCTCGCTCACGTGTCCCAGGCCGGCCTCGTCCAGGTGGGCCAGGACCGGCGCGACGAAGCGCGCGCGCGCGGCCGCCTTGGCCCCGTCGCCGCCGCCCTGCGCGCGCACCCAGGCCTCGACGAAGGGGCCGAGCAGCCAGGGCCAGATCGTGCCCTGGTGGTAGGCCTCGTCGCGCTCGAGCGGCCCGCCCGCGTAGCGACCGCGGTAGCGCGGATCCCAGCGCGGCAGCGTGCGCAGCCCGAGCGGCGTCCACAGCACGCGCTCGAGCACGTCGACGATGCGCCGCGCGCGTTCGGGCGAGACCAGCGTGCGCGCCAGGCCGCCCACGGCCAGCACCTGGTTCGGGCGCAGGCTCGCGTCGGCCGTGCCGCGCACGTGGTCGCAATCGACCACGTCGTTCAGGTAGCCCGTGCTCTCGTTCCAGAAGCGCTCCTCGAAGGCCTGCGAGGCCTTCTCGGCCAGCCCGCGGAAGCGCTTCTCGAAGCGCGCGCCGAAGGCCAGGGCCTGGATCCACAGGGCCTGGACCTCGACCGGCTTGCCGGCGCGCGGGGTCATGACCCGCTCACCGACCTTGGCGTCCATCCAGGTCAGCTGCAGGCCCGGCTCCCCGCACGCGAGCAGTCCGTCGGTGTCGGCGCGGATCCCGAAACGCGTGCCCGCGGCGTAGCCCGCCAGGATCGCGAGCGCGGCGGTCTCCAGCACGGCGCGCTCGGCGCGCGCCAGGTCCCTGGCGGCCGCCAGCGTCTCCTCGACCGCGACCACGAACCACAGCGAGGCGTCGACCGAGTTGAACTCGGGTTCGGCGGCCTCGTCGGGGAAGCGGTTGGGCAGCATGCCCTGCGAGACGTGCTCGGCCCAGGCCAGCAGGATCGTGGCCGCCTCGCGGGTCTTGCCGCGTGCGAGCAAGAGCCCGCGCAGCGACAGGAACGTGTCACGGCCCCAGTCGGTGAACCACGGATAGCCGGCCACGATCGACTGGCCCTCGCCGCGTCGCACCAGGTAGGCCTCGGCCGCGCGGTCGAGGGGGGACTGCGCCGCGCGTCGAGCGAGCTCGCGCTCGCGCAGGTCGTGCACCAGCTCGCCCACCGGCGCGTCGGCCGGCAGCGCACCCGCGCGGCGCGGTGCCGGCGTCGCTCCGCCCGCGGAGCCGGAGCCGAACACCAGGCACGCGTCGCCGTCCCCGAGTTCGTGCTCGAAGTAGCCGGGCGAGGCCAGGTCCTCGACGTGGTCGTAGCCGCGCGCGCGCTCCTCCTCGTAGAGGAAGTTCCGGAACCAGGTCGGCTGCGCGTGGAACAGGCCGTTGGAGCGCGCCTCCACGGCCGGGAAGGCGGCGTCGGGCTGCCAGCTCACACGCGCGCCCTCCTGGCGGCTGTCGAGCGCGAGCGCCGCGTCCTCGCGCCGCAGCGCGTGCACGGTGCGCAGCGCGAGCAGCGGCCGCAGCGTGAGGCGCGCCTTGCGCGCGGCCCCGAGCAGGCGCCACACCAGCACGACCGAGCCCGAGTCGCGCGGCACGAACAGCTCGTGCACGATGCGCGCGCCGTCCTCGAGCTCGTAGGTCCAGGTCGGGAAGGGCTCGTGCGTGAAGCTCACCAGCCGGCCGGCCCCGTCCGGGTGTGTCACTCCCGGCAGGTAGCGGTGGGACGAGAGCGCGCGCGCGCCGTCGCCCAGGTCGACCCAGGCCTCGACCGCGTTGACCAGCATCACGCGCCCGGTCGGCGGCGTGCGCGCCACGCACAGGAGGCCGTGGTAGCGACGCGTGCGGATGCCGCTGGCGGTGCCCATGGCGAAGCCGCCCAGGCCATCGGCCTCGAGCCATTCGAGTGCGGGATCGAGCAGGCGCTCTTCGGTGATCAAGTGGCCTTTCTCCCGGCGAGGTCGAGGACGTTCTTGATGCCCTCGCGCCCGTTCAGCAGCGACCCGACCTCGCTCATCGGGAAGCGGCCGGTGATCAGGGCGGCGACGGCCGCGGGCCAGCGCTCCTGGAAGGCCGCGAGGTCGCGGATCGCGCTCTCGAAGTCCTCGTGCCCGGCGTTGACGCTGCCCAGCACGACCTGGTTCTTCAGCACGATGTTGCGCATGAGCAGGTCACTGTCGATCTGGATCGGGCCCTTGCGGGCGGGCACGCCAGTGAACACGAAGATCCCGTTCGTGCCCAGCGCGCGCAAGACGTCGAACGCGACCTGGGAGGCGCCGACGGCCTCGTACACGAGATCGATCTGGCCGACGAGCTGGCCCAGTTCCTCGACCGAGTGCTCCTGCGACGAGACGTAGCGCCCGCCGATGGCCTCGACCAGCGCGGCGCGGTCGTTGGGGGCGGGCGTCTTCGAGTACATCGTGACCTCGAACCCGGCGTGGCGCAGGGCCATGGCCCCGAGCAGCCCGACCGGGCCGGCCCCGATCACGACCGCCCGGTGGCAGTTGTGGCGCTCGGCGCCGCGCTCGAGCGGACAGGCCCAGGGCAGGCGCTGCTGGATCACGGCCACCTGGGCCAGGGCCTTCTGGGCGATCGTCAGGGGCTCGACCAGCACGGCCACGTGGCGCAGCGCCTTGGGCACCTTCAGCATGAAGCGCGCGTCGTCGACCACGAACTCGGTCATGAAGCCGCTCATCTCCTTGATGCCGCGCTCGACGAACTCGCCCGAGTAGCAGTAGTCCTGGCGCTCCGAGCGACAGGCCAGGCAGTCCTCGCGCGCACAGGGGCGGCGCACCATCGGGACCACCAGGTCGCCGACCTTCAGGCCCTCGACCGCTTTGCCGAGCGCGACCACCTCGCCCAGGGACTCGTGTCCGATCACCAGGTTCTCGTGGCCGTGGGGCGGCGTCCCGTACTGGCAGGCGGCGATCTCCTTGTCGGTGCCGCAGATGCCGACCTCGAGCATGCGCAGCTTGACGTCGGTGGGGGTGCGCAGCTCGGGCTCGCGTTCGTCGGTCAGACGGACCTCGCGGCGGCCGGGGAAGACGGAGACGGCTTTCATGGGCGTGGGAGTGGTTTCGGTGGGGGCGGGAGCGGCCGTGCCGGCGCGCGCCCGGTTCGATGGCGGCCCGAGCCGTCCGTTTCCGCCTTTCCGGCGCCTGCGAGCGCGCTCGAAACCCTTGGCGAGCCCGTGCATCCAAGGCGAGAATCGGGGCGAGTACACAACCATGAGCACGGCAACCGGAGATTCCCTCGGCCGCAGCGGGCGAGCCCGCCGCGCGAGCCACGGGCGCGCACGATGAACTGCGACGACTACAAGAGCCGCCTGCACGACTACTTCCACGACTCGCTCGCGCCCGGGCCGAAGGGCGAGGTCGATCGTCACGCGCTCGCGTGCGGCCCCTGCGGCGAGCTGATGCGTCTCGCGCGCGAGCTCTCCTGCAAGGACTTCGTCTCGTTCCTGAACCAGTACATCGACGACGAGCTCGCGCCCGAGCGCCGCGCGGTCTTCGAGCGCCACCTGACGATCTGCGCGGACTGCACGGCCTACATCGACTCCTACCGGAAGACGATGAGCCTCAGCGTGAGCGCCCTACGCGACGCCGTGCCGGTGCCGCCGCACATCCCCGAGGCCCTGCTGCGGGCCATCCTCGACGCGCGCAAGTAGGGCGCGCCCCGGCGCCGGAATCAGCGCGGGTCCTCGGCTTCCCCGCGCGGACCGGCGGTGGCCGCCTCGGCGCGCCAGGGAGCCCGCAGGATCTCGAGGTAGGCCTTGTTGGCGTCTGTGGCCAGGACCGCGTTCGCGCACACGTGGTCGATCAGCGCGCCCGTGGGCGTGTAGATCTGGATGTCGACCGGGCTCTGGAAGTTCTTGTAGGCCAGCCCGGCCAGCAAGCGGACGTGCGGGCTCCCGGGCTGCTCGGCGATGCGCGGCAGCGTCTTGGCGAGCACCCAGGCGTTGACGTAATCACGCCCGAGGGTCTCCATCACTTCCGGTGACGAGAGCGGACCCGCTCTCAGCATCTTTCCGCTCCCTCAACACGAGTCGTCGTCGAGGGCACCCACGAGCACCACGAGGTGCAGCGGCTTCTGGACCTCGCGCGCGCGCAGGACGGCCTGGTCGAAGGGCAGCCAGTCGAGCGCCGCGAAGGTGTAGAAGGAACGCCGCAGCGCGAGGCGCGCTTCCTCGTCGGGGATCTGGCGCTGCCAGGCGACGACCGGCGGATCGCCGCTGGTGAGCCGCATGACCGGCACCCAGCCGATGTCGCTCTTGGTGCTCTGGCGCGCCGAGGCGCGGCGGATGACGTCCGCGTTCGGGTCGCGCGAGGGCAGCTCGAGGTGGAAGGCCCGCAGCGCGCCGCTCTCGCGGTCCAGCAGCAGGCGCCCCTCGAACTGCGCCGGCTTGAAGACCAGGCCGTTCCCCAGCTCGAACACCGCATGCGTGCGCAAGAGCACCTCGCAGGCGTCCTGCGAGACCGCGCGCAGGCAGGCGTAGGTCCCGGCCACCTCGCCCTTCTCGGAACTGCGCAGGGTGGCGCCCGCGTGGAACTGGTGCAGGAGCCCGAGGGCCGCGTCGTCCGCGAGCTTCCACACCTCGCCCAGCGCGACCGGGGCCTCGGGCAGGAAGGCCCGGAAGACTTCGGCGCCGTAGGACGCGCGCTCCCGGACCGGAGCCGGCGCGCGCAGGGCGGGTGTCTGCTCGAACAGTCCGCACAGCGACTTGCGGAACGGCTCCCAGACCACGCGCAGCTCGAGCGCGGCCCCGTCGGCGACCCGCAGCTCGTAGCGCGGCGCGGGCTCGTCCTGCCGGGCGGTCCGCGCCGACGACGGCAGGCAGAGCAGCACGCCGGCCAGCGCGCCCGTGCCGGCCAGCCGCGAAAACCACCTCGAGCCCATGGGTCGAAGCAGCATACGGCGCGCGGAGTTTTCCGGGAAGGCGCCAGGTCGAGCGAGGAGCGCAGCGCTCACGCTCACCCCCGCGGGCGCGAGCTCCGCGTGGGTAGACTTGGCGTGACGATGGGTCTGCGCGAACGCGAACGGGATCCGGAGCTGCCCGGACTCGCCGGCGAGGCCCACCTGCGGCCGCCCGGCGAGGCCGAGCTGGTCGAGCTCGTGCGCGCGCACCTGTGGCGCCCCGACGCGCCCGAAGTGAGCGGGGCACGCTGGGACTACGCGCGCTGGAAGCCCGGCGTCTCGCTCACCTCGGTCTTCATGCTGCGCTTCGCAGATGGCGCCGAGGAGCCGGTCGTGGCCAAGCGCTACGTCGACGGCAAGGAGCGCACGCTGCGCTTCAAGCCGCGCAACGAGGCCAACCTGGAGGAGCTGTGCGTGCGCCTGGCGCCGCGCGCGCTGCTGGCCGAGCGCTCGCTCTCGCTGTGGGTGCCGCCCGCGGACCGCATCCTGCGCGGCCTGCCGGTGTTGCTCGACCGTCGCAAGCTCGGGCACCTGGTGACGCGCGAGCGCATCGCGCCCGCGGGCTCGGTCAAGAAGCGCAAGACGGCCTACACGCTGCTGCGCTACAAGCCCGAGCGGCGCGCGGTCTACCGGCTCGACCTGCGCCTGCGCGGCGAGGGCAAGCCCGAGCTGGGGCTCGCCGCCCGCGCCCTGCCGCCGGCCGAGGCCGCGCGCGTCGTCGCCGCGCGCAGGGCCTTCGAGGCCGCCGGCGGAAGCGCGCTCGCGCCGCCGATCGCGGGCACGAACCTGCGCCAGGGCTTCCTGCTCGAGCCCTGGCTCGCGCTCGAGGCTCCCGCGCCGGACACCTTCGCCCACGCGCATGCGGCCGGCGCCGTGCTCGCGCGCCTGCACGCGCTGCCGCCGCCCGCCGAGCTGCGCGCGGTCTCGACCGGCTTCTCGCGCGATCACGACCAGCTCTTCACGCTCGATCCCGCCCTCCTGCGCCTGCCCCGCGCCGCTCCGCACCCGCCCGCACGGCGCCGCGTCTTCTGCCACGGCGACTTCCACCCCGACCAGGTCGTGCGCCTGGCCGACGGGCGCTGGTTCCTGATGGATCTCGACCTGCTCGCCGCCGGCGATCCGGCCTACGACCTCGCCAACTGGATCGCGGACTGGATCGTCGAGCACGAGCGCGTCGACTTCGAAGCCGCCGCGAGCGAGCTCCTGGCCGGCTACCGCTCCGCCGGTGGCACCCCGCCCGAGCGCGCGTACCTGGCGGCCTGCACCGCCGCCGAACTCGTCAGCCGCGCCGGTTCGACCCTGCGCCGCCTCGAGCAGGGCGCGCTCGCCAAGGCGCGCTTCGCGCTCGAGGCCGCCCACTCGCTCGCGCCGTAGGGCGCGCGGGCGAACCACCGTCCGCTCGCGGCGCACGCCGGTCAGGGCGTAGTGGACAGCGCGGCAGGCGCGTGCAGGTCGTGGACGGGCGGGCACGGGAGCGAGCCGCCCAGGGCGGCCGGCAAGAGGTGCGCGATGGCCAGCGCGTCGGCCGAGTTGCCCGGACCCTTCCAGCCCTCGCGCGCTCCGTCGGCGTCGAACACCTCGGTCCAGAAGCCACCGGCCTGGAAGGCCTCGTGCAGGAGCGGCTGAGCCACGTCGCTCCAGTAGAACTTGTAGTGGTACTTCTTGTGGTGACGGACGCTGCGCCAGCGCGGCGTGGCCTCGTCCTCCGGCAGACCGCCGCTGCGCTCCACGCGCGGCAGGCGCCCCGCGTTGAAGTCCTCCTCGCTCACCTGATCGGCGTAGGGCACGTTCGCCCAGTCGGGCGCGTGCCGCGCGGTGACGTAGCGGTGGAGCGGCTTCGAGGGCAGCTCCTCGGCCGGCAGCGACGAGCAGGCGCGGATGACGTCGGGCGCCAGGAAGGGCGCCAGGACGACTCCGCTCTGCGAGGCGACCGTGGCCGAGCCCCAGCGACGCGTGAACTCG
Source organism: uncultured Planctomycetaceae bacterium (assembly GCA_964631945.1). Taxonomy (GTDB): domain Bacteria; phylum Planctomycetota; class UBA1135; order UBA1135; genus JABFRZ01. The sequence continues at coordinate 34,271 of CAZWAY010000022.1, forward strand.
TTCAGGTAGAAGTAGAGCAGCGGGGCCAGCTCGACCAACCCGCGCGCCCGCGCGGCTCGGTAGGAATCGCGCACGAGCTCGCGGGCATTGGCATGGCGATCCGCGCGCAGGAACGGGGGCGCTCCGGTGAAGAGCGTCGCAAGCAGGCGCTCTTCGTGCTCCTCGCCCGCGTGCCGCAAGGCCTCGGTCTTGACCACGAAGTCGGCCTTGCCCACGCCGGCGTGCTGGCCCATCACGTTGACCACGCCGCCGTCGAGCGCGCCGCGGCCCTCCTTGGCGAGGAAGTTCTTGTGCTTCTTGGTGGCGTGGTAGCCGCCCTGCCACTGGAGCGCGCGCAGGATGCTGGCGCGGCAGCCCTCGGCGCTGTCGGGCGGGATGCCGCCCTCGCTCTTGATGCGGTGCGGGAGCCCGGCGATGCGCGCGAGCTCGGCCGAGAGGATCACGTCGAAGTGATTGGCCTGGCCGCGCACGCGCAGGGAGAAGTCGGCCCCGAGCTCGCGCAGGCACGCGGCCACGCAGCGGCTGTCCCAGCCGCCGGAGAGGCCCACGGTCGGACGCTCGCACAGCTCCAGCGCGTCGGCCAGCGCGTTCAACAGCCCGTGCCGGCCGAGCTCGAGCGCGTCGGCGCGCGAACTCCGCCCAGGCGCGATCCACGCGCCCACCGGATCCATGCGCGTGCGCCGGACTCCCTGGGTGCCGAGGTGCAGCCGGGTGCCGCCCGCCAGGAAGCGCACGTGCTCGTAGCCGGTACGGTCGAGCGGGAACCAGTTCGTGGCGAAGCGCGCGGCCCACTCGTCGGGCACGGGACGGAGCTCGATCCCCAGGGCGCGCAGCGCGGTCACGCGGTTCGTGAGGGCCCACAGTCCGTCGTGCTCGTACTCGAACAGCTGGGCCTGCCCCAGGCCGTCGTTCTGGACGCAGATCTCACCCGCCTCCGGTCGCGACCAGATCAGCGCGGCCGGCGGGATCAGCTCGCGCACGTAGGGCTCGGCGCGGGTCTCGAGCTCGCGCCCCAGAGCGGTCAGGACGCTTCCCTCGAGCGGAGGGACCCCGTTCGCGCGCAGGAGCCGCCGGGCATTGAGGGGGTAGTCCGGCGCCAGGGCCCAGCGCGCCCCGTGTTGCTCGAAGAAGGGCGCGCGGAAGCCCAGCACGGGCAGCTCGAGCCAGGCGAGGTGCGCCGGACCGAGGGAGCGCGTGGAGACGCGCGCCGGGGAGGCGAAGAGGGGCGCGAACGCCGCCTGGAGACGCCCGGCGACGCTGGCGGGAGTCGAGTCGGGGGCGGCCGGCGCGCTCGAGCGCCACAGCAGGAAGGTCTTCATCTCGGGGGGGATGGGGCCGGCGAGGGGCCGGCATGACGAGGTGTCGAGATTGCAACCTGCGCGAATGTCATGCCAGTTCACGTCTTAGGGAGGCATCGACGGCCTGGGGTGGGCTGTCCTCCGGAGGCGAACCCCTGGCGGGTTCACGCCCGCGGGTCGAGAATGGCGCCGATGCGAGAGCCGGATCGCTTCCACGTCGCGCTCAACGTGCTGGACCTGGCGCGGTCGGTGGGCTTCTACCGGGCGGTCCTCGGGCTCGGTCCCGACAAGCTGCACCCCGGCTACGCCCGCTTCCTGCTCGACTCACCCGCGCTGGTGCTGTCCCTGAACGAGGTCCCGGAGGTCCGCGGCGGCAATCGCCTGGCTCACTTGGGGCTGCGCCTCGGGTCCTCGGCAGCCCTGGCACAGGCCCGCACGCGGGTCGTCGGCGCCGGCTTGGCGGTTCGCGACCAGCTCCAGACCCTCTGCTGCCACGCGGTGCAGGACAAGTTCTGGGTGGTCGACCCCGACGGGAACGAGTGGGAGCTCTACGAGGTCACCGACGACCACCCGGAGCGCTCCGGGGGTCCCGCGGCAGGGATCCCCAAGGCCTGTTGCCCCTGACGGGCGTGTCCGACCTCGCAACCTGAAATAGGGCCTGGAGGGCGAGCGAGTGCGGCCCGGATCCCAGCCCGATCCAGATCCCGGGCACGGGCTCCACCTTCCGGATTTTCTTTCCTTTGGCGGCGCTCTCGATCCGCCAAAGGCCTGCTTTCCGAGTTGTAGCGGTCTACGGCATGGCAATTGAGTTGCGCGGCTTCGCCCCGCCCTCGGCCGCGGAAGGAGCCCATGAGGAAGAGCATCGCATTTGCCATTCTGCCCGTCATCGGGCTCGTCTACTTCGCCATCCCGAAGGCCGAGGCCGCGACCCGCACGCTGATCACGGGCGCCAGCACGATCGCCCCGATCCTGCAGAAGGTCGCCGAGCGCCTGGAGCAGCGCGACCCCAGCCTGCGCATCGAAGTCGAGACCGGAGGCACGGGCCGCGGGATCAAGGACACCCGGGAGGGGACCAACGACATCGGCATGGCGTCCCGGGACCTGACCGAAGAGGAGCAGAGGGACATCGATCCGGTCCTGATCGCCCACGACGGCGTGGCCCTGATCGTGCACGCCACGAACCCGATCGCAGAGCTGACGCGCGAGCAGGTCATCGCGCTCTACACGGGCGAGATCGACGACTGGAGCGGAGTCGGTGGTTCCCCGGGTGCCGTCACCGTGGTGAACAAGGCCGAAGGGCGCTCGACGCTCGAGGTCTTCGCGAATCACTTCGGGCTGAAGGCCGCCGACATCCAGGCGGACGTCGTCATCGGCGACAGCATCCAGGGCGTGCGCCTGGTTTCGGGTGACCCGCGAGCCATCGGCTACGTGAGCATCGGCGACGCGCAGCGCGCGGTCGAGGGCGGAGTTCCGATCCAGCTGCTGCGCTATCGCGGGATCGTGCCGTCGGTCGATTCGGTATCGGACGGGTCGTATCCCATCCGCCGCAGTCTGTACCTGCTCTTCCGCGGCGAGCCGGACCCCGTCGGCCGTCGGATTCTCGACTACATCGCCAGCGACGACGGCCAACAGCTCGTCCAGGAGCTCGGCTTCGTGCCCCTCGGCCAGGGCGCTTCGACGGGCTCGACCCAGTGAGCTGGGCCGCGACCAGCGTGCCCCGGCGCAGTCCGAGCGCGCAGCGGACGCGCGAGTTCCGGCCGGGCTGGGTCGCCGTGACCGTCCTCGGGCTCGCGGCCGCCCTGCTGGCGCCCGCGCTGTTCTTCTTCTTGCTGCTCGAGGGCGCCGCATTCCTCGTGGGGCCGGCGGCGAGCACGATCTTCTCCTTGGACTGGCACCCGCGCGATGGGGTGTTCGGCTTTGCCCCGCTGCTGCTCGGGACGCTCTCGACCGCGTCGCTCGGGCTGCTCCTCGCCCTACCCGTCAGCCTCGGAGCCGCCGTCCACCTGCGCTTCCATGCCGGTCGTCGCGCGCGCCAGCTGCTCGAGACCGTGCTCGGGATCCTGGGCGGCACGCCCTCGGTGGTGTTCGGGCTGTTCGGGACCTTCTGGATCGTGCCGCGCCTCGGCGCCACGCTGCTGTCGGGCGTGCTGGTGCTGGCGATCATGATCACGCCCACGCTGGCCCTGCTCTCGCTCGGCGTGTTGCGCCAGGTGCCCGAGGACCTGCTGCGCGACGGCGCGCGCCTCGGACTCAGGCGCGACCAGTCGATCCTGCGTCTCGCGCTCGTGCGCGCCCGCCCGGGGATCCTGGCGGCCGCCGCGCTGGCGCTGGCACGGGCCCTGGGCGAGGCCCTGGCGGTCGAGATGGTGTGCGGCAACGTCCCCAACTTGCCGACCAGCCTCACCACGCCGGTGCGCACGCTGACCACGACGCTGGTCCAGGAATTCGAGTACGCGCAGCAGACACACGCCCAGGCCCTGCACCTCGTGGCCCTGGCCGTGGTGATGCTCGCGGCCGCGGCCTGCGGGATCGGCCAGAGCCTGGCCCGGCGCGGAGCTCGCGCATGAAGCTCGCCGGCCAGCTCGCCAGCGCGCTCGTGCTCGCCTTCACGGCCCTGCTCGCCCTCGACTTGTTCGTGCGCGGCGCGCCGGAATGGTCGGCCGGATACCTCGTCCAGCCCACGCGCGAGAGCGGAACGGCCGGGGGCATCGCCCCGGTCCTGCTCTCGACCCTGTTCGTGGTCCTGCTCGCGACCGTGACCGCCTTGCCGCTCGCGCTGTCCGCGGCCGTCCTGTCGGCCGAGGTCCTGGTGCGCCGGCCGCGCAGCGCGCGCGCCGTCGTGCGCTCGTTCGAGATCCTGGCCAGTGCGCCCTCGGTGGCCATCGGCCTGGTCGGCTGGACGATCTTCGGACGCTTCTTCGGCCTGGGGTTCTCGATCCTGAGCGGCGGTCTGACGCTGGCGGCCATGCTGGTCCCGATCCTCGCCGTGGCCTTCCACGCGGGTCTGGAGGCCGTGCCGCGCGCGGTGCGCTCGCAATCGCAGGCGCTGGGCGTGAGCCGCTGGAACACGCTGGTGCACCTCGTCCTGCCCGCCGCGCGTCCGGCGCTCCTGGCCGGGCTCGTGCTCGGATTCGGGCGCGCGACGGCCGAGACCGCGGTGCTCATCCTCACGTCCGGGATCTCCACGCGCATGCCGCACGACCTCTTCGATCCGGGCGCGACCCTGGCCGTACACGTCTACCACCTGGCGCGCAACGTCCCGGATGGCGAAGCACGCGCCTACGCCGCGGCCAGCGCGCTGTTCCTGGTCAACGTCGGCGTGCATCTCTCGCTCGCGCGCATGCGCAAGGAGCCGATCTGATGCTGCGCTTCAGGAACCTCCAGGTGCGCGGTTGTGGCGTGAACATCCTGCGCGACTTCGAGCTCGAGCTGCCCGACCGCGGCACGGCGGTCCTGCTGGGTCCTTCGGGCTGCGGCAAGACCACGCTGCTGCGCTGCACGATCCGCGAGGACGAGGAGGATCCCGACCTCGAGGTCGCGGGCACGGTCGAGCTGAACGGCATCGACCTGCGCGCCGGCTTCGTCTCGCTCACGGCCGTGCGCCAGAAGATCGGCTTGATCCCGCAGCGTGCGCTGGCCTTCCCGGGCACGACCTTCGAGAACGTCACCTTCGCGCTGCGGCATACGACGCGCCTGGCAGCGGACGAGATCGGGCGGCGCGCGCGCGCGGCGCTCGAGCAGGTCGGCCTGGAGGAGGCCCTGTACGGACGCGAGGCCGCCTGCCTGTCGGGCGGCCAGCTCAAGCGCCTGTCGATCGCGCGCACCGTGGCGCTCGAACCGGACGTGCTGCTGATGGACGAGCCCTCGAACGGTCTGGATCCCCTGGCGGTCGTTCGCCTCGAGCGCCTCATCAAGGGCCTGGCCGAGCAGCGCCTGGTCGTGGTGGTGACCCACGACCTGCACATGACGCGGCGCATCGCCGACGAAGTGCACTTCCTGTGGCCGTTCCAGGACGGCTGTCGCGTGGTCGAGTCGGGCGTGCCCGCCAAGGTGCTCGAGCTTCCCGCGCGACCCGAGACGCGCCTGTTCGTGCAGGCGGCCTGGAACGGAGCGGCGGCGCTGCACGAGCTCGAGCGCGGCTTCGAGGACTGCGAGGCCGAGGAGTGCATGCCGCGCCGACTGACCCTTTTGACCGACGAGACCTCCTGCGGATGCTGAAGGACGGATCACGATGACGAGCAAGACCACGGGCACGAGCGTGCACACCCAGCCTGGATCCACGGCCGAAGCGCGGGCCGTCGAGAGCCTGCGTCGGCGCAATCCGGCGCCCTTCAGCGCGCGCATCCCCGGCTCGAAGTCCTACACGAATCGCGCGCTCGTGCTGGCCGCGGCGCGCCCGGGGACGACCGAGGTCGTCGGCGGGCTGGACTGCGACGACACGCGACGCCTGGCCGCGGCGCTGGCCAGCTTCGACGGGCTCGCGCTCGAGGCCACGCGCGACGGTTTCACCGTGCGCCGCACGCGCGAGGTCCTCGGCGCGCCGGCAACGGAGTTGCACATGGGCGCCGCGGGCACGCCCGCGCGCTTCATGCTGGCCTTCGCGGCCAGCGCGGAGGGAGCCACGGTCGTGACCGGTACGCCGCGCCTGTGCGAGCGTCCGATGGGCGACATCCTGAGCGCGCTGCGCGCGCTCGGCATCCGCTGCGAGTGCCTCGGGCAGGAGGGCTGCCTGCCCGTGCGCGTGCACGGCGGACGGCCGAGCACGCGCCACTGGCGCATCCACGGCGGGGTCTCCTCGCAGTTCACGAGCTCGCTGCTCCTGTACGCGGCCCAGCAGCCCGGCTCCGAGCCGGTCACGATCCAGCTCGAGGGCCACCAGGTGTCGCGGCCCTACGTCGAGATGACGCGCGCCCTGATGGGGCTGTGCGGGATCTCGGCCGAGCGTGTGCGCGAGGACGAGCTGCGGGTCGTGCCCGGGCGCCCGCGCGTCGAGCGCATCCCGGTCGAGGTCGACGCCAGCGGCATGTCCTACTTCCTGGCCGCCGCGGCGCTCACCGGCACCACGGTCGTGATCCCGGGCATCGGCGCGGGCTCGGCCCAGGGTGACGTCGGCCTGGCGCGGGCGCTCGAGCGCATGGGCTGCCAGGTCGCGCTCGGAGACGACCACATCCGCATCACCGGCGGCGAGCTGCACGGCATCGACATCGACATGGAGACCATGCCCGACGTGGTGCTCACGCTGGCCGCCGTCGCCGCCCGCGCCAGGGGCGTTACCCGCATCACGAACATCGCCAACCTGCGCGTGAAGGAGTGCGATCGCATCCACGCGGCCGCGAACGAGCTCACCCGCCTCGGCGTCGAGGTGGTCGAGGGGCAGGACTCGCTCGAGATCCGACCGTTCGGCACGCTCGTCCCGGCGCGCATCCACACCTACGACGACCACCGCGTGGCCATGGCGTTCAGCGTCCTCGGCCTGGTCCAGGAGGGCCTCGCCATCGTGGATCCCGCCTGCGTGACCAAGTCGTTCCCGGGCTACTGGGAAGAGCTCACGCGCTTCACCCGCCACCACGACGGGGACTCCTGAGGCCTCGCATGACACGGCGCGCGCTCCTGCTCGTCCTCGACGGCGCCGGCTGGCGCGAGGAGACCCACGGCAACGCCGTCACGCGTGAGACCCTCCCGACCCTGTTCGCGCGCATCGACGCGGGCGGCGTGGCCGTCCTGGCGGCTTCGGGCGAGGCCGTCGGGCTGGAACGCGGCCAGGTCGGGAACAGCGAGGCCGGGCACCTGACGATCGGCGCGGGGCGGGTCGTCCCGGCGCTCACGCGCCGACTGCTCGAGGCCCACCAGAGCGGCAGCTGGGCCCGCGATCCGGCCTGGGGCCCGATCCGCGCGCTGGGGGTCGTGCACCTCGTCGGGCTCCTGTCCGACGCGGGCGTGCACGGCCTGGCGCGGACCCTCGTGCACGCGGCCGCGAGCGCCGCCGCCAACGGCGTGGGCGAGATCCACGTGCACCCGGTCCTGGACGGCGTCGATTCCCCGGCCGGCTCGGCCCCACGTCTCCTGGCCGAGCTGCGGCGCGAGCTCGCGCCCATCCCGGGCGTGCGCCTCGGCGTCGTGCAGGGCCGCAAGCCCTTCTGCGACCGGGGCGGCGACCTCGGAGTGTCGCGCGTCTGTGCCGATGCCCTGCTCGGTCTGCGCGCGCTCGCTGCCTTCGACGACGCGCGCCTGGCGCACCATCTCGCCTCGGGCAACGAGTCGAGCTTCCCCGCGCAGCTCTGCCCCGGGGGCCGGACCCTGAGGCCGGGCGAGCCCGTGCTGCACACCAGCCACCGCGCCGACCGCGCGCGCCAGATCGCCACGCTCTTGAGCGAGACACAGCCGCTCTTCGCCCTGGTCGAGCTGGGCAAGGGCATCCGCGTGCAGCACGTCTTCTTCCCCACCGCGCCGCTGACCCGGGGCTTGTTCTCGGAGCTCGCGCGCGCCGGGTGCGGCTCGCTGCGCATCGCCGAGAAGTGCAAGTTCCCGCACGTGACCTTCTTCCTGAACGGCTTCGATGCGGCGGCCGAGGGCCGCGGCATCTGCCTCGACTCGATCCCCGAGGCCGAGATTCCGCGCCGACCCGAGATGTCCGCGGCGGCGGTCACGGACGAGATCGTGCGCGCGCTCGGCGATCCGGCGCAGCGCGCGGTCATCGCCAACCTGGCCAATCTGGACCAGGTCGGGCACCTCGGCGACGTCGCGCTGGCGCGGCGCGCCGCCGCCACCGTCGATGCCTGCTATGCGCGCATCGCCGCGGCCGCCGAGACGCACGGCTGGACGCTGTTCGTCACCAGCGACCACGGCAACGCGGACACGCTCGTCGCGGACGACGGCGGCCCGTTCGGCTCCCACTCCCACAGCCCGGTGCCGTTCTTCTTCGCGCCGGCGCCAGGCCTGACGGCGAAATGGAGCGCAGGCGAGGGCTCGCTCGCCAACGTGGCCGCCACCTTCCTGGACGCCCTCGGGCTGGCGCGACCCGAATGGATGGAGCCGGCGCTGGCCAGCTTCACCTGAGCGGGGCGCGGGGTTGGAGCTCGGCGCCGTCGCGCCCTACCCTCCCGTCTCGTTCGCCTTCGCGCTTCCGTCCCGCACCCACGCCCGCCGCTCGGGAACCTCGACCTTGATCCGCTCCAACGAAGTCGTCCAGCTCTTCCGCCAGGCCGGGTTCCAGCTCTTCACCGGCGTGCCGTGCTCCTACCTGACGCCGCTGATCGATTCGGTCATCGACTCGGCGGACATCCGCTACGTCGGTGCGGCCAACGAGGGCGAGGCCGTGGCCATCGCGGCCGGCGCGCGCCTCGGCGGGCAGGGCGCGGTGGTCCTGTTCCAGAACTCGGGCCTCGGCAACGCGGTCAACCCGCTGACCTCGCTGGCGCACCCGTTCCGCCTGCCGGTGCTGGTGGTGACGACCTGGCGCGGCGAGCCGGGCGGCGAGCCCGACGAGCCACAGCACGAGGTGATGGGCGAGATCACGCCGCGTCTGCTGGAGCTGATGCGCATCCCCTGGGAGCTCTTCCCGGACGCGCCGGGCACGCTCGCGGCCGCGCTCGCGCGCGCCACGAGCTACATGCGCGAGGAGCGCTTGCCCTACGCCTTGGTGCTGCAGAAGGGCTCGGTCGAGGCCGCGGCCACCGGCCGGCACCGCACGGCCGAGCGCGCCGTCGCGGGCGAGGTGCGCGGCGCGTTCGGGACGCGCCTGGATCCCGACCAGGCCCTGCGCGCGGTCGTCGCCGGGCTCTCGGGCTCGGACGTCGTGATCGCGACCACCGGCTACACGGGGCGCGCGCTGTATGCCGTCGGCGACCGTCCGAACCAGCTCTACGTGGTGGGCTCGATGGGCTGCGCCTCGAGCCTGGGCCTCGGGCTCGCGCTGGCGCAACCCGCGCGGCGCGTGCTGGTGCTCGACGGCGACGGGGCCGCGCTGATGCACCTCGGCGCCCTGGCGATCCTCGGCCACGAGCGTCCGCCGAACCTCGTGCACGTCCTGCTCGACAACGGCGTGCACGATTCGACCGGAGCCCAGGCGACCGTCGCGCCCGCGGTCGATCTGGCCGGGGTGGCCTTGGCCTGCGGCTACGCCGAGGTGCGCCGCATCGCGGACGCGGCCGAACTCACCCAGGCCGTGCGCGCCGCGCGGCGCGGGCCATCCTTCCTGCACGTGCGCACCGAGCCGCGCGCCGACCGCAAGCTGCCGCGGCCCGAGGAGACCCCGGCCGAGGTCGCGGCGCGCTTCACGGGCTGGCTGCGGGCCAATCCCTGACGCGCGCGCGGCTCAGGCCCGCAGCGCCAGGCACATGCGGATCTCGGGCTTGGTGGTGGCCATGTCCTTGAGCCGCAGGATCGCGCGGTAGTGCAGCAAGCGTGCGGCCGGAGCCTCGCGCCGAGCCAGCACGAAGCCGATGGTCTGCCAGGAGAGCACCAGCCCCTCGCGCAGCACGAAGGCCACGCGCTGCGTCGCCGGTAGGCGCGGCAGCGAGCGGCGCAGGAAGTCGCGGCCGGCGGGCGAGAGCGTGCGCGGCTCGCGCTCCTCGCCGCCCTCCGGTTCCTCCTCCACGCGCGTGCCCGGACGCTCGCGCTCCTGGCGCAGGGCCCGGCGCACCTGATTGCGCGCGATCGAGGCGAACCAGTAGCGGAACCCGAGGTAGTTGCCGGCGCGCAGCGAGCCGATCTCGCGCAGCACCGCGATCAGCGCGTCCGCGAAGACGTCGTCGGCCGACAGGTGCAGCCGCGTCGCGCGTCCGAGCACGCCGGCCGCCGCGGCGCGCAGGTCATCGCTGGCGAGCTCGAGCAGGTTCCCGAGCGCTTCGGCGTCACCGCCGCGCGCGGACTGCAGGAGCTGATCCCAATCGGCTCGAAACAAGCACCCCCCTCGACGCCCAGCAGAAACCGGGCTCCGGATCTCGTCAAGGCTCCGGGCACCGTCTTTTCCGCGGGTCGGCACGCGTGCGTGGCGCCCAGGTTTCCGCGAGTTTCTTCGTACAGCGCGCCAGGGCCGGCGCGGCGGCTACGCGAACTTGCAGCCGAGCAGCGGGAGCTCGATGCGCCGCAGCCAGGCGACCAGTCCCGCGCACGCGAAGACGACCAGCGCGAGGACGAACAGGAGCCCACCGTCGCCCTGCACTTCGATCCCGAGCAGGGAGAGGTGCGCCAGCAGCGCTCCCGCCATCACGCCCAGCGCGAGAGCGGCGCCGGCGGCCGCGGTGCGCGGCACGAGCAGCAGGAGCGCGGCGACGAGTTCGATCCCGCCCGACGCGAACCGGCCCCAGGGCTCGACCCCCAGCGTGGAGAAGATGAAGCGCGACTCCTCCGCGCCGGTGAACTTGAAGAACAAGGTCTGCAGCAGGATCGCGGCGGCGACGAGCTGCGCGACCCAGCTCACGAGCGTGGCGGCCTTGGTCATCGGGCGGGTCATGGGGGTTTCTCGGATGGGGGGGCGCGTCAGGGAAGCGCCGCTCGGGGCGCGTGTACGTGGGATGCGCCTCGGCCCGGACTCGTTTCCGTCGCCTCGAGCGCGAAACCGCGGGTCGACCCCGGCATCCAAGTCGGCGCCGAGGGGAATGACAGGTCCCGCTCGGCCACCTTTCCATCCACCGCACTCATCCAGGAATCCATCCCATGTCTTCGTTCCTCCTCCCGGCGGCGCGCACCCGCGCCGCCGTACTCCTCGCCCTGATCGGGTTCTCCTGCGCGAGCGCCGCGACACAGGAGATCAAGGCTCCGCTGGGCCCGACCCAGAGCTCCACCTTCCACGGCGCGAAGGTCAATGCCGGCAGCGTCTCGTGCAAGCACGAAGGCAAGGGCCTGGTGCTGACGCTGTCCGACGACTTCGTCGTACCGGAGACGCCCGCGCCGCACTGGCAGGTGGTCGACTCGCGCGGCAACGCGTACCTGCTCAACCGGCTCGTGATCAAGGGCGACAAGCTCAACAAGAGTGTCGTCGTGCCGAGCTACGTGCCCGACGTGGCCAAGGTCCAGATCTGGTGCGCCTTCGCCGAGACGCTGCTCGGCGAGAGCGAGCTCGTCTGCAGCCACGCCCTCGAGGCCGGCGCGCAGTTCGGCCACAAGTCGACGACCTTCGCCGGCCCCAAGGCGAACAAGGGCTTCGTGACACACACGCTCGAGGACGGCAAGTCGGTGCTGGTGCTGTCGGACGACTTCGTGGTGCCCGACACGCCCGCGCCGCACTGGCAGCTGGTCGACTCGCGCGGCGACGTCTACCTGCTCAATCGCCTGAAGGTCAAGGGCGACAAGCTCAACAAGACCCTGGTCATCCCGGCCTTCGTGCCCGACGTGGCCAAGGTGCAGATCTGGTGCGCCTACGCCGAGACCGTGCTGGGCGAGGCCTCGTTCGAGAAGGCGGTGCACTAGGTGGGACCGCAACGCATCCTCCCGGCCGCCCTGGGGCTGTTCCTCGCGGGCGCGGGGCTCTCGGCGCAGGTCGCGAGCAAGCACGTCCTGACGCTCGACGGCGCCAAGGCCGTGGTGGCCGCGGCCGAGGAGTTCGCGCGCGCCAAGGGCGCCGGCGGCGCGATCGCGGTGGTGGACGACGGCGGCAACCTGCTGCTGCTCCACCGCCTCGACGGCACCTTCGCGATGGGCTCGAGCATCTCGATCGGCAAGGCCCGCACCGCGGCGCTGTTCAAGAAGCCCACCAGCTTCTTCGAGGAGCTCGTGGTGCAGAAGGGGCGCGTCTCGATGACGGCGCTGCCGGACTTCACCCCGCTCAAGGGCGGCGTGCCGATCGTGGTCGGCGGCGAGATCGTCGGCGCGGTCGGGGTCTCGGGCGCGATGAGCGCCGACCAGGACGAGGAGATGGCCGTGGCAGCCGCCCGCGCGGTCGAGGCCGGGCCCGTGCCCAGGCCCGTCACCTACATCCAGAAGGAGGCCGTGCGCGCCGCGTTCCAGAAGGGCGCGCCGTTGCTCGAGACCAGCGGCTTCAAGGTCCACGCCAGCCATCGCGACGGACCCGGCTCGGCCGAGGTCCACGAGAACGACACGGACATCCTGTACGTGCTCGCCGGCACGGCCACGCTGGTCACGGGCGGCAAGCTCGTCGACGGCAAGCCGAGCGCGGCGGGCGAGCTCCGCGGCCCGCGCATCGAGGGCGGCGAGACGAAGACGCTCGCTCCGGGCGACGTGCTGGTGGTGCCGGCCGGCACGCCGCACTGGTTCCAGGCGGTGCCCGGCCCCTTCGACTACTACGTGGTCAAGACCACGCGCTGATCCGCTCCACCCCCGACTCCTCTCCCCGCGGCCCCGTCTCGAACGCCCCCGTCGAGCGGGGCCGCACTTCCTCCCGCACACCGCCATGCTCCTCCTGCCCGCTCTCGCCGCGCTGTTCTGCGCACTCCAGGCGCCCACGCCCGCCACTCCGCCGCACGTCGCCGACGCGATCGTCGATCTGGCCAGCAGCGCCGGCGCCGCCCTGGTGCACGCTACCTGGCGCGTCGCCCAGGCCGACGTGATCGAGGTCGCGCACCACGATCCGGGCCCCGACAAGCGTCCCTCCGGCGCGCCCAATCGGACCAAGGACGTCGCACCCGCGGCCGGAGCGCGCGACTTCGACGACTCGCGCTGGGAGGCGATCGCGCCCGAGGCGCTCGAGCACCGCCGCACGACGGGCAAGCTGAGCTTCGAGTGGTATCGCCTGCGTCTCACGCTGCCCGAGACGGTCGGGAGCTTCGCCACGCGCGGCGCGACGGTCGTGTTCGAGATCGTGGTCGACGACTACGCCGAGGTGTGGGTCGACGGTCGGCTGCCGCAGGTGCTGGGCACGCGCGGTGGGGCCCTGGCGGCCGGCTGGAACGCGCCGAATCGCGTGGTGATCGCGCGCGACGCCGTGCCCGGTCAGGAGATCCAGCTGGCGGTCTTCGGCGCGAACGCGCCGCTGTCCGACCCGCCCGACAATTTCGTGTGGGTGCGCTCGGCCACGCTCGACTTCTACCGGCCCGAGCGCCTGGCGACCGGCGAGCCGGTCGAGCTCGGCGTGAAGCGCCTCGATCCCGCGCTCGACGCGATCCTCGGGCCAGAGCCGCGACTCGAGCGCGTCGCCAAGGGTTTCGGCTTCAGCGAGGGCCCGGTGTGGGTCCCGGACGCGCCGAGCGGCGGCTACCTGCTCTTCAGCGACCCGAACGAGAACGTCATCCACCGCTTCGCGCCCGACCTGGTGGACGGCGCGCTGACCGTCTACCGCACCAAGAGCGGCTACAAGGGCGTCGACATCGCCGCCTACGGCCAGCCCGGTTCGAACGGGCTCGCGCTCGACGGCGAGGGCCGTCTCACGATCTGCGAGCACGGCAACCGGCGCGTGACGCGCCTCGAGAAGAACGGCTCGCTCACGGTGCTCGCCGACCGCTACCAGGGGAAGCGCCTGAACTCGCCCAACGACCTGGTCTACCGCTCGGACGGCGCGCTGTACTTCACCGATCCGCCCTTCGGCCTGCCGCAGTTCCACGCCGACCCGCGGCGAGAGCTCGACGTGACGGGCGTGTTCTGCCTGATCGGTGGCGAGCTGAAGCTGGTCAGCACCGAGCTCACGGGTCCGAACGGCCTGGCCTTCTCGCCCGACGAGCGCTTCCTGTACGTCACCAACTGGGACGAGCACCGCAAGGTCGTCATGCGCTACGTCGCGCGGCCCGACGGCACGCTCACCGACGGTCAGGTCTTCTTCGACATGCAGGCCGCGCCCGAACCCGAGGCCCTGGACGGCATCGAGATCGATCGCGCCGGCAACCTGTTCGTCTCCGGCCCGGGCGGCGTGTGGGTGCTGTCGAGCTCTGCCCGGCACCTCGGCACGCTGGTCGGACCCGAGCTGCCCGCCAACTTCGCCTGGGGCGACCGCGACGGCCGCAGCCTGTACCTCACCGCGCGCACCGGGCTCTACCGCCTGCGTCTGCCGGACTCGGCGGCGGTGCCCGCGGCCTTCCACGAGCACTAGCCCGGACTCGGGTGAGCGTCGCGCAGGCGGCGCGTCCGAGGCTAGCCGCTCGCGTACTTGGCCAGCTTGCTGTAGAGCGTCTTGGGCGAGACTCCGAGCTCGGCCGCGGCGGCGCGCTTGTTGCCGGCGTGCTTCGCGAGCGCGGCGTGCACCGCCAGGCGCTCGAGTTCCTCGATGTCCAGCGTGGGCAGCGCGCCCTCGCTGGCGGCCGGGCGTCGGCGCGTGACCACCAGGCGCTCCACGTCGGACGCCGTGAGGCTCGGGCCGGGGCCGAGGGTGGCCAGGCGCGTGACCGCGTTCTCGAGCTCGCGCACGTTGCCGGGCCAGGCCAGGCGCGCCAGGGCCTCGAGCGCGGCGGGCTCGAGCGCGAGCTTGCGGCCGAGCTTGACGGCCTCGCGTTCGAGCAGCACGCGCGCCAGGAGCTCGACGTCGCCCGGGCGCGCGCGCAGCGGCGGGACCTCCACCACCAGGGTCGAGAGTCGGTAGTAGAGGTCCTCGCGGAAGGCCTTCTTCTCGACCTCGCCGAAGAGATCGCGGTTCGTGGCCGCGACCACGCGCACGTCGACGTGCTGCACGCGGTTGCCGCCCACGCTGCGCACCTCGCCGAACTGCAGCGCGCGCAGCAGCACCGGCTGGACCGCGAGCGGCAGCTCGCCCAGCTCGTCCAGGAACAGCGTGCCGCCGTGGGCAGCCTCGAACAGGCCCGTGCGCCGGCGCTCGGCGCCGGTGAAGGCGCCGCGCTCGTGGCCGAAGAGCTCGCTCTCGATCAGGCTCTCGGGGATCGCGCCGCAGTGCACGACCACGAAGGGGCGCGCGGCGCGCGGGCTCTTGGCGTGGATCGCGCGCGCCACGAGCTCCTTGCCCGTGCCGCTCTCGCCCAGCACCAGCACGCTCGCGTCACTCGGGGCCATGCGCTCGATCAGCTCGCGCAGCGCGCGCGTCGGCGCCGCCTCGCCCAGGATGCGGACCTCGCCCTCGTCCGTGTCCGTCAGGCGCCGCAGCCGGCGGTTCTCCTGCATCAGGTCGCGCTGACCGCAGGCGCGCGTCAGGATGCGCTCCAGCGCCTCCAGCGAGACCGGCTTGACCAGGAAGTCGTGGGCGCCGCGACGCATGGCTTCGACGGCCTCGCGCACCGCACCGTGCCCGGTGAGCATCACGACCGGCAGGGCCTCGTCGATCTCGTGTAGACGTCTGAGGAGCTCGAGCCCGTCCATGTGCGGCAGGCGCAGGTCGATCAGGGCCACGTCCACGGGCTGACGCGCCAGGTGCTCGAGCGCGGCCAGCGGCTCGGGGAAGGCGTGCACCTCGAGGCCGAAGTCCTCGAGCTCGCGTCGCAACACCTCGCGCAGGGTGTTGTCGTCGTCGACGAACAGCACGCGCCGGTCCTTCACGGACGCGCCTCGGATGGCGTCCCGGCCGGAACCGGACGCTCGGGTGCGTCGAGCGGGATGCGCACGCGGAAGCGTGCCCCGCCCGTCGGCGAGCGCGAGACCACGATCGAGCCGCCGTGGCTCTCGACGATGGCCGCCACCAGCGAGAGCCCGAGGCCCGTGCCCTCGCCCGCCGGCTTGGTGGTGAAGAAGGGCTCGAAGATGCGTTCGACCAGCTCGCCCGGCACGCCCTCGCCCTCGTCGTCCACGTCGATCACGGCCATGCCGTCCTGACCCGTGGCGGAGATGCGCACGCGCGTGCCGGCCGGGCTGGCGTCGCGTGCGTTGAGCACCAGGTTGATCAACGCCTGCAGGAGCTCGCCGGAGTTGCCACGCACGACGAGGCCCGCAGGGGCGTCGACCTCCAGCCCGACGTTCAGGCGCTCGAGCTGGTGCTTGGTCACGCGCTGCAGCTCCTGGAGCAGCGTCGCGAGCACGATGCGCGTGGCCGGCTTCGAGTCCGTGCGCGCCAGCGTCAGCAGGCGCTGGGTGATGTCCCGCGCGCGGTAGGCCTCCGAGGCGATGGTGCGGAAGTACTCGGTCTCCTCGCGGCGGTCGAGCGTGCCGCGCTCGAGCCGGCGTTGCATGCCCTCGGCGCAGGTGGCGATCGTGGCGAGCGGGTTGTTGATCTCGTGCGCCACGCCCGCCGCCAGCACCCCGAGGTCCGCGTAGCGCGCGGCGCGCACCAGCTCGCGCGTCTTGGCGGCCACGCGGTCCTCCAGCGCGTTCTGGGTGGCGGCCACGCGCGTGGCCATCTCGTCGAAGGCTCCGGCCAGGGCGCCGATCTCGTCGTTGCTCTCGATGCGTGGACCCGGGCTGAAGTCCCCTTGTCCGAGGGCCACCGCGCGGCGCTCCAGCAGGCGCAGCGGGCGCACGACCGTGCGCAGCACGAGCAGCAGCATCGCCATCAGTCCGATCGTCGCCAGGCCCACCGTGACCAGCATGACCTGCACGGCACGGCGCGAACGGTCGCTCAGATCGCGCTCGGCGTGCTCGGCCTCCTCGCGCGCCTCCTGCTCCAGCCCGGCGCCCAGCGTGCGCATCTCGCGCACGCCGGCCTCGTCCAGGGGCAGCGGACCCGTGGCGCCCGCCTCGACGCGCTCGTCCAGCGCCTGCAGGTGCTGCTCGAGCGAACGGGTGAGCTCCAGCTCCTCGGCCTGGTGGGGCCGGCGCGAGGGATCCTCGCCGGGAGCGTCGCTCATCTCGCGCAGGATCGCGCGCACGTCCCTGATCTGCATGTGCAGGAACTCGTGCGGCGGGGACGGCTGGGCCTTGGCGTCGATGAGGTTCAGCAAGAGCCCGATCGACTCGAAGTGCGCGTCCAGGTCGTTCGCCAGCGCCAGCTCGCGCGATTCTTCCAGCAGGCGGCGGGCGTCGGTGTGCAGCGCGATGAACTGGTGGATGCCGACGCCGCACACCGTGGCCAGGATGCACAGGAGCCCGAGCGCGAACAGGCCCAGCTTGCGCCGCAGCGGGAAGGAGAGCGGATGTTCCAAGGCGCGCGATTGTGTCAAACGAGGGTGGAAGGCGCGCGGCGACGCGCGAGCAGGAAGGCGGGCAGCAGCAGCAGGTTGGCCACCCAGGCGGCGAGGATCGAGCCGGAGGCCAGCAATCCGAACTCGCGCGTCGTGCTGAGTTCGCCCGTGAGCCCGGCCAGGAAGGCCAGCGCCAGGACCAGCGTGGTGACCGAGATCGCTCGGCCGCTGTGCTGCAGCGCGCGCGCCACGGCCAGGCGCGGATGAGCCTCCCGGCTGGCCGCGCGGAAGCCGTGCAGGAAGTAGATCGCGTCGTCCACCACCAGCCCGAGGATCACCGATCCGATCATGGCGGAGGCCACGGACAAGGGGCGCCCGGCCAGGGCCAGGCCGCCGTGCAGGGCCAGGCACGGCAGGGCGTTGGCCGCCAGCCCGAGCAGCGTCAGGCGGCGCGAGCGCAGGCCGAACCAGATGCACGGGCCGAGTGCGAGGAACGTGGCCAGGAGCCCGTTGATCTCGCCGCGCGCGATGGCGCCCGAGTCGCGCGCCACGCGCACGGCCGAGCCGGTCGCATGGACCGCGCTCCAGCCGCGCTCGCGCGCCAGCCCCTCGGCCGCCGCGAAGGTCGCCTCGCGCGCCGTGCTGCCGGCCGGTTCGAGCAGGGCCGTGACCAGGCCCGTTCCGCCCGGGTCGAGCCGCGGCGGTCCGCCGGGGCCCGCCACGCCCGCGAGCGCGAGCACGTCTTGTTGCAGCGCGAGCAGTCCGAGGAAGCCACCCGGCGGCGCCGGCGGCTCGAGCAGCAGGTCGAAGGTCTCGGTCCCGCCCAGGCGCGCACCGATGCGCTCGGTCGCCATCCGGAACGGATGGTGGCGGGGCAGGATGCGCAGCGGGTCCGTGTCGACCGTGAGGCGCGTCCAGGCCCAGCCGAGGAACAGCGCGCCGACCAGCGTGAGCAGCGCGAGGCCCGGAGCGAAGCGCGCCAGGCCGCGTGCGAGCCCGGCCGAGGCCCAGCGCCACGGCCCGTGACCCGCCGCGCGCGCGATCAGGCGCGGCGAGCCCGCGCAGAGCCGCAACCAGGCGGGCAGCGCGGCGAACGCGAGCCCGGCGGTCGCCAGCACTCCGGCCGCGGCCAGTCCGCCGAAGCGTTCGATGGCGGGGATCGGGCTGCTCCACAGCGCCAGGAATCCAGCCACGGTCGTGGCCGCGCAAGCGAGGGCGGGCGAGCGCACGGCGCGCGCGGCCTCACGCGAGGCCCGCCCCGGTTCGGAGCCACGCGCGCGCGCCTCCAGGTAGGCGTCGACGAGGTGCACGGAGCCGGCCACGCCGACGGCCAGGAGCACCGGCGGGAGCAGCGCCGTCACCGGGTTCACGGCCTGACCCAGGGCCTGTTGCAGCGCACCGGTCCAGGCGATGCCGCCCAGCGCCGGCAGCATCGCGCCCACGGCCAGCGCGGGGCTGCGATAGACGAGCAGCAAGAGCCCCAGCAGCACTCCGGCCACGAGCGGGACGATGCGGCGCTGCTCCTCGTCCAGCGCGGCCGCGATCGCGGCCTCGCCGGCGGGCGAGCCGGAGACGAACAGCTCGTGCGTCGCGGGCGTCGTCGCGCGCGCCATCGCGATCACGCTAGCGAGCACGCTTGCGACGCCACCCGACCCGTCCGGGACCAGCATCAGCGCCAGGAGCGTCTCGTCCGGATGCTCGTCCGGGAGCGCGAGGACCTGTCCCACGCCGGCGTGCTGGCCCAGGCCCTCGGTCCAGGCCTCGATGGCGGACGCGGGCGCCTCCTCGCCGGCCCGGCGCGGCGCCAGCAGGAGCACCAGCGTCGCGTCGTGACCGAACAGGAGCTCCCGGCGCTCCTCGGCGCGGGCCTCGGAACCGTGCGCGGAGCGCATCGAGCGGTTCTCGACGTCGAGCTCGAGTCGCGCCGCGCGCGTCGCCGCCCAGCCCGTGACCAGGAAGAGCGCCAGCAGGCGCAGCACATCGGGGGAAGAACGCACGCAGGAGGAGATCGGGGCAGGGCTCTCTTCGGATCCCTCGCTGGGGCGCCGCACCCCGCGCCGGAGCGCACGGCACGAGCCCGGTTCGAGCGGGCCGGAGAGCATGCCGCATCTCCGGCGCGCGCGGGAGCCTCCTCCGGCGTTGCGACCGTGGCATCGGAGCCCGCATCGAAACGTCGCGGCGTGGAGAAACGAAACGCGCGCGGCGCTGCAACCGGCCTGGAATCACCACGAGCCGCGCTGGCCCGCGGCTTGCGAAGCCATGCCCGTGAAGCGAGCCCTTGCCCTTCTCGGCGCCGGCGCAGTGCTCGCCTGGGCGGGCCTCGGTCTCGTCGCCTGGGCCATGGTCGGGCGAGGCGTGACGATCCGCTTCCCGCAAGACGAACGCGCTCAGGGACCCTCCGAGCTGCTCGCGCTGGCGGACGAGCTGGGCGTGCTGCACCAGGACGTGCGCGCGCTGGCCAAGGGGCTCGGCGAGAGCCTGCAGGCCCTGGACGACGGGCTCCTCGCCCGTCAGGACGAATTCGCGGCCGGCCTCGAACTCCGGCTGGCCGCGATGCGAGACGAGGTCGGCTCGCGGACTTCCTCCCCCTCCTCGGACGAGCTGGCCGACCTCCTGCGCGAGCTGGGAACGCTGCGCGACGCCCTGGCGGCGTCCACCGTTCCCGGCTCCGCGGCCCAGCCCGTCCCTTCCGCGCCGTTCGTCGCGGATGCGCCCGCCGCGGAGTCGCCGACTCCCGCGCTCAGCGCGCCCGCGTCCCAGCCGGATTCGTTGCCTCGCACCAGCCCATCGCCCAGGCCGCGCAAGAGCTTCCTCGCCTTCCAGCTGCCCTCGGACGACCTGCGCTTCGACCAGCGTCGCACCTGGACGATCCTGCCCGCGCTCTCGCGCGTCGGTTTCGACGCCAAGACCACGCTGCACGACTTCACGGCCACGAGCTCGACCCTGGAGGGCGAGCTCGAGGCCGACCTCTCGCGTCCGAACGAGCAGCCGCGCGCGCGCATCCGCGTGCAGGCCGGGACGCTCGTCAGCGGCGACTCCGCGCGCGACGAAGAGATGCGCGAGCGCCTGGCGGTGGCGCAGCACGCCACGCTGGAGTTCGAGCTCGAGCGCTTCGAGCCGGCCGAGATCGACGCGGCCGCGTTGCGCGCCACGGGCGCGGCCCACGGACGCATGACCGTGCGCGGCGTGACGCGGCCGGTGGCGATGCCGGTGCGGATCTCGCTCGACGACGCCCAGCGCCTGTGCGTCGAGGGGCAGATGACGCTCGACCTGACGGACTTCCAGGTGCCGGTGCCGAACAAGCTCGGGCTGATCGCGATGCAAGCCGAGGTCGAGGTGTGGATCTCGCTGAAGCTGCGCGCCAACCCGAGGAGCGAGGGCTAGGGCCGGTGCGGCGCCGCTTCTCCGCGCTGCTCGTGCTCGCCCTCGCGCCGGCCTGCGCCTCCAGCGTGGTGGCCGTGCAGGACCGCACCGTGCGCGACGAGGTCGAGCTCCTGGCCTGGCGTCCCGCGCTCGCCGGCGATCTCGCCGGCCAGTGGCGCGTGCGCAGCCTGAAGGGCCCGGCCGCGGCCGTCCTGATGGACATCTCGTACTGGATCGACGCGCAGGGCCGCTTCAGCGGGGCCGCGCTCTTCACGGGTCCGCCGCCCGCCTATCAGGTGCTGGCCGGCACCTGGACGATCTCGGACGAGGGCCTGCTGGAGCTCGGCCAGGACGCCGAGCCGGCCCGGGCCGAGGTGCCCGCGGGCGAGGCTCGGCCGGCCTGGCTGCGCCTCACCGGCGCCGAGGGCAGCCTGGTGTTCGAGCGGGCGGAGATCCGTTGAGGGCGGGTCCCTCCGGCGCCCCGACCGTGACGATGTCCGAGCCGCCGCCCGAGCCGACCTGGCGCCGACGCCTCTTCGCCGTCACCGCCGGGGGGCTGTGCCACGGCACCTTCCTGGCGGCGGTGACGGCCATGTTCCTCGGACTGCACGACGGGCTCGCCTCGGGAGGGCTGCACCTGACGGGCAGCACGCGGCTGGCGCTCGACCTGCTGCTGGCACTGCAATTCCCGCTGCTGCACTCGCTCCTGCTCGGTACCCGCGGTCGTGCCTGGCTCGCCCGACTGATGGGGGCGCGCCACGGCCGAACGCTGGCGCCCACGACCTACGCCTGGATCGCGGCCGTGCAGATCCTGGCGACCTTCACGCTGTGGTCGCCGAGCGGCACGGTCTGGTGGGCAGCGCAGGGGCCCGCGCGGCTCGCGATGAACGCGCTCTACGCGGCGGCCTGGTTGTTCCTCGGCAAGGCCCTGCTGGACGGTGGGCTCGGCCTGCAGACCGGCTGGATCGGCTGGACCGCGCTCTGGCGCGGCCAGCGCGCGCGCTTCCCCGCGCTCGCCCAGCACGGACTGTTCGCGCTCTGTCGCCAGCCGATCTACCTCGGCTTCGCGCTGACGCTGTGGACCGGGCCGGTGGTGACGCCCGACCGGTTGCTCCTGGCCTCGATCTGGAGCGCCTACTGCGCGCTCGGGCCGCTGCACAAGGAGCGACGCTACCTGCGCCTGCACGGTCCGGCCTTCGAGCTCTACCAGCGGCGCGTGCCGTACATGCTGCCGTGGCGCCGGAGGAGCGCCTCCTAGAGCGGAGACGGGGCCGAGGGCCCGGCCGTCTTCTCGGGGTCGGGTCCGACCGCCGAGGTATCCGCGTGGAGACGCGAGAAGAGCTCACTCTCCCCTCCAGACTTCGTAGGCGCAGGCCGAAACGCCCTGTGGGCGTGAGCATCGAAGGGCGGCCATCCCCGGAGCCCTGTGCTCCGCCAACGGAGGAACCCCATGAAGGAGCCGAAGGAGCCGCCGAGCGAGCGCAACCAGACCTGGGCCATCGTGCTGGCGGCCGGCGAGGGCTCGCGCCTGCGCGAGCTGACTTCGCGTGACGGGATCGATACTCCCAAGCAGTTCTGCTCGCTGCGCGGTGGCCGTTCGCTGCTCGGTGACGCCCTGGCGCGCGCGGCCCGCATCGTGCCGAGGAAGCGCGTCCTGGTGGTCGTGGCCGAGCAGCACCGGCGCTTCTTCGAGCGCGAGCTGGCCGGCCTGCCGGCCCGGAACGTGGTCGTGCAGCCGCGCAACAAGGGCACCGCCGCAGGGATCCTCCTGCCGCTCCTGGCGGTGCTCGAGCGCGATCCCGAGGCGCGCATCGCCTTCCTGCCCTCCGACCACTTCGTGGCCAAGGAATACGTGATCGAGTCGTCGCTGCGGCTCGCGCTGGAGTCGCTGGACGAGCTCGAGTCCGAGCTGACCCTGCTCGGCATCACCCCGGATGCCGCCGAGACCGGCTACGGCTGGATCGTCCCGAGGTCGAGCGATCGCCTGCTGCGCCCGGTCGAGCGCTTCGTCGAGAAGCCGGCGCCCGCCGTGGCGGCCGAGCTGTTCGCGGCCGGCGCGCTGTGGAACAGCTTCCTGTTCGCGGTCAAGGGTCGGACCCTGCTGCGCTCCTACGCCGAGCGCTTGCCCCGGCTCCTGAGCGCCTTCCAGGACGCCTACGCGTGCGCGCCGAGCGAGCGCCCCGCGCGGCTCGCGGCGCTCTACGCCGGCCTCGAGACGCACGACTTCTCGCGCGAGCTGCTGCAGGGCAGCGAACACCGCCTGCGCCTCGAGATCGTGCCGCCCTGCGGCTGGACCGACCTCGGGACCCCCGAGCGCGTGGAGGCGTGTCTGGCGACGCTGGGGTTCGATCCCGCGGCGCGTCCGACCGCGCCGTTTCCCGCGGCCCGCGCGGCCTTCGACCTCGCCCTGGCCCTGGGTGAATCCGTGGCGCGCGGCCGAGCCGCGGCCCTGAGCGCCTAGCGTCCGGAGACACCATGAAGGTGAGCGTGTACTACCCGCCGGAGGCGGGCCGGCTGCTCCTGCGTTCGGATGCGGACTGGGAGCGCGACCTCGCCCCGAAGCGCGTCGACGCCCGCCGCGGGCGCTTCGAGTTCGAGCTCGACGACGGCGCGCCGTACCGCTACTTCAAGCCCGTCCTGGCCGGGGCCGACGGCACGAAGTGGGCGCGCGGCGAGAACTCCCTGGCGCTGCGCGAGCGCCGCGGCACGCTCGAGGTCTACCCGCACTTCGCCGAGGACGCGAGCTGCCACGTGTGCACGGCCTTCGAGGTGCCCTCGAGCTACGCCGAGCGCGGCTACGACGTGCGCGTGTTCCTGCCGCCGGGCTACGACGAGAACTCGCTGCAGCGCTTCCCGGTGCTGTACATGCAGGACGGTCAGAACCTGTTCTTCCCGGGCGAGGCGCCGCAGGGCAAGCACTGGCGCGTGAGCGAGACGCTCGCGCTGCTCGATCGCATGTGCCTGGTGCGCCAGGTGATCGTGGTGGGCGTCTACCCGCGCGAGCGCATGCGCGAGTACACCGCGCCGGGCTACGAGGCCTACGCACGCTTCCTGGCGCGCGAGCTCAAGCCCTTCGTCGACACGCAGTACCGCACGCTGAGCGCGGCCGCGGACACGGCCGTGATGGGCTCGTCGCTGGGCGGCGTGGTCTCGTTCTACGCCGGCTGGGAGTACCCGAACGTGTTCGGCCAGGTCGGCGCGCTCTCGGCCACCTTCGGCTTCCAGGACGACCTCCTGGCGCGCGTCCTGGCCGAGAAGCGGCGCGTGCTGCGGCTGTACCTCGACTCGGGCTGGCCGCGCGACAACTACGAGACCACGCGCGGCATGGCCGCCGCCCTGCGCGCGCGCGGCTTCCACGAGGGCCGCGACCTCCTGTACCTGGCCTACCCCGAGGGCAAGCACGAGGAAGACTCGTGGGCCGCGCGCCTGCACGTGCCCTTCCAGTTCTTCTTCCGGCGCTGAGAGTCCTCGGCTTCTCCACGCGAGAGACGGCGGGGCCAGGTCTGGCAGGACCTGGCCCATCCAGCGTCTAGTTCGTTTAGATCCGTTCAGCGGACGACGACTCGATCCTGACGGCAGTAGCTTCCGCCCCGATAGAACGTGCGGAATTCGTAGATGCGCCCTGGCTCGGCCCGGAACGGCAGCTCGAATGGTTGGTAGGTGAAGGCGCGAGTGAAGTCACCTCTCCGAATGTCTCGGCTCGCCAGCACCCTGCCCGTGTCGAACTCGAAGACCTCTATCTTGACGATTCGGTCCGTCGCCGCCGCCGTGACGTTGTCCACCAGCAGCCGGAAGCTGGCTGCCCGGTTCCCGTTCAGTTCTCGAGTATAGGGACCGAAGGCAAGGTATCGATTGATGGGGTCGGTGACGTTGACGCTCCACGCCGCCCCGTCTCGGCGCCCGATCTGGTGCTGGAAGTCCGTCTCGCTCTCGTAGAAGAGCTTGGGCTCGGACTTCGGGGTCACCACGATCTGGATCGTGAAGCGCGCCGTTTGCCCGCGCAAGATCGGTCCGAAGGACAGCGCCAGGTTGTGGGTGCCGAAGTGGTTGTCGAACTCGACGTTGCGCAGGAGGCTGTGGGACAGGATGTTGACGCGCACCGTCGCCACAGAGCCGGTGACTTCGGCCCAACTCACGGGACCGTCGGTGATCGCGGCCCCGACCAAGCCCAGCAGGACGCCCTGTTGGTTGCGGATCTGGCAACCCTGAGGAATCGAATCGAAGGTGGCTCCAGAGCCGGAGCGCCACCCGTCCTGCCCGGTGCATTGCCAGCGGTAGCGTGTTCCGTTGAAGCGGAAGGACTCGATCGCCCGCGTGCTGAAGTCGATCGGGAAGCTCATGGCCGCGAAGTCGATCGGCATGGGGCCGGCCGAGCCGGTGACCGTCAGCGTGTTGCCGCTCTGGGAATAGGCGAGCGAGAAGCGCGGGGGCGGGACGAGCGTGGGGTTGTCAGAGACCATGAACCCGTTGGTCCCGCCGATCGAGATCACGGAGAGGCCCTGGGCGTCGGATCCGTTGGGAGACCCGATCCAGTAGCCGCCTCCCGTTCCCACACGAGGTCCGAGGGTGGTGAATCCCCCGGCGCGGATCTCCGAGACACGAGTGGAGTCGTAGCCGAACTGCACCTGGGCCTGGAGCGGCTGGGCGAAGGCCTTCAGGGCAAGCATGCCGAAGACGGCCAGGAAGAAAGCATGGAGGTTCAGGAACTTCATGAGGTGCTCTCCAAATGTGGAGTGGTAGCCACCGGTGGTCCGCCGAGAGGCGGTGTCGTGCGGGTAGCGCGCAATCGACGCCCCTTGGGCGGACTCAGGGCGCCCGCCGGTTCCGCCAGGATTTGTCCTGCTCGAATCTGAGTCTGAGCACAAATCTGAACGACGATCGGTGCCACCCGTCGTGCAGTCGCGGGGGCGAGCGCTCGCTCAGATCTCAGTGCCGAGTCCGAAGACGTCCCAACCCGGGTGCCGCCGACTTGTCAATCGCTACGACCTCTGTAGCATCTCATCCACTCATGGCTGAATCGAGACCAAGTCGCTCGGAGGGATCGACACCGTCGCCGTCTGGAAAGATCCATGGAGATCTTGCGACGTTGGATCAGCTCAGGTGGGCAAGTTCTCCTCCCTCTATCGGGAAGAGCCCTCAGGGAAAGCGAGCTCTGGCGCTCCTGGCGAAGGCTCTGGCAGATGGGCGGGCACTCAACGATCTTTCGGTGCTCGCCGGAGAGGCGAGTCGACGCACATTCATTGGTGACTACCTGAGCAAGGCGAACAAGTACCTGAAGAGTCTGCCCCTGCCTTCCGATCTCACTGCCGGAGCTCACGTCCGCCCACTGCACCTCCGACTGGTTCCGGCTGGCGAAGGACCGGGTGAGCACGGACGCATCAAGATCAAGGATGCGACGCAGTTCGCCTGGGTGTTGACCTACAAGGCGTCGGAGATCACCTGGTACGATACGAAGACCGGCAAGGGCTTCTCCGGGAGCGCGAGGAGGCTCTTTCCCAAGAGGAAGCCGACCGAGGGCCTTCTCTATCCGGAGCGCTCGAGGGCCCGAACCAAGCAGGATCACGTGCTGCAGCCCAGCCTCCTGTCCGAGCTCGGTGAAGACAGCGCCGACTGGGTGCTGGCTTCTTTGGCATACTTGGACGGCATCACGAGTGCCGATGTCGAAGGCTACGTTGGGGAGCACGAGCCTTTACCTCCCAGTCCAGGCGGCGTCGAGGCTGCTCTCAGGAAAATAAGGAGCGAGCCCCAGGGATTCGCCCTACTGCGCCAGCAGTACAAGATCGTCGGCTACGCGTCGCTCTGGAAAGTCGAGCCCGAACGCCTGCGTGTACTGTTCGAGTCCCTAGACGCTCACGGGAACATTGGCGATGGCACGGCCAAGATCGGGCTCGTCCCGGGAACGTATGTGGGGTGGCTCAGCTCGGTTCGGATCCACCCGAAGCACAGGGTTCCCCAGACGACGCCCTTCATGCTCGCGGCCATCGAGAAGATGCTGCTCTTCTACGCGGAGAAGGAAATCTACTTCCAGCAGATCTACTTGAGAGCGCACCACCTAGCGGATGCAGATGTCTTCGAGCACCTCAAGAAGAGCCCATCGAGGGAGGAGCACGAGAGCGAGTACGTCAAGTGCTTGCGACTCATGCCGTGGGGGTTCCGGGATGACGTGTTCAAGGCTCTAGGCGAGGTCTATTCCAAGAAGACATCGAAGGTGAGCCCCGCTTGATCACCCGCCCCTCGGACTCCCCGAGTCCCGTCGGGGAAGACTCGCTCAGTCCGCCGGCTCGAGCGTGAGCGTCAGCGGGTAGCCGCGCGGGCGCGCCAGCGAGTGCGCCTGTTCGCAGCGGAACTCGGCCTGCTCCAGCGGCAGCACGTCCACCAGCGCCGAGCCCGTGTCGTGGGCCTCACGCGTGATGCGGTAGGCCTCGGCCTGGGGCTTCGCGAACACCCTGCGCAGGAGCTCCTGCACGAAATCGAAGGTCGTGACCGGGTCGTCGTGGACGATGACCTTCCAGCGCGGGGCCAGCGCGACCCTCGCGCTCGGCTTCGTGTCGGTCGTGGTCGTGGGCATGGGGCGGACGTCGGCATCGATGGGCGGACGCCCTAGAACAGCGCGATGCGGCTGGTGTAGGCGAGATCCGCGTCGCCGCGCGCGCCGGTCGCGAGGATCGCGGCGTAGGAGGGCTGCGCCAGGCCGCGGAAGACCTGCTGGTCGTTCAGGAAGACGGTGATCTCCTTCTTGGGGTCGAGGAGCTTCGGATCCACCAGCACGTACAGGCCGCGCGTGTGCTTGTCGCAGGTCACGCGCACCTCGTTCGTCTTCCTGTCGGCCCTGGCCACGACCAGCGCCTCCTTCACCGGCTCGTCCCAGAAGAGCCAGTACGACTGCCACTTCCAGTCCAGGGTCGGTTGCCACACGACCGTGTCCGGGTGCGTCGTGCGCTCGATCGCCTCGATCTTGGCGAGGTGCGCCTCGTAGCCGCCCGGCGGGGCCTGGTGCTGGCGGTTCGGGACCTCCCAGTACTCGAAGTCGAAGCCGCCCCAGCGCGTGCGCGCTTCCTTCAGGCGCTCGTAGGCGAGACGGTTCGCGGCGGGCGGCACCTGCGGGTCGTCGTCGGACTGGTAGATGCGGATCGCGAGGTTGCGAAGGTTCGGGATGACGCCGGTCGAGATGTCGATCACCTTGCCGGCGCGATCCATGTAGGGCGTCGGGCCGCCGGCCGAGGGTGCGAGCGCGGCCAGCTGGTCGGCGTGATGCGCCCCCAGCATCCAGCTCCCGTAGCCGCCCATCGAGTGCCCGACCAGGTACACGCGGTCGGGGTCGATCTTCCAGGTGCGGCGCGCGCGCTCGATCAGCTCGAGCACCCATTCCTCGGTGCCCGAGTCGGTCCAGCCGTGCTCGGTCTTCTCGAGCACCTCGGGGTAGATGGCGAGCCAGTCGAGCGCCCGCAGGGTCGGGTCGTAACCGCCGTGTGCGCTCCAGGCGTCGCCCGAGCCCGCGCCGCCGCCGTGCATGCAGATCGCCAGCGCCTTGGGCTTCTTCGTCTCGCCTCCGACGATGAACAGGCCGCGCTTCTCCTGCTCCCAAAAATACGCCTGCCCGGAGTCCTTCTCGAGCTCGGGGCCCTTCTTCCAGCGCTCGAGCACGGCCTTCTGCGCGGCCGCGACCGAGGAGGCGTCGAGCGGGACGCGCTCGAGCTCCGCCAGGATGCGGCGGCGCTCGGTGCAGCCCGCGGGCGTCCGGCCGTCCGTCGCGAAGTAGGCCTCGACGAGCTTCTTCTGCTCGCCGAGCGAGGGCGGCTTGGCCTGCGGCACGAGCACGAGGCCGAGCGCCAGGAGAGCAACGGGAAGCACGACCATCGAATCCCTCCGCTCGAGGTTCGCCCCAGGGTAAGGCACGGGCACGGAGCTTGCATCCGCGCGACCCGGCCGGCGCCGAGGTCCAGGGGTCTTGGCGTCGGCGGGGGTCGGAAGACCTCCCGCGCGGCGGAGCACCCCGCTCGCCGTCGTTCCCAGAGCCCACTCCCAAAGGTCATCTGTCCATGCCCGAGTCCACCCGTCTCCCCACGTTCTCTTCGTTCGTGCTCGCCGTGGCCGCGCTCGCCAGCGCTTGCTCGGCCCAGTTCGTGCGTCCCGGCAGACCCGCCGACCTCGCGCTCCTGACCCGGGACGAGCAGGCGCGGAACGCCGCCAGCGACGAGCGTTCGTCCGCCGATCTCACGTTGCAGCAGCTCCTGCAGCGTCGCCCACAGGCCGGATTCCCGACCGCGATCGCCGTCGTGCGCCTGCAGGGTCCCGAGCGTCCGGATTCCCGCTCGCCCTGGAGGCGCAGCGCGGCGCCCGCGCAGGCGGCACGCTACGAGGTCGTCACCCGGCGCGATGTGGAGACCGACGCGTGCATGCAGCGGCTGCGCGAATTGCCGCAGGTCAGCGGGATCGCCGCCGTCAACGCGCTGCTGCTGCCCGAGCGCATCCAGGGCGAGCTCGACCTGCGCAAGCTCGCAGCCCAGCTCGGGGCCGACGTGCTGTTGCTCTACACGCTCGACACGCACGAGGAACTGGACGACGAGAGCCCGCTGATCAGCCTGCTGACGCTGGGGCTCTTGCCCACGCACGAGATCGAGGTGCGCACGACGGCCTCGGCGGTGCTGCTCGACACACGCACGGGCTACTGCTACGGGGTCGCCGAGGGCACGGCCTTCCAGGATCCTCACACCTCCTTCTGGACCTGGGAGGAGAAGAGCAAGGACACGCGCCTGGCCACGGAGCGCGAGGCCTTCGCCAGGCTGGTGGACGGCCTGGTCGGAACCTGGCAACAGGTGGCCGCGACCTACGCCCCGGCCGCGGCCACCGAGGCCGTCCTGCCGACGCAGTAGGCGCGCGACGCCGTCGCCTAGCGGGCGGCCGGGAGCCGCCGGAAGCTCGCGACCAGGCGCTCGAAGTCGGCCAGGTCCTCTGCGAAGTCGAGGCCGAGCGGGGCCTCGAGCGCGAAGGCGTAGAGCATCTCGCCCTCGATCGCGCCGTACAGCAGGTGCTCGCGCTCGACGCGCTCGTCCGAGCCTTCCGCGACGGGATCGCTGCGCAGGAAGTGCGCCCGAAAGCCGGCGAGTCCGTCGAGCGTGACCGGCCGGCATTCCAGCACGCGCACCCCGGGCAGCGTGGCGAGCTGGTCGCTCATGGCCTGGATGAGTTCGGGCGCGCTGGCCTCGACCGCCTGGGCCGCTTCACCGCCGAGCACGGGCCCTGCATTGAAGCTGATCACGCGCACGCCGTCGGGCTCGCGCGCGAGCACGTGACCCGAGCGCAGCCAGCCGCGCGGCAGCTCGAGCGCGAAGGCGCCGTCCTCGGACACGAACCGCGCGCCATCGGCGGGCTCCCACTCGGTCTCGACCGCCTGGCTGGCGCAGGCCGCGAGACCAGCGAGACCCGCGAGGACGAGGCATCCGACACCCAGGCCGCCGACGAGCCGCTGGCAGGAGCGCATGACGCGAGAGTGTATCCCGGTTGTCGCCCGGCCTCTTTCCAACCCCGCGTGCGCTAGTACCCGAGTCCGCTCTTGCGCAGGTGGATCGAGGGCTCGCCCGCGTGCAGCAGCTCGCCGTGCTCGACCGCGCCGAAGACCACCACGTGGTCACCGGCCGCGTGCTCGCCCGTCACGCGACACTCGAGCCACGCCAGCGCATCCGCGAGCACTGGCAAGCCGCCCGGCGAGGGGCGCCGCGCCAGACGATCGAAGGGCGAGCTCCCGGGCTCGGGGCGCTTGAAGAACGCATTCATCAGGCCCTGGCTCGCGTCGTCGAGGACCGAGACGGCGAAGCGTCCGTGCGCGCGGATCGCGGCCAGGTGCTCGCGCTCCTTGGCGATCGCGACCGACAGGACCGGCGGCGCGAGGCCGACCTGCATCAGGAAGGAGCCGACGAAGCCGAGCGGGCGGCCGTCGTGCAGGGTCGTGACGACGTAGAGCCCGGTCGGGATGCGGCCGAGCGCCAGAGCGAGGGGCGAGGGAGGGGAACTCATGGGCGGGCGCAGAGCCTAGCCCGGCGCGATGGTCCACGCGCGCGTTCGGCCTCGGCCGCGTGCGCGCGTGGCGTCCCGCGCGCCGTCCGCGAGAGGCGCGCCGCGGGACCCGCCGGAAGGGCCCGCAAGGACGCCCTCCAGCATGGATTCGGCCGCCGTTTCCGGCGACAATGCGCGTCTCGACGCCCGCTCCGGAGAGCCCGAAGGCTGCCTCCGTAGGAGCGGGCGAGAGACCACCGCGAGGCGCCCCGTGAGGCTCCGCCCGCGGCCCAGCGCCGCTGACGCCCTGCTCCGATGACAGACCTGCTCCGATGACAGACACGACGGATCCGACCAAGACCGAGACGCCTGCCCCTCCGCCCGAGGGCGGCCGCATCGAGCTGCGGCGCATCGAGCGCGAGATGAGCGAGTCGTACCTGAACTACGCGCTCAGCGTGATCCACTCGCGCGCCCTGCCGGACGTGCGCGACGGGCTCAAGCCCTCGCAGCGGCGCATCCTGGTGGCGCTCAACGACCTCAAGCTGCGCCCGAGCGCCAAGTACAGGAAGTGCGCCAACATCGCCGGCCACACCTCGGGCGAGTACCACCCGCACGGCGAGTCGGTCATCTACCCGACGCTGGTGCGCATGGCGCAGAAGTTCTCGCTGCGCTACCCGCTGATCGACGGCCAGGGCAACTTCGGCTCGATCGACGGCGACCCGCCCGCGGCCATGCGCTACACGGAGGCGCGCATGGACGGGACGACGGTCGAGATGATGGCCGATCTCGACAAGGAGACGGTCGACTTCCAGCCCAACTACGACGAGCGCCTGATGGAGCCGACGGTGCTGCCGTCGCGCTTCCCGAACCTGATCTGCAACGGCTCGGACGGCATCGCGGTGGGCATGGCGACCTCGCTGCCGCCCCACAACCTGCGCGAGGTCGCGAGCGCGATGCGCGCGGTGCTCGACAACCCCAAGGTGACGCTGGCCGAGCTGTGCGAGCTCGTGCGCGGCCCCGACTTCCCGACCGGCGGGATCATCATGGGCCGCAGCGACGTGCTGCGCGCCTACAGCACCGGACGCGGGCGCTGCGTGATCCGCGCACGGCACCAGGTCGAGCAGCTGAAGAACCGCGAGCAGCTCGTGTTCACCGAGATCCCGTACCAGGTCCGCAAGTCCGCGATCATCGAGAAGATCGTCGACCTGGTGAAGGAAGGCGAGCGCCTGACGGGCATCTCCGACCTGCGCGACGAGTCCGACCGGGACGGCATCCGCCTGGTGGTCGAGCTCAAGAAGGGCGAGGACCCGCAGGTGGTGCTGAACCAGCTGTTCCAGTTCACGCCGCTGCAGACGACCTTCTCGATCATCAACCTCGCCATCGCGGACGGCCGGCCGAAGACGCTGACGCTGCGCGACCTGATCGACGCCTACCTCGAGCACCGCAAGGTCGTCATCCGTCGGCGCACGCGCTTCCTGCTCAAGAAGGCCGAGGAGCGCAAGCACATCGTCGAGGGCCTGCGCATCGCGATCGACGCGATCGACGAGGTCATCCGCATCATCCGCGCCGCGGCCGACCCCGACCAGGCCAAGACCGGACTGATCGCGCGCTTCTCGCTCTCGCCGGCCCAGTCCCAGGCCATCGTGGACATGCGCCTGGCGCGCCTGACCGGGCTCGAGCGCGAGAAGCTGCAGGAGGAGTTCGACGCGCTGGTGGCCGAGATCAAGGACCTGAACGACATCCTGGCGCGCGAGGCGCGCGTGGCGGCCATCATCCGCGCCGACATCGACGAGGTCGAGAAGTCCTTCGGCGACGAGCGCCGCACCGAGATCTCGCTCGAGGAGATCGAGGGCAACTTCGACATCGAGGAGCTGATCACCGAGGAGATGATGGTGGTCACCTTCTCGCACGCCGGCTACGTCAAGCGCACCGCGCTCGGCACCTACGGGGCCCAGGGCCGCGGCGGCCGCGGGGTCAAGGGTTCGGAGGCCAAGGAGGGCGACGTGCTGCGCTCGATCTTCGTGGCCAACACCCACGACCACATCCTGTGCTTCTCGAACCGCGGCAAGGTCTACTGGCTCAAGGTCTACCAGGTGCCCGAAGGCTCGCGCACCTCGCAGGGCCGCGCCATCCGCAACCTGCTGCCGCTGGAGGAAGGCGAGAGCGTGCACACCGTGCTGCGCGTCAAGGCTTTCGACGCCGAGAGCGCGGTGTTCTTCGCCACGCGCCGAGGCACGATCAAGAAGACCATGCTCGACGCCTTCTCGCGCCCGCGCACGGCCGGGATCTGGGCCATCGAGCTGTCCGAGGGCGACGAGCTCGTGTCGGTCGGCCTGGCGCGCCCAGGCGATTCGATCATCCTCGGCACGGCCCACGGCAAGTCGATCCACTTCGACGAGAAGGCCGCGCGCGCCATGGGGCGCCAGGCGCGTGGCGTGCGTGGCATCAAGCTGAAGGGCGACGACCGCGTGGTCGACATGCTCGTCGCGCACGATCCCGAGGGCACGGTCCTGACGGCCAGCGAGCGCGGCTACGGCAAGCGCACGCCGGTCAAGGACTACCCCGTCAAGAACCGTGGCGGCCAGGGCGTGATCAACATCAAGACCACCTCGCGCAACGGACCGGTGGTCGGCCTGGCGCTGTGCAAGGACGGCGACGACGTGGTGCTGATGACCAAGAGCGGCATGATCGTGCGCTCGCCCGTCTCCGACCTGCGCCCGATGGGCCGCAACACGGCCGGGGTGCGCATCATCAACCTCAAGGACGACGACGTCCTGGTGGGGGCCGAGATCGTCGACCAGAGCGACATCGAGCTGGTGGACGGTGGCGAGACCCAGCGTCTGCAGATCGATCCCGCCGAGGAAGCCGCGGCCCTGGCGGCGGCACCCGAGCCGGAGGACGAGGTCGACGACCTGGACGACGACGACGACGGGGCGGACGATGGTGACGCGGAAGACGGCGTGGTGGAGGACGAATGACCGTGCCGACCCTGCTCGCGAAGCTCCAGGAGGACGTCAAGCAGGCCATGAAGGCCGGTGACGCGCTCACGCGCGACACGCTGCGCCTGGCCATCACCGACCTGAAGAAGAAGGAACTCGACCTCGCGCGCGACCTGCAGGCCGAGGAGGAGCTGGCCGTGCTGCAGAAGTGCGTCAAGACCCGCGAGGACTCGGTCGCGCAGTACTCCGCCGCCGGCCGCAAGGACCTGGCCGACAAGGAGCAGGCCGAGATCGGCGTCATCCGCCGCTACCTCCCGAAGGTGATCTCCGAGGACGAGACGCGCACGATCGTGCAGCTCGCGATCCAGCGCCTCGGCCTGAGCTCGAAGAAGGACCTCGGTCAGGTCATGAAGGCCGTCCTGGCCGAGCACAAGGGCACGATCGACGGCAAGCTCGTGCAGAAGCACGCCAGCGATCTCTTGAGTTGATCCCTCGGGGCCGCGTCGCAGCTCTATCGCAGCAGCAGCAGGCTCGACAGCGGCAAGGTGACGATCCGCGGGTCGGACACCATGTCCGCTTCGTTCAGCGTGACCAGGATCCCGAACGGCGCGTTGTTCACGCTCTTCTCGAGGAAGGTCCGCAACCCTTCGGTATCCGCCAGAGGATCGATCCGACTCCTGTACTTCACTTCCAGCGGGATCCTCTTCGTCCCGATCGTGAGCACGAAGTCGATCTCGGGCTCGGCGCCGCGCGCCGGGAAGTGCGCAAGATCGAGGTGCGAGATGGTGGAGAGGGCTGCGCCCGTGACGCTCTCCGCGATGCGGCCCGCCAGGTTGGCCAAATGAGGCTCGCTCGACAGAGCTGCAGGATCGAGCGGGACGATCTCCTGGAGCCAGCTGGCCCGGAGTCCGTGATCAGCCAAGCAGATCTTCGGACTCGCGCGGAGCTTCTTCAGGCGGATCTCGAGAGGTTCGACCAGGCGCAACAAGAGTGTGTCGTTCAAGAAGCGCAAGTACTGACGAACGCGCTGCGGTCCGACATTGGCTCCCAGGGCGCGTTGCGCTTCACGCGCGAGCAAGGTCACTCCAGGAGACTGCCCGACGTACCGACACGCCATTCGAAACAGCTCTTCAAGCAGGGCTGCATCCCGCTTGCGCCCCCTCTCACCCACGCGCAGATCGTGCTGGATGACGCGCTTGATGACGGTCTCGTTGAGCTGATCAGCGAGTGCCGGCCACGACACCTCCGCTCGTTCGTGCACGAGTGGATAGCCACCGCGCTCGGAGAAGAACGTGAATGCCGCGTCACGTTCCGCTTTGCGTCGGTCTCCATTCGAGCGGAGTTCGCACCAGAACTCCTTCCTCGTCATTACTTCCAGACCGTTGTCCTCCAGGAACGGTGCGCCGAGCGGAATCTTCCGGAAGTTGGCGATCTCGGTGAGAGACAGCGTTCCAGCCTCGATCGTGTGAATTCTACCGGCAAGACTGTCACGCCCCTGCTCGATGCGCAGGGCCGAGCTGCCCGTCACGAGCACTCGCGTGGCCGAGCTGTCCACCAAGTGCTTGAGCTGAGGTGCCCAATCACGAAGGTTCTGAACCTCGTCGAAGAACAAGTACGTGCGCACACCCTTCTGGGCAGCCTCGTTGAGCGTTGTTCCCAGCACATTGGCCTCGAACCAATCCACGATCCGGAGGATGGGTTCGCGAAGCTCCGTGAGGGCAGACAACTCGTCGGCTTGAACCCTCAGGATCGTGCGCCCCGGCAGGCCCCTTTCCAGCAGGTCGCCGAGGACTTGGAGTTGCGCAGTGGTCTTCCCGATCTGACGCGGCCCGCGCACGACCAAGATGGGGGCCAAGCGTCTCTCGAGCCGGGTGTGGATCTGGCCGACGAGATGCCGGCGGGTCATGGGCTGAGGTGGAAGGGCTCGACCCTCCCACCACGGATTCAGCCTGCGCAGGTCGCGCACAAGGTCGTCCCCGAGCTTCATCGAGGGATAGAGGAAGGGCTCAGTCATCCTGTACGGGATCTTACCGGGGCAGCCGAGCCCGCGTGACCACGCCGGTGCCTGCCTGTCTACCTCGTGCTGTCGCCGGTGCGCGGCGGGACCTCGCGCGCACGATGGCGCAACGGCGGCTTCCGCTCGGACCTCTTCTAGCGCCTGAAGTCTTCCCGATCTTCGTCCCGGCCCTGGAGGAGCGAGGCGAGCACATCCCGCTGCTGGCCGACGTTCCTCGAGCAGATCGCGCGCCGCATCGGCAAGCGCATCGAGCCCGTCGCAAGGGATTGCGGCCCGCTCGATCACGTGCCGCAACTCACGCTTGACCCCGCCATGGGCCGCGCCCCGTCTACCGGGGCGAGCCGTTCTCGCCACAGTCCCCGCTACGCGCGCGAGAATGCCCCCCCGCTCGCGGAAGGTCCGGGAGCGAGGGGGCTAGGCAAGCGTCCATAGCGAATGCGATGGCTCGGAGTCCCCCTCGGGGCGTTGCGCCGCCGAGTTCTCGAAGGCAGGCACCTCCTCGAGCCTTCCGGGCCGGATTCGGTGGCAGGAAAGCGGGTTTTCTCGGACGAGGCCCGCCGCCGCCCCCGGCGCGGCTCCCGGGCGAATGGCTAGCATGGGCCGCAGGATGGTGTCCCTTCCGGCGGCCAGGCGCGCGCGCGCGCGGCTCGAGGGCCCGGGCTAGGGGCCTGCGCCCCGCGCGCATGGTCGGGACGGGCACGATCGAGGTCCTCGGGGTCACCCTGCGCGTCGCGGCCAGCGCGACCGCGCTCGTGGCCGTGCCGGCGCTCGCGCTCGGCTACCTGCTGGCGCGACGCGACTTCCGCGGGCGCAGCCTGGTGGAGACGCTGGTGGCGCTGCCGCTGGTGCTGCCGCCCACGGCCATCGGCTACCTCTTGCTCGAGCTGTTCGCGCGGCGCGGTCCGCTCGGGAGCCAGACCCTCGGCTTCGATCCCGGCGTGCTCTTCAGCGCGCGCGGCGCGGTGCTGGCCTCGGCCGTGATGTCCTTCCCGCTGGCCGCGCGCACCGCGCGCGTGGCCTTCGAGGGCGTCGAGCCGCGCCTCGAGCGCATGGGGCAGAGCCTCGGGCTCTCGCGCCTGGCGGTGTTCGCCCTCGTCACCCTGCCGCTGGCGCGGCGCGGGCTGCTGGCGGCGCTCCTGCTGGGATTCAGCCGCGCGCTGGGCGAGTTCGGCGCGACCGTGATCGTGGCCGGCAACATCCCCGGCCGTACCCAGACCCTGGCGCTGGCGATCTTCAGCGACATCCAGCTGGGGGACACGCGCCACGCGCTCGGGCTGGTGGGCGTGTGCGTGCTGCTGGCCTTCGCGACGGTGTTCACGGTCGAGCACCTGTTGCGCTCCCGGAGCGCGCGATGAGGGCCGAGTTCTCGCTGCGGGTCGAGCTCGCGCTCGAGGCCTTCCCGCTGGCGGTCGAGCTCGACTCCGGTGCGCGACGCCTGGGGCTGTTCGGCCCCTCGGGCGCGGGCAAGACGAGTCTGCTCGAGGCCGTGGCCGGCTGGCGGCCGGTGCGCGCGGGTCGGATCGAGCTGGGCGGGCGCGTGCTGTTCGACTCCGCGCGCGGCCTCTCCGTGCCCGTCGAGCAGCGCGGACTCGGCTACGTGCCGCAGGAAGGACTGCTGTTCCCGCACCGGGACGTGCGTGCGAATCTGGCGGCCGGACGCGCGCGTGCCGCGCGGCGCGGTGGCGACCCCGCGGCGCTCTTCAGGCGCGTGGTCGAGGTGCTCGAGCTCGCGCCGCTCCTGGCGCGCCTGCCGCCCACGCTCTCGGGCGGCGAGCGCCAGCGCGTCGCGCTCGGACGCGCGCTGTGCTCGGGTCCGGACGTGCTCGTGCTGGACGAGCCGCTGGCCGGCCTCGACCTCGCCCTGCGCCGGCGCATCCTGCCCTACCTCGTGCGCGTGGGCGAGGAGTTCGACCTGCCGTTGCTCTTGGTCTCGCACGAGCCGAGCGAGGTGGCCGTGCTGTGCGACGAGGTGGCGCTGCTCGAGCGCGGGCGCGTCACGGCCCAGGGCCGGCCGGCCGACGTGTTCGCCGCGGTCTGGCGCGCCGAGCGCCTCGAGGGTGCGCCCGTGAACGTGCTGCGTGGTGCGGTGGCGACGAGCACGGGCGAGGTCGCAGAGGTCGTCCTCGCGCCCGAGGTGGTGCTGGCGGTCTCGGCCGCGGGGCTCGCACCGCGCGCGCGCGTGGTGCTCGGCATCGCCGCGGACGAGATCCTGGTGGCGACGCGCCGGCCGGAGGGCCTGTCCGCGCGCAACGTGCTGGCGGCCACGATCGTCGCGCTCGACGCCTCGCGCCCGGGCGTGGTCCTGCGCGCGCTGCTCGCGCCGGGCGGTCCGGAGCTCGACGTGCTGCTCACGCGGGCCTCGACCGAGGCGCTCGGGCTGGCCCCGGGCGGACGCGTCTTCCTGGTGCTGAAGTCGAACTCGGTGCGCGTGCTGTCGGCGCTGGCCGCGGACTGAGGCTGGCGGGGGAGCGCGAGCGGAGCGCCGTGCAGTCGTGCTAGTCGGACGACCGTTCGCGCAGCTTGCGCTCGATCTCGGCCTGCAACGCGAGCACGCCCGGGTCGGCCGGCAAGAGCTCGACGGCGCGCGCGGCGGCGGCGCGGGCGCGCTCGAGCTCGCCGGTGAAGAGCAGGGCCCCCAGCAGGTTCTGCCAGAACTGGGCGTTCTTCGGCTTCAGCCGCACGGCGCGCTCGAACAGCTGCACGGCGCGCTCGTGCTGACCGGCGTTGCCGAGCGTCATGGCATAGCCCGAGAGCAGCGCGGCGTTGTCCGGCGTGACCTCGAGCGCGCGCTCGAAGTCCCGCAGGGCCTCGGCCTGGGCGGCCGCGTCCGTGGCGCGCCGGAACTCGAGCTTGCCCGTCTCGGGGTCGATGGCCCACACGCGCTGGATGCCCGGCAGGGTCAGGAGCGCGGCCGTGACGTTGTGCTCGACGCGCGACGAGCGCAGGCCCTGCTGGTAGCTGGTGACGAACAGCGTGTATTCGTCGCGCCAGATCTCGGAGCGCTGGCGGGCCGACCAGGCCGCGCCCACGAGCGCCGCCAGCGCCAGCGCGCGGGCGAGCGCGCGGTACGGCAAGGCCGCCAGGACGGTCGCGAGCGCGAGGCACCAGCCCAGCAGCGGCAGGTACAGGAAGCGCTCGGCCATGTACTGCATCATCGGCAGCAGGTTCGAGACGGGCAGCAGGAAGACGCCCGTCCACGCCAGGCCGAAGCCGCACGCGCGCAGCCCCGGCCGGCGCCAGGCCAGGACGCCGGCCACGATCAGGAGCGCCAGGAGCAGCAGCCCGCCCCACATCCCCGGCTCGGCGAGCGAGCGTCCGTGCTCGAGGTCGCCGTAGTCCATGCGGAACGGCGGCACGCCGAAGAGCAGGCGCACGTACTTGGGCACGACCTGCGCCATGTCCACCAGCGTCTGCGCGTAGGAGCCCGAGAGCGGCGCGACCTGGCTGCTGCGTCCGAGCACCAGACGGCGGTGCACCAGGTAGAACGCCGCGACCAGCCCGAACTCCGCCGTGCGCCGCAGGGCCCGCCTCCAGGGCAGCCCATGGATCCCGCGCAGGACCAGCAGCGCGAGCAGCGCGAACGGCACGGCCGATTCCTTCGAGTACATCGCCAGCGCGAAGAAGCCGAGCGCGCGCCAGCGGGCGCCGCGGCCCTCGGGAGCCACCAGCAGCTCGCGCAGCGCGGCCAGCACGAAGAACGCCGCCAGGATGTCGTCCAGGGCCTTGGCCCAGCAGACCACCTCGGAGACGACCGGGTGGAGCGCGAAGGCGAGCGCGACGAACAGCGCCCACAGGCGCGCGTCGGGCGGCGCGAGGCCCGGGCGCAGGCGCGCGAGCACGCGCGCGCTGAGCGCGAACAGGAGCATCGCGGTCGCGCCGTGCCACAGCACGTTGGCCAGGTGGAAGATCCACGGTTGCGGCTCGGACTGCCCGCCCAGGAAGTAGAGCAGCGCGTAGTGGGCCGTGCGCAGCGGGCGGAAGACCATCGAGAGCTGCGCCCGGTGCGCCTGCGCCTCGAGGCTCCAGAACATGTCCGGGATGTTCTTCAGCGAGCGCACGCTCGCGAGGTCGCGGATGAAGAAGGCGTCGTCGTAGACGAAGCCGAACCCGAGCGTGTGGCCCCAGACCGCCAGCGTGGCCAGGGCCAGCAGCAGATAGGGCCACCCCTTCCGAGCGAGAGCCTGCTTCATGCGCCGGCGGAGGCTAGCGCGGCGGCGCCGGTGGTCCGGCGGGCAACCAGCGCGCGAACTCGGGCCGGGCGTAGATCAGCCAGAACGGGGCCTGTCCCTCCACCAGGGTCTTGGTCGCGAGCGGCTCCAGCGTCTTGATGCGGAAGTTCTGGAAGCGGTAGTTCAGGAGCAGCACGTCGAAGGAGTTGCCGGTGACGTCCGAGGCCAGCAGCGTCTCGACGTAGCGGTATTGCATCGGATCGTCGAGCCAGGGACTGAGCAGTTGCCACGGGGCGTTGCTCGCGACCACGAGCGGTCGCTCGGCTCCCACCGTGCGCACGCGCAGGTCCGACAGCCACTCGGCGGCGGAGCGCATCGAGAGCCCCCAGTAGTCCGTCTCGTAGTCGTGGCTCGCCTTGGCCAGGCCGCCCACGAGCGGGTTGAAGTACACGTACGAGCACGGGAACGAGCGCGCGTACCAGACGATCGGCTCCACCGCCGCACCGCCGAGCACCAGCACGCCCGCCAGGCGCAGGGCCGGCGCGCGTTCGCGCAGCGCACGCAGCGCGCGCACCCAGGCCACCGCCGCCAGCGCGCACAGGGGCGGCACCACGAACAGCACGTGGCGGATCCCGTCGTACAGCGTCGCGTGCGTGGCCGCGGCGTAGGTCAGCGGGAACAGCAGCGCGAACACGACCAGCGCCACGCGCCCGCGCGCCTCGGGCGCGGAGCGCTGCCAGCGCACGACCGACCCGAGCGCGAGGGCGAGCCCGAGCAGGACGGCGATCGGCGTCGTGATCGCGAGCCACACCGGGAGGTAGCTGCGCGGCAGGTGGAGGGCCGAGATGTTCTTGCCCTGGAACATCACGGCCCCGGCCCACGGGAAGCTCTTGGTCATCGTGAGCGAGTCGGTCAGCGCGCTCAGCGGCTCGATCAGGAGCCGCGGCCAGCACGCGGCCGCCACGGCCAGGGCGATCCCGCTGGCCAGGACCACGTGCGCGAGCGCGCGCGGACCGTCCCGCCGCAGCACCTCGCCGCGCGGCCGCGCGCCGAAGAACGCCCACAGCGCCAGCACGAAGGCCGCATCCAGGAACAGCAGCAGCCCGACCGTGCGGATCGCCAGGGTCAATCCGCTCGCGACGCCGAACAGGATCCAGTCGCGCCGCGCCGCGCGCCCGGCCGGGGCCTGCGCCAGGCGCACCAGGTGGAAGAGCGCGGCCAGGAACACGGCCGCGGTCGGGACGTCGATCGGGTTGTACATCGCGTCGCCGGTCCAGCGCGGCGTGGTCGCCAGCAGCAAGCCCGCGACGAACCCGGCCCACGGCCCGCCCAGGAGGCGCGCCAGGCGGACGCAGTAGACGAACGCGAGCAGCCCGAACGCGACCGCGCCCAGGTGGCGCGCGGACGGCCAGGGCAACCCGGGAAACAGGCGCTCGGCCGCGGCCCCGACCAGGACGTGCAGCGCGCCGTAGTAGCTCATGCGGTCGCTCACCGCGCCGCGCTCCTGCCCCAGGCTCGAGTAGAAATCGAGCGCGAGCTCCCCATAGCGCCGGTGCTCGCTCTCGTCCCAGCTCACGCCCGTCCGCAGCGCACCGGCCACGCACAGCGCGAGGTACGCGAGCGCCAGCACGAGCGTGGCCCGCCAGGGGCCGTCCAGCCGATCGAGGAGCGAGCGGCGCCCCGAGGGCCATGCAGGTTCGGCGGGCATACCTGTCAGGGCATCTCGTGGTCAGGGGCTCCGGAGCGTCGGCGGCGCGGGCAAGACGAGCGTCCGCCCCGCGGCCAGCCGCATTCTACCGCAGCCGCGACCCGGGCCGAGCCCCGCGCGCGGGCTGCCCGGATTTTCTCGGCCAAACGTTCCGTGAAGATCGGTTTACCGGATCGCCCCCCGCGAGTCCGCGCACACGGCTCGAGGGCGCAGAGCGTTCCGCAGCGGAAGCACGCGCGCGCGCGTGCGTCTTGTCGCGTGCTCGACGCCCTCCTTATCTTGCCGCGCCCGAGTTTCGTCGCGGGCACGTCCCTTGCCTGGCCGGCGCGCCCTCGCGGCGCGCTCGTCATCGAGGCCATCCACTCTCACTCTCCAGAAGGACCCGTCGTGTTCCACTCCCGCTCCCGTCTCGTGTACGCCTTCCCCGCTCTGCTCGCGCTCGGCGTGAGCTCCGCCGCCCAGGACAAGGCGGCCGAGAAGCCCCAGAAGTCGGTCGAGGAACGCCTGGCCGAGCTCGAGAAGAAGAGCGGCGGCGACGCCATGCGCGTCTTCTGGAAGGACGGCCTGCGCTTCGAGTCGACCGACAAGCGCTACAAGTTCAAGCTGGGCGGCCGGCTGCACTACGACGGCCAGTTCTCCGACCCCGACAGCGACACCAAGAGCGCCGTGGAGGTCGGACCCACGCGCATCGAGGACGGGACCGAGTTCCGCCGCACGCGCTTCGAGATGTCGGGCGAGGTCGGCGAGCGCACCGAGTGGGCGATCGCGGTCGACTTCGCCGGCGGCACCCAGAACTTCCGCAACGTCTACGCCGGCATCAAGGACCTGCCCATCGGCAACCTGCGCGCGGGCCAGTTCAAGGAGCCCTACGGCCTGGAGCAGATCACCAGCTCGAACAACATCACCTTCACCGAGCGCTCGCTGATGAACGCGCTCGTGCCGGCCTTCAACGCCGGCGTGATGCTGTTCGACGACTTCGCGGACGAGCGCGCGACCTGGGCGGTCGGCGCCTTCCGCAGCGGCGCGGACGCGGGCGAGGTCAGCCGCGGCGACGGCGAGTGGGCCACCACGGCACGCGTCACCGGCCTGCCGCTCTTGTCCGAGGACGGCGGGGACTTCGTGCACCTCGGCCTGGGCTACTCGCGGCGCAGTCCGACCAACGACAGCCAGACGTTCTCCTCCAAACCGGAGGCCAACCTCGCCCCGACCTACATCACCGCCACGGCCGCGGCCGAGACGGTGGAGCTGATGGGCCTCGAGGCGGCCTGGGTCACCGGGCCGTTCACGCTGTCGGGCGAGTACACGCAGGCCAGCATCGACGGCGACACGGGCGCCACCAGCGACCCCGACTTCGCGGGCTACTACCTGCAGGCCGGCTACTTCCTCACCGGCGAGAACCGTCCCTACAACAAGGCCCAGGGTTGCTTCGGCGCGCTGAAGCCGGACGAGAGCGCCTTCGGCGAGAGCGGCGGCTCCGGCGCCTGGGAAGTGGCCGCGCGCATCTCCAGCCTCGACCTGGACGACGACGGCACCGACGGTGGTGAACTCGACGACCTCACGTTCGGCGTGAACTGGTACCTGAACCCGAACACGCGCCTGATGCTCGACTACATCATCTCCGACCTCGATCCGGCCGCCGGCGCGCCGGACGGCAGCACCAACATCCTGGCCTTCCGCTGGCAGTTCGCGCTCTGATCCCGGCCCGAGCGCAAGCGGCCGCGCGCGTCCCCGGGGGCGCGCGCGACCGATCTCTCTTCCGGCCGGGCGCATGCGCGCTCCTGCTCGCGGCGCCCGGCGCCGGTGCCCCCGGCTACGGACACTCCAGCCCGTACCCCACGCCCGCTTCGGTGCGGAAGATGCGCGCGCCGCGCTCCAGCTTGCGGCGCAAGTGCGTCATGTAGACGCGCAGGTAGTGAGCTTCCTCGGTGCTCTTCGGGCCCCAGACCTCGAGCAAGAGCTGCTTCCTGGTCACGATGCGGCCGGGGTTTGCGGCCAGCACCGAGAGCAGCCGGAACTCGATCGGCGTCAGGTGCACCTCCTCGTCCTCCAGGAACACGCGTCGCGCCGAGAGGTCCAGGCGCAGCGGCCCGCACTCGAAGATCCCGCTGCTCGAGTCGGTCGCGACGCGTGCCACGCGCCGCAGCGCGGCACGGATGCGCGCCACCAGCTCCTCGAAGCCGAAGGGCTTGGTGAGGTAGTCGTCCGCACCGGCGTCGAGCAGCGCGACCTTCTCGCGTTCCTGGCCGCGCGCCGAGAGCACCAGGATCGGCACGCTGCTCCACTTGCGCAGCGCGAGCGCGACCTCGCGGCCCTCCATGTCGGGCAAGCCCAGGTCGAGCAGCACCACGTCGGGCACGTACTGCGCCGCCAGGCGCAGCGCCTCGGCCCCGGTGCCGGCCTCGATCCAGCGGAAGCCAGCGGCCGGCAGGCTCGTGCGCAGGAAGCGGCGCACCTGCGGCTCGTCGTCCACGATCAAGACCAGCGCACCGTCGGGCTCGGGGGGGGTGCTCACGGCGTGTGCTCCATGCGTGCCGGGCCCTCTTCGTCGAGC
This sequence comes from uncultured Planctomycetaceae bacterium, assembly GCA_964631945.1. Classification (GTDB taxonomy): domain Bacteria; phylum Planctomycetota; class UBA1135; order UBA1135; genus JABFRZ01. Next base: position 78,193 of record CAZWAY010000022.1, read on the forward strand.
GGCAAGACGACACGGAAGAGCGCGCCGCCGCCGGGACGGTTCTCGGCCTCGATGCGTCCGTGGTGCGCGCGCACGATCGCCGCGCACACCGTCAGGCCGAGGCCGGTGCCGCGCGCGCGATGGCTGTCGGCGGCGCGATAGAAGCGCTCGAAGACGCGCTGTTCCTCGCCCGGCGGCAGGCCGGGGCCGCGGTCGGCGACCTCGATCCACGCCGTTCCGTCGTGACGCGCGAGCCGCACCTCGAGCGGACTGCCGGGCGGCGTGTACTTGAGCGCGTTCTCGAGCAGGTTCAGCAGCACCTGTTCGAGCAGCACCGGATCCACGGGCGCGACCAGCACTTCGTCCGGCTGCGTGCGCTCGAGCGTGCGTCCGGCGAGCGCGGATGCCAGGCGCTGCACGGCCGAGTCCACGACCTCCTCCAGCGGATAGGGCTCCTTCTTGACCGTCAGGTCGCCCGACTCGAGGCGCGTGAGGTCGAGCAGGTCCCCGATCAGGCGCGTGAGCCGCTGGGCTTCCTCGCGGATCGTGGCCAGGAGCTCGGCGCGCGCCTCCGGCGCGAGCTCGGTCGTGGACAGCGCGCTGGCCGCGCCCGCGATCGAGGCCAGCGGCGTGCGCACGTCGTGCGAGACGGCCGACAGCAGGGCGCTGCGCGTGCGCTCGGTCTCGACCGTGACGCGCGCCGCGGCCGCGCGCTCGACCAGCAGCGCGCGCTCCAGCGCCAGGGCCGTCTGGGCCACGAAGGTCTCGACGATCTGCCATTGCGAGGGCGTGGGCGGCTCGGCGCGCTTCCCGAGTGCGATGCCGAAGGCGCCCAGATGCCCCGAGCTCCCGACGAGCGGAATGAACAGCGCTTCGGAGCCCGGCAGGGTGTCGGTGCCGTGCCCCGCCAGGCGTCCGTTCTGGAAGGCCCAGCGCGCGACGGCCATCTCCTGCTCGTTGCGCGCCAGCGCGAACTCCGCGCCGCCGCACGGCGTCAGGTTGCCGGCGCGATCCGCGATCAGCACGATGGCCTCGACCCCGAGCAGCTCCGTGACGTGCCTGTCGGCCACGCGGGCGATCTCGGCCACGCCGGTCTCGATCACGAACTGCCGCCCCATGGCCCACAGCGCGGCCGTGCGGCGCTCGCGCTCACGCGCGTCCTCGGCCTGCTCGCGCAGGCGCACGGTGAACGTGCTCACGAGCAACGCCACCACCAGCATGACCGCGAAGGTGAGCAGGTAGCCCGCGTCCTCGACCGTGAAGGTGAACACCGGCGGCACGAAAAGGAAGTCGAGCGCGGCCACGCTGGCCACGGCGGCGACCAGCGACGGGCGGCGCGGCAACTTGCTGGCGACGATCAGCACGCCGAGCAGGTAGACCATGGCCTGGTCGGCGAGCGAGATCCACGCCTGACCGAACCAGCACAGGAGCGAGCTCGCCAGCACCGCACTCAGCGCCCACAGGTAGTTGCGCGGCTGGTGGGGGCGGCGCACGGGCGCGCGCCGCGCGAGGTCCTCGCCGCCCTGCTCGCCGGAGGTCACCAGCACGTCGATCGGGCCCGAGTGGCTGACGAGGTCGGCCACGAGGTTGCCCTGGCTCTGCCAGGGCCAGCGCATCTGGCCGGGCTTCCCGATCAGGATCTTGGTTGCGTTGCGCTCGCGCGCGAGCGCGAGCAGCTCGTCGCCCACGCGGTCGCCGCGCACGACCAGCGTCTCCGCGCCCAGGCGCTGGGCCAGGGCCAGGTTCGAGGCCACGCGCTCGCGCGCCGCTTCGCCCAGGCTCTCGTAGGCCGGCGTCTCGACCGAGACGGCCAGCCAGGGCGCGCGCAGCCGCGTCGCGAGCCGACAGGCGGCGCGGATGACGTCGGCCGAGCTCGGCGCCGGGCCGACCGCGACCAGCACCCGCTCGCGCGTGCTCCAGGGCTCGGCAACGCCTTGCTGGCGCCGCCATTCGAGCCCTTGCGCGTCGACGCGCTCGGCCGTGCGCCGCAGCGCGAGCTCGCGCAGCGCCAGCAGGTTGCCCTTGCTGAAGAAGCTCGCCAGCGCGCGCTCGGCCTGGGCCGGCACGTAGACCTTGCCCTCCTTCAGGCGCTGCAAGAGTTCGTCCGGCGGCAGGTCCACCAGCTCGATCTCGTCCGCGCGGTCCACGATCGAGTCGGGCACGGTCTCGCGCACGACCACGCCGGTGATCGTCGCGACCACGTCGTTCAGGCTCTCGACGTGCTGGACGTTGAGCGTGGTGTAGACGTCGATACCGGCCGCCAGCAGCTCCTCGACGTCCTGCCAGCGGCGCGCATGCCGCGAACCGGCCGCGTTGGTGTGCGCCAGCTCGTCCAGCAGCACTAGCGCGGGTCGGCGCGCGAGGGCCGCGTCGAGGTCGAACTCGAACAGCTCGAGCCCGCGGTAGTCCACGCGCCGCGGCGCCAGGCGCTCGAGCCCGAGGGTCAGGGCCTCGGTCTCGCGCCGGCCGTGGGTCTCGACCCAGCCGAGCACGACATCCACGCCGGCGCGGCGCTTTTCCTGGGCGCTCTGCAGCAACGCGTAGGTCTTGCCGACGCCGGGCGCCATGCCGAAGAAGACCTTGAGCTCGCCGCGGCGCTCGCGCTCCGCCTCGACGGCGACGCGCGCGAGCATCTTCTCGGGACTGGGACGGCTGTCGTCCAACGGGCTCCGAGTCTACCGCTCGGCTTCCAGCGCCAGGTTGAGGGCGAGCACGTTCACGCGCGGCTCGCCGAGAAGACCTAGGGCGCGGCCCTCGAGATGCTCCTCGAGCAGCGCCCGCACGCGCGCCGGAGCCAGTCCGCGCGCACGCGCGACGCGCTCGATCTGCGCGCGCGCTGCGGCTGGACTGACGTGCGGATCGAGGCCGCTCGCGGAGCTCGTCAGGAGGTCCACGGGGATCGGCCCCGTGATCCCGGCCGCACGCAGCGCGGCCGCGCGTTCCCCGAAGGCGCGCGCGAGCGCCGGGTTCGTCGGCCCGAGGTTCGAGCCCGAGGAGGGCAGCGGCACGTACGGCGCGGGCGCGGTGGCCGAGGGGCGGCCGTGGAACCAGCGCTCGCCGCGCCACTCCTGACCGACCAGCTCGGAGCCGCGCACGACGCCGTCCACGACGACCAGGCTGCCGTGGGCGCGCCCGGGGAAGACGAGCTGCGCGAGCAGCGTGATCGCCAGCGGATAGACGACCCCCGTCAGCGCGCTCAGCGCGAGCAGGGCCAGGAACGATCTCACGAGTTCGCGCAGCATGTCGGCCTCAGGTCATGGAAAGGGACACGAGCACGAGGTCGATCGCCTTGATGCCGACGAACGGCACGATCAGGCCCCCGAGCCCGTAGACCCAGAGGTTGCGGCGCAGCACGGCGGCGGCGCCGAGTGGACGGTAATGGATCCCGCGCAGGGCCAGCGGCACCAGCGCCACGATGATCAGCGCGTTGAAGATCACGGCCGAGAGCACGGCCGAGTTCGGCGTGGCGAGTCCCATCACGTTCAGCGCGCCGAGTTCCGGGTACGTGGCCACGAAGGCGGCCGGCAGGATGGCGAAGTACTTGGCCACGTCGTTGGCCAGGCTGAAGGTCGTGAGCGAGCCGCGCGTCATC
>CAZWAY010000023.1:0-59451 GCA_964631945.1 uncultured Planctomycetaceae bacterium
CCCGCGCTGGGGGGATCCTCCTCCGGGCTGGCGATCCGTGGCGCAGACTCCTAGCGCTGCACGAACCAGGCCGCCCAGAAGGCGGGGTGCGCGAGCGCGAAGCCGCGCGGGTCGGTCTCGGTGCGCAGCCCGTCGCGCGCGGCGCGCAGGGCCGCGGGCGTGTCGAGTCCGCGCGCGCGCGCGGCGTAGAAGAGCTCCATGAGGCGGGCCGTGACGCGGTCGTCGACGGCCCACTGGCTGGCCACCACCTCGCGCGCGCCGGCCTGCAGGAAGCCGCGCGTCAGCCCGGCCAGACCCGCGCCCGCGCGCCACTCGCCGCGACCGGTGTGGCAGGCCGAGAGCACGACCGTGGCGCCGTCGAGCGCGAGCTCGGCCGCCTGCCAGCTCTCCAGGCGCGCGCCCGCGCCGTCCACGCCGCCCAGCACGAGGTGTCCGTGGGCCGGGCGCTCGGCGTCGATGCGGCCGTGCACCGCGAAGTGCACGAGCGCGGCGCCGTCCACCCCGGCGGCCACGTCCTCGGGTCGCGCGTCGCGCACCACCCGGACGGCGCCCAGGGCGCGTTCGAGCGCGCGCGCCTCGTCCTCGCCGTGGCGCACGCCCAGCCCGTCCGGCGCCAGGAACACCACGGCCTCGCCCGTCTTGGCGGGAATCGGCCGCAGCAGCCGCGCGAACGAGCCGAAGGCGACGAACTCGTGCTCGTCCGCCAGGAAGCGCAGGCGCGCGAGCTGCGCGAAGGGCCGCTCGAAGTCGACGACGCCGGGCTCGCCCGCCGGCACCAGCAGCTCGAACGGGAGCGCGGCGAGCACGCCATCCAGCACCAGCGCGACGCGCGCGCCGGACGCGAGCGCCAGCGGCCGCACCAGGGCCTCGTGCAGCTCGCGCGCCGCGCGCAGGTCGAAGCCGAGGTGCGCGAGGTCGAGCTCGCCGGTCTGCAGGCGTTCGAGCGGCGCGCGCAGGCGCTCGATGCGCGCCTCCAGCCAGGCCTTGCCGACCGGCAGGACGCGGGTCTCGACGTGCGCGCCGTCGCCGGCGTCCAGGCGCAACGCCAGCGTCTCGCGCGCGCCCACCAGGTAAGCCAGCGCGGTCTGGAAGCCCTGGGCCGCGAGGGCCGGGCCCAGGCCGGTGAGCGCTGCGTTCCCGCCGTCGGGCGTCCTCGAACGCGGCTTGCGCGCGCGCCCCACGTCCAGCTCGGCCTCCAGCCGCAGCGCGTCGAGCTCGTCCTCGGCCTGCTCGAGCTCGCGTCCGAGCTCCGCGCGCGCACCGGCCGCGGTCTCGTTGCGCACGCGCGCCTCGAGCCGCGCGAGGCGTTCGCGCAGGCGCGCGAGCTCGGGCTCGTCCGCCGGAAGCTGCGCGTCGTCCGCGCGCGCGCACAGCTCGTCCAGCACGCGCGACTGCAACAGGCTGGCGAACTCCAGGGCCTGTTCGGGGTGCCCGGCGTGGGCGGCGGCGAAGGCCGCGTCGCGATAAGGGTCCGAGCGCTGGCGCAGGGCATGCTCGATCAGCCCGCTCGCGCCCAGACGCCGCCGCCAGCGCTCGATCCGTGCGACGGCGTGACGCAGGTCGACCAGCGCCGCCTCGTACTGGCCGTGCGCGAGCGCGAGCGCTCCGTCCAGCGCCGCGATGCGCCAATCCAGCGTGCGCTCGTGCTGCTCCTCGGCCACGCGCCGGGCGGCGGCGAGGGCCGCGTGCACGCGCTCCTCGTCGGCCGGCAGGTCGCCGCCGGCCTGGACCAGCGTCTCGGCCACGCCCAGCGCGCCGAAACCCTCCAGGAACGGCACGGCCTGCTCGGCGCCCGCGCGCCAGACGCGCTCGAAGATCGGCAGCGCCTCGTCGAAGCGCCCGGCGGCGAACAGCGCGAAGGCGCGGTTCTTGTCGGTCCAGGCCGCGCCGCGCGCGTCGCCGAGGCGCGCGAACTCGGCCGCGCTCTCGGCGAGCAACGCCAGGGCCTCGTCGCAGCGTCCGAGGTCGCCCAGCAGCAACGCCAGCGCGAGCCTGGGCTCCTGGTGCAGCAACGGCGCCACGCGCACGATCTCGGGGGCGAGCGCGAGCGCCAGCGCGCGGCGCGCGAAGACGGCGGCCGACTCGAGGTGGCCGACGTCGGCCAGCACGTCGGCCGCGAGGATGTCGAAGCGCACCTGGAGTTCGTCGCGCGTCGAGCCGTCGCCGTACGCCCGGCACAGCTCCAGCGCCTGACGGTGCCGGCCGAGATCGAACAGCAGGCTGCCGCGGATCGCGGCGACGGTGCGCACGGCGGCCGGCGAATCCGCCGCGCGCGCCGCGGCCTCGGCCTGCTCGACGGCGCGCTCCGCTTCTTCCAGGCGCCCCTGGCTGGAGCGGACGCGCGCCAGGTCGGAGAGGTGCCGTACCTGCTCCGCGAGCGCATCCCGGGCCGCGTCGAGCGCGGCGGCCTCGGCCAGCAGCCCGGCGGCCGTTTCCAGCTCGCCGCGCGCCCAGGCGTTCTGGGCCAGCCAGTCGAGCGCCCACGAGTGCGTGGCCGCATCGCCGAGCGCGTCCGCGCGAGCCCCCGCCCAGGTCACCAGGGCGCGCGCCTCCGCGCCGCGCCCGGCCTGGTCCAGGCGATGGCCGAGGTTGCCGAGCGCGCGCGTGAGCTCCGCGTCCGGGGCCAGGCGCTCGGCCTCCTCGCGCAGCGCCCGGATGTCCTCGGGCGGAGGCAGCTCGGCGGCCGTGTACCAGGTGCGCGCGTCGTCCAGGAGTGCGCGCACGAGCTCGGCCTCGGCCGAGGTGGGCGGGGTGGGTTCCTGGCGCGGCGCGAGCAGGAGCACGAGCCCGAGCTGCGCGGCCCAGCCACTCACCGCTCGAGGCGCTCCAGCCACTCGCGCGCGCTGGGCGCGAGTTCGCCGCCCTCGTCGCGCAGGGCGGCGAGGGCGCCGCGCGCGCGCTCGTGCTCGCCGCGCGCGAGCCACAGCAGCGCCAGACGCAGGCGAGCGTGCTCGGAGAGCAGAGCATCCGGACTGGACGCGGCGCGCCGGTACTCGGCCTCGGCGCGCGCGGCGTCGCCGCGCTGCTCGCAGGCCGCCGCCAGGTAGAAGTGGCTCGGGCCGTGCTCGGGGTAGCGCTGGAGGAGCTCCGCGAGCGTGTCCTCGGCGGCTGCCCAGTCGGCGCGCGCGTAGGGCTCCATGGCGCGCGCGAAGACCTCGCCCAGGACCTCGTCGCCGCCGCGCAGCTCGCTCGCGAGGTAGCGCGGGGCCGCGAGCTCGGCCAGCGCGCGGCGGGTCCCGTCGCGCGGGCCTCGGAAGTACCACAGCCCGAGCGCGAACACGAACAGCACCGAGGCGGCCGCGGCCAGGATCCACGAGCGCCGCGGGAGCCGGAGCGCGGGTGCGCTCGGCGCGCGCCGCAGCGTCAGGCGCGCGCGCTCGAGCTCGGCCGCGGCCACGACGTCGGCCAGGAAGTCGAGTTCGCGCGAGGCGGCCGGGTCGTGCTCGGTGCGCGCGAGCAGCGCCTCCAGCCCGGCCGGATCGAACAGCTCGCTCGCGGGTTCGGGGGTGGGTTTCATCCGGCGACCTCCTGCTCGGCCGCGTCGGGGCCGGCATCCTGGAGCGGCTCCAGCCTACGCCGCAGCTCGGCCAGCAGGGCCTTCTCGCGGTCGTGCAGGGTCGAGATCGGGACGCGCGTCTCGGCCGCGATGCGCGCCAGCGTGTGGTGCTTGAGGAAGCGTCGCACGATCAGCTCGCGCCCGGCCGGGTCCAGCTCGAGCAGCAACCTGGCGAGCGCGCGCTGGCGCTCGGCCACCGCCTGCGCGGCCGGCTCCGCCTCGTCGCGCGCGGGCGGCTCGCCCTCCAGGGCCTGCTCGCGCCCGGCGCCGCGCGCGGATTTCAGCGCCAGGTTGCGCACGGCTCGCAGGAAGTAGTTTCGCGCGTGCTCGTGGCTCGCGAAGCGCGCGGGTTCCTGCTGCAGCGCGCGGTGCAGCGCCAGCGCCGCCTCCTGGACGATGTCCTCGGGTGCGGCGGGCGCGTGGACCAGGCTGCGGGCGATGGCGACGGCCATGGGGCGGTAGCGCGTGAGGAAGGCGGCCCACTCGATCGGCATCGCCGCCGAGTGTACTCGGCCGGCGATGCCGCGCGGGACGGCCGCATCACTGCGGGTTGGGCGTCTTGACGTCGGGCTTGTGCTTGACCCTCACGTTGGTGATCGAGAAGCAGTTGGTCGTGGTCTCGATCGCGGCCGTGATCAGCATCTCGCCCGGCAGGACGTCGGTGTCGAAGGTCTGGCCGTCGGCGATCATCACGAAGCGGTAGATGAGCTGGTCGTCGCCGCCGCCCATGGGCGTCGTGTCGGGCAGGCCGTTGACGCCGTACCACGCGTGCACGCTGGCCTGGCGGAAGGCGAAGGCCATGCTGCCCCCGGTGGCGTTCCAGATCACGCCGCACTGTCCGCCGCTGATCGTACCGCCGGGCACGAACGAGCCCGTCTTCGTGTCGAGGTAGGCATCGCTGAAGCGCACGTCGAGCGAGGGGAACATCGGGTGGAAGCCCGGCCCGGGCAGGATCGGGAAGGTGCCGGTGCAGGCCATCGCCCCGCCCCAGCAGGGCCCGAAGATCGGGTCGACCGGGATCGGCGTGGGCGGCACGGTCGTGTTGTCGAAGAAGCACGGGATGCGCGCCTCGACGCACACCAGGAAGGGCGTCTCGCGCGGCGGCGCGACGAACGAGTCCACCGTGCTGATCCAGTCGCTGGTCCAGATCGAGAGGGTCGGGTTCTGGGCCGAGTGCACGCCCGTGAACTTCGGGTCGAAGCCGTGCTTCACGAAGACCGTGTCGGTCGCGCCGTTGATCGTCGCCGTGAGGTTCGTGCCCATGTCGCCGTTGACGTCGAACAGGATCCACTTCGGATCGAGCACCCACGTGACGGTCGTGCTCTGGCTGCCGCCATGCTCGAGCTCGGACCCGATCAGCTCGAAGAAGCTCGCCAGGTTCGTGCCGGGCGGGATCGGGAAGCCGTTGAAGAGCAGCACGTCGTCCATCACCAGCGTGAGCTGCGGGATGGCCGGGTGCGCGTCGCCCAGGAGCGTGTCGCCGTTGACGTCCGTGGGCGGCAGGGCCAGCGCCCCGGGCGAGGGCACGTAGGAGCCCTCGAGGACGCGCGTGATGGGCGCGCCGGTCTGCTCGGCCGAGATCTCGAGCACGATGGTCCAGGCGTCGGGATTGGGGCTGGCACCGTGGAAGTTCGGGACCTGCTCGGCCGGCATGGGCGCGATGAACTCCACCGCCACGCGGGACTGGCAGGGGGTGACCTTCACGGGTTGGCCCGAGACGAGCTGGGCGCCCAGCGGGAGCGCGAGGAGCGGGGCGAGGAGGGAGGCGAGGAACGCGGTTCGGCCGTGCATGGGAGGGCGGGGGTCGAGGAAGAGGGAGGTCTCTCGAGTCCCTTCCCCGGCCGCCCGGCTTTCCGGAGGAATCCCGTTTCCCTCGCCGGGCCAGTCCGGTCCGGAACCGTGACGCATCGTCCAATTCGCCCCGCCAAGAGCCAAGAAATGCCTGGGCCCATGAGGAATTGCCGTACTCGATCCACTCGCTATGTAAGGTGCAAAGTAGATTCAGCGTCGAGCGCCCCGTTCCCCGGAGAGAAGACCATGCCCGAGTTCCGCCGCCGCGATCTGCTGTTCGGTCTTGCCGGTGGCGCTTCGATGTTCGCCTCGCGCCGCGCCCGCGCGGCCACGCGCTTCACGCCCGGCGATCCGCCGCCGAGTCCGCGCACGACGCCGTTCGTCGCGCCGCTGCCCGTGCCGCCCGTGGCCAGCACGGTGAATGCGTTCAAGCCCGATGCAACCCTGCCGACGCAGTCCGATCTTTCGCGCCTGCGCTTCTATCGCTTGGTGACTGAAGAGCGCCTGGTTCGTCTGCACCCCCAGCTCCCACCGACCCGCATCTGGAGCTATCGCGACGCGAACGTGGCGCCCGGAGCGTTCCCCTTCGCCGCCGGGCCGACGATCGTGGCCCGCTCCCGGGACCCGCACATCGTGCGGCACGAGAACCAGCTGCCTCGCGACCACGTGGGCTTCGGCGATCCGCGCACCACGGTGCACCTGCACGGCGGGCACCACGACGCGCGCTCCGACGGCTTCCCCGAGGACATCCCCGGCTTCCCGGCCGTCATCCAGCCGGGTGCGAGCCGCGACTACAGCTACCCGTTGCTCGACCCGGGCTTCTCGACCGGCGAGGCCGACGCCAGCGACCGCCCCTCGACCATGTGGTACCACGACCACTTGCTCGATTTCACCGGGCCGAACGTCTACCGCGGCCTGGCCGGTTTCTTCCTCTACTTCGACGAGCTGGACTCGGGCAGCGAGCTCACGGGGCTGCGCCTGCCGAGCGGGGCCTTCGACGTCCCGCTGCTGTTCCAGGACAAGCGCCTGGATCGCAACGGCCAGCTGGTCTACGACGGCCTGCTCGATCACGACGGCTTCCTGGGCGACAAGTTCCTCGTCAACGGCGCGATCCAGCCCGTGCTCACGGTCAAGCGGCGCAAGTACCGCTTCCGCTGCCTGAACGCCGCCAACGCGCGCTTCCTGGCCCTGTTCTTCGCGGGCGAAGATGGACGGGTCCACCCCTTCGACCTGATCGCCACGGAGGGCGGCCTCCTGGATCGGACCCAGCGCGGCCAGACGCAGTTGCTGCTCACGCCAGCGCAACGTCTCGAAGTGGTGTTCGACTTCACTCGCTTCCGCGAGGGCACGGTGCTGTACGTCGAGAACCGCTGGAGCCAGCCGGACGGGCGCGGGCCCGAGGGCACGCTCGCGCAGCCCCGCCTGCGCGCCAGCGATCGCTTCCTGAAGATCGTCGTCGGGGGACCGGCCGCCGATCCGAGCCAGGTTCCGGACGTCCTGCGTCCCTTCGAGCAGCCCCGCGCGGCCGAGGTCGCCAACGCCCGCCGCCGACGCTTCGAGTTCGAGCGCCGCCACGGCACGTGGGTGATCAACGGTCGAGGCGTGGACCTGGAGGAGCCGCTGGCCACGGTGCGTCGCAACGAACCCGAGGTCTGGACGCTCAAGAACGGCGGTGGTGGCTGGTGGCACCCCGTGCACGTACACCTCGAGTTCATGCACGTGCTCACGCGCAACGGACTCGAGCCGGCCGATGCCGACGAGCGCGTGGACCTCGCCAAGCGCGACATCGTGACGCTCGGGCCTGGTGACGAGCTCGACGTCTTCTTCAAGTTCCGCGACTTCGCAGGCCCCTACGTGTTCCACTGCCACAACCTGGAGCACGAGGACGTCTTCATGATGGCGCGCTTCGACGTCGTCTGACTCGACGTCGTCCGACTCGTGGCGCCGCTCGGCAACGTGGGGAGGTTCGTGGGCCTGGTCACGGCCGTGCTCGCACTGGCCTGCCACTCCCGCGCACCACGGGTCGAGTCGGCCTCGTCGTTCGTGCCCACCCCGAACGCGAGCCTGCTCACGCACACGGGCCAGAGCGTGCGCTTCTACGACGATCTGGTGCGCGGCCGGACGGTCGTGGTCCAGTTCTTCTTCGTGCACTGCGAGGGCATCTGCCCGCTCTCGACCGGACGCATGCTCGCGCTCCAGGAGCTGCTGGGCGAGCGCCTGGGGCGCGACGTGTTCTTCCTCTCGATCACGCTCGATCCGGAGCAGGACACGCCGGCCGTGCTGGCCGAGCACGCGCGCGCGCTGGGCGCGCGCCCGGGCTGGACCTTCCTCACCGGAGCCAAGGACGACATCGAGACCCTGCGCCGGCGCCTGGGGGTCTTCGACCTCGATCCCGTGATCGACGCCGACCGCAACCAGCACGCGGGCGTGCTGGTGCTCGGCAACGACGCGAAGCAGCGCTGGGCGATGAAACCGGCCACCCTGTCCGCCCGCACCCTGCTGCAGTCGATCCTGCGGCTGGCCGAGGTTCCAGGCCAGTAGGGGAGCGCGCGACCCCGGCGGACTCAGCCGGGGATGGCTCGCGCCGCGCCCCGCTCCGCGATCGCGGCGCTGAGCGTCGCCAGGTCGAAGGGTTTGCGCACGATCGGACGCACGCAGCGCTTCGCGAAGGCCGCCCCTTCCTCGGAGCCCAGATCGCCGGTGACGAACAGGAAGCGTTCGAGCAGCTCCGGGTCCTCGCGCAGGAGTCGATCGTGGATCTCGATCCCGCTGGGCGGGGCCATGCGCAGGTCGCACAGCACCACGTCGAAGCGCGCGCGCCCCGCCCCCAGATGCGCAAGGCCCTCCGCGCCGTTCGACGCGCTCGTGACCTGCCAGCCCTGGCGCCGTCCCAGCGAGACGAGCATCTCGCACAGGTGCTGTTCGTCCTCGATCACCAGCAGCTCCAGCGCGCGTACCGCCGGGCCAGGTCGCGGCTTGGGCTCGAGCTCACGCGTGGGCAGCCCCTGCGCTTCTCGCCGGGCCGCGGCGGCGGGCGAGCGCACCGGCAGGCTGACGATCAGGCGTGCCCCGTGGGGCAGGCGATTCTCGGCACGCACCGTGCCGTCGTGCGCGCGCACCACTCCGTGCACGATCGCCAGGCCGAGTCCCATGCCCTGGCCGGACACGCGCGTGCTGAAGAACGGGTCGAAGACGTGCGGCAGGATGTCCGCGGGGATGCCCGGGCCCTCGTCCTCGACGCACAGCTCGAGCGCGTCCGTCGTGCCGGTCAGGACCAGCGTCACGCGACCGTCGGCCGGACTGGCCTGCAGCGCGTTGGCGAGCAGGTTGGTGACCACTTGCTCGAGCGCGAAACGGTCGCCGAGCACCTCGGGCACGGGCTTCGAGCCCTCGATCACGACGCGCACGCCACGCTGATCGAGCTCGGGCTCGAACCCGCGCACGACGCGCGCCAGCAGGGCGCGGAAGTCGATTCGCTCCAGGACCTCGCCGCCCTTGCCCCCGAAGGCCGCCAGGCCGCGCACGATGCGCCGGCAACGCAGCGCCTGCTCACGGATCACGTCGACGGAGCGGGAGTGCTCGGGCTCGACGCCGGCCGTGGCCAGCACCTCGGCGTATCCGAGGATCGACGTCAGCGGGTTGTTGAGCTCGTGCGCCACCCCGGACACGAGCGTCCCGAGCGAGCGCAGGCGTTCGCCGCGCAGCAGTTCTTCATGCAGGCGCGCGCGCTCGGACTCCGCCTCCAGCTGGCGCCGGTGCGCGTCCTGCAACAACAGCACGACCAGTCCGGCGGCCACCAGCACGTCCACCACCAGGTCGAAGTACGAGTTGTGCGCCGCCAGCACCGACCAGAACGAGCGGTCCAGCGGCCAGGGGCCGTGGCTGCGATCGACGAAGACGACCGAGTACAGCGCCCACAGGACGGCCTGCGCCAGCAGCGCCACGCTGGTGATGCGCGTTCCCGCGCAACGACGCGCGCGCGGCAAGCGCGAGAGCAGCAGCGCGCCCCACAGGCTGGTGCCGATGACGAACGGGCTCTGGACCAGCAGGAGTCCCTCGACGTCGTCGAGCAGCGCCACGCTCGCCGCCGCCACGAGCAACAGGGAAAGCGGCAAGACACGCCGGATGCGTTCGGAGAGAGCGTGCCCGGCGAAGTCCAGCACGCTCTCGAGCAGCCACCAGATGGAGAGCAGCTTGGCGCCCTGGTACAGCGCGTAGAGCACGTCCGAGCTCAGGCTGCCGTTCAGGATCTGCGGATCCGAGCCGCGCAGGAGTGGCACGCTGAAGCGCACCAGGATCACCGTGAGCGCGACGGCGCGCGCGATCCACGACAGGGTCCAGGCGCGGAGATAGCGCGGCTTCCCGGAGAAGCGCAGGAAGGACAGGAAGAGGGACGCGAAGATCCAGGCCAGGGCACACTGGGTGGCCAGTGCGAACAGGAACAGTGCCGAGGCGACGTCCAGCAGCGAGTTCCAGCCGTTCTCCATGCGCTATCCCCCGAGGCCCGATGGTCGCCTGCGGCTGGAGTGGCTGCAAGGCGTCTGCCGCTCCGGCGTGCGACTCGCGACCCGCGCCCGATAGGATCAGGCGCATGTCGTTCTCGTTCCGCACGCTCGTGCTGCTGGCCGGCGCCGTCGCGGCCGCCGCGTGCGCCCCGGGTGGAGCGCGCCCGCGTCCGAACATCGTGCTGGTGCTGGCGGACGACCTCGGCTGGAAGGACGTCTCCTACAACGGCTCGGCCTACGCGACCCCGAACATCGACCGGCTGGCTGCCCAGGGTCTGACGTTCACGCAGGCCTACGCCGCGACGCCGGCCTGCTCGCCCACGCGCGCCGCGCTCCTGACAGGACGTTCGCCGGCGCGCCTCGGCATCACGCGCGCGATCCACGGCAAGGACTATCGCGCGGAGGGCACCCCGCGTCCGGAGTACGTGCCCGGCTGGCCGTGGCCGTGCCTGCCGTACGGGAATGCCTCGCACCTCGCCGAGGGCGTGCCGACCTTCGCGGACACGCTGCGCGCGGCCGGCTACGAGACCGCCTTCATCGGCAAGTGGCACCTCGGGCGGGGCGAGCACGGTCCGGCGGGGCACGGCTTCGAGCACGAGGCCTTCGTGGGCAGCGTGGGTGCCAGCGACTACTTCCCGCCCTATCGGGTCGAGCACGGGGCCGCGAGCCGCCCGGACGAGTACCTGACCGATCGCCTGACGGACGAGGCCGTGGCCTTCCTCGCGCGCGAGCACGAGCGCCCCTTCCTGCTGGTGCTCGCCCACTTCGCCGTGCACGAGCCGATCCAGGCCAAGCCCGAACTCGTGCGCGCGCTGGCGCCGACCATGGTGCCGGGCGCACCGCAGTCGAGCGCGAACTACGCCGCCATGCTGGCGAGCCTGGACCAGGGCGTCGGACGCCTGCTCGCGACCCTGGACGAGCGCGGCCTCACGGACGAGACCCTGGTGGTCTTCACCTCCGACAACGGCCCGCTGCTCGAGCGCGGCGAGCGTCTGACCACGGTCGCGCCGCTGCGCGGCGGCAAGCTCGAGCTCTACGAGGGCGGGATCCGCGTCCCGCTCGCGCTGCGCTGGCCCGCCGAGATCACCCCGGGGACGAGCACGTCGGTCCCCGTGGTGAGCATGGACCTCTACCCGACCCTGCTGGCGGCCGCGGGCGTCGTGCCCGCGCCCGACCAACCCCTGGACGGCCTCGACCTGACTCCGCTGTGGAACGGCGCCACCCGGCTCGCGCGCGAGCGCCTGTTCTTCTTCGTCCCGCACCGCGACGCCCAGGCCGCGGTCCGCGCCGGCGACTGGAAGCTCCTGCACTGGTTCGGCGGCCGGAACGAGCTCTACGACCTCGGGCGCGACGTGGGCGAGCAGCACGACCTCGCTGCGGCCGAGCCGGAACGCACGCGCGCGCTCGAGGCCGAGCTCTTGCAGTGGATCCAGGCCTCCGGCGCCGCGCTGCCCAAGCCCAACCCCGAGTACGACCCGGCCAAGGCCCCGGGCGCGTTGGACGAAGACGACGAGTGAGCCTCAGTCCGGCTCGCGCAGGGCCGCCTGCGGCTCGAGTCGCAGCGACAGCCAGGCCGGGATCCAGCCGGCCGCGAGGCACACCGGCACGACCAGGCTCGCGCTCCACAGCACGGCGGGCGGCAGCGTGAAGCGCAGCGACCAGCCGAAGGACTGCACGTTGACGACCGCGACCAGCACGTAGCCGACCACCAGGCCCACGCCCAGCCCGCCGAGCGCGCCCGCCAGGCCCAGGAACAGCGCCTGACCGGCCACCAGGCCGCCCAGCTGCGCGCGCGAGCCGCCCAGCACGCGCAGCACGGCGAGCTCGCGCTCGTGCTCGTGGACCAGCGCGGTCAACACCAGCACCACCGCCAGCGCGGCCACCAGCGCCGACAGCGCCTGCAGCGCGCTCGTCACCGCGAAGGTGCGCTCGAACACGCGCAGGATCTCGGCTCGCAGCGTGCGGTTGTCGAGCACCTCGAGCTCGAAGCGGCCGTCCAGCGCCGCCAGGAAACGCTGGCGCTCGCTGGACACGTCGCTGCCCTCGGGCAGGTACACGGCCACGCTCTCGGCGCCCTCGTCGCCTGCCAGCGCCAGATAGTCGTCGAGGTCGAGCACGACGCGCCCGGTGTGCGCCGAGAAGTCGCGGTAGATGCCGGCGAGCTCGCGCTCGACCGTCCCGTCCGCGGTCGTGAGGCGCACGCGGTCGCCGCGCCCCAGGCCGAACCGCCGCGCGAAGGGCTCGTTCGCCACGGCCCCGCCGCGCGCCAGGGCCTCGGCGAAGACCGCGCGCGAGCCACGCCCGTCCAGGAAGGGCACGCCGCCCTCGCGCGCCACCACGGCGAAGGCCGCGCCGCCGAGCGCGATGCGCTCGCCCGCCACGCTGGCGATGGTCTCGTGGTACGGATCGACGGCCGTCGGCCCGAAGACCTCGCGCGCCAGCGCCACGACCTCGGGGGCGATGCGCCCGGCACTCGCCCCGGCGCCATTGGCGGGCGGGCGCAGGTACAGGTCCGAGCGCATCGCCTGGGAGGTCCAGTCGATCACGTTGACGCGGAAGGAGCCGACCAGGGTGGTCATCGCGACCGCCAGGGCCACGGCCACGCCCACCGCGCTCGCGGCCCAGGCCGCGCGCCGGCGCGCGGCGGCCAGCGAGGCCTGCGCCAGGCGCAGCGGGGTCGCGAGGCGCAGGCCGAGCCAGCCCGTCGGCGCGCGCGCGAGCGCGTCCACCAGCGGGCCGGAGAGCACCAGCAGCGTCGCCAGCAGCAGCAGGGCCGAGACCAGGGCCCAGATCGGACGCCCGTTCCAGACCGGGAGGCGCGCGCTGCCCCAGGCACCCGCGAGGAGCGCCACGAAGAGCAGCGCGCGGCTTCCGCCGCGGAGCGGCTTCGACTCCACGCCCGCCGAGCGCAGGTGCTGCACCGGCGGCGTGCTCCAGGCCTCCTGCAGCGGCAGGAAGGCCGCCGCGAGCGCGCTGGCGAGTCCCAGCAGCACGCCGGCCGCGGCCCAGCCCGGCGCGAGGCGCACGGCACCGAGCAGCACGTCCTCGGACAGCGTCGCGAAGCTGCCGTGCACATCGGCCGCGATGCGCTGCGCGCCGAGCCAGCCCAGCGCGACGCCCAGGGCTCCGCCCAGGAGCCCGATCCCGGCCGCCTCGAGCAGCACCGCGCAGGCGAGCTGCGTGCGCGATGCTCCCAGCGAGCGCAAGAGCGCGATCGCCGCCCGACGCTGCACGACCGAGGTGGCGAGCGTGGTCGCCACCAGCACGATCGCGACCAGCACCGAGACGCCCGCCAGGGCCGTGAGGTTGAAGGTCAGGGAACGCACCAGGCGCTCGCCGTCGATGCGTCGCAGGGCGGAGGGACCGACGCGCGTGCCCTCCGGCAGCAGCGCCTGCGCGCGCGCCGCGAGCGCCGCGGCCGCGGTCTCGTCCAGGGCCTGGCGCGGCACGAGCTCCAGCCGATCGACGTGCTCGCGCCGGCCGAACAGCTCCTGCGCCAGGGCGACGTCCGTCACCAGCACCTGGTCCCAGGCCGCGGGCACGCGTCCGGGTTCGAACAGCGCCACGACCTCGAGCTCGACGCGCTTCGACTGGATCACGAGCGCGAGCGTGTCGCCGGGCTCGACCCCGAGCCGCTCGGCGGCAGCCCTCGAGAGCAGCACGCCGGCCTCCGACAGGAGGCGCGCGCCGGCCTCCGTGAGCGCGGCGTTCTCCGGCCCCCGAGGCCCGTCCGCGGCGCCCCCGGGAACGACGTCCTCTCGCTGCAGGCCCAGCGCTGCGTCGATGCCGAGCGCGTCGATGCCGAGCACGCGCACCAGCACGCCGCTCTCCGCCACCAGCGCCGTGCCCTCGAGCACGGGCGCGATGTGCACCGTGCCGGCGAGCTCCGCCAGCCGCGCCATGTCCGCCACCGGCACGCCGCCCGGGCGCGTGACCTCGAGCCGCGCCGGCCCGCCGAGGGCCTCGACGTCGTCGGTCATCGAGGCCACGGCCGCGCGGCTCGCCAGCGCGGTGGCGAGCACGGACGCGACCCCGAGCGCGACGCCCAGCACGGTCGCGAGCGCGCGCCGCGGGCGCTGCCACAGCGGGCGCAGCCAGAGGGTGGCGAGCATGCTGGAACCCTCGTCCTATGCGGAGACCAGGCGTCCGTCGCGCAATCCGAGCGTGCGCTGCGCGCGCGCGTCGATGCGCGCGTCGTGGGTGGCCAGCACCAGGGCCGCGTTCTCGCTCCGGCGCAGCTCCTCCAGCAGCTCGAGCACGCGCGCGCCGCTCTCCGAGTCCAGGTTGCCGGTGGGCTCGTCCGCGATCAGCAGCGCCGGCCGGTGCACGAGCGCGCGCGCCACCGCCACGCGCTGCTGCTCGCCGCCCGAGAGCTCGCCCGGGTAGTGCCGCGCGCGCGCGCCGAGCCCGACGCGCTCCAGCAACAGGCGCACGCGCTCCGCATCGCGCCGTCCGTCGAGCGCCAGCGGCAGCGCCACGTTCTCCTCGGCCGTCAGGTTCGGCACCAGGTGGAAGGCCTGGAACACGATCCCGAGCGAGCGCCGGCGCAAGAGCGTCAGCTCGCCCTCGCTCGCGCGCTCGAGCGCCAGCCCGCACACGCGCACCGAGCCCTCGTCCGCGCGGTCCACGCCCGCCATCAAGTTGAGCAGCGTGGACTTGCCGCAACCCGAGGGCCCGACCACCGCCACGAACTCGCCCGCCGCGACCGTGAGCGACACGCCCGCCAGGGCCGCGACCGCGCCGCCGCCGCGTACGTAGCGGCGCGTGGCGTTCTCGAGCTGCACGAGCGGCGGCGACATCGCGACAGGATGCGACGCGCCGTCGCGGCGTTCCAATCGTTTTGCCTCTGCGGCGGGCACCCGCCCTGCGTTTTCGGGACCACGCTGTACAATCCGGCCGCTTCGTCCAGGAGGAGGCTCTCATCCCCCGGCTCCCGCTATTCGCGCTAGTGGCCGTGCTGCTCAGCTTCGGCTCTGCTCCCGAGGCAGAATGTCGAGTTGTCCGAGTGCTGCAGCCCGTTCGCGCAGCCTTCCAATCACCCGCCACCGGCACCGACGGAGGGGAGACCGACAGGCAGGCAGCGGCCGAGTTGACGCAGCAGCCGAAGTGGACGCTCGCCGCCGAGGACAAGGAGACACTCGAGCTGATTCGCGGTGTGATCGCGGACAAGGACCTCGACGGCGCGCGCGCGCTCCTGCGAGAGGTCGTGGCTGGACTCGAAGTACCCGCTCCCGGAGTCGAGGATGCGCACATCGCGTACCTCCTCGAACTGGCTCGACTGGCGGAGGAGCTCGGGAGCCTGCAGGAGTCACTGGCATTGTGGAGTGCGATCCTGGAGCTGCGGACGCGCATCTTCCCAGGCGACCACCCTGATCTCTTGGCGGCGAAGCAGAACCTCGCCGCGACGAGGGCGGCGCTCGGCGACCTCGCGGGCGCGAGAGCGCTCGAGGAGGAGGTGCTCGAGGCAAGGGCCAGGCTCCTTCCGAAGGACCACCCCGATCTCCTCGCAGCGAAGCTGGACCTCGCCGTGACGAAGGGTGAGCTCGGCGACCTCGCGGGTGCGGACGAACTCTTCCAGCAGGTGCTCGAGGCCCGCACGCGGCTTCTCCCGCCGGACCACCCCGATCTGCTCGTGGCGAAGCAGAACCTCGCCGTGACGAGGCGCCTACTCGGCGATCTCGCGGGCGCGCGCGAACTCGCGGAGGAGGTGTTCGAGGCACGGACGCGGCTGCTCCCCCCGGACCACTCCGAGCTCCTCTTGGCAGAGCAGAACCTGGCCATGGCGAGGAAGGCACTCGGCGACCTCCAGGGCGCGCGCGAGCTCGAGGAGGAGCTGCTCGAGGCGCGCAAGCGACTGCTTCCGCCGGACCACCCCAATCTCTTGGGGGCGAAGCAGAACCTCGCCGCGACGAGGCACGTCCTCGGCGACCTCACGGGCGCGCGCGAGCTCCTCGAGGAGGTGCTCGCGGCCCGCACGCGGCTTCTCCCCCCGGACCACCCCGATCTACTCGTGGCGAAGTTGAACCTCGCCGGGACGAGGTACGCGCTCGGAGACTTCGCAGGTGCCCGCGGGCCCTTCGAGGAAGTGGTCGAAGCCTGGACGCGGCTTCTCCCGCCGGAGCACCCCGATCTACTCACCGCGAAGATGAACCTCGCCGTGACGAGGTACAACCTCGGCGACCTCGCTGGCGCGCGCGAGCTCGAGGAGGAGGTGCTGGAGGCTCGCACGCGGCTCCTACCAGGTGACCACCCCGATCTACTCCGGGCGAAGGGGAACCTCGCCGCAATGAGGTACGAACTCGGCAACCTCTCCGGCGCGCGCGAGCTCGGGGAGGAGCTGGTCGAGGCCTGGACGCGGCTCCTTCCCGAGGGCCACCCCGATCTACTCGCGGCGAAGCAGGGCCTTGCCGAGATGAGGTACGCGCTCGGCGACCTCGCGGGCGCGCGCGAGCTCGCCTCGAGCCTGCTCGAGGGTGTGCGCTCCCGCGCTCGCACCCTGCGCTCGGAGGCCGCGCGGTCCGCTCGGGAGAGCGCGCGGGCCGAACTCCAGCGCGTCTCGGTGGCGTTCTCCTGGAACCTTGCCTCTGAGCCCGAGCACTTCCTGGACTCCGAGCTCTTCGAGACGGTAGAGAGCCTGCGCCTCGTCTCGATCACGAGCGCGGAAACGGCGCACGCTTTTGCGACGCAACCGGATTTGGCAGAGATCGCGGCGCGGGCCACCGAGGCCCGCGCGCGCCTGAGCCAGCTCGCCGTTGCAGCGACGGATCGAGCCAGGCCGGTGGAAGGCTCGATCGAAGACGCCGTCGAGGATTGGCGCAAGTCGCTCCTCGAACTCGCCGAGGAGCGCGACCGCGCGGAGCGCGCGCTACGGGGCAAGCTTGCCGAGGTCGGGGCATTCGTGGAGGACATCGACGCGACCGCGGTCAGGGCACGCCTCACGGAGGGGACGGCGGTGGTGTCGTTCCTGCGGTACGAGAGGCGGTCCGAAAGAGATCCAGACACGGGCAAGACGCCAGCGAGCATGGACTCGCTGCTCGCCTTCGTTGTGCGCCCGGGCGGAGCGGTGCAGCGCATCGAGTTCGGACCGGCGGCGGAGTTGGAGGAGCTCGTGAGGGACTGGAGGGACGCGCTCGGTCGGCCGCTCGTGGGTAGAGGGATTGGTATCAGGGTGGCCGCGAGCAGGGCGACAGAACTCGAGGAGCTCGGCCGACGCCTGCGCGAGCGCGTGCTCGATCCGATCCTCGCCGCCGCGGGCGATGTGCGAACCTTGCACGTCGTCCTGGACGACTTTTTGCATCTGGTGCCGCTCGACGCGCTGCCGTTCGAAGACGGCATCCTGGGTGAGCACATCGCCGTGCGGAACGAGGTGACCTTCGCACGCCTCCTGCGTCCGGAGAGGACTCGTGCGCAGGAGGGTAGGCCCCTGCTGGTGGGTGCGATCGACTACGACACTCAGCCCAGTGAAGCCTCGACGGTCCGACTGGATGCGATGGCGCCGCCGATCGAGGCAAGCGCGGAGCGCTCCGGGCCGAGCGCTGCGGGGTTCCCGTTCCTGCCCGAGACGGAAGGTGAGGTGAGCTCGATCGCCGCACTGCTGCACGAGATCTCGGGCCAGGACGCGCTGCTCCTCAGCGGCTCTGCCGCGACCAAGGCCGCGCTCTTCGCTGCCGCCCCGAAGGCGCGCTTCCTGCACCTCGCGACGCACGGGTGGTTCGCAAGAGAGAGCTTCAAGTCACAGCTGGACACCCTGTCGGAGCAGGGCGCCCACGCTGCGTGGCGACGCGCGGAGGAGACACTCACCGGCTTCGCGCCCGAGACCCTGTGCGGCCTCGCGCTCGCTGGCGCCAACCGCGGGCGCGACGCTGTCGGACGCGTGCCCGGGATCCTGACGGCCGAGGAGCTTGCGACCTTCGACCTGCGCAACTGCGAGCTCGCCGTGCTCTCCGCCTGTGAGACCAACGTCGGCATACGCCGCGCTGGGCAAGGGATCCAGTCCCTGCAAACCGCGCTGCACGCCGCCGGCGCCCGCACCGCGATCACGAGCCTGTGGAAGGTCGACGACGCCGCGACGCGCCGCCTGTTCGAGCTCTTCTACACGAAGCTGTGGAAGGAGAAGCTCGGGAAGAGCGCGGCGCTCTGGCAAGCCAAGATGGCACTGCGCGCCGAGGGGCATCCGCTGCGCGACTGGGCGGGGTGGGTGCTGTCGGGCGATCCCGAGTGAACGAGGAGACACCGTGCTGACCAACGTTCTGCTGGCGACGCTCGGCTGGATCTCGGGGCCATGGCAGCAAGCGGCCGAGGCGCGCTCGGCTTCGGCGGCACCGCCTCTCGCCGAGGCTCCGAGGGTGACCCTGGATGCGGAGCTGGCGGATGTGGAGGGGATGCTGGACCTGATCCGCCTCGCGGCCAAGGAGAGCGACCGGGACGGTGCCCGCGAGATGCTGCGAGAGGCGGTCGATGCGCTCGTTCAACTTGATGCGGACCCCCGTGCGGCGATTGGCCTCTGGATCGAGCTCGACCGGCTGGCGAGCGAGCTTGGAGCTCTGCCGGAGGCCCGCCTCGCGGGTGAGGGCTTGGTCGCCGCGCGTAGGAAGGCGCTGCCTGCCGATCACCCCGAACTGTTGCGCTCGGAGCACAACCTCGCGATCACGCTGTTCGCCCTCGGCGACGTCGATGGTGCCGGTGCGCTGTTCGAGGAAGTGAGCGACGCCTGGGCTCGGAGCGGCGTCGGTGACGTCCCCGAAGCCCTGCGGACCAAGATCGGGCTCGCAGCGATCCGGCAGGCCCGGGGCGATTTCCAGGGCGCGCGTAACCTCGTCGAAGAGGTGCTCGAGATCCAGCTGCGCCGCCTCCCGCAGGACGCCCCCGAGGTCCTCGTCACGAAGCAGAACCTGGCGGTGGCGATGAAGGTTCTCGGCGACTACGCCGGAGCGCGCGAACTGGAGGAAGAGTTGCTCGTCGCCCAGGCACGCATCCTCCCGCCCGATCACCCGGATCTCCTGCTGACGAAGGGGAATCTGGCCACGTCGAGGCAGACGCTCGGCGACTCCGCGGGCGCCCGCGCACTCAACGAGGAAGTGCTCGCGGCACGCTCGCGGGCGCTTCCTGCAGGCCATCCCCTCCTGATGATTGCGCAGCAGAACCTCGCCGCGAGCCTGTTCGAGGTCGGGGAGCTCAGCGGCTCGCGACGTCTGATGGAGGAGGTGCTCGCCGTCCGGAGCCGCGCGTTCCCGCCCGACGATCCACAAGTCCTGCTCGCGAAGACCGCGCTGGCCGCGGTGAAGGGGAGCCAGGGCGACGTAGCCGGAGCCGGGGCGCTGGAGGAGGAGGTCCTGGCCGCGTACGAGCGCCTCGTGCCAGCCGACGATCCCGAACGGCTCGGGCTGGAATACAACCTGATCGGGACGAGGCTCCGGCTCAACGACCTTCCAGCGGCGCGCGAGCTCGCTACGGGCCTGCTCGCCGGGATCCGCCGCCGCGCCGAGCGCCTTCAGACCGAAGCGCTGCGACCGGCGCGGGAGGGCGTGCGCTCGGGTCTCCACCTCCTCGCCCCGGTGCTGGCCGTCAGCACGGCCACGGATCCTTCCCCGGCACTCGAGCTGGAGCTGTTCGAAACGCTGGAGGGATTGCGGGCGGCCTCGGTGACCTCGGCCGCGGTGGCGCGAGCCCTCGCCGCCCGCCCGGAGCTTGCCGATGCTGCGCGCCGACTCACTCGCCTGCGCGCCCGAATCAACGACTTCGTCGCATCTGGACCGGAAGATGCGGGCCATGCTGACCCTTGGCGGAGTGAGCTCCTGGCACTCGTCGAGGAGCGCGATCGAAGCGAGCGGGATCTGAGGCAGAAGCTCTCCAGCAGCACGGCGTTGATCGCCGAGATCGAGCCTGCGGCCGTCGCAGCGCAGCTCCCGGAAGGGTCCGCGGTCGTCACGTTCTTGCGCTACGGCCCGCTGGTCGGGGCGGACGCCCTGCTTGCGTTCGTGCTGCGCTCCGATGGCTCGCTGTCGCGGGTCGAACTCGGGCCCGCGGCAGAGCTGGAGAATCTCGTGCTTGCCTGGCGCGAGGCGCTCGGACAGCCCCTCGGTGGTCGCGGGATCGCCGCCGCGGAAGCGCGCGAGTTCGACCGAGCGCGCTTCGAGGCCGCCGGCAATCGACTCCGCGAGTGGATCCTCGATCCAGTGCTCGCGCGCTGCGGCACGATCACGAGCCTGCATCTCGTGGTCGACGACGTGCTGCACCTCGTGGCTTTCGATGCGCTGTCGTTCGGCGTTGGACTCGTGGGGGAACGTCTCGCGATCAGCTGCGAAGTATCGCTCGCACGGCTCCTGCAACGGGACGGGCTCCCCGAGCCGAGGGGCGCTCTGACGGTCCTGGGGGGGATCGACTACGACGCCGCGCCCGGCGCTCTCGCACCCGGCCCCGTCGCCGCGGCAACGCCCGTGGAGGATCGCCGCGTGCGACCGGGAGCGATCGGAGCCGCGTTCAGCACCTTGCCCGGCACGGCCCTGGAGGCAGCTGCGATCGCTGCTTCGTACCCCGAGGCTCTCGGGCAGGTCGGCGTGCTCACGGGCTCGGACGCGACGAAGGCGGCGCTGGGCGCTGTGGGGCCGAAGACGCGCTGGTTGCATGTCGCGACGCACGGATGGTTCGCCAATGAGAGCCTTCGTTCCCAGGTCGACGAGCTCGAGGACAGGACCGCTCGCAAGTCGTTCCAGCGCGCGCAGGAGACCCTGGTCGGCTTCGCACCGGAAACGTTGTGCGGCCTCGCGCTCGCCGGCGCGAACCACGGCAAGGACGCGCTCGGTCGGGTGCCCGGGATCCTGACGGCCGAGGAGCTTGCGACCTTCGACCTGCGCAACTGCGAGCTCGCCGTGCTCTCCGCCTGTGAGACCAACGTCGGCATACGCCGCGCTGGGCAAGGGATCCAGTCCCTGCAAACCGCGCTGCACGCCGCCGGCGCCCGCACCGCGATCACGAGCCTGTGGAAGGTCGACGACGCCGCGACGCGCCGCCTGTTCGAGCTCTTCTACACGAAGCTGTGGAAGGAGAGGCTCGGGAAGAGCGCGGCGCTCTGGCAAGCGAAGATGGCGCTGCGCGCCGAGGGGCATCCGCCGCGCGACTGGGCTGGTTGGGTCCTCAGTGGGGATCCCGACTGATGGAAGGCACGCCGGTCCAGTGCGTGGGTCTTCGCGGTGAGAGCTCGTCGGGGTGTCCCGGATGCCTCGGCTCGGGCGAGGAGAGCACCGTGGCTTCAATCGCTGCGAGAGCGGTTATCCTGTCGATCCGGCTTGTCGAGGGGGTTCATGGAAGAGCTTGCGCTGGCGATTCTCGTTTCGTTCTCCCTGTCCGCTCTCGCGCACCGGATCGGCTCTTTCAAGGAGGCGGCCGAGACCGCGGCGCTGGCCAAGGTGCTTGTCCAGGGCCAATCGAGTTCGGCGCAGGAGGACTGGCTCGCGTCGGCCGCGGACGCGCTGGCTCGTGGCGACCGGCGTGCGGCCGGAGAGTCGTGTGAGCGCGGGCTGGCAGCGCTGCAATCTGCTTCGGAAGGACGAGAGGCGCTGGGCGACTCTTTCCTCGCCCTGAGCAAGATCGCCTTCGACAGCGGGCGCCTCGATCTCTGCTGGACGGCACTGGCAGGCGCCGAGGCCTCCTATCTCGCGCGCGGCAAGGATCCGGAGCCCGGCCTTGCGCTCGTCCTCTCCCGACGCGGAGCCGTCCTGCTGAACCGCGGCGCACCGACGGGCAAGGACCCGCAGGCGGCGCTCGAACACCTGGAACGCGCCTTCGGACTCTTCGAACGCTGCTCCGAGCGCGACGAGGCGGAGGTGCTGCAGGTGCGGCAGAACATGGCCGTCGCGTACTCGGAGCTGAACGACTTCGCCGGCGCGCGCGCCATGGAGGAAGACGTGCTCCAGCGCGCAGAACGACTGCTCCCGCCCGAGGATCCCAAGTTCCAGCGCGCGCTCTTCAACCTGTCCATCACGCTGCTCTACCAGCACGAGGCCGGACGCGCGCGTCAGCTGCTGGAGCGCCTGGTGCGGATCCGCGAGCGCCTCCTGAGTGACGACCACATGGACCTCCTGCGCGCGCGCTCGGCCCTCGCGGGAGCGCTCGTGGAGGTGGGCGACGCGGCTGCGGCACGTCATCTCCTGAACCAGGTGCTGGCAGCCTACGAGCGCGTTCTACCGCCCGACCACGAGGAGTTCGTGCTGGCGCGCGCCAACCTCGCCAGCGTCACCTCGGCCTTGGGCGACTACCAGGGCGCCGCGGTCCTGGCGCGCGAGGCCCTCGAGTCCTACGAACGCGGCGATCCGCACGACCTGCGGCTCCAGTACGCGCGCCGGAACTACGCCTCGAGCCTGGTGAAGATCGGACGGGTCGACGAGGCGCTCGAGCTGGAGCGCGCGGCGCTCGCGAGCATGGGCGAGGTCCTGGCCACGGACGATCCGCGCCTGCTCGACGCCGAGGGGAACCTGGCCTCGATGCTCGCCTTCGGCGGCCAGCACGAGGCTTCGCTGGAGTTGACGAAGGCGGTCCTCGCGCGGCAGCTGCAGAGCCTCCCGTCCGATCACCTCGCCGTGCAGACGTCCCGCATCAACGCCGCCAACTCGGCCAAGGAGCTCGGCCGGCTCGAGGAAGCTCGCCGGCTCGAAGAGGAGGCGCTGGAGAGCTTCGAGAGGAACGTTCCGGGGGACCAGCCGCTCTATCGCTCCACCCTGTCCCGCCTGGCGAAGACCCTGGCGCTGCAGGGAGACGACGAGTGCCTGGCGGCGTGCCTGTGGAAGCTGGCGAGCAGCATTCGAGCGAGCCTGCACGAGGGCTTGGCTCTCTCTCCGCGCCAGGCTTCTGCATTCGCGCAAGAGATCGGGGAAGACCTGGCGGTCCTGCTGGCACTGCACGAGCGCGTCCCGGAGCGCGAGCGTTTCGAGCAGCTGACCTTCGAGGAGCTCGAGGACCTGCGAGCGATCGCGACCGGCGAGACCTTCTCCCTGCTCGCTCGACGCGGTGACGCACGGCTCGACGAGCTCCTGGCGCAGGTGAACGCCGCGCGCGCGAGCCTCGGCGACCTCGTGGCACGGCAGGCGGATCCGCTGGCGGAGGAAGCCGAGCAGGGTGAGCGGGTCGCAGAGGCGGCCCTGGCCCGCGATGCGGCCGAGGAACGACTGCACGAGGCGCTCGCCGAGCGTGGCCTCGCGCTTCCACGCATCACTCGCGCGGGCCTGGCGGCAGCCTTGCCGCTGGGCGTTGCGGCCGTCGGGTTCCGCAGCTGGGAGCGCGTCACGCGGGACGAGGGCAGCGGCGAGTGGCGCGAAACGCCGGCCCTCTTGTCCCACGTACTGCGCGAGGATGGGACCCTCGCGCGCGTGGATCTGGGAGAGCTCGCGCCCATCCTGGCCTCGATCACGGCCTGGCGGAACGCACTCGGTCTCTCCGCGCAAGGGCGCGGGCTCGGTCTGGATTCGCAGGGCCGCACGAGCTCCGCGGACGAAGCGTCCATCCGCGCGGCCGGCGAGCGCCTGCGAGCGGCCCTGTTGGATCCGCTGCTCGCCGCGTGCGGGGAAGCGCACGAGCTGTGGGTCTGCCTCGAGACCGACTTGCACACGATTCCGCTCGCGGCCCTGCCGCTCGAAGCGGGCTTCGTCGGCGACCGCTACGTGATCCGGACCCTGCCCTCGTTCCTCGCGATCCTGAGGAAGAGGAGCGCGAGCGCGGGCGACCAGCCGCACCTCCTGGCCTTCGGTGGGATCGACTACGAGGCCGAGGTCGGGGACGCACCGGCGGCGCTGGCCGACGCGCGCACGCCCGTCCTGCCTCAGCTCGATGGGCGCGCGTCCGCCACGCGCTTTCCGGGCCTGAGCGGGACGCTGGAGGAAGTCACCGCGATCGCGAGCCTCTTCCGCGCGATCTCCGAGCAGGAGCCGGTCGTGCTGAGCGCCGCGGCGGCCAGCAAGGGTGCGCTCTTCCGCCTGGCCCCTGGAGCCACGCATCTCCACCTCGCGACCCACGGCTATTCCGCGCTCGGGACGCTCGCCGTCCGCGGCGTCGCGGCGCCGCCCGCGTTCGGCTCCTCCGCCACACCGCGGTTCGCCCCCCTCGCGCTGTGCGGTCTGGCGTTGGCGGGTGCCAACCGCGGCCCCGATTCCGTCGGCCGCGTTCCCGGGATCCTGACGGCCGAGGAGCTGACCGCCCTCGATCTCTCGCGCTGCGAGCTGGCGGTGCTCTCGGCCTGCGATACGAACGTCGGCCTGCAGGCCGACGGCCGCGGCGTGCAGTCCCTGCAAGCGGCCGTCCATGCCGCCGGTGCGCGCACCGCGATCACGGCGCTGTGGCACGTCGAGGACGAATGGACGCGTCGGCTGATGGTGAGCTTCTACGAGAACCTCTGGCGCGAGCACAGGCCGGTGGCCGAGGCGCTCTGGCAGGCGATGATGGAGCTGCGGGCTCAGGGCGCGGGCACGCGCCATTGGGCCGGCTGGGTGCTGTCTGGCCTCGGGCGCTGAAGGTGCGCGAGGGCTGGCCGAACGCGTTCCCTAGCGCGTGCCCGTCCTGCGGCGCGTGAAGCGGAACTCGGTGCCGGGCTCGGACGTGCCCTTGCCGCTGGCCGTCCAGCGCTCGACCATGTGGTCCGGGTCCACGAGCTCGAGCACGAGCGCGCCCATGACAGGCGCGTCCGGGCTCGCGCGGTTGGTGACCGAATCGAGCGTGAACTCGAGCCGGCCGGCCTCCAGGCGCCGCGCGCGCAGGCGCGGCTGGTTGCCCAGGGCGCAGTAGTGCGTGACCAGCAGGGAGTCGCCGTCGAGGTGGTAGACGTTGGTCATTTCCTCGGGCGTGCCCACGAACAGGAGCTCGCGCACGGCCGTGCCGTGCGAGCTCGGCTCGAAGCGCGTGGAGACGGGCTGGCCGTCGTGCAGACCGTCCCAGTCGCCCGCCAGCGAGCCGATCGCGGCCAGCATCGCGGCCGCATGCTCCGGCGGCTGCGGCGGTCCGCTCGGCGCCGGTGCCGCGCAGGCCGCGAGCCAGGCCGGCACCCAGGCGAGGGCGAGCCCGGCGGCCCTCACGGCTTCCTCACGGCGCGCAGCGTGGAGCGACCCTGGAGGCTGCCGAGCCAGATGCGGTCCTTGCCGTCGAACTCGGTGCCGCTGATGCGCGTCCCGGCGGCGAGGTGCAGGCGCGTCTTCACGGCGCCCGTCTCCGGATCGATCCGGCGCAGCTCGCCGGGCTCGACCGCCTCGGCCGTCTCGGGGTACGTGCCGTGCCACAGCTCGGCCCCGGCCCAGGTCACGCCGGTCACGAGGCGCTCCGAGCGGATCGTGCGCAGCACCTTGCCGTTCGCGGGATCGAGCTTGTGGATCGCGCGTCCGTCGAAGTCGCCGAGCCACAGGAAGCCCGCGGCCCAGGCGAGCCCGCTCGAATGGCAACCCGCGGGCACCGGGATCGAACGCAGCGTCTTGCCCGATGCGCGCTCGATCTGGTGGATCTCCTGGCCGCACACCTGCCACAGGTCAGTGCCATCGAAGGCGAGCCCCGCGTTGCAGTCCTTGCGCCCGAGCCGGCGCAGCACCTTGCCGCTCTTGGGCTCGACGCAGAAGAGGTCGTTGTCCGGGCCGCCCGCGAACCACACGTGCGTGCCGTCGAAGGTCACGCCGTGGATCGGATCGACCCCCGCCAGCGCGTGCTCGGCGAGGACCTGGGCGGAGAGGGCGCCGGGCTGCGACGCGGTAGGGGATTCGGGCTGGGTCTTCATGGGATTCCTCGGGTGAACTCGGCCTCGCGCCGGACACGCGTCCGGACGCTCGAGACGGGCTCATCCTCGCTTCGGCCGCGACGGACCGACAAGCAACATCCGTGACGCGATTCCCGGAGCCACGCGCGGCCGAGTACGACGGGCCGCGGGTAGAATCCGAGCCACCCTGTTCGGGGGCAGAGGAGTTGGTGCTCGAGATCCTGCTCGTGCTCGTCGTCACGCTCGGCGCTGCGTCGCGCAGTGTGCTCGTACCTACGACTGGACCCCGGCAGTCGCTTCCGGAAGCGCAGGAGCCCGCGCGTGCCCTGGACGAAGCTCCGCCGGCGAAGCCGGTCCTTTCCGCCGAGGCCCAGGAGACGCTCGAGCTCATCCGCTCGGCTCTCCAGGGGAACGATCGCGACGGCGCGCGCCGAGGGTCACCCGCCCCACGACCGGGGCTGGGTGGGTACTCTCCGGAGATCCGGAGTGACGGAGGGAGTCCCTGATGCGACGTTGGATCCCATGTGTCGCTCCTGCTTTGGTGCTCGGAATCGCGTTGGCCGCGGCGCTATCGCTCGCTTGCCGTAGCCACGCACCGGCGCCGGCCGACTTCAGCGCCCGAGCCGAGCGCGCGCGCGTACTCTTCGAGCGCGGCGACTGGCAAGGCGCGCGTGAGCTGCGCGAGCGGCAGGTCGCTGATCTCCTCCCGCTCCTGCCCACCGACCACCCCGACCTGCAGGCGGCGTACATCGACCTCGCCGAGTCGCTGCACGCTCTAGGCGACCTGCAGGGCGCGCAGGACCTCGCCGAGCGAGCCGTGGGGATCCTGCAGGCGACGGTTCCACCCGGCGACCCGCGGCTCGTACGCGCAAGAGCCGTGCAGGCGCGCGTGTTCGCGACGCTGGGTTGGCCGGCGACGGCGCAAGCAGCGCCGGCGATCCTCGACAGGCCCTGCGAGGAACCCGGTGCCTCCGTGTCTCCGGCTCTGGCGCAGGCCAGGGCACTGCTGGAGCGTGCCCGCAAGAACTTGTCCTCCAAGGAGCCCGCGGCGGCACGCGAGGATGCTGCCCAGGGGATCGAGCTGCTGCTCGCGAGCGCCGCGGAACAGCCCGCGGCCGCCGAACTCCTCGCTGCCCTGGGCGCGCTCTCGGCCGAAGTGGGGGACCTCCCTTCGGCCGAGCGAGCGCGAAGGCGTGTGGTGGAGATCCGCGAGCGCTCGCTCCCGACGGATCATGTCGACACGCTCGCTGCACGCCTCGACCTCGCAAGGACCCTGTACCTCGCTTCGGACAACCGCAGCGCGCGCAACCTCCAGGAAGCCGTGGTGGAAGCCCTGGAACGCTCTCAACCCGAGAGCCTCCTCCTGATTCGGGCCCGACGGGACCTCGCCAACACCATGCGCAGGTCGGGTGCGCTCCGGGAAGCGCGCGCCGAACTCGAGAGCCTGCTGGAGGACTGGGACGGCAGATTGCCGGAGGACCATCCCGAACTCTTGGCGTGCCGGCTCGTGCTCGCGACTTCTTTGGCTCAGCTGGGCGAGTTCCAACGCTCGCGCGAGCTCATGCAGCGGGTCATCGCCGGATACGAACGCACGCTTCCGGAGGACCATCCCAGTCTGCTCCAGGCACGGCAGAACCTGGCTCTCGCCATGCGTGAGGACGGGGACCTCGAGGAGGCCAAGGAGCTTCTGTTGCGCGTGATCGCGAGTCAAGAGCGGTCCCTTCCTCCTGATCATCCGGAGCTCCTCCGGGCCCGTGGAAACCTGGCCTCCGTCCTGTCCGACCTGGGCGATCTTCCCGGCGCGCGCGCGCTCAAGCAGAGCGTGCTCGAGAGCTACGAGCGGAGCCTGCCGGAAGACCACCCCGAGCTGCTCGACGCGCGCGAGAGCCTGGCCCTGGCGCTCCACAACCTCGGCGACTTCGAGGGTTCGCGCGCGCTCAAGGAGCGCGTGCTCGCCGCCTACGAGCGCATTCTTCCCGCAGATCATCCCGATCTCTCGACGGCCAGGCAGAACCTCGCCGTCACGCTGCTCGCACTCCGGGATCTCGAGGGTGCGAGGGCGTTGCTCGAACAGGCCGTGAGCGGGCTCGAGCGCAAGCTGCCCGCGGATCATCCCTACCTCCTGGCTGCACGAGTGAACCTCGCCAGTGCCACGCAGGAGCTGGGCGACGCCGCGACTGCGGGCGAGATCTTCGAGCGAGTGCTCGCGACGCGCGAGCGCACGCTGCCCGCGGATCATCCGGATATCCAGTCGGTCCGCTTGAGCCTGGCCACCGCTCGGCACGAGTTGGGCGATCTAGCGGGTGCGCGCGAACTCTACGAGAACGTGCTGTCCGCCTACGAGCGGATCCTGCCCGCGGATCATCCCCATAGGTTGGTCGCGCTCCAGGACCTCGCCGTGGTGATGCAGGACATGGGCGAGCTCGCCGGCGCGCGCGCCCTCCAGGAGCGGGTGCTCGAGTGCCTCAGGCAGGCCCACCCGGACACCCATCCCGAGGTCGTCCGAGCACGCTTCAACCTCGCCGGCACGCTGTACGAGATGGGCGACTTCCTCGCCGCGCGGTCGCTCTTCGAGCAGGTGCTCGCCGCGCGCGGCGAGACCATGCCCGACGATCATCCCGACCTCCTCGCAGCGAAGGCGAACCTCGCGGTCCTGCTGAAGAAGACGGGCGATTTGGAGAGCGGTCGTGCCCTGGAGGCGAGTGTGCTCGAAGCCATGGAGCGTACCCTGCCCGAGGATCACCCGCACTTGCTCTCGGCGCGGAGCAATCTTGCCACCACGCTGTATGCGTCCGGCGATCTACGCGGGGCCCGGACGCAGTTCGAGCAGGTGTTCGACGCGCGCGCCAAGACCCTTGCACCGGAGCATCCCGACCTCCTCGCCGCCGAGGAGAACCTCGCGAACACCCTGGCCAAGCTGGGCGAGTTCGCTCGAGCCCAAACCCTGGCCGAGCGCGTGCTCGCGGCACGCGAGCGGAGCTTGCCTCGGGACCATCCGGATCTGGGCGCATCGCGCGGGAGCCTGGCGGCGACTCGCCTCGCCCTCGGGGACGTCGCCGGCGTGCGCGCGCTCGTTCCCGCCATGATAGAGGGCCTGGAGCTACGGACCCACTCCGCTTCCCTGCTGGCGAGTCGCGAGGCCTGCGAGTCCCTGGCGTTGGACAGCGCGCTCCTCTCGCAAGTCTTGGCCTTCGTCGATCCAGCCGATGCCGCCCTGCGCGCGCGGCTCTTCGCCCTGATCGAGACGCGGCGGCTGGTCCCGAGCGTCGAGCTCTCGGTTGCTCGCAACGATGCGGGGCTCGCGCCCTTGGTCCGTGCTGCCGACGAGGCGCGCTCGAGACTCCATGACAGGGTTGCCAACACGGGAGCGCCTGGGGCAGCTTCCGGAACCGAAGTTGCGGAGCTCGTGGAGGCGCGCGACCGGGCCGAAGGCGCGCTTGTGCGGGGTCTCGCCGAGCGCGGCGTATTCACGCGGCCCGTGGACACGACCGAGCTCGCGCGTGCATTGCCGGAGGGCGCCGCGGCCGTCGGGCTCCTCCGCTACGCCGGCGTGCGACCCAGGGAAGAGGGGCACGACCTCGAGTTCGGTGAGGAGCACCTGCTCGCGTACGTGCTCACGAGGCGCGGTTCGCTCACTAGGATCGACCTGGGCCCGGCCGACGCACTCGAGCGCAAGGTGCAGGCCTGGCGCGGAGCGCTGGGTGGATCCGCGGGCCGTGGCGTCGGGCTCGGTTACGAAAACGATCCGCGGGCCGGCGCCTCGGAGGAGGCCCTCGGCTCCGAGCTCCGCGAACGGCTCGTCGATCCCTTGCTCGCCGCCGCCGGCGAGGGGACGCGGACTCTGTTCGTGTGTCCGGACGACTTTGTCCACCTCGTGCCGCTCGACGCACTGGTCTCGGGCACGGGCCGCGTCGGGGATCGAGTGCGTATCGTCGGCGAGACATCCTTCGCACGACTGCTCGCGCCACGCGTTGGGCCGACGGGAGATGCGGTCTTGCTCGTGCTCGGCGCACCCGACTACGGCGTGGCCCCCGAGGAAGGGCCGACGAGATCCCCGGCCAACCCTTCGGCCCAGTCGCGGAGCCTACCGGTGTTCCAGCCTCTCGTGGGAGCGGAGGAAGAGGCGCGTTCCGTGGCCGCGCTCTTCGAGCGAGGACTCGAGCGGCCAGCTCGCTTGCTGATCGGTTCGGAGGCCAGCAAGGACGGGCTCGTCCACGGCGTGCCGGGGGCCCACTTCGTCCACCTCGCGACGCACGGTTGGTTCGCGCCCGAGAGCGTCAAGTCGACCCTCGACGAGGACGCGCGGGCGGCGAGCGGCTTGCGCTCGATCAGCTTCGAGAGCGCGGTGACGGGACTTGCGCCGCTGACGCTGTGCGGATTGGCGCTCGCTGGCGCGAATCAGGGCCGCGACGCCGTCGGGCGCGTGCCCGGGATCCTGACGGCCGAAGAGCTCGCCAGCTTCGACCTCAGGAACTGCGAGCTGGCCGTGCTCTCCGCCTGCGAGACCAACGTCGGCCTCCGCCGCGCCGGTCAGGGCATCCAGTCGCTGCAGACCGCGCTGCACGCCGCCGGGGCGCGAACCGCGATCACATCTCTGTGGAAGGTCGACGACGCCGCGACACGGCGGCTCTTCGAGCTCTTCTACTCCAAGCTGTGGAAGGACAAGCTCGGCAAGGCCGACGCCCTCTGGCAAGCCAAGATGGCGCTGCGCGCCGAGGGCCACCCCCCGCGCGACTGGGCCGGCTGGGTGCTCAGCGGCGATCCGGATTGACGGTACGCCCGCCGCGACAGGGCGGCCGTTGGCGACGGACCGCAGGCTACAAGGGGCGCGAACTCGTGCTTCAGCCGCGGCCCGCCTGCAACAGACCGACGAGCAGTATCTGAGAAGCGATTCCGGCGGGCGCGCGGGCCAGGTAGCGACGCGCGCGAGCGTTGCCGACGGCCTCGATGCGGTGGCGCGCGAGCAAGACGCGCAGGGCGCGCAGCACGCTGCTCCGGCTGTGGCCCGCGGCCGTGGCGAGGTCGTCCACGGCCCACGGCATGCCGTCGGCCAGGAAGGCTTCGAGGCGCAGGCCGAGCTCGTCCGCGGGCGAGGACTGCGCGCGTTCGCTCGACGGTGCACGCAGGGAGAGCAGCACCAGCTCCACGCCGGGCGGCAACGCCAGGCGCCAGGCGCTGCGCTCGGCGGCGATGCGCGCGCCGGTGGGCAAGAGCCGGCGCAGGCGGGCGAGCTCGACCTTGGCCCGCAGCCGCAGCGAATCGTCGCCCGCGGTGAGACGACGCAGGTCGAAGCCGAACACGTCGCGCGCCAGCAGGCGCCACGTGACCGCGTTCGGCCAGCTCGCGGCGAGGCGCGCGAGCAGCGCGAACAGCACCGCTCTGCGACGCAGGGATGCGTCGCGTCCGCCGCCGAAGCGGGCGCGCCGGGCGCCCTCGTCCACCAGGAACAGGCGCCGCGCCCCGAGTTCGGCGGCCAGGGCCGAGCCCCGCGCCGACAGCGTGTCGGCGAGCGCGCGCGCGTCGAGCTCGAGATGCGTGCCCGTGCGCGGCGCCAGGACGTGCACGACGGGCCGCGCCAGGGCCGCGGCCGCGGCCTCGAGCTCACGCGCGAGGGCCGGCACGCTGCGCGATCGCGCCGGTCCGGTGGCGCGCGCCAGCGTCTCGGTCGCCAGGACGGTATCCAGGCGCCGCACGCGTTCGTCGGCTCCGGCGAGCGCCAGTTGCGCGCGCAGGGTGCGGTCCGCGCCTGCTGGCAGGCTGCGGTGCGCGGTGGCGAGCAGCGCGCGCGCCCGGCGCGTGTCGCCACGCAGGGCACACAGGCGCGCGTGGATGGCGAGCGCCCAGGCCGCGTTGCGCCGATCGCCGGCGCGGCGCAGGGCCGTGACGGCGCGTCCCAGCAGCTCGTCGGCGGCGCGAAAGTCGCGCTGGCCGGCGGCGACCTCGCCGGCCGCGGCCAGCGCGCGTGCGCGGTGCACGGCGAGCCCGTGCTGCTCGAAGGTGCGGGCCGAGTCCAGCAGCAACTCGCGCGCGGCCTCGAGCTCGCCCAGCTGCGCCAGCGCGATCCCGCGCAGGGCCCGGGCGTGCGCGTCCTCGCGCGCGGCGAGCGCGATCAGGGCGCCGAGCGCGTCGCCATGCGCCAGGCTGTGCGCGGCCGCGCGTTCCGGCCGTCCGAGTCGCGGCGCCACCCCGCGCGCGGACCTTCGCTGGCGCGACGCCACCGGACGCGTCAGGAGCGCGCGCGGCTCGCGGGCGTGCTCGCGCGGACGGGCTGGCGCTGGGGGAGCAGCTCGAGCTCGCCCAGCTCGGGCAGGGCCGCCTGCGGTCCCTCGCCGAGGCGCGCCAGCAGCTGGTCGCGCTGGGCCTCGACGTAGCCGAGCGCGCGCGCCAGCGAGGCCTCGCGCTGGCGGCCCTCGGCCAGTCTCGCTTCCAGCTTGTCGGCGTAGCGCTGGGCGGCGCGCTCGATGCGCTCGCTGGCCGCGAGCTCGCCCCCCAGACGCGCCTGGTCGAGCTCCAGCGCGCGCACGCGCGCGCGCTGCTCGATGAACCAGGCGGTCGTGCGTGCGTCCAGACGCGGCCGGGGCGTCGGACTCGCGGGCGGGGAACTCTCCATGGCAGCGTGCTCCGGTGTACGGATCCGCACCGCGAAATCAAGGCGTGAGCAAACTCTCTCCCTGGCGCCGTCCGCTGCCGACCTCGCGGTGGGGGAAGATCCCGCGGGCGGCGTGCCGAGCCGAGCGCCAGGGGAGAGAGGCCGGAGTGCGCGCCCGCGTGGGTTGCAGCACGGGGAGCGCCCGGCACCAGGCTGTCGTACGTAGGGCGTGGCGCGGTGGATGCGCGGAGCCCGGATTTCTGCGCCGGCCGAGCGGGACGGCGCCGCCGCTCGCCGACTCCACGCGGGCCGGGCTCACTTCGCCGCGAGCAGGGCCGAGGCCAGCGCGAGCCCGAGGGCGTCCGCGCGCGCGCCCTCGCTGTTCGAGATCGCGGCGATCGAGAGCTTCGCGTCCGGGAAGTACAGCAGCACCGAATTGAAGCCGTTGATCCCGCCGCCGTGCCACACGCAGCGCTGGCCGGCCTGGCGGTCGAGCTGCAGGCCCATCCCGTAGTTCGTCTCCTTGCCGTTCGCGAGCAGGAAGGGCAGGGTCATCTCCTCGTAGGACGCCTTCGAGATCGCGCGCCCCTCCACCAGCGCGATCTGCCAGCGCACCAGGTCGCTCGCGCTCGAGATCAAGCCGCCGGCCGCGCCCGGCTGACCCAGGTCGAGCAGACCGTCGTTCCCGAAGCGCTCCCCCTGGAAGGTGTAGCCCTGGGCGCGGTTCAGCAGCAGCTCCTCGTTCGAGTCGTAGCGCGTGCGCGTCAGCTGCAACGGCTCGAAGAACGTCTCGCGCAGGAACTCGGCGTAGCCCTTGCCCGAGACCCTCTCGATCACCATCCCGAGCAGGTAGTAGCCCGAGTTGCTGTACTTCCAGCGCTCGCCCGGCGCGAACTCGAGCGGCTTGTCCTTCCACAGCGCGAGCATCTCGGCGTCGCTCAGCCGCTCCGCCATGTGCCGCTCCCACACCGGCCCGAGGTCGGTGTAGTTGGGCAGTCCCGAGGTGTGCGTCAGCAGGTGCCGCAGCGTGATCTCGTGCCCCTGCATCGGGTAGTCGGGCAGGAACCTGGTCAGCGGATCGTCGATCGAGAGCTTGCCGCGCTCGGCCAGCTTCAGGATCGCGGCCGCGGTGAACTGCTTGGTGACCGAGCCGATGCGGAACATCGTCTCCTCGTTGGCGTTGACCGCGAACTCGAGCTCGGCGAAGCCGGGTGTCTTCACGTACACGAGTTCCGCGCCGCGCGCCACCGCCACCGACAGCGCGACCGCGCCGGGCTTGCGCATGTGCTGCTGCACGATGGCGTCGATGCGCTCGACCTCGCTGGCTTGCGCGGGCCGCGCGGGAGCGGAGGAAAACGAGAGCCAGGTCGTGAGCAGGAGCGGGAGCAGCATGGCCGGAGCGTAGCGCGCCGACCCGCGCGGTCCAATCGACCCGCGGCCGCCGCCTACTTCGCGAGCTCCACGAACGCCAGGCGGTCGTTCGGGTAGTCGAGCACCATGCGGAACGGCGCCAGGAAGTCCTGGCCGATGTTGCCGGTGGTGTAGCGGTCGGCGAAGGCGCCGTGCTCGGCCAGGGAGAACTGCACTTGCGGCTGCTCGAAGCGGTGGCCGGCGAGCTCGAACCAGGCCAGGACGCCCGCGCGCGTGTCGCTGTTGCCGCCCACGCCGCCGCTCAGGCTCGAGCTCAGCGCGCGGCCCTCCAGGAGCCCGAGCGCGCGCGCGGCCGGGGCGTGGAAGACGAGCGTGCCGTTCGCGCCCGTGTCGATCCGGAACAGACCCTCGCGCTCGCCCTCGAAGCGCGCGCGCGTGCAGGGCGTGTTCTGGTTCAGGACCAGATCCTGCCAGCGCGCGCCGGAGAGCACGTAGCGCGCGGGATCGTGCAGCGCCAGCGCTGGGCGCCGCGTCTCGATCTCGACCACGCAGCGCGCCAGCAGGTCGTAGCCGACGATGCCGGCCACCTTGCAGCCGAAGAGCGGCTCGAGGAAGGCGAGGTCGAGCTCGACGTAGAGCGGGTCCGTGAGCGTCACCGGCCCGAGCTCGAAGCGCGTGCCGCGCCGGAACGAGGCCGTGGTGTGCCCGCCCACGCCGACGGCCACGACCTCGCCCAGCTCCTCCAGGCCGAGCTCGTCCGCCACCGCGGGATCGATCGTCAGCGCGCCCGCGCCGGTGTCGAAGATGAACATCCCCACCGACTCGCCCTCGACCCACGGTTCGACCAGCAGGTGGCCGCTCGCGACGCGCTCGACGTCGAGCTCGGGCTCGACCTCGGGATCGAAGTGGATGTCGTCCGGGCGCACTCCGCTCGCGCCGAAGGGCTCGGCGCCGGCCGGGAGCGGCGTCCAGGCCTCGATCGCGTAGCTCTCGTGCACCCCGGCGCCCGCGAGGGTCCAGCGCCGCGGCAGGCGCCGGCCGCCGACCTCGTGGAAGTCGGCGAAGGTCCAGGTCAGCGGGTCCGAGTCGTCCAGGTAGACGAGTTCGGCCGGCAACAGCGTGGCGGCGTCGAGCGTGAGCGTCATCGCCATGGGGGTGCCGCGCAGCACGAGCTCGAGGCGCGGGGCCTGGCCCGCCTCGATCGGCAGGGTGGCGAGGTCGAGCTCGCTCGCCGTGCTCCAGTGGCCCGAGAGCACCCAGGCGAAGAGCTTCGAGCGCTCGGCCTCCTCCAGCTCGAGCACGCTCTCGAGCCCGCTGCGGTCGCGCGTCCACGCGTGCGTGCCGTCGAAACCCGAGGCCTCGGGCAGGGCCGAGGCGAACTCGAAGCGGTAGCGTCCGTCCGCGGCCAGGACGACGCGTTGCTCGCCGTCCAGGCCCGCCGCGTGCGCCCGGCCGCGGCCCTCGAGCGGCGCGGCCTCGCTCCAGGCCCCGAGGGCCGCACGCGCGCGCTCGGCCAGCGCCTGCTGCGCGCGAATCGGCGCCGCAAGGAGGGCCGCGCACGCCGGCACGAGGACGAGCGAGGCGAGCACGGATCCGCTCCTTCTTGCCGTCGCCGCGATCCTCCTCACGGGTGCATGGCCGCCGCGCGCTGCGAGATCTGCTCGGGCGTCAGGTCCTCGATGTGCGTGGCCAGCGTCCACTGGTGCCCGAAGGGATCGACCACGGTGCCCGAGCGATCGCCGTAGAACTGGTCCTTCACGGGGCGGACGAGCTTGGCGCCGGCGGCCACGGCCTGCTTCACGCGCGCGTCGACGCCCTCCACGTAGACCAGCAGGCTCACCGGCGTCCCGCCGTAGCTCGTCGGGCCGCGGAAACCCATCTCGGGGAACTCGTCGGCCAGCATCACGACCGAGTCGCCGATCTTCAGCTCGGCGTGGCCGAGCTTGCCGCCGCCCATGTCGATGCGCATGAGCTCCTTGGCGCCGAACGCCTTGCGGTAGAACTCCAGCGCGCGCACGCCCCCGCGCACGATCAGGTAGGGCGTGACGGAGTGGTAGCCGTCGGGGACGGGCTGCACCTTCTTGGCGGGTTGGGTCGAGGCTTTCCCGGCCGTCTGCTTGGCCGAGGCTTTCTTCACGGGTCGCCGGGCGGTCTTCTTCGCCGTCTTCGCTTTGGCCATGTCGTCTCGCTGGAATCTGGGTGGAGAGGGAGGTCCGGCGCAGTGTAGCGTCGCGCCGGCTCACGGACTCGTGCGCAGGCTGCGCAGGAAGAGCATCAGGGCGAGCCACAGACCGGCCAGCACGAGGCGCAGCCCGAGTCCGTCCAGGAGCGCGATCGAGAGCGCGAAGCAGGCGCTCACCAGCAGGTAGGCGCGGCGCTTGGCGGCGCGCGGGATGCTGCGCTCGCGCTGCCACTGCTCGAGGTACGGCCCGAGGCGCGGGTGGGCCAGCATGCGCGCGTGGGTCTCGGGCGAGGCGCGCACGAAGCAGGCCGCGGCCAGCAGCAAGAACGGCGTGGTCGGGAGCAGCGGCAGGAACACGCCGACGAGGCCGAGGGCCATGCACAGCCAGCCGGCGAGCATCAGGAGGGTGCGCATGGCGGCCGGCCATGACAGCCGAACGCGCGGGCGGCGGGCAAGGGCCTGGCTTGCGGTCCTCCCGCGCAGCGGGCGACACTCGCGCCATGACGCGCGTCATCCGGTTGTCGCTCGGCCTTGGCCTCGCTGCCCTGAGCGGAGCCGGGAGCGGTGCCGCACGCGCGGCCCAGGACGAGGCGCGCGCGCGCACCGCGCTGGAGCTCGCCGACGAGGGCTACGCCGGCTCGGAGAGCTGCCGCGAGTGCCACGCGGCGAACCATGCGAGCTGGCACGCCTCCTACCACCGCACGATGACGCAGGTGCCCTCGGTCGCGGCCGTGCTGGCGCCGTTCACGGGCACGACCCCGGCCCTCGAGGGCGTGGCCTTCGAGCTCGCGCGCGAGGGCGAGGCCTTCTTCGCGACGCCGCTGCCGGCGACGCCCGCATCCGCAAGGCAGGCGTCGAGCTCGGTCTCGCGCGGCGCGCGCGCGCGCGTGGCGCTGACGACCGGCGCGCACCACTACCAGGCCTACTGGCTGGCCGCGCCGGACTCGGGCCGACTCGAGCTCTTCCCGCTGGTGTGGCTCACGGCCGAGCGCGAATGGGCCCCGCGCAAGGCCATGTTCCTGGCTCCGCCGGGTGCGACGGGCGCCGAGACCGATCGCTGGCAGGAGTCCTGCATCCAGTGCCACGCGACCAATGGAACGCCGCGCCACGCGCCGAGCGGCGCCACGCGCGTGGCCGAGCTCGGCATCGCCTGCGAGGCCTGCCACGGCCCGGGCGCGGCGCACGTCGCCTGGCGCCGCGGCCCCGAGGCCGAGACGGCGGCCGGGCCCGACTCGGGCCTGGTCGTGCCCTCCGCGCTCGACCCGCGGCGCTCGACCGAGGTCTGTGGCCAGTGCCACGGCATCCACGTCTTCCCTGAGCCCGGCGCGCGCGAGCGCTGGCGCAACCAGGGCTTCGCCTACCGCCCGGGCGCCGAGCTCGCCGCCACGCGCGAACTCCTGCGCGGGCGGCCCGAGCGCAACTCGCAGGCCCTGCGCGCCTTCCTCGCGCGCAACCCGGACACGCTCGCCGAGCTCTTCTGGTCCGACGGCCAGGTGCGCGTCTCGGGACGCGAATACAACGGCCTGGTCGAGTCGGCCTGCTTCCAGCGCGGCGAGGGCGAGCGCCGCATGAGCTGCCTCTCGTGCCACGAGCTGCACGCCTCGCCCGAGCGCGTCGCCGCCGGCTGGGCCGCCGACCAGCTCCGGCCCGACATGGACGGCCCGCGCGCGTGCCTCGGCTGTCACTCGGCCCTGGCCGAGCCGGAGGCGCGCAACGCGCACACGCACCACGCGCCGGGCTCGAGCGGCGACGACTGCCTGAACTGCCACATGCCCTACACGACCTACGGGCTCACCAAGGCCATCCGCAGCCACACGATCACGCGCCCGAGCGTGAGCGAGTCGCTCGCCACCGGTCGCCCGAACGCGTGCAACCAGTGCCATCTCGACCGCAGCCTGGGCTGGACCGCCGACGCGCTCGAGCGGTGGTACGGAATCGCGCGCCCACCGCTCGACACCGACCAGGAACACCTCGCGGCCGCCGTGCCGTGGACGCTCGCCGGCGACGCCGGCCAGCGCGCGCTGATGGCCTGGACCCTCGGCTGGGAGCCCGCCCGCGACGCCTCCGGCACGGGCTGGATGCCCTACCTCGTCAGCACGCTGCTGCTCGACGACTACGACGCCGTGCGCTGGATCGCCGCCCGCACCGCGCGCCTCGACCCGCGTCACGCGCACTTCACGCTCGACTTCTTCCAGGAGCTCGAGGTCCAGCGCGACCACGTGCGCGAGACCGTGCTCTCGACCTGGCTGCGCGACGGCCTCGAGGCGCGCGCGGACCAGCGCGCGGCCGTGCTCTTTGGCGCCGACGGCAAGCTGGACGAGGCGACCTTCCGACGCCTCTACCGCGCCCGCGACCTGAGGCCGGTGAGGCTGGCGGAGTGAGGTGGCTTTTTCAGCCATGATCCAGACAGGGACAATCCGTGGGCCGCAGCGAGGCGGATGCCGAACCCGAGCTCGCGTGCTTCCAACGAAGATCGATGGGTCGAACAGCCTTCAGCGGATGCGAGGAGTCGCAATGAGGAGTGTCGTACTGGTGGCGTTGCTGCATTGCAGCGGGTGCCTGGGTCCCCGTACCACGCCCGACGCGGATCCTCTCCCTCCGGCTCCGCCGATTGTCGTGGATACGCCCCTCTCGGTTACCTCCACCGTGATCCAGCGTGAGCGAGCCTACCCCCTCGTCCGCAAGAGCTGCTGTGGGAACCAGACGGTCGCGGTCTACTCAGGGAGCTGGGCGGAGCAGCGGATCGTCACCGTGCTGTCCGACGGCGACAAGCTTTCCGTCCGTGCCGCCTACTGCACGGATTCCGGCGACTTCGAAGGCGAGGTGGGTGAGCTGTCGCGCTGGTGGAAGGACGGAGACTCCGTGGTCCTGGATCTCCAGATCCTGCCCAG
This sequence comes from uncultured Planctomycetaceae bacterium, assembly GCA_964631945.1. Classification (GTDB taxonomy): domain Bacteria; phylum Planctomycetota; class UBA1135; order UBA1135; genus JABFRZ01. Next base: position 38,607 of record CAZWAY010000023.1, read on the forward strand.
GAACCGTTCGACTGGAGCCAAGATCATCGAGCGCTGGCGCGGCCGGTTGGGGCTGTCCGGGGCTCAGCCAACGAATGACGAGTCGGCGCCGGTCGACGATGCCTGAGCCAGCTTGGATCGCCTCGTTCGCGACGGAGGCTCGTGGTCATAGAAACTAGCCCACATGATCAGGACCACTGATCGAGAGCGCAAGGCCCTGAGCCTGCACAAGATGACGTCGAACCCTGCGCCGAACGACTACGGAAGTGCGACGCAAGGCCAGCGTGGGGGCGCGGCGCTCGCAGGCTCCCGACAGAAGCGGAGCGCGGCGGCGGCCCGGCGGCGCGACGCGCTACGCTGCGTCGATGCAGCCCTCGAAGAAGAGCCGCGAACCCGGCGCCTGGCAGGCGTGGCACGCGCGCGCCGGGTCGATTCGCCTGGGCATCTCGACCTGCCTCCTGGGCGAGAAGGTGCGCTACGACGGCGGGCACAAGCGCGACGGCTTCCTGGTGGACGAGCTCGGGCGCTGGGTCGAGTGGGTCAGCGTGTGCCCCGAGGTCGAGATCGGCATGGGCACGCCGCGTCCGAGCGTGCGCTTGGTGGAGGACGGCGGCGCGGGCAAGGGGGCGGGGGGGCTGCGCCTGCTCTCGCCCGCCACGGGCGAGGACTTCACCGCGCGCATCGAGGCGTACTCGGTGGAGCGTGTGAGCGAGCTGCGCGCGCTCGAGCTGGACGGCTATGTGCTCAAGAAGAATTCGCCCTCGTGCGGCATGGCCCGGGTGAAGGTCTGGGGCTCGTCCGGACCGCTGCGCAAGGACGGCGTGGGGCTGTACGCGCGCGCGCTGCTCGAGGCCTGGCCGCACCTGCCGGTCGAGGAGGAGGGGCGGCTCGCGGATCCGGTGCTGCGCGAGAACTTCGTCGAGCGCATCTTCTGCCGCAACCGCTGGCGCACGCTGCTCGCGGGCGGGTGCACGCGCGGCCGCCTGGTCGAGTTCTGGACCGCGCACAAGCTGCTGGTGCGCGCCCACGACGAGCCGGGCTACCAGGCCCTCGGCAGGCTCGTCGGCTCGGCCAGCAAGGGCAGCACCACCGCGCTCTACGCGGGCTTCGAGGCCGAGTTCTTCGCCGCGCTCGCCAAGAAGGCGACGCCGCGCAAGCACGTCAACGTGCTGCAGCACGCCATGGGCTACCTGCGCGAGCACCTCGACCCCGGCGAGCGTGGCCAGCTGGCCGCGGCGATCGAGGACTACCGCCAGGGGCTCCTGCCGCTGGTCGTGCCGATCACGCTGGTGCGCTTCCAGGTCGAGAAGCACCGCATCGAGTACCTGCTCGGCCAGCTCTACTTCGATCCGCACCCGAAGGAGCTGATGCTGCGCAATCGGGTGTGAGGCGGCGGCAAGGAGCGGGGAAGGAGTCCCCCACCTGGGCCGCATCCGGTGCTAGCCTGGGGCCTTCCGGTGCCCTCCGGGCCTCCGCGGCCCGGGTGGCCTTCCCCCGGACGAAGGAGCGCAGCGTGACGAAGCGAGCTCGGCCTCTGTGGGTTTCTCTGGCCTGCCTGGTGCCGTTCGGAGTCGTGTGCGCGAGTTCGGCTCTGGCTCAGGGCGAGCCGGCCCGAGCCTCGGAGCGACACGCGCTCGTGTTCGAGGGCTTCGTGCTCGAGTCCGACGGGACGCCCGTGCCGGGCGCGGTGGTGGTGAGCAGCGCGGGCGGACGCGCCTGCACGGATCGGAACGGCCACTATCGCCTCGAGGCCCAGGCGCCGATCGAGGCGCAGAGCGTCCAGCTCACCGGAGTCGGCGCCGCGAGCCGCATGGCGAGCACGAGCGTCGCGCTGGGCGCCCCGGGCCGTGTCCTGCAGGCGAGTCCGCTCGTGCTCACGCGCGGGCTCTCCTGCCAGCCGAGCTGGCTCCCGACCTTCGGAGGCCTGCCGGGCACGAACGGGAGAGTGCAGGCCCTGACCGTGTTCGACGACGGCAGCGGCCCGGCCATGTACGTGGGCGGCACCTTCACTACCGCCGGTGGCGTGGCGGCGAATCGGGTCGCGCGCTGGGACGGCTCCGAGTGGACGGTGCTCGGCGCTGGCGTGGACGACGAGGTCCGAGCCCTGGTGGTGTTCGACGATGGCGCCGGGGCGGCGCTCTACGTCGCGGGTGACTTCGTCAACGCGGGCGGCGCGGCGGCGAGTCACGTCGCCAGGTGGGATGGCTCGAGCTGGTCGGCGCTGGGCAGCGGCGTGACCGGCGACGTGGCCTCGCTGGCGGTGTTCGACGACGGCGGCGGAGCGGCGCTGTTCGCGGGTGGCAGCTTCCTCTCGGCCGGCGGTTCGCCGGCCAGCTCCATCGCCAAGTGGGACGGCTCGAGCTGGTCGGCCCTGGGCAGCGGCACGAGCGGGGGAGTCCAGGCCCTGGCGGTGTTCGACGACGGCGGCGGGGCCGCGCTCTACGCCGGCGGCATCTTCACCCAGGCCGGGGGTGTTTCCGCCTCTCGCATCGCGAAGTGGAACGGCTCGGGCTGGTCGGCGCTCGGAAGCGGTGTCAGCGGCGGCCTCAGCCCGGGCGTGCGCGCCCTGGCGGTGTTCGAGGACGGAGGTGGATCCGCGCTCTACGTCGGCGGCGGCTTCAGCCTGGCCGGCGGAGTCAGCGCGTCCTCCATCGCGCGCTGGAACGGCTCGGCCTGGTCGGCGGTCGGCGGCGGGCTCAGCAGCAGCGTCGCCGCCCTGGCGGTGTTCGACGACGGCAGCGGGCCGGAGCTGTACGCGGGTGGCGGCTTCACCAGCGTGGGCGGCACGGTCGTGAACCACATCGCGCGCTGGAACGGCTCGAGCTGGGGCGCGGCGGGCGGCGGGACGAACCTTCCCATCGATGCCCTGACGGCGTTCGACGACGGCGGCGGGCCCGCGCTGTTCGCGGGCGGCTTCTTCTCGACGGCCGGAGGCGTGGCGGCGAACGAGATCGCCAGGTGGGACGGCTCGGGTTGGTCGGCGCTGGGCAGCGGGATCAACGCCGGGGTCTATGCCGTGACCACCTTCGACGATGGCGGTGGCCCAGCCCTCTACGTGGCGGGCCATCTCTCCAGCGCGGGCGGCGTGACCGTGAACCACGTCGGGCGCTGGGACGGCTCGAGCTGGTCGGCGCTCGGCAGCGGGACAGACCGCAACGTCGTCAATGCCCTGGCGGTGTTCGACGACGGTAGTGGACCGGCGCTCTACGCGGGCGGCGACTTCTGGAGCGCCGGTGGGGTGTCGGCGCATGGCGTCGCGAAGTGGGACGGCGCGAGCTGGTCGGCGCTCGGCAGCGGGGTGGACGGCAGCGGGGTGTCGGGCGGCGAGGTCGCCGCTCTGGCGGTGTTCGACGACGGCGGCGGACCCGCGCTCTACGCGGGCGGCTTCTTCAGCAGCGCCGGCGGCTCGTCCGCGAGCAACATCGCCCGCTGGGATGGTACGAACTGGACCGCACTGGGCGGCGGCGTGAACAGCACCGTCATGGCCCTGGTGGTGTTCGACGGAGGCGCTGGGCCGGAGCTGGTCGCGGGCGGCAACTTCACGACCGCCGGTGGCGTGTCGGCCAAGCACATCGCGAAGTGGGACGGCTCGAGCTGGATGGCCCTGGGAAGCGGGATGAACCAGTCCGTTTCCGCCCTGGCGGTGTTCGACGACGGCGCCGGGCTCGATCTCTACGCCGGGGGCTACTTCACGGCCGCTGGCGGCACTCCGAGCAACCTCGTCGCGCGCTGGGACGGCGCCGGTTGGACGGCACTCGGCGCCGGACTGGGCGTGACCACTTTCGCACGGGTCTCGGCCCTGGGCGTGTTCGACGACGGCAGTGGACCGGCCCTCTACGTGGGGGGCTGGTTCTCCTCCGCCGGTGGCGTCGCCGCCAACGCCCTCGCGCGCTGGAACGGTTCGAGCTGGGCAGCCCTGGGCAGCGGGATGAGCGCCGTCGTGTACACCCTCGGGGCGCACGACGTCGGCGGCGCGGCGCTCCACGCCGGCGGTGAGGGAACCGCGTTCGACTCCGGCGACAGTGGCCTCGCCAGGTGGTCGCGCTGTCCGGACTCGGCCGCGCCCGTGCTCACCTGTCCCGTACAGGTGAACGTGGTGGACGACCTCCTCGGTCCGCCGGGCGAGGTCGTGCACTTCACGGTCTCCGCCACCGACAACCTGGATCCGGCTCCGAGCGTGGTGTGCGTGCCGCCCTCGGGCAGCGTCTTCCCGCGCGGCACGACCCTCGTGACCTGCACGGCCACGGACTCTCTGGGCAACCAGGGGACCTGCCAGTTCCCGGTCCAGGTCGCGGTCAAGCTGCGCGCGGGCTCGCGCTGAGTCGGACTAGGACCGAACGCGCGCCGCGATCAGTGCGTCGAGCTCGTGCTTCAGGCGCGCCAGGATCTCGGCGTAGGGGTAGGCCCCGAGCTCGGCGCTGCCCCTTTTCAGGTTCACGTGCGTCGGGCCGCACCACAGGCCCAGGTCCGCGTCGTCGGTCTCGCCCGGGCCGTTCACGCGGCAGCCCATCACGGCGATGGTGAGGTCGTGCTCGGCGGCGTAGCGCGTGAGCTCCTTGACCTCCTGGGCGAGCTCGATGAACTTCTCGTTCTCGACGCGCGAGCAGGAGGGGCAGGCGATGATGTTCAGGCCGCTGAAGAAGTTGGGCGGGACCGAGCGGAAGCGTCCGGCCGCCACGTCGGCCAGGATCGCGCAACCCTTGTCGAGGGAAGAACATCGTCCACGCTCGATCCAGCATGGAACCCAGAGGGTCAGCGGAATCGTAGAGCCCCCTCCGCTAGGATGCTCGGTCTCATGGGTGCCAAGTGCTGACTCGCGTCGAAGCCCTGCACTACCGTTCGCTCAGGTACGTCTCCCGTACCCTTGGGCGCTTTCAGACCCTCGTCGGCCCCAATGGATCGGGCAAGTCGAGCTTCCTAGATGTCGTCGGTTTGGTCGGCGATCTGCTGCGAGTGGGTCCGAGAAGAGCAATCCTAGGAGATGGATCCACCGTGATGCAGCGAGCCTCCGACCCGGCACACCTCTGCTGGATGCGGGAGGGCGGAGCCTTCGAATTGGCCGTCGAGGCCGCCGTTCCGGACGACCGACGTCGCTCCCAGGGCAATGGGAAGTACGAGCGCATTCGCTACGAGATCCGGATCGAGACTGCGGGGCCGGACATGGAGACTCGCTTGGCCATCGAGAATCTCTGGCTACTGCCAGAGGAGCCATCGAGCTCATCGAGCGCGCGGCAGACCCTGCTGTTCCCCGACCCTCCCGCGCCTCCTCCCCACGTTGTGCGCCAGCCCAACAAGCACACTCCACCTGGATGGCGGAAGGTCGTTGGAAAGAACCCGGACGGCAACGACTACTTCGAAGCCGAGACGACCAGGTGGAAGAGTCCCTTTCGCCTTGGCCCTGAACGATCGGCTCTGGCCAGCTTGCCTGAGGACGAGGAGCGCTTTCCTGCTGCGATCTGGATGAAGCGATTCCTCATGGACGGCATCCAGAAGGTGATTCTTGATGCTGAAGCAATGAGGCGACCGAGTCCGCCAGGAGCTCCCAAGAGGTTCCTGCCGGATGGGTCGAACCTCCCCTGGGTAGTCCAGGAGTTGCGGAGCGAGAGCCGGGATCGCTTCCAGCGGTGGATTGAGCACGTTCGAACCGCGATCCCCGACCTAAGAGATGTCACAGTTACCGAGCGTGAAGAGGACCGACACCGCTACTTGATCGTCGAGTACGCGAACGGCTTAAAGGCCCCCTCATGGCTGGTTTCGGATGGAACTTTGCGTCTTCTCGCGCTCACCCTTCTTGCCTACGAACCAGAGATCCACGGCATCTACCTGATCGAGGAGCCCGAGAACGGCATTCATCCGCGCGCGGTCGAGACTATCTTCCAATCTCTCTCCTCCGTCTATGGGGCGCAGGTTCTTTGCGCTTCACACTCTGCAATCGTTCTCGGCCTGGCCCAGCCTCACGACCTGTTGTGCTTTGCGAAAGACGCAAGCGGAGCGACCGACATCGTTTCGGGTGGCGAGCATCCCCGATTGCGCCATTGGAAGGGCGAGGTGGACCTCGGGACGCTTTTTGCGGCCGGAGTGCTTGGATGAACCTCGATCTCGTGGTCTTGGTTCCCGACAAGGACATCGAGCAGGCCCTGACGGGGTTGTTCTCCAGACCCGAGGCAATCGGGATCAGACCCATCGAGCGAAAGACGATCATTGCTCATCACCAGCATGACCCCGGGGTGTTCACCACCGGACAAGACTTGTTGGTCAACTACGCTCGCGATTCTCGCTTCGCATTGGTCGTGTTCGACAGAGCCTGGAGTGGAGCTCCAGAGACGGCAGAGGAGGCGGAGATCCAACTCGAGAAGAAGCTCCGCACGCACTGGGATGAGAGGGCTCGAGTCGTGTGCATCGATCCCGAGGTCGAGGCTTGGGTATGGAGCGACTCTCAACAAGTAGCCAGCGCACTCGGATGGGAGAGTCTGTCGGCCCTCAAGGAATGGCTCGCGGGCCGAGGCGAGTGGAATGCGGAAAATGCGAAGCCAGCCGATCCAAAGAGTGCGTTCCTCGCCGCCCTTCGCCAAAGACAGATGCAGACCTCGTCCTCGATCTTCAGGCGCCTCGGAGAGTCGGTCAGCACTAGGAAATGCGAAGACAGGGCATTCCTACGCATGCGCAGCGTCTTGCGCGAGTGGTTTCCGAGCCTGGATAGATGAGCGGAGCGTCGCTTCCTTGCTCCCTCTTGAATCCGCGTTGACGCGTTCGCTTGTCGAATGGCGCGTGAACCTGGACGGGCTTGCGTCGGCTCAGCGGCGCGCCGCGATCAGCGCGTCGAGCTCGTGCTTCAGCCGCGCCAGGATCTCGGCGTAGGGGTAGGCCCCGAGCTCGGCGCTGCCCCTTTTCAGGTTCACGTGCGTCGGGCCGCACCACAGGCCCAGGTCCGCGTCGTCGGTCTCGCCCGGGCCGTTCACGCGGCAGCCCATCACGGCGATGGTGAGGTCGTGCTCGGCGGCGTAGCGCGTGAGCTCCTTGACCTCCTGGGCGAGCTCGATGAACTTCTCGTTCTCGACGCGCGAGCAGGAGGGGCAGGCGATGATGTTCAGGCCGCTGAAGAAGTTGGGCGGGACCGAGCGGAAGCGTCCGGCCGCGACGTCGGCCAGGATCGCGCGCCCGGTCTCGATCTCCAGGCCCTTGTCGTCGAACGGCACCGTCAGCGAGACGCGCAGCGTGTCGCCGAGTCCGCGCGCCAGCAGCTGCTCGAAGGCGATGCGCGTCTTGATGATGCCGTCGGGCGGCAGCCCGGCCTCGGTCACGCCGAGGTGCAGCGGCACGTCCGGGCGCAGCGCGGCGAAGCGCACGTTGGCCGCGACCACGTGGCGCGGGTCGGAGTCCTTGATCGAGACGCAGTAGTCGCGGAAGCCGAGTGAATCGACCATCGCGCAGTGGTCGGCGGCCGAGTGCACCAGCGCGTCGAGCTCGTCGTGCCCGTCCCGATCCGCGTAGCGCTCGGCCCAGGCCGGCGCGACCGAGCCGGCATTGACGCCGATGCGCAGCGCGAGCGCGTGCTTGCGCGCGACCTCGACCAGGTAGGCGACCTTCTCCTCGACCGGCTTCGTCTTCTCGTGGTGGTGCAGGTGCCCGGGGTTGTAGCGCAGCTTGTCGACGTGCGGCGCGACGAGCTCCGCCAGGCGGTAGTTCTCCTGCAGGTCGACCGAGAGCAACGCCTTCGAGCGCGCGCGGATCGTCTTCAGGGCCTCGACGTCGGCCTTGCTGTCGATCGCGATGCGCACGAGGTCGGCGCCCGCGTCCTCGAGCAGCCGCACCTGCCGCAAGGTCGCCTCCACGTCCTGCGTGCGCGTCGCCGCCATGCTCTGCACGGCGATCGGCGCGGTGCCGCCCAGGGCCAGCTGCCGGATGTGGATCGTGCGGGACTGGCGCGGCGGGAGCATGGCTCGGAACCGAGCAGGATACCGCTCCTGCGCCGCCGGACCACGATCCGCACCGGCCGACATCCCCGCCCGCGCCCGGGAGCCCGATCCGCGCTCGCTGCCGGGTTCGAGACGCTCGGCCGCGCCTCCACAATGCGACGGGCGCACGGCCTCGAGAGACCGTGCGCCCGTGGGTGCGTCGACGACGCGACCTACTTGGTGACCGTCACCGTCCGGCTGACGAACGAGATGTAGCCCGTGAAGATGTTCATGATGACGTCGAGCACGGACTGCTGGCTCTTGACGGTGTAGTCCTTGCTGTCGCCGGCCAGCTTCTGGCTGTCGAAGTCGCCGAGCGGGACGAGACCCCACAGCACGAACCACACGCGCTTCTCCTCTTTCTGGCTGCCCTGCGCGCCCCGGCCGACGGTGTGTTCGAGCGTGTAGCAGCTGGTCGTGCCCAGCGCCAACACCGCAGCCAGGAGGACGGACGAGCACTTCATCTTGAACATGGAAGCTCCCTCGTTTCGGGTAGATGGGTCCGACGCGAACGGCGGGAATCTATGCCAGCGGGCGCAGCGCGGACAAGGGGCTCTTTGTCGGGGCGAGGGCCAGTGCCTGCCGTGGACTGTCGGTTGCCCCAGGCGGAAGCCGTACGCGAGCTCGTTCCGTGAGGATGGCCAAGCGTCGTCAGCGCGCCGGGACGAACACCCCGCGCAGGATCGCCTCGCCCGCGCTCGAGTTGCGGACCTCGAGCCGCGTGAGCTTCTCGGCGCCCGCGGGGATCTCGATGCGGCCGTGCCAGGTGCCCGAGATCTCGTCATCGCGCTCGTCGACGATGCGCTCGCCGCCCACCATTACCGCGAAGCGGCCGGTGCCGCCGCTCGCGAAGCCGCGGTAGTCGACTTGCGTGACGACGAAGACGAAGCCCGGTGGCACCGTTCCGCCCTCGCAGTAGGCGACGCCCTGGGCGAACGGGTCGATCGGCGCGTCAAGGTCGAGAGGCGTCTCGGAGCGGGTGCCTAGGAGGCTCACGCTTCCGTCGAGCCTGACGCAGAGCTCATTCGGGCTGCCATGGCCCTTCCGACCCTGCAGCCGCACGTGCGGTTCGCGCAGCGGCGTGGTCGCCTGCCCCGGCTCGCGCGGCCGGCGCGGCTCGGACGGCCGCGCGCGCACGATTAGGCCCGGTCAGGCGACGAACTCGCCGAACAGTTCCACCTCGCCGGCGCTTCCGCAGCAGAGCTCGAGGTAGGTCAGCGTCTCCTCGCCCGGCGGCACCTCGATCCGCCCGTCCCACGAGCCCGAGAATCGATCGGCGCGTTCGTGCTCGACGACGCGCTCGCCGCCGATCACGAGCGCGAACGCGCAGGCCTGGTTCGGGTCTTCGATCGCCGTGCCCAAGTACTTCGCATGCGTCACGACGAACGCCTGGCCCTCCGGCACGAAGCCACCGGAGCAGAAGGCGGCCTGGCGCGAGTCGATCGGCGCGTGGAAGTCGAGCGGAAGGGGCGAGAGCTCGCTGATGTGCGTCAACCCGCCGGCCATGTCGATGCGGTACGCGTTGCCGATGACGTCGCCGCCGCGGCCCTGGAGCCTCACGCGCGGCGCGTCCAGCTCGCGGGGCCGGCGGAGCTCCTCGCGCAGTTCGATCAGGCGCCGCGCGAGCCGCGCACCCGGGCTCTCGTCGCGGAACGAGGCGCGCGCGCTCGTTCCGTCGCTCGTCGCGTACCACTCGAGCACGCAGCGTTCCTCGGGCACGAGCTCGAGCACCTCGAATGCGACCGCGAGGTCCGTGTCGCCGTCGCGCGACCAAAGGAAGTACGTGTGACCGCTCCGGACGGGCGCGCGCTCGGCCGGCGGCCCGAGCGGGCCGCGCCAGGCCCACAGGTCGCGCACGGGGAGCTCGCCGAGCTCGACGAGGACCCCCTGGTCGCCGACATTCATCCGCGCTTCGAGCGTCCGGCCGGTGTACCGGATGTTGCGGTCGGTGCCGGCGACGTGCGTGGGGTCGTCGCGTAGCCCGAGCTCGAAGCTGAACGTCGCGAGCTCGTAGTCGTCGTAGCGGTAGTGCGCGTAGAGCTCGGCCTGCGGCGCGAGGGACTCGAGCTCGACCGGCGCCTCCGCCGCGGCGGTCGGCTCGGCCGCGTGCTCCTCCGTGCGCTCGCGAGTGGCCGCGAAGGCCGGCCCGCGCGGCGAGGCCTCGGCGCCCTGGGCGGCCGCGTCCGTATGCGCGACCGGCGCCGCGGCTAGCGCAGGCGCGGTGCTCGGCTCGCGACCGTCGTTCACACGCATCCAGACGATCGCCACGGCCGCGACCGCACCCAAGCCGAGCCCGACGACCGGGAGGTTGCCCGTGCGGACGCTCGGAGCAGCGCGACCGAGCGGCAGGAGCAGCGCGGCCCACGTCTCGTGTCCGTAGCGCGAATCCAGCTTCGCGCGCAGGAGCTCGTGGGCGCGCACGAGCTGCGTGCGCACGGTCGCCGGCTTGGTCCCGAGCCGCGCCGCGATCGCCTGCGGCTCGAGCTCGTGGAAGTAGCGCAGCAGCACGACGCCGCGATAGGGCTCGTCGAGCGCGAGGATCGCCGTCACGACGTCGCGCTGCACCGAAAGCCGCTCGAAGGCCGCGGCCACGCTCTCCTGCGCTTCGCCGCGCGCGACACGCTCCTCGCGCACCGTGCGACGCATCTCACTGCGCCGCCGATCGCGCGCCAGGTTCCCCGCGACCCGACCCAGCCAGCCGCGCAGGGCGCCGCGCTCGCGCGGACCGCCGCCGAGGGCGCGCAGCCAGGTTTCCTGCGCCACGTCCGCGCTCTCGTCGTCCTTGCCGAGCAACCCGCGCGCGACGGCGCGGACGAAGGCGTCGTGCTCGAGCAGCGTCTCGGCGGAGAGGGGAGGGGGCCTCGAATCCATGGGCAGCGTCTCCAGTGTGAGGGGCCGCGGGGAGGACGGCAGCCCTCTTCCGGGCGCTACACGAAACTCCGCTTCCCTTCCTCCCCGACTTCTCCCGGAGGGGCCCGACCGGCGGCGCTGGAGCCGATGGTAGGCTGCACGGCTGATGATCGCGCTCAGCGGTGTCGCCAAGCACTACGGCCGGCGGGCCCTGCTCGTCGACGCCTCGTTCCAGCTCGACCCGGGCGACAAGGTCGGGCTGCTGGGGCCGAACGGCTCGGGCAAGTCGACGCTGTTCCGCCTGATCGTGGGCGAGGACACGCCCGACGACGGCGAGATCTCGGTGCCGAAGAACCTCGCCATCGGGTACTTCCGCCAGGACGCCGGCGAGGCGAGCGAGCGGCGCGTGCTGGACGAGGCCATCGCCGGCAGCGGCAAGCTCGGCGACCTGCACCACGAGCTGGCGGAGCTGGAGCACGAGCTGGCCGACCCGGCCCACGCCGACGACCTGGACGCGCTCCTGGCGCGCTTCGGCGAGGTGCAGGGCGACTACCAGCAGCTGGGCGGCTACGAGCTCGAGGCGCGCGCGCGCGAGGTGCTGCACGGCCTGGGCTTCCACGACGAGCAGATCGAGGCGGAGATGAGCTCGCTCTCCTCCGGCTGGCGCATGCGCGTCTCGATGGCCAAGGTCCTGATCGGCAAGCCCGACGTGCTGCTCCTGGACGAACCCACCAACCACCTCGACATCGAGTCGATCCTGTGGCTCGAGCGCTTCCTGGCCGAGAGCAAGGCCGCGCTCTTGATGACCTGCCACGACCGCGACTTCCTGAACCGCGTCGTCAAGCGCCTGGTGGACATCGACGAGGGCCAGCTGGTCGAGTACGGCGGCAACTACGACTTCTACGACCGCGAGCGCAAGGTGCGCGGCGCGCAGCAGGCCGCGGCCTACGGGCGCCAGCAGGCCATGCTGCGCAAGGAGGAGCGCTTCATCGAGCGCTTCGAGAAGCACGCCGCCAAGGCCGCGCAGGTGCAGTCGCGCATCAAGAAGCTCGACAAGATCGAGAAGCTCGAGCCGCCGCGCAAACGCATCCTGGTGCCGTTCGAGTTCAAGCCGCCGCCGCGCTCGGGCAACGACGTGGTCACCCTGGCGGGCGTGAGCAAGCGCTACGGCACGCGCGCCGTGTACGACGGGTTCGACTTCGAGGTCAAGCGCGGCGAGCGCTGGGCCGTGATCGGCGTCAACGGGGCCGGCAAGTCGACGCTGCTCAAGATGGTGGCGGGCCAGCTCGAACCCGACGGCGGCACGGTGCGCCTGGGCGCGAGCCTCAAGCTCGGCTACTTCGCGCAGTCGGCGCTGGAGGTCCTGGACCCGAAGCTCACCGTGTGGGAGCAGATCGACCAGGCCTTCCCGCTCGCCACCATCCCCTCCAAGCGCAGTCTGCTGGGCGCCTTCGACTTCCCCGGCGACGACATCGACAAGCACATCCACGCGCTCTCGGGCGGCGAGCGCTCGCGCCTCGTCCTGGCGCAGATGCTGTTCGACCCGCCCAACTTCCTGGTGCTGGACGAGCCCACCAACCACCTCGACCTCGAGACCAAGGAGATGCTGGTCCAGACGCTCGCGCGCTTCGAGGGCACGATGCTGTTCGTCAGCCACGACCGCGCCTTCCTGCGCGGTCTGGCGACGCGCGTGCTCGACCTCTCGGGCGGCGGCGAGGGCATCGCCAAGAAGCCGCTGGTCTTCCCCGGCGACTACCGCCAGTGGGTCGAGCGCACCGGACACGAGGCCCCGGGCGTGCACCGCTGAAGCCGATCGTTGGGTCGGATTGGGTGCTGGTGCAGGCGGCGGGAATCGAACCCGCGGACAGGCCGCGCGACGAAGTGCGCCAACGTCCAGGCGCTGAAGTGACTTGCGCGCGTTCTGCGGAAGACTCGCTGGGCCGTCATGTCGTCCAGCATGTCGTTTCCGATCTGGAATCGCCCGACCTGGCCCTCGTCGTGCGTTCCTGGCCGAGCCTCCCCGACCCCCTGCGCGCCGCCGTGCTGGCTCTTGTTCGGGCGAGCGCTGGAAGATGCGAAGGGAAGCACTGACACTGACACCGCTGACACGAGCGGGCGCTAGACTCGGGCTGTCGTCGAGGGCCGCTTTTTGTTCGGGAGACCTGCCATGAACCTGTTTGCCACCTTCTTCCGCGGGGGATTCCCTGCGACCTTCATTCTCGCGCTCCTCTACAGCCTCAGCGGATCAGCGTCAGCTCAGGTCCAGCCGCCTAACCGCAGCTCGAGCGACGACGCACCTGCCAGCCTGACCGAGCTCTTCGACGCCGCGCCCGCCGGCTCGGTCGTGATCGTGCCGCCCGGCGACTATCGCCGCCAGCGCGCCGTCGTCTCCAAGCCGCTGACCATCATCGGCGGAGACCCGATGCCGAAGATCGGGCGCCTCACGCTCGCGTGCAACGGCGGCGCGCTCAAGCTGGCCAACCTGCAGATCGACCAGGTGTTTACCCCGCAGATCGATCCCCCGGGTCCGGCCGGCTACTACTTCGGGTTCTTCGACGAGATCCGCGCCTCGGACATCACATTCACTTCGGGCGGCGGGTTCTTCGCCTACAACTACACCGAGTTCGTGCGCGTCAAGGCCGCGCCCGGCGAGTGGCTCAGCGGTGGCGGCGGTCGGGCGCTCTTCCTCGACTGCGAGGCCGCCGGCCTGTTCGCCAACCGGCTCTACACGAACGACCCGACCATCGAGTGCGCCGCTTCCGTCCCTATCCCACCTGTGCGCTTGAACGACGACATGCACATGCCCGAGGCTCCGCGCCTCGGCGGGATGTTGGCGCTCTCCTGGAGCATCCCGGGGCCCGCCGCGCTCCTCTTCGGGTACACCAAGACGCGCGAGCCGCGCAAGATCCGGAACTCGGCGGCCGGCTTCTGGCACCTGGCAGGCACGCGGTTCCTGCGCGTGGCCGTGACGTCGCCCGGCGAGCTCACCGTTCAGATCCCGAACGACACCACCCTGATCGGGATGACGACAGCGTTCCAGGTGATGGGCCCAGGTCGGCACTACTCGGGCCCCGCGGTGGGCATCGTCTTGCCCTGACCGGGTGGGCCCCCGCCTAGGGGTGGCCCGGGGGGGGGCTGATCGCGGGGCCTCTTGCTCAGACGGACACCTCTCCGCTCCCCGCCGGCCAAGGGAGGGACCCGTGGCTACAAACCGACCAGAAGGTGCAGGCCGTTCGTGTACTGGTACCTGGGCAGCCCGGGGATCCTGGCCTGCAAGGCAAGCTCCAGTCCGATCAGCGACGGAGCGTAGGGGACCGGAGTGTTGAGCACCCAGGTCCCTGAGGGAGAAGTCACCCCGGTTCCGAGCCGCGCGCCCGCGCCGATCCGCGTGTAGATCTTGCATCCGTTCGCCAGCGTCCTGGGAGAGGACGGAATCGAGCTGAACAGCGCGAAGGCCGGCGAGCTGGTGCGGGCGTTGGTCACGAAGGTCGTGAACGTCTCGCCGATGACCGGACGCGAAGCAGTCAGATTCGGAGCGAGCCCAACAGGAGAGCAGCCTATGCCGACAGGGAGGGTGAGGCCGTTGGGTAGAAGCGCACCCGACAGAACGCGAGCTGCTCCACCGTTGGACGTTCCCGCGACGACATCTGGGATCCCGTCTCCGGTGATGTCGCCCAGGCTCGCAACGGAAGAGCCGAATCCCTCGCCTGGATGCTTGCCGAAGGCGGTCCACAAGAGAGCACCTGTTGCTCCCGAGTAGACCTGTACGGCTCCAGTGCTTGTTCCGACCTGGTCCCTGGCATCACTGTTCCCGAGCAGGAGGTCCCCGGCTCCGTCCCCATCGATGTCGCCTGCAGAGGCAACCTTCCGACCCATTGCCGTCGGAAAGGAACGGATCAGCGTGCCGTCTTGGCCGTCAAGAATTGTGATCGAACCAAGGGGGTTTCCAGAACGGAGCGCAGCCACGTCAGGCACGAGGTTGCCGTTCATGTCTCCGAGCGCTGCGATGCTCTCGCCAGCGAAGGGAACTCCCCAGATCAGCGCCCCGCTGGCCCCGGAGAGGAGGCGCACAAACGGGACTGGATTGGGGACTGGAGTTGCACCGCCGACCACGATTTCCGGAACGCCATCGCCCGTCACGTCAGCGCCGAGCGACGCGATGCAAAGCAGGGAATCCGAGACAGAAGTGTTCCAGAGAGGGCCCCCGTTGGCGCCGGAGCGCGCGCACACTTGCGGCGGGGCACCGCCGGACAATGCAGCCAAGAAGCAGAAGTCCGGAACAGTGTCGCCGTCTAGGTCCCCCACGGCAGCCAAGTCCAACGTCGGGAACGCGCCAACCTGATACAGCACCGCACCGCTTGCTCCCGAGTACGCCTGAAGAACCGGGAAGGCCAGGGATGCCCCTGTCAGGAGGTCGGGGACAACATCTCCTGTGACATCACCAATTGCCATTGCTGGGACCGCTGGAAAACCGGAGAAGAGCTGCAACAGCAGAGCTCCGCCATACCCAGAGTGGACCGTCGGGTATCCGCTGCCACTGACGAGCACGTCGTTTGTCCCGTCGCCGTCCATGTCGCCCGCTGAACCAGCGAAGCTCGGCGCAGATGAGGTACCGAAGTCTCGGAACTCGAAGAGCTCGGTCTGCGCCGCAGGCATGGTCGAGAAGAGCACCGCGGCGCAAGCGGCCTTCACGACGTTGATCGACACACTGCCACTGCGGCCACTTCTCATGGAATCCTCCTCCTGTGGGTCTTTCCAGAACCACGATAGCAGCAGCTCGTAGTGGCGGAAGCCCAGTTCCCGGAGGACAATCGAAGCGTGCCCGCAAACATCGATGGCCCGCGCCCTGACTCCCCTTCCGGCGACTGCATGGAGGATCTCGACGCGCTGCGCTCCAGGACTGCACACGGTACTGCGAGTCGCGGGCCGACCGCTGAGGGCATCCGCGCGCGGCGCGTCGGGCCGGTGACGGAATCACGGTCGCCAGAAGAGCGGGATCAGGAACGACGCCACCAGCCACAGGATCAGGTTCAGCGGCACGCCCACGCGCAGGTAGTCCCGGAAGGTGTAGCCACCCGGACCCATGACCATGGTGTTCG
This sequence comes from uncultured Planctomycetaceae bacterium, assembly GCA_964631945.1. Lineage (GTDB taxonomy): Bacteria > Planctomycetota > UBA1135 > UBA1135 > JABFRZ01. Next base: position 54,490 of record CAZWAY010000023.1, read on the forward strand.
TCTGGTAGCCGATCGGGGTGGCGAAGCTCGCGCTGGCGCCGAAGGTGATCGCGATCAGCAGCGGCTCGGGCGCCATGCCCATGCGCGCCGCGATCTCGAGGCAGATCGGGGTCAGGAGCACGGCCGCCGCGTTGTTCGAGAGGAACTCGGTCATGACGCTGGTCAGGAGGTAGAGCACGCTGATGAGCACCAGCGGCCCGGCCTCGCCGGCCAGCGACACGACGCCACCGGCGATGACCGTGGCCAGTCCGGCCTTCTCCATGGCGACGCCCAGCGGGATCATGCCGGCGATCAGGAGCAGCACGGCCGGGTCGAGCGCGCGCGTCGCCTCGCGCACCCCCATGCAGCCACCCACGAGCATCGCGGTCGCGCCCGCCAGCGCGAGCAGCCCGAAGGGCGCGACGTTCGCGGCCGCCAGGGCCACCACCGCCACCAGGATCCCGATCGCGATCGGAGCCTTGCGCGGGAAGGTGAGCGTGCGCTCGATGCCCTCGATCAGCAGGAAGTCGCCCTCGTCGTGGATCCCGCGCAACGCGCCGGGCTCGCCCTGCAGGAGCAGCACGTCACCCGGCCGCAGGTGCAGCCGGCGCAGGTTGTACTGGTGCTGGCGACCCATGCGGCGGATGGCGAGGACGTGCACGCCGTGGCGCCGGCCGAGACCGAGCTCACGCACGGCGCGTCCGACGAAGCGCGAACTCGGCGTGATCACGGCCTCGGCCATGCGCAGGTCCACGTGCTGCGCGCGCGCCTCCCTGGGACCGCCCTGGGCCTCGCCGGCGACCAGCAGCGCGTTGCCCCCGGGCACGATCTCGCCGGCCAGGATCTCGCCCAGCGGGACGCGTTCGTCGCCGGCCACGGCCGTGCCGGGCTCGACCTCGGGATCCGCCAGGATCTGGTTCAGGGTCTGGGCGGTGGACTCCACGTACAGCACGTCGTCGGGCTCGAGGACGAGCTCGGCTCCCGGGCCGAGGATGGGCTCCTCGGCGCGCACGAGCTCGAGCACCTGGACGTCACGCCCGCGCGTGAAGACCTCGCCCAGCGGGCGGCCGACGTGACGGCTGCCCGCGCGCACGATGATCTCGGTCACGAAGCGTCCCGGCGCCTGCACCGCCATGAGGTCGGTGAAACCCGTGCGCTCGGGCAGGAGGCGCACGCCGAGCAGCGCCAGATACAGCACCCCCGCGAGCAGGTAGCACGCGCCGAGGCCCGAGAAGGCGAACATCCCGAAGCCCGGGCGGCCGGCCTCGCGGGCAAGCGAGTCCACCAGCAGGTTCGTGCTCGTGCCGATCAGCGTGCAGGTGCCGCCGAGGATCGAGAAGTAGCTCACCGGCAGGAGCAGCTTCGAGGGCTTGTGACCCCCGCGCCGCGCCAGGCGCAGCGCGACCGGGATCATCAGCGCCACGATCGCGGTGTTGTTCATGAAGGCGCTGAGCAGCACCGTCGGCAGGCCGATGGCGAGCAGCAGGCGCGCCAGCGACTTCCCCGCGTGGCGTGCGAGGAACGTCGCCAGGTACTCGACCACGCCCGTGCGCTCGAGCCCGGCGCTCAACGCCAGCATCGCCGCCACCGCCAGGGTGGCCTGACTGGCGAACCCGGACAGGGCCTCGCTCGGGGTCAGGAGCCCGGACAGCCCGAGCAGCGCGATCAGGCCCAGCGACACGATCTCGACCCGCACGCGCCCGCTGACCAGCAACGCGAAGGTCGCCACCAGGATCAGGGCCAGGACCGGGATCACGGGCACAGCCTAGCGCGCGTGGTCCGTGCTCGGGCGCGTCCGTTCGGGCCGCACGCGCGCCAAGCTCTCCAGCGCAGTTGGCACCGGCCGTCCGACCTGCTCCACTCTCGGCATGCGCGCGAAGATCCTGATCGTCGGCGGCGGCATCATGGGCGTCTCGACGGCCCTGAAGTGCGCGCAGCGCACGGCCGACCCCAACCGCGAGCCGGTCGTGTTGCTCGAGCGCAAGCACCTCGGCGCGGGCTCGTCTGGGCGTTCGGGCGCGATCCTGCGCCAGCACTACCACGACGCGCCGGTGGCGCGCATGGCGCGCGATTCCTTGCGCGACTACGCGAGCTTCGAGGCGCGCACCGGGCTCCCGCTCGGCTTCCATCGCACCGGCGTGCTGACGCTGGCGGGTCCGACGCAGCCCGCCTGGTGCCAGCGCGTGCGCGAGAACGTGGCCATGCTGCGCGACCTCGGCATCGACACGGAGCTGGTCGACGCCGCGCGCATGCGCGCGCTCGTGCCGGGGATCCAGGTGGCGGACGGCGCGGTCGGCGCGTGGGAGCCGGGCGGCGGCTTCGTCGATCCCAATCGCACGCTGGAGAGCTTCGCCAAGCTCGCGCGCACGCACGGCGCGGTCACGCGCCTCGGGGTCGAGCTCACCGGCCTCCGGGTCGCGGACGGTCGCGTCATCGGCGCGCACACGAGCGAGGGCGATTACGACGCGGAACAGGTCGTGGTCGTGGCCGGGCCGTGGACGCGCGCGCTGTTCGCCGAGCTCGGCCTGGCCTTCCCGCTCAAGGTCGTGCGGCCCGAGAACCACTACCTGGGCGTGCCGGAGATGGCCGGCGAGGAGTCCGAGGAGAGCGCCCAGCAGCGCCTCACGTGGACCGACGAGGAACGCCGCGAGCCGCCGCGCGTGATCCGTGGCCTGCACCCGGTGCTGATCGACCTCGAGCACGGCTTCTACGCGCGCTGCGATCCGGCCCACGCGCGCACGCGCGTCGGCCACGTCGACTACGACCTCGACCACGAGCTCGCCGACCCCGACCAGCTGGACGAGACGGTGGGCGACGAGCTCAAGCGCTGGTCCCGCAGCGCGCTCGCCCGGCGCCTGCCGCCCTACGCCGACCGTCCCGACGCCGGCTCGATCGCCGCCTGGTACACGCTCACGCCCGACGCCCAGGCCCTGATCGGCCCCGTGCCCGGCATCGCCGGCCTCTACATCGTCAGCGGCTTCTCCGGCCACGGCTTCAAGCTCGGCCCCTCGGTCGGCGAGGGCGTGGCGCAGATGCTGTTCGACGAGCCCGTGACCGCACTCGACCCGCAGTTCTTCGCGCCCACGCGCTTCCAGGGCGGCGAGAGCTGGGGCGGACGCTTCGGGCTGTAGCGGATTCCTCGGCCCACACGCGAAACCCGGGCGCGCTCCGCGCGTCGATTCCCCGTCGTTCGACACGGAGGTACGATGCGATGGTGAACTTCGAGCCGACCCCCGAGCAGCGGCGCTTCATCGAGGCCGAGGTGCGTTCCGGACGCTTTCGGGACGCCAGCGAGGTCGTGCGCGAGGGCATCGAGCTCCTGATGTCGCAGGGCGCGGCAGGGGGCAAGCGCGATCAGGCCTGGCTGACGGATGCGCGCCGCAAGATCGAAGAGGGCTGGCAGGAAGTCGCGCGCGGTGAGACGGTGGATGGAGAGGAAGCCTTCCAGAGGCTTCGCGCGAGACTCCAGGACGAGTCGTCAGGAAGCGCGCAACCCTGATCACACCGGCCGGTCATCGGTCGTGTGGAAGCGTTCCGCCTTTCGCTTCGGGCCGAGAGGGACTTGCACGATCTCCTCGCTTTCGTGGCGAAGGAGTCCGGACACGACCGCGTCCTCGCTCTGGCCGCCGAGCTGCACTCGGTGCTGAACTTGCTGGCCCGGATGCCCGGAATGGGTCACGCCAGACCGGATCTCACCCCTCGTCCACTGCGTTTCTGGCCGATGTACCACTGGCTCGTTGTCTATCGCGCCGAGTCCAGGCCGCTGGTCGTGGCACGGGTTCTCGGAAGCGGGCAGGACGCGGCCAGGGAACTGGACGGGCCTGAGGAGGATCTCGACGACTAGTGGTCGTGCCGGTAGGGCAGCGCCTACACCTGCCGCCAAGGGCGGCGAGAGCTGAGGCGGAGGCTTCGGTCTGTAGCGGCGCCGGGCGCGCGCGGCAGAATCGGGTTTCTCGCATCCGGGGCGGTCGGCGTGCCGTCCCGGGGGAGGCCATGGAGACCCCGCACCCGTCCCCGGACGTCCTGCTCGCAGAGACGCGTTTCGTGAACTCCCTCGCGCGGGCGTTGCTCGCGGATGACGGCGCGGCCGAGGATCTGGCCCAGGAGAGCTGGCTGCGCTTCCTGAAGCGTCCGCCGCGCGCGCTGGGGGCCACGCGCGCCTGGCTGCGGGTGGTGACCTCGCGCCTGGCGGTCGAGGACCTGCGCACGCGTGCGCGCCGGGCCGCGCGCGAGGAGCGTGCCGCGCGCGCCGAGGCCCTGCCCTCGGTCGACGAGGAGCTGGCGCACACCGAGGTCCTGCGCTCGGTGGCCGAGGCCGTGCTCGCGCTCGAGGAGCCCTATCGCACGCCGGTGTTGCTCGCCTACTGGCGTGGCTGGGACGCACGCCGCATCGCCCGCGAGACAGGCACGCCGCTCGCGACCGTGCGCAGCCGGCTGCAGCGCGCGCACCAGCGGCTGCGCGAGCGTCTCGACGCGAGCCACGGACGCGAGGCATGGGCGCTCTCGCTCTCGTCGTTGCCCGGGCTCCAGGGCGCGAGCGCCGCGGCGCTGGCAGCCGGCATGATCGTGCTCGCGGGGGTGGCGGCGGGGTTCCACTTCCTGTGGCCGCGCGCGGAGCGCGGCGGGGACCTCGCTCTCGCCGACTCCGCTGCGTCCGGGCCATCCATGGCCGCCGGCGTCGTCGAACCCGCGGCGCGCGGTGGGCCTCCTCCGCCTGCGCGGACCGAGGTCGCGAGAGTGGCCAGGGTCCTGCGCGTCTCCGGCACCGTCGTCGATCTCCCCTGCGACGAGCTCGCGCTTCCGGCGCGGCCTGCGGCCGGGCTCGTGCTGCGCGCCAGGCTGGTCGAGGGTCCGTGGAGTCCGGCGGTGCTGGTCGAGGCCAGCACGACCACGGACGAGGACGGCCGCTTCGACCTCGAGCTTCCCGTCGAGCCTTCCGATCCGGGCAGGCCGGGCCTCCACCTGGGGCTCTCGGCCGCGGCC
>CAZWAY010000023.1:59551-79659 GCA_964631945.1 uncultured Planctomycetaceae bacterium
CGAGCCTTCCGATCCGGGCAGGCCGGGCCTCCACCTGGGGCTCTCGGCCGCGGCCGACGAGCTCTACCGCGCGCTCGTGTCCACCACCGAGCTCACCCATCCGCTACCCGAATTCGCGCTCCGCCGCGCGCCCCACGGCGTCCTGCACGGGAGCGTGAGCGACGTTCGCGGCCAGCCCGTGCCCGACCTCGAGCTCGACCTGCACGACGTCGTCGTGACCAGCGCGGCGGACGGACGCTTCACGACCCGCGAGGTGCGCAAGTCGCCCGCGATCTCTCTCGGCGGTCTGGACTACGCGCTGCTCGGCTGGGAGGGCGGGCAGGAGCTCGAGGAGGGTGGCTTCCGGCCCCTGCGCGTGCACGTCGGTCCGGCCGCGCGCCTGCGCGTGCGCGTGGTGGATCGCAACGGTACAGGGCTCTCCGGCGTCGGCGTGAGCACGACCCTGCCGGAGTGCGAGCAGGCGCGGATCGTGGGGGATTCCCGTGAGCGGCGCACGCAGCTCCTGACGAGCGAGCCCCGGGTCACGGCGCGGACCGACGAGCAGGGCGTCGCCCTGCTCGAACGCGTGTGGGGCGATTGCAAGCTGCGCGTGCGCCTCGAGTCGGGCTGCGAGCAGTACGCCAGCGAGGCCATGCGCGCCGGCCAGCTGTCGCTTTCCGGCGGTCCGAGCGCGGGGCAACCGATCGTGATCGCGCGCGGGAGCGAGCTGTTCCTCGAAGCGCGCTTCGGCGCGGAGCGCGACCTGGCGGGCGAAGTACGCCTCCCGGATGGCTCACCCGCGCCGGGCGCCCGCGTGGAGGTCGTCGACCTCGGCCGGGGCGACGCGTGGAGTCGTCCGCTGCTCCTCTCGCTCGCCTGCGACGAGCGCGGCCGCTTTGCGGGTCATGTGCGCAGCGCAGAGCTCGCGGGGCCGTTGCGCGTGACCGCCAGCGCTCCGGATCTCGGGTCGTCCCCCGGCGAGGGCAGGGCACTCCGGGGTCTCGGCTACGCCGGTGCGCGCGCCGTGGGGGACGTGGACTCGCTCGAGATGCCCGCCGCGCGCCTCGAGCTGGCCCTCGGCGACGCCGAGAGGCTCGCGCAGATCGTGCTCACGCTCGGCCCACGCCACGCCATCCGCGGCACGCTGCTCGACCGGGACGGGCGGCCGGTGGCCGGCCCCGGCCTGGGTAGATCGCGGATCTGGGCCGCGCCCGAGGGCAGTTCCTACCACGGTCATGGCGTGCTGGCGCGCGCGCTCGCGGGCCGACCGGGGGCCTTCGAGATCCCCGGGCTCGAGCCCGGGCGCTACGACCTCTTCGTGTCGGAGGAGCTCGAGGACTTCTACTCGTTCGAGAACTTCCTGCACCGCTTCCCGTCCATCGAGGCCGGCGCGGGCGAGCTCGAGCTGCGCCTGCCCGCGCGTCGCGAGGTGCGCATCCGCGTGCGCCTCCGGGGAGGGGAGCCGCGCTCGACGCTCGTGCTGCACCGCAAGCTGTTTCCGCAGCGCCCGCCCGAGGTCGCGCGCGCGCGCGCGTTCGAGCGCGTCGTCGGTGCGTCACCCTGGCCCTCCGGGGTGAACTACGGCTTCGCGGGCATCAGCGGGGACTCGACCGAGCTCGGCCAGGCCAGCGACGGTCTCGACTCGTTCGAGGGCCGCGAGCACGAGCTCCATCCGCTGGAGCCGGGCTGGTACGCGATCGGCGTGCACCCCACGGGGCCCGAAGGCGAGAGCGGATACTTCCCGCAGGCCACGCCGCTCCTGTGGTTCGACGAGGGCGAGCACGTGGTCGAGTTCGAGCTCCTGCCGGCGGCCACGCTGCGCGGGCGCGTGGTGGGCGATGCGGCGGGTGAGTTCCTGGCGCTGGCGCTGGCGGACGAGCGCGGCGCGCTGGTTTCGGTGGCCGCGATCACCGGTTCCACGCATGCGACGGCGATCGTGGACACCAGTGCGAACGGCGAGTTCGTGCTGCACCACGCGCCCAGCGGCGCGTTTCGCCTGCGTTGTGGCGCGCGCGCCGAGCTCGCGCGCGGCGAATTCCGCGTCGAGCTGCCGCTCACGCTGCTGCCCGGCGAGAACGCGCGCGTGGAGCTGCGTCCGTAGGACGCGCGGGCCGCGCTGCTACGGCTCGACGCTGGTGATGCGCACGCCGTAGTGGTTGTCGATGGTCACGATCTCGCCGTGGGCGACGATCTTGCCGTTGACCAGGATGTCGGCCGGCTCGTGGGACTCGCGGTCGAGTTCGAGCAGCGCGCCCGACTTCAGGCGGCACAGGTCGCCGAGCGTCAGGCGCACGCGGCCGAGCTGGACGGTCACGGGAATCGGCACGTCCGAGAGCTGCTGCAGCGAGAGCTCCTCGCCGCCCGCGCCGGCCTGGGCCAGCTCCTCGAGGGTGCGCGTGCCGACGGCCACGGCGTCGGCGGCCTGCGCGAGGGCCTGCTCGAGCTTGGCTCCCGACGAGGTCGGCTGGGGCGTCCTGGACTGGGCTTCGCTCATGCTCGGGAGATCGCGGCGGACATCGGGTGGACGCTCAGGCGCTCGATGCGCACGGCCAGGCGGCCGCGATGGCTGCCGAGGCGCGCCTGCGCCAGGGCCAGGCCCTCGAGGCTGAGCGTGGTGGGATCGCCGAGGCGCGCCTCGAGCGGGATCACGTCGCCCTCCTCGAGGGCGAGCAGCTGGTCGAGCGAGATCTCGCAACCCGCGAGGCACGCGCTGAGCTCGACCTCGACGCGCTCGAGGTGCGCGGGCAGGGCCGCGGGCACGCTGGCGGCGCTCTCCTTCTCGCCCTCGATGCCGGGCAGGTAGAGGCGCAGGGCGCTCGCGTGTCCGCCCAGCTCGAGCGCGAGCCGGACCTCGAGGCGGTGCGACTGGGCCTCGGGCCCGGCCTCGCGCCAGGAGCCGAGTTCGCTGGCCACCTGCACCAGCGCGAAGTCGGCGGTCGCGAGGCCCAGCACGCCCGTGACGGCGCGCGCGACCTCGGCCAGGAACTGGTTCGCGATGCGCACCTCGGTGGGGGAGAGGCGGCGCGCCGTCGCGGCCGTCGTGCTGCGCGCGCCGAGGATGGACTCGACCGCGCGGGCCGCGGCCGCCGAGTCCCATACCAGCCAGGCCGGGGCCTTGTTGCAGCGCAGTCGCTGCACGCACAGCGGCTCGGCGGCGGCGGCGAAGAGCGCGTCGGCGTCGGCCTCGCCCAGGCCGGCCAGGCTCAGCGCGGCCGGCAGTCCGGCCTGCTCGCCGAGCTTCTTCTCCAGCGCCGGCAGCAGGTTCTTCAGCGCCAGCTGCAGCTCCGCCAGGCGTGCGGGACCCAGCCGGCGCGGCTGGCGGAAGTCGCGCGGCGCCACGCCCTGGGCGGGCTTCCTGCGGCCGAGCACGGCCTGGACCTCTCGCACGACTTCGCTCACGGCGTCACTGCGTCAGGAAGGTGTTGAAGTAGACGTTGCGCACGCGTCCGAAGGCTCCGACCGGGACGCGCCCGGCGAAGTCGCCGTGCAGGCTGCTCACGTCCAGGTACACGCCCTTGCCGCGCGCGTCGGACACGAACAGGTCGGTCTCGTCGCCCTTGAAGATCACTTCCTTGCCGTCGTCGAGGCGCGCGCCCTTGCGCGTGGCGTCCAGGTGCACGGCGTGCTCGTAGAACAGCCCGCGCATGCTGGCGCGCGCGCTCGAGCGTCCCGGGCGCAGACCGCTCTCCTCGTGCGCGCCCTCGGGCGAGTGTTCGTCGCCGATGTGCACGGGGAACAGCACCGGATCGAGCGCCAGGCGCAGCTCGTCGCGGAAGACCTCGCGGCCCACGGCGTTGTCGAGCTCGCCCTTGGTCTTCTGCGAGGCGGTGCGCAGCACGGCGTCGGTCAGCTTGGCCTGGTACAGCGGCTGCGAGGCGCGCGAGGTGGCATAGGCCTCCTCGAAGGCGTCCACCTCGACGTTGAGCTTGAGCGAGAGGTAGTGCTTGCCACCGTCACCCGCCAGGTTCACCTGGAACCCGGCCGAGGGCGAGATGTCGGCCATGAACGGACCCGCGACGCGGCGCGTCTCGGCGTCATGACCGCCCGAGGGCACGGCCACCATCGAGAGCGCCCACGCGAGTCCGATCAGGCCCACCACGCCGCCGCCCAGGAGCACGCCCTTCTTCTTGGCGGGCGGGGCGCTCGCGGCGCTGGCGGGCTCGACGACGCCGCCTTCTTCGGCGGGCTTCTTCTCCTCGTTGGCCATGGGGGGAGCAGGGCGGTCGGGACGGGGGGGGAACCGAGCCCTTATCGGTCCGGCGCGCGCGGGCCTTGACCGCCCGCGCCTGCTTCGGGAAGGGCTTTCTGCGCTCCGGGCGCGGCCCGGCCTACTCGCTGGCTTCGGTCACGACCACCAGCTGCACGCGCCGGTTGGCCTCGCGCGTCTGGTCGTCGCTGTTCTCGACCAGGGGGCGCGTGTCGGCCAGGCCCACGGCCGAGAGGCGCGTGCCCTCGAGCCCGCCCTCCTCGACCAGGTAGCGCACGACGCGCGCCGCGCGCGCGGCCGAGAGCTCCCAGTTCGAGGTGAAGAGCGCCGAGCGCACCGGCAGGTCGTCGGTGTGCCCCTCGACCACGATCGGTCCGCGCTGGGCGCCCACGACCCTGGCGATCTGGGCCAGGTTCTCGAGCGCCTCGGTGCGCAGGTTGGCGGTGCCGGCGCGGAAGTACAGGCTCTCCGGCAGCGAGATCACCACGCCGCGCGCGTCGTAGCGCAGGCCGACGACCGAGCCCAGACCGGCCGCGTCGATGCCCTCCTCCAGCGAGTCCTTGACGGCCTGGGCGCGCGGCGAGGCGGCCGCATAGCGGAACAGCGAGGGCTTGTCGGACACGATCGCCGGCACCAGGGCCGAGCCCGCGCTGCCGCCGCGCTGGAGCGGCGAGCCCGAGCTGGGCGCGAAGACGCCGCTCTGGAAGGCCACGTTGACCGACTCGGTGAAGCGCCCGACCTTGTTCGTGTCGACCTGCGACACGGCGAACATGACCACGAAGAAGGCGAACAGCAGCGTGATGAAGTCGGCGTAGGACACGAGCCAGCGCTCGTGGTTCACGTGCTCGTGCTTCTTGTGCTTCTTGGCCACGGGGTGCGGAGGCGCAGCGTGCGCGCGCTAGGCCGCGGCCTTGGCCTTGGCGGGATCGGCGGCGTGCTTGTCGGAGCCGTGCCCGTGCACGAAGACCGACAGCTTGCCCTCGATCAGCTTGGGGTTCTCGCCCTGCTGGATGGCGATCGCGCCGAGCATGATCATCTCGCGCAGGATCATCTCCTGGCGGTGCTTCATCTTCAGCTTGTTGGCCGCCGGCAGGCACACGATGTTGGCCGCGCCGACGCCGTAGATCGTGGCCACGAAGGCCACGGCGATACCGGAGCCGACCTTCTCGATGTCGGACAGGTTCGACATCACGTGGATCAGGCCGAGCACGGCCCCCAGGATCCCGACCGTCGGGCAATAGCCGCCGGCGGCCTCGTACACCTTGGCCGGGATCTCGCCCTTCTCGTCGAGCTCGTGCAGCTCGAGCTCGAGCGTCTCGGAGATGGTCTTCGAGTCGACCCCGTCGACCACCATCAGGAAGGCCTTCTTGAAGAACGGATCGGTGGCCTTCTGCACGTGCTCCTCGAGCGCGATGATGCCCTCGCGCCGCGCGATCTGGGCGTAGCGCACGATCTCGTCCAGCACCGCGCGTCCGTCCTGGGCCTTGTTCCCGAAGAACAGCGTGACGGCCTTCATGGCCTTGATGAACTCGTCCAGCGGGAAGCCCACCATCGTGGCCCCGAGCGTGCCGCCGAACACGATCAGCGCGGCCGTGGGCTGGATGATGGACGACAGGTGACCGCCTTCCAGGTGGTTGCCCAGCAGGATCAGGCCGAAGGCGCAGCCGAGGCCGGCGATGGTTCCGAGGTCGAGCTTCTTCATGCGGGGATCTCCAGGGGGGCACGGTCGGAGCCGAATTCGAGCTCGGACGCGCGCTCGTCCTCGCGCCTGGGCAGGGCCAGGGCGTGGGGGGTGTGGCTGAGCGCGCCCGGCAGTCCGGCGCGTTCCAGCACGCTCGCGCGCCAGTCGCGCACGAGCTCCAGCAGCTCGTCCACGCTCTCGCGCACCACCAGGCTGGCGCCCGTCACCAGGCGGATGGTCGAGTCCGGGTGGGCCTCGATGGACTCGAGCAGGTCGCAGTTGAGCACGATCTCGCGGCGGTCGAGGCGGGTGACGCGGATCATTGGACGAGGAACTCCGTGAACAGGACGTCGAGCACGCGCGCCGGGGCCGGATCGTGGGCGGCGTCGTAGAACGGCGCCTGCTCGAGCAGCGTCTGGGTGACGGCCAGGAGCTCGGCCCGCAGGCGCTCCTTGCCCTCCGCGGTCGTCAGCTCGGCCGAGCGCATCTTCGCCAGCAGGGCCAGGATCCGGTCGCGCAGCTTGACGTGCGCCAGGCCCGTCGCGGCGCGCTCGGCCAGCGCGCGCTGGTCGAGCACGAGCCGCAGGTTCAGGCGGAAGTAGCGGTCGCCCGCGGGGTCGGACAGGTTGAGGATGAAGGGCTCGAGGAACACGCTGGTCGGCTCGACCACCACCGGCGGCTTGGCGGGCGCCTCCTTGGCGGCGCCGGCCTTGCGCTGGAAGGCGACCACGCCGCCGCCGAGCACGAGCACGCCCGTGGCGACGAGGATCCACGTCTTGCCGCCCGACTTGGACGGAGCGGCCGTGGCCGGCTGGCCCTGGGGAGTGGACATGCGGGGAGCACCGGAGCGGGGAGCCCCGGGACCGGCGTGCTATCGGCCGCGCGCGCGGCCAAAGTGGAAGGCGAGCGCCGTTTCGGCCGGCGCGCGCGCTACTTCTTCCGGCCGCCCGCGGTCTTGGTCGAGGCGCGCGCCTTCTCGGTCGTGTAGGCGTCGACGTAGGCCTTCCAGTCCGCCCCCGGGACCTGGTTCAGGATCTCGCCCGCGCGCGTGTCGTCGCCCAGAGCGCGCAGGACCTTGGCCGCCTCCTCGGGCGGGAACTCCATGAGCTTCTTGGCCGCGGCCGCGGGCTCCTCCAGCGCGCCGATCACGCCGGCCACCTCGCTCCAGCGCGCGTCCTTGCTGGTCTGGGCCGCGTCCTCGAGGCGCGTGACCGCGGTCTCGCGCTCGCCCAGCTCGGCCTGCAGGCTCTCGAGGTGCAGGCGCAGCTCCTCCAGCGTCTTCAGACGCTCGGCCAGCTCGCCCTCGTCCTCGACCACCGCGCGTTCACGCCGTCCGAGCGCCAGTTCGCGCTGCTCCAGCTCCTCGCGCTTCTTCTTGATCTCCTCCGACAGGACGCGCAGCTCGCTCGAGGAGTACGGCGAAGGCAGCGTCCAGGCCGAGAGCACCCCCAGGCTGGCCTCGAGCACGGCCGCGTCGCTGAGGTTCTTGCCCTTCTCCTCCGAGCTCTCCGCGTGTTCCTCGCCCGCCGCCGGCTCGCCGTGCGGCGCACCCTCGGGCGGCGCCGGGAAGAGCTTCCCGATCACCGCCACCTGCCGCACGTCCCGCCCCGACAACGACACGAAGCCGACGAAGCAGACCAGGAAGAGCGAGAGACCGCCGACGGCCATGGCGCCGATCTCGATGAGCCGATTCATGGGGAAGCGCGCGGGGGATAGCGTGGACCAGGGAGCGAAGCGCTTTCCCTATCGGCCGCGAGGCGCGCGCGGCTGAACGGTTCTGGTCCGGGCGGGCCTACGGGCCCCTCGGGGACGCTGCCCGCCCGATGGCGGAATCGATCTCCTCGATCTTCCCGACCATCTCGTAGTGCCACTTCCCGTGGCTGCCTTCGGCGTTCACCGCCCGGACCCAGCGTTCGGCCGCGGCCCGCTTCTCCTGCTTGCGTGGGTCGTAGCCCTTGGTCTCGAGGATCAGGAACACGGGGGGCTCTCCTCGAAGGCGCGCGATGAAGTCGGGTTCGTAGTCGTGCGGCTCGCCGTTGAAGAGGTAGGGAATCGTGAACCCGAGCCCTGCGTTCTTGACGAACGCCTCGACGAGCGTGTGCTTGTCGAGCACGTAGGCCGCCGATTGTTCCCACTTCTTCGTGTCGGGCACCACGTAGTTGAGATGCGAGCGCACGACTTCGCGCGGCTCGCGGCTCGTCCAGAAGTCGACGTCCGCCGTACTACCGGGTCCACGATTGGCCTCGTAGCGCGGCACCTCCGGGACTTCGCCCTGGGATGCGTCCGGGTGGATGGCCTCTTGGAGCTTCTCGATCACCCAGCCGAAGTAGGGCGACAGGGCCACATCGACCAGCTCGGCCGGCTTGACCGGCAGCACCTTCTGATCGAGGTAGCGCGTCGTGATCCCGAGCAACTGCGGAAACAGCGCGTGCATCGGGACGGAGCACGAGGGGCGCGTGCCGATGTCCTTCGCCAGGGACTGAGCAAGCTCGAACGCCACTTGTTGCTTGCGCAGTTTCTTTCGGTACGGGTTCAGGGTCACATTCTCGAGCTTCCCAGGTCCGACCAGAGAACTGCGCCCCTTGTTGTTCGCGAGCATCCCCTTCATTTCGACCTCGGGTGGGATGTTCGTGGGATCGAGGACCAGCTCCGGCACGCTCTTCCAGTCCACCGTCACCCTATTCTTGACGGCCTGCTGGTATCCCTCGACGCGCGGAAAGCGGATCTCGAAGCGCGCTTTCTCGGCCACGGCCTGCACGTGGTAGCGCTTCTCAGGCGGCGGAGTCGTTTCGCCCTTGCTCTCCTTGAAGGGCACGATCTCGAACGGCACCCCGAGGACTTTTGCGACCTCTTCGGGCAGCTTCCCGTCCTGGCCGACTTCGTAGCTCGAGCGTCGCAGCGCGCGGCCCACGACCTGCTCGCACAGCAGCTGCGACATGAACGGCCGCAGGCCGATCACGTGCGTCACCGTGTTGCAGTCCCAGCCTTCGGTCAGCATTCCGACGCTGATGATGCAGCGCACGTCGCGCCCCGGCGGGTGCAGGGGCCTTCCAAGCTTCTTGGCGAGATCCTCGAAGCCCTGCGGGTACAGCGCCCGCCCCTGACGATCCTGCGGCCAGTCGCGCCGCCCGACCGTGTCGAGCGTGGACCGCATCCAGGCAGACTCGTCGTTCTTGGCCTCCCCCGTGTCGGTTTCGTTCACCACCTTGGAGTCGACGCGAATCGTGTTGAGCTGCCCGCCCGTGTTCTTGAAGCCCTCGATCCGCGCCGGCGGGATGCCTGGCGGCGCCTTGCCATCGGCCAGCCACTCGTAGACGACCCTGGCGATCTTCGTGTTCTTGCACACGAGGATGTAGACGGGTGAGCGCCCACCCTTGGATGGATCGCGCTCCCACTCCTTGCGCAAGTCCTCCCAAAGGCCGCCCAGCATCGCGATCGGTGAGTGCGCGTACTTCAGGATGGCCTCGGGCTTGACGCTGGCGCGCTTGCCGCCGCGCTCGGAGGTCGTCAGGCGCTCGAGGATCCAGCGCCAGATGTTGAAGTAGCCGGGGATCGCTGCACCGCTGGGGTCGCGCACGGCGAGCTGCGGGATCTTGACCAGGCCCGACTCGATCGCGTCGGTGAGCCCGAAGTCCGAGACGATCCAAGGGAAGGGGCGATTCGCCTGCGAGCCGGCCGTCGTGAGGTAGTAGGGAGTCGCCGACAGGTCGACACAGGCATTGATGCCGCGCAGCTTGTGGATGCGGTCGAGCCCCTCGATCCAGACGGTTGCCTCGCGCTCCAACTCCTCCTCGACCTCGTCGTCATCCTCCGTCCCGTCGTCGTCGGCCGGCCTGGGCTGAGTCCGGTAGGCGTGGTGTGCCTCGTCGTTCAGGACGAGCAGGTTCTGCTTCCCCCCGATGTCGCGTCCGAGGACGCGCTCGACCAGCGCCGTGTCGCTCTCCACGTAGCGCCACGATTCGACCTTGACCTTGGTCAGGTTGCCGAGCTTGTCCTTGATCTCCTCCATCACGTTGAGCATGTCCGCGGCGACCTGACGCTCGAGGTCCTCGAGCGTGATGTAGCGGCTCCCGCGCGCCGTCGTGGTCTTGGCGCCGATGGTCAAAGTCTCCACCGTCCGCACCGGCTTGCCCGCCTTGTTCACCCGGGCGCTGACGCCTGCCACCTGCGTCGTCTGCGGCTCGAAGACATGCCAGTTGGTGACCACCAGCTTGCCCTGGGCGAGCTGGGCCATCAGGTGTGCAGGGACGAGGTCGCGCGTGCGGTAGAGGCTTCCCTCGCCGAGCCCAGGTCCGAGCTCCTGCAGGCGGCTGCGAATGGTCACGTTCGGGCAGACGATGAGCACCGCGTCCGAGAAGCGTGCGTCCGAGCGATCGTTGATCTTGTTGAGAATGCTCCAGGCCGCCAGCATGCCCATCACGGTCGTCTTGCCGCTGCCCGTCGCCATCTTGCAGGCGTAGCGCCGGAAGGCCTTGATCCCCTCGGCCTGCCGTTCCGCGCTGGGATTGTCCCACGGGATCTCGATCCCTTGCCGCAAGTCCGCGCGCGCCTCGGTCAGGAAGAGGATCGTCTCGACTGCTTCGATCTGCGCGAAGAACAAGCGCTGCTTGCGCCCCTCGCGCTGCCAGTACTGGAGCAGCTCGAGCGTCGTGCGCGTGACGCCCGGATACCCCTGCTCGCGCCAGCTGCGCACGCGCGCACGGATCATGTTGACGATCAGGAGCTCGATCGCCGTGCCCGCGCCCTCCTCCTTCTCGGCCTCGAGCCCCTTCGACGGAGGTCGGTAGAAGTACATGGCCTTCCGGCGACCAGGCCGGCGGAGCGGTTCCTTGCCCTCCTCGATCCACCAGTGCTCCTGGGGCTCCGCGAAGGGCGAGTTGAGGATCGGCTCCTTGACCTCGAACTGATTCATCGACCGAAGGCCTTGCAGATCGCGTCGAGCTTCTCGACGACCTCGGGGTGGATCTCCTCGGGCTGCATCACGGCTGCGATCTCGTGGTAGCGGGTGTAGGGGAACCCCGGCAAGCCGGCCGCCTCGAGCGCAGGTGGTAGGATCGACTCTCGAGCCTTGGTCGCGTCCAGGTAGTCGTTCTGTCCGAGTGGATCACGCAGTACGGCGGGCGGGAGGTTCTCCTGCAGGTACGAAGCGAGGGCGGCGAGGTGCGGACCAGCTTCGTCCTTTCCTGTGCTGGCTTCGACGAAGCGCCCGAGCGTCTCGGGGTGGACGAGGTAGCTCTCGATCTCATATCTCCGCCAGCGCAGTCTCTGCAGCCCCTTGCCCGTGATCGGCGTGCTGTCGATCTCGCGACGAGAGTCCCCATCGACCAGACGAAGACCGGGAAGATCCCGAACGAGCTTCAGAGCCTCGTAGTGATCCCTCGCGCGAACTCCATCCTGCCCTGGCCCGGGCTCAGCCACCGTCTTGCGCCAGAACAGGTCGACCGTGAGCAGCTTGTGCGCCGGATGATCCAATCGCCGCGCCCACGCTCGGAGAATCTCCAGGTCGGTGTAGTCCTCGAGGTACAAGATGCCCGGTGCCGTCTGTGCCTGGGCGATCTCGACGTTGGTGACCCAGCGCAGAGCCCTGCGCAGGTTCTCCTTGGCCTTGCCATGGTGGTCTGCCAAAGGCCGGCTCGGATCGAACGTGACACGGATCTCGTCCACGCCTGCCGCGTTGACGATGACCTCCGAGTGCGTCGCGATCACGAGTTGTGAGTTCTTCTGTGCAGCAACCGACTTCAGCTCGCCATAGATCGCGTCTTGGAGGACGACGTGTAGGTGCGCGTCGGGTTCGTCGAGGAGCAGCACCGAACCCGGTCGCGTGTGCAGGAAGCACAACAGCATCAGGACCTGCTGGAAGCCGCTGCCCGATCCCATGAGGTCGAACGCCGGGCCATCCTTGCGCGCCTTGAAGTCTGCTTGGATGAAGGCGCCGGCCGCCGCGGGGGTCACCAACTCGTACCCGAAGAGCCGATCGATCGTGGCCTTGATCTCGCGCCAAGCCCGCTCGTCCTGGCTCGCCTGGAACAAGAGGTTGCGCAGGACATCGCCTGCCCGGGTTCGCGCCAGCATTGCGTCCAGCGTCGCCTGATTCGCGTAGAGCGGCTCCTCGAGGGCCACTCCACTCATGGGCGGCACGAAGACCGTGCGCACGCCTCGATCGCTGACGTCATCGGCGTTGTGCAGCTTGGTCGGCCGGACATGGATTTGCTCGGTCGTGTCAGGCAGGAACTCCATCGTCACGTTCCAACCGGAGTTCCCCTGCACCTCGATCTCGATCGGTTTCGCCTTGTCGTAGGCGCGCTCATGCCAGAGCAAGTCGAACGAGCGCAGGGGAACGGCGAGGAACGCCTGCCTGGCGATCGGAGCCTTGGAGTAGTGACCCTTGTGCTTCTTGGAGTCCGACGTCTGGCGCCAGTGGCGGAGGGCGAGATCCCAAGCCGCGATGGCCTGCAGGAGGGTGGTCTTGCCCGTGTTGTTCGGCCCGGCGAGTACGACATGCCCCGGGAGGTCGAAGGTGACCTCCTTGAAGCCCTTGAAGCGGCGCAGGACGACTTTGCGGATCATGCGTTGGTCTCCGCGAGTCTAGCTCTCCAGCCCGACTTCTTGTCCTCGACCATGCCTATGAGCTCCTTCCTGCTCCCTGACCTCGATGCGGTTCATGCTGGCGCCTTCATCTCGTTGCAGCGGCTGCAGATCAGCTGTGCATATTCGCAGAGGGTCTCAATTCCCCAGCTCCAATCACTAGTGCCTATTCGCACGTCATTGAATCGAACGAGAGACACTCGAGCGCGGTCGGGTCCGGTATACCTAATGAATCGGCCCATCCACGCCTTCTGTTGTTCGTCAAGGCCCGTACCGCCTCTTGCGCCAGTCGCCAGCTCGGACGGAACGACAGTTAGAGAATGTGCTATTGTATTGCGTATCTGAGCAATAAGGCAGACCAGGAAGGTGTAGTCCTTGCCAGCCTTGTTAGCCTTCTCCAGCTTCTCGAGCTCGCCATTATTGCTGCGCACGTTTCTCAGCAGGGAGGCTAGGCGCATCGACTCTATCTTGGCCCTCTTTTGCTTGAACGCCACATCGATGTCGGCCGGACGCTCACCTCTACGCAGCATCAAGACCAACCTGATCTCGGCAACAATGTCTCTTAGGTAGTCAAGGAACGACTCGAATTGGGCGACGAGCATCCATTGAAACTGTGACTCAACAAGGCGTTGTGTGTGCAGTTCCCGAGTCGCAGTGAGAATCTGAGCACTGGCTGGGTCACCGAGGATTCCGGTCTCAGGGTCGCGGACAGAGAATCCGCCGGCAATAACTGGAAAGCTCAGACCGGTACCGCCATCCAGCTTGTCCTTCTCTCTTGCCTCTTCCAGCCTCTTGCTGGCTTGAGCGGCCATGAAGTTTCCCAGGATCCAGCTGTCTTGGGCTCGTTGCGAGAACTGCAGATAATGGTGCTCAAACCTAGTCATTGGCCTTGCCCACAAGAGCCTTTACAACCAGCAGCTCGTTCCCTCGATCGTCGATCACCTTCACCGCCACCTGCCCGTGTTCGCCTGCTTCGAACGGCGCGCTCTTCGCGCCGGCCAGGTGGTCCCAGACCGAGTCCTCGTACTGGCCCTTGAGCGCGCGCTTCAGGTCGTCCCAGGCGGCGGTGCGGGGGAAGAACGCTTGGCAGACGTGGAAGCACAGGCCGTTGTAGTCGGTGTCGAGCAGCCAGGCGGGGACGTCGTCGCCTTGGCGGTGGTCGACTTCCATCGTGATGGGGTCGAAGGTGTCGAGGCCAATGAGCTCCACTTGGTAGCGCTGACCGGAGCCGTCCTTGGGCGCTGCGCGGTGCAGCTTCACGTCGGGTAGGCCGCAGACGCTGAAGATCTGGCTCGAGCGCATGTTCTTGAGCAGGTCACCCATCAGGAGGTCGGGCGTCGCCTGCACGTAGGTGGCCGGGATGCCCATCGCGGCCTCGGACTGGTCGATCAGGCCGCGCGCGTTGGGCTGGATCGCGAAGCCGACGACGTACAGGTGCGTGTAGCGCTTGGCCGAGGCTTCCTTGGCGGCCTCGTAGACGAGCTTCTCGCTCACCGCGCCGTTCTCCGGGCCGAAGACGAAGGCCACGGGCTTGTCGACTCCGTTCGCGACCAGCGCCTCGGCCGAGAGCGACAGGGTCTTGGCCGGGGCGCGCACGTTCCGCAGCGTGACCGACTTCCCGCCGCCGAGCTGGAGCACGGGCGAGCGCCGCAGGACTTCGAGCATGCGCTCGACGAAGGAGCGGTAAGAACGCGCGTCGACGCCGGAGTCCTCGACGCCGTCGCCTTCCCAGTCGACGGGCGTCGGGATTGTGGCCTCGACTACAAAGGGGCCGGTGACGCGCGTGACTTTGGAGCTGACTTCAGGCTGATCGACCAACACCTCTTCTTGAGTAGGTTCTTCGTTCGCCAAGCTCCCCTTCGACGTGTATGGGACAATACCCCCGACCTCTGCACCTCTTGCGTTCTGTCTTCGCTTGTAGACGAACCCACCGACGGGGCCGCGCCTTTCATCCTGGAGTTCGTAGTAGGGGAAGGTCGCAGTCAAGAGGCGTTGGCGTGCTAGGGCGAGCGGTACACGGCTAGTGTCGATAGTAATCCAGCGTCGTCCCCAAGCTTCGGCCACGAATGCGGTAGTGCCTGACCCACACGTGGGATCCAACACGAGGTCGCCGGGTCGGGTAGCCATCATTAGGCATCGCTGCACAACCTTCGTGCTTGTCTGAACGGCATATACCTTGTCTGACGGGGCCGATGTGTCTGCCCAAAGATTGGTGAGGGACGTGACCGGCGAGTCTGTGTACTTGAGGACGTACCTGAGCGTCTCTCCATCTTCATACGGCTCTAAGCGGCCCAACTCGCCAAGGCGCTTCATGCCCTCCGGGTGCGTGAACCAACTATTCCCCGGAGGGGGTCTGTACTCTTTTCCCCTGAATGTGAAAGGGAAAAGGCCCGACTGATTCACTCCCGCTGGATACAAGGACACCAGCTGAAAGGGAGTCGCGCCGGCGGGAAGCAGCCGATGACTATTGATCTCGTCTCTTGTCATCTTGCGCCGGGATCCATCGGGAAGCTCCACGTAGTTCCAGTGCGAGTCTCTCTCTACAATCATTGGTTCGAACAATGGGCTGTAGTGGAGAGCTTCCTTGTCTCTCGCGTACCAGAGCAGGAAGTCTACGACTCCTTCCAGGTGCTTGGCGCCCAGCGGCATCGTCTTCTTGCGGAATGGAATGATCGTTACGCGATTCTCTAGCCCAAACGTCTCGTCCAAGAGATCTGCCACTGAACTCAGGTTCTCGTCGCTGATCTGAACGAAGATGCTACCGCTCGGCGAGAGCAGCTCACGCGCCAGCAGCAACCGATCCCGCATGTACGTCAAGTACGAGTGCAGCCCGAGCTCCCACGTATCCCGGTATGCCTTGACCATCTCCGGTTCGCGGGTGAGGTCTCCATCGTCATTGTGCTTGACGTCGCGCTTCCGCACGAACGGCTGGAAGTTCGAGCCGAACTTCACGCCATAGGGCGGGTCCATGTAGATCATCTGCACCTGCCCGGCCATGCCCTCGTAGGCGAGCAGCGAGTTCATCACGACCAACGAGTCACCGAGAATCAGGCGATTGACCCAGTCGTCCTTGTGCTCGTAGGCCTTTAGGACTTGGTCGGCGATCGAGTGCTTGGGGTCGGAGAAGAGCTCGAAGATGTCGTGCTGGTTCTCCTGGCTCCGCCGGTGCCCCTTGAGCGTCTCCAAGATCGCCCGCGTCGAGAGCCGCTCGTGTACGAAGAGTGGCAGGCTCGGCACCTGGAACGAGAGCCGCTCGGCCTTGCCGGCCCAGTCCAGGAACGGCTGGCTCAGCCCCTTGAGCTCGCGCACGGCGTCCGCGAGTCCGCGCACGACGATGTCGGCGCCGTCGGGCCGCTTCATCTTCTGCGCCACGGCAAACTCGTGCGGCGCGGGCAGCTTCGCCGCCTCCTCGATGCACTTCAGCAGCCACTCCCCGGCCTCACGCGCCCAGTTGCGCCCGTCCCAGGAGAGCTGCGGCGCGAGCGACGAGTCGTAGCGGTATTGCCGCGGCTCCTTCTTCTTCCGGAACTGTGCCTGCGTCCCGACCTCGGGCCGCAGCAGGACTTGCGCCTCCGGATGGACGTAGGACGGGGTCTCGCGGACGACCGCGGCCTCCTTCGGCTTCTTCGAACCTCGCGGCACGCTGCAACTCCCTCTGGGTGACTCGGGAAGGGGTAGACCCTGCGGTCGGAGAGTCTGGGCAGGTGGCCGATGGGGGGCAAGCGCGAGAACCAAGCCCGGATGAACTCGCTCGAGGAAGGAGGCCAACCCGAGCGAGAAGCGCTGAATCAGGTTCTCCGACCGTGCCCGCAACCGACGGCGGCGGCGAGGGTCGTCGAGGCGTGATCCACGCATCCCTCCCCTTCCCGCCGTGTTCGGCCACGAGGGTGGTCGAGCCCACTGCCGCCGTCCCGTTGCGGACGGCGCGGGTCCTCGATAGCATCTTTATCGATGCTTTAGAGATGCTCAGGCTACGGAGCGCCCGTCATGATCCATCCCAGCGACATCCACACCTTGACCGAGTTCAAGCGCAACTCCACCGAGCTGCTCCGGCGCCTCGAGACCTCCGGCCGGTCGCAAGTCCTGACCGTGGACGGCCGCCCGAAGGCCGTGCTGATCGGCGTCGATGTCTTCGAGCGCTTGGCGGAACAGGTGGAGAAGGCGGAGACCCTGGAGGGCATCAGGCGGGGGATCGAGGACATGAAGGCGGGTCGAACCCTGGCGCTCACGGAGGCCGAGGCCGAGATCAGGAAGCGCCTCGGTCTGCGAAGGAAGAAGGGTTCGAGGTCCGTCTGACTCGAGCGGCCTCGGAGAACGTCTCGGACATTGGAGCCTGGATCGCTGCACGCGGAACGCCGCTGGACGCGGAACGCTGGGTGGAACGGATCTTCGGGGCGATTCGGTCCCTCGGGGCGTTTCCGGGGCGCTGCGCACGGGTGCCCGAGCGGGCCTCGTTCGAGATCGAGATTCGCCACCGGATCGTCGGCGACTACCGCGTGCTCTTCGCCGTGGACGGACGGGCGGTCATCGTCGTTCACGTTCGGCACGGGAAAAGAGGGCCCGCGACGAAAGGAGACCTGGCCTCCGCCCTCGGAGAGCTGGGTCCGCGACTCCTGAGGTGAGCCTCAGTAATTCCCGCGGTACGCCTCGGCCGCCTCGTCGAAGCGGCCCTCGCTCTCGAGCAGCGCGGCGGCGGCGAGGTCGAGGGTCTGGGCGGCCATCGGGTCCTCGAAGGCGGCGCGGGCCTTGGCCAGGACGTCGAGCGCGGGTCCGAGGCCGGCGCGGTCGAGCAGGACGCGCGACCAGCCGGTCAGGACGCGGGCCTGGTCGGGTTCGGAGAGCGCGCCGCGCGCGAGGTACAGGCCCTCGAACAGTCCGGCGGCCTTGCGCAGTTCCTTGCGCGCGAGCAGCGACTCGGCCAGCTCGAGGCGCTCCTGGATGGTGGTGGGCGCGTCCTCCTCGTCCAGGCCGAGGCGCAGGCGCGCGGCGCGCATGCTGGCGCCCAGGCCCTCGTCGGCGCCCGAGCGCGCGGCTTCGCGGCAGATGAAGAGCGTGCCGAGCTCGTCGCCGGCGGTCAGCGAGAGCGTGGCGGCCTTGGCGAAGGCCGCGCCGCGCTCCTCGGCTCCGGCCGCCTCGCGCGCGAAGATCAGCCAGGCGCGCGCGGCCTCGACCTCGTAACCGAGGCCCTCGAAGGCCACCGCGCGGATCTCCAGGGTGCGCGCCGCGGCCGCGGGCGCCGCGACGATCTCGCCCTCCTCGAGCGTGCGCAGCGCCTCGATGTACTCGTGCGTGGCGTTGCAGGCGCGCGCGCGCACCAGGCGGCGCTCGGCCAGCTCGGCCGGGTCGGTGGTGGCGAAGTTCGCCGCCAGGAAGTTGAGCACGTGCAGCGCGCTCTGCGGGTCGCCGAGCTCGATCGAGGCGCGCGCGAGCTCCAGTCGCGCGCGCGCGTGGAAGGCCCTGGCGTCGTCGCGGCCGGCCAGCGTGCGGAAGTGCTGCGCGGCCTCGGCCCAGTGTCCGAGGCGCTCCAGCACGCGTCCGGCGCGGAAGGTGGCCTCGGCCGATTCGCCGCCGTCCTGCTCGGCCAGCTCGGCGTACAGCCGGTAGGCGCCCTCGAGGTCGCCGCGCACCTCGGCCAGGTTGCCCTGCGCGAGCTTGGCGCGCCCGGCGGCCTGCTCGTTGCCCTCGGCCTCGCCCTCGGCCTCGACCGTGCGCCAGGCATCCTGCGCCAGACGCAGCAGCTCGGCCGGGTCGTCGCTGACGGGGTACAGGCGCAGGGCGCCGCGCGCCAGCTCGTGCCGCAGGCCCTGGCTGCCCAGCACGAAGGTCAGCACCTGCTCGAGGGGGCGCCGATCGAGATCGACCGAGACGCGCGCGCCGAACGGCACGAGCTCGCTGCCCTCCAGCGCGAGCCCCGACTTCTTGGCCAGCGCGCGCAGGAACTCGTCCAGCGGCGTCTCTTCGCACAGCACCGACCAGCGCGGGCCTTCGCGCGTCTCCTGGCGCGAGATCGAGAGCAACGGCGGACGCTGCGGATTGCCCGACTGGTGCGAACTGGCGGGGGCCTCGGCGGCGTGCTTCTGAGCAGCGCCGTGATCCTGGGCAGCGCCGTGCTCCTGAGCCGTGCCCGGGGTGCCGACGAGCGCGCCGAGCAGCGCGAAGGCACCTAGCTCTCTGGCTCGCGGGAAGGGACTCATGGGGCGCGCTCGGGGGACGGGTCCGGGCTGTGATCGGTCGCGCTCGGGCCCGATCTGGAAGCTTCTTCTCCCTTCCCGACTTCTCCCCGCCCGTCGCGACGCTCCCTGCGCTCGCGTTCGGCCAGGCGCTGGGCGACCTCGTCGAGCGTGGCGTTGTCGGCGTGCTCGAGCGCCGCCGCGTGCCGGCGCCGGGCGCGCTCGCGCAGCTCGTCCAGGGCGCGCACGGCACTCTTGCGCTCGCGCTGCAGGGCGGCCATGCGTTCGGCCTGCGTGCGCAGCGTGCGCGCCGACTCGACCCGTCGGCGCAGGCTCGCGAGCTCGTCGTCGAGGGCGCGCTGGGTGCTGAGCACGCGCGCGGGCTCGAGCGTGCCGGCCAGGATCGAGCGCAGCCAGGCGCGCGACT
The DNA here is from genome assembly GCA_964631945.1 of uncultured Planctomycetaceae bacterium. Taxonomy (GTDB): domain Bacteria; phylum Planctomycetota; class UBA1135; order UBA1135; genus JABFRZ01. The sequence continues at coordinate 78,601 of CAZWAY010000023.1, forward strand.
CCTCCAGGACGCTGCGGGCCCGATCGCGGCTGGCCTCGGCCGCGCGCGCCAGGCCCTCGGCCTGGGCCCGCTCGGCGCGCACCACGCGTTCCTCCAGGTCGCGCACGCGGCGCACGCGCTCGAGGCGGAAGTCGAAGCGGCGCTTCACGGCCTACCCCCGGGCTTGCCGGCCGGCGCGCGCGCGCCCGGCTTCGCCAGCGGGAGCGGCGCGGCCCTGGGCTGCGCCAGCAGGGCCTCGAGTCGCGCCAGGGTCTCGTCCAGGCTGGAGCGTTCGCTCACGTCCTGACGCAGGAAGGTCTCGATCCCGGGCACGAGCGTGAGCGCGCGATCGAGGCGCTCGTTCGTGCCGGGCTTGTAGGCGCCGATCTCGACCAGATCGCGCCCTTCGCGCCACTGCGCCAGGGCTTCGCGCAGCGCCTGGGCCAGCGCGCGGTGGCGCGGGCTGGCGACCGCGTTCATCAGGCGCGACAGGCTCGCCAGCACGTCGATGGCCGGGAAGTGCCCGCGCTGCGCCAGCTCGCGCGAGAGGTAGACGTGTCCGTCCAGCAGGCCGCGCAGGGTGTCGGCCACGGGTTCGTTCGGGTCGTCGGCGTCGAGCAGCACCGTCAGGAGCCCGGTGATGCTGCCGCGCGCGGAACGACCGAGGCGTTCGACCAGCTTGGGCACGGTGGCGAAGAAGCTGGGCGGGTAGCCGCGCACGGTGGGCGGCTCGCCGGCCGCCAGGCCGATCTCGCGCGCGGCCGCGGCGAAGCGCGTGACGGAATCCATCACGAACAGGACGTCCAGGCCGGCGTCGCGGAAGGACTCCGCCACGGTCACGGCCACGAAGGGCGCCAGGAAGCGCTCGATCGGCGAGCGGTCCGAGGTCGCGACCACCGTGACGGCGCGCGCGCGCGTGCGCTCGTCCAGGACCTCGTCCAGGAAGCCGCGCACCTCGCGGCCGCGCTCGCCCACCAGCGCCACCACCAGCACGTCGGCGTCGGTGCCGCGCGTCACCTGTCCGAGCAGGGTCGACTTGCCCACGCCCGAGCCCGAGAAGATGCCCAGGCGCTGGCCGCG